>DKUO01000017.1 GCA_002490705.1 Lachnospiraceae bacterium UBA7202
AATCATATATTATCCTTTATGTTCCACAACATAAATCTCAGCAAAATTTTTAGGTTTTCTTATCTTGTATTATGACTGATGTATTATTTTGCAATGATACAATCGAAACGGACTCGAGCAGGCAGGGGCGTCATTTTCCGGATTATATGGTTTAAAGGCGATATTGCGCCGAAGCGTTTTTTAGAAAAACTTTAATCCCGTCACTTGATTTTTATACCAATATTTGATAATGTCATAAGAAAAGTGAAATGAGCGCGTCAATACGCAAAAATTTCAGGAGTAATTCAAATGCTGCCAAGAAAACAATATCTGGAGAAATTGATACAAAAAAAAGATAATGGACGGATAAAGGTCATTACAGGCCTGCGGCGGTGTGGGAAATCTGTTCTGCTCTTTCAATTATACAGGAATTATCTGCTTGGCGAGGGAGTGCAGCAAGACCAAATTGTCGGCCTCGCTTTAGATATTCTTGAGAATGCGAAATATAGAAATCCGATAGAATTAGATCGTTATATCCGGGAGCAGACTGTTGACAGTAATAAACGATACTATGTATTTATTGACGAGATTCAATTTGTCTCCGAAATCCAGAATCCTTATGTGGATGATCCGGAGGCAAAGATCACATTTGTTGATGCAGTACTTGGACTCATGCAGATGCCAAATATAGACGTCTATGTAACTGGGAGCAACTCGAAGATGCTTTCTTCTGATATCCTGACACAGTTTCGTGACAGAGGCGATGAGATCAGGGTGTTCCCGCTTTCTTTTGCGGAATTTTATGAGGCATACGAGGAGGATAAGCGGGGAGCATGGCAGGACTATTACACTTATGGCGGTATGCCTGTCGTGACAACCCTGAACACGCATGAGGAAAAAAGCAGATATCTTCGTGACCTTTTCAGCAGGACGTATCTTAAGGATGTGCTTGAGCGCCACAAGATTCTGAATGAGGATGAGGTGTTGGAGATCTTGCTTGACATTCTTGCATCCGGTATCGGGTCATTAACCAATCCCAATAAGCTTTCAAACACTTTTAAGAGCGAAAGGCAGATTAATGTAGCACCGGAGACGATAGATCATTATCTGGATTACTTTCTGGATGCATTCTTGATTCAGAAGGCAACGCGGTATGACGTCAAAGGCAGGAAGTATATTAAAACACCTGCGAAGTATTACTATTCCGATCTGGGACTGAGAAATGCAAGGCTTGGATTTCGACAGTTAGAAGAAACGCATTTAATGGAAAATGTATTATACAATGATCTGATCAGAAGAGGACTTGATGTTGATGTCGGTGTTGTTGAATATAATACCAAAGGGCAGGATGGAAAGAGTATAAGGAAGCAGCTCGAAGTCGATTTTGTGGTGAACAGAGGGAGTGACAGATTTTACATCCAGTCGGCCCTCAGCATTGCAGATCCGGACAAAAGAAAGCAGGAGATTGCATCGTTGCTGCGTATTTCGGATTCTTTCAGAAAAATGGTGGTAGTGAAAGATTACCTGAAACCTTGGACGGATGAACATGGAATACGGTATGTTGGAATAGAACAGTTCCTTCTTGACGAGGAATTGTTGAATTGATTCCTTGTACATACCGGCAAGATTTGATAAAATAAGTCTGGTATCACACAGGGAGGACAAAACCATGACAACGCAAAAAACCGAGCAGCAGGCAAGAGAAGAAATCCTGACACTGGTAAAGGAATACTGCAACACCTATCACAACGTGAAGAAGCCCTTTCAGGAGGGAGACCGCATTCCTTACGCTTCCCGCGTTTATGACAGCGCAGAAATGTGTAATCTGGTAGACAGCGCCTTGGAATTCTGGCTCACGTCCGGAAGATATACGGATCAGTTTGAAAAACAGATGGCGGAGTATCTGGGCATTCGTTTTTGCTCCCTGGTAAATTCGGGCTCCTCGGCCAATCTGCTGGCGTTTATGGCGCTTACTTCCCCGCTTTTGGGTGAGAGAAAGATCGACAGGGGAGACGAGGTCATTACGGTGGCGGCAGGATTTCCCACGACGGTGGCGCCGGTGATACAGTACGGGGCAGTGCCGGTGTTTGTGGATGTTACCATTCCGCAGTATAATATTGACGTGACCATGCTGGAGAAGGCGTTGTCCGAGCGGACAAAGGCGGTCATGATCGCGCATACGCTGGGAAACCCGTTTGATATAAAGGTGGTCAGCGCATTCTGTAAAAAGCATAACCTTTGGCTGATTGAAGACAACTGCGACGCGTTGGGCTCGGTATACACGATAGACGGAGAGAAGAAATTGACGGGCACGGTGGGTGATATCGGCACTTCCAGCTTTTATCCGCCTCATCACATGACTATGGGCGAGGGAGGAGCCGTGTACACGGACAACCCGCTTTTACACAAGTGCATTCGGTCTTTCCGGGACTGGGGGCGCGACTGTGTCTGTCCGTCCGGCAGGGACAACCTCTGCGGGCACCGGTTTGACGGCCAGTACGGGGAGCTGCCGAAGGGATATGATCATAAGTATGTGTATTCTCATTTTGGATATAATTTGAAAGCGACGGATCTACAGGCGGCCATCGGGTGTGCGCAGTTAGAAAAGTTTCCCTCCTTTGTGGAGCGCAGGCGGTATAACTTTAAAAGAATGAAGGAAAATCTGCTTGCGGCGGATGAAAGGGCGCATATCACGGACAAATTGATTTTGCCGGAGGCGTGTGTGGATTCCGATCCGAGCTGGTTTGGTTTTCCGGTTACCTGTCAGAATGGCGTAGAGCGCAGCAGGGTTGTGCCTTACATGGAGGAGCACGGCGTGCAGACGAGAATGCTCTTTGCCGGCAATCTGACCAAGCACCCCTGCTTTGACGAGATGCGTGCCGCGGGTGAGGGATACCGCATTGTGGGCAGTCTGGAGAATACGGACCGCATTATGGAGGAGACGTTCTGGATCGGCCTTTATCCGGGAATGACGGATGAAATGATTGACTACATGGCCAAAACGCTGATTGAGGCGGTGGCGCAGTAATCGGTCGCCCGACAGAGATGAAAAGAGAAAGAAGAAAACGATAATGCCGACAGATCTTAAACTGGATTTTTATAAAGGGAAAAAAGTATTGATTACCGGGCATACCGGGTTTAAGGGGACGTGGATGTGCGCGGCGCTTCTGCTAGCGGGCGCGGAGGTCACGGGCTATGCGCTTGAGCCGCCCACAGACCCTTCTGTCTTTGCCCTGACGGACATGGGAAAGCGGATGAATTCTGTGATCGGGGATATCAGGGACCTTGCGCATCTGCGTCAGGTTTTTGTAACGGTGCGCCCGGAGATTGTGATTCACATGGCGGCGCAGCCGATTGTGAGGGAATCCTATAAAGACCCTGTCTACACCTATGAAACCAACGTCATGGGTACGGTGCATGTGCTGGAATGTGTAAGGACATGTGAAAGCGTGCGCTCCTTTGTCAATGTGACCACGGACAAGGTGTACTTAAATCGGGAGTGGACATGGGGGTATCGTGAGAACGAGGAATTAAACGGCTACGATCCCTATTCCAATTCAAAATCCTGCTCCGAATTGGTGACAAGCTGTTATCTGAATTCCTTTTTGGGGGAGAAATCCGAGCGGCCCGTGGCGGTTTCCACGGCGCGGGCGGGCAATGTGATAGGCGGCGGCGACTTTGCGGTGGACCGGATTGTGCCGGACTGTGTACGCGCGGCCTTGTCCGGGCAGGAGATTATCGTGCGAAATCCTTTATCCATACGGCCTTTCCAGCATGTTCTGGAACCCGTTATGGTGTATCTGTTGATTGCAAAAAAACAGTATGAGAACCGGGAATATGCGGGAAACTATAATGTGGGGCCGGATGAGACAGACTGTTACACGACGGGAGAGTTGGTGACGCTGTTTTGCCGGAAATGGAATCAGGCGTCAGGCGGGAACGTGGACTGGAAGAACGTGTCGGACGGCGGGCCTCACGAGGCAAATTATCTGAAACTGGACTGCTCCAGGCTGAAAACGGTCTTCGGATGGCGTCCGGTTTGGAATTTAGAGACTGCCATGGAAAAAATCGTGGAATGGACGATGGCTTACCGGGACAAAAAGGACTTGTACGAGCGCATGTGCACACAGATAGAAGAATTTTGGCATTCATGACAAAGGAGAGGCTATGTATCGAGTAGAAGACAAATATTGCTGTACTGCCACGGAGCTGATTGCGCTTCAGGCCCGTATCGGGACGGTGCTTCGATCAGATGAAAATGAGGGAGGCTCTGAGGGATACAGTATCACCAGCCTGTATTTTGATGATCTTAGGGATTCCTGCCTCCGGGATACGGAGGATGGGGTGAACAGGCGGAATAAATACCGCATCAGGATTTATAACAATGCGCTGAATGTCATTAAGCTGGAAGTAAAGACAAAGCAGGACAACCGGATCCTTAAATTTTCCAGAAGTATCTCGATTGCGGAAATGAAGCGTCTGATGAACGGGGAATGTATTGAGGACAGCGCTTCCATGGAAGATCCGGCCACACTTTTTAATCTGGCGATCAAGACACAGGGGCTTCGGCCAAGGGTGATTGTCTCCTATGAGCGAAAGGCTTTCGTGTACGAGCCGGGGAATGTAAGAATTACCTTTGACCGCAATATTCGTGCCGGCGGACGGGTAGAAGAATTCGGACAGAAAAATATCAGCTATGAATTTTTGCGGGAATATGATAAAGTGTTAGAGGTGAAGTATGACGAGTTCATACCGGATTTTCTCTTACAGCTTCTGGAACTGGGAAACATGCAGCAGACGGCTTACTCCAAATATCAGCTGTGCAGGGAAAGCATCGATGGCTGCTGAGACAGGACGAACGGTGCAAAAACGAGAATGGAAAAACTTATGAGGAACAAATACATAATGAAGTGAAAAGCGCTTCGGAACGGAGGAAAAGATGTCAGCTAAAGATGTAATCAAAAACAGTGTATATGAGAGCTTGGGAGGCGGGACGAATCTGTCTGCTAAGAGCATTCTGCTTCTCATTGCCATTGCGGCGTTGGTGGGCCTTTACATATTTGCGGTGTACAAGTTGTCGGCCAAGTCGGCTTTTTATTCGAAAGATTTGAATGTGACGATGGCGGGTATGCCGATTATTGTGGCGGCGATCATGATCGCCATGCAGTCGAATCTCCTGGTATCGCTTGGTATGGTGGGCGCGCTGTCCATTGTCCGTTTTCGTAATGCGGTGAAAAATCCGATGGATTTGCTCTATCTGTTTTGGTCGATCAGCGCCGGCATTATTGTGGGCGTAGGGCTCTATGTGCTGGCTTTCGTGCTTTGTATCGTAATGACGGTGCTCCTTTTGGTGCTGGATCTGGTTCCCAATGCCAAGGCGCCTGACCTTTTGGTGCTCCGCGCGCTGGCAACGGAGGTCGATTACGGAGAAGTGGAGAAGATTTTGAAGGAGAACTGCAAGTATCACAAAGAGAAATCCAGAAGCATCAAAAACGGCGAGTCGGAGCTGATCATTGAGATCAAGACGGCGAAAAAGGAAGAGCTTTTGGAGGCGTTTTCCAAAGTAAAGTGTATGACGCAGATCAACTGCATTTCCCACGACGGCGAGTGCAGGGCATAGCGGTGCGAAGGGAAAGGAACTTATATGCTGTTTGCGATAGCGGCGTTGTTTGGCAATATCCATATATATAAAAAGCGGAAAAGCATAGAAGACACAGGCCTTGGTTCTTATATTGAGGCCTGTTGTCTGTGGATGCTTTTTCTTTTTGCGCTGACGGAGGGGTTGTCCGTTCTGTATGCCCTGCGGTTTCGCTACCTGTTTGCGGCATGGGGGTTGTTGGATGTGCTGCTTTTGGCGCTGTTTGCGGTGCAGTGGAGGTTGTCGGGGCTGTCCGTAAAGTCTGCCATAAGGGAAGGGTATGCCGGCGGGAAACAGGCGCTCAGGGAAGCGCCCGGCTATGGCATTCTTCTTTTGTTCGGGGCTGTGGTTCTGGTATTGTCACTGATCACCACACCCTACAACTGGGACTCCATGACCTATCATCTGCCCCGGATTGCCCATTGGACGCAGAACCGTTCGGTGGCGCATTTTGCGACAAATTCTATCAGACAGATTTCCAGTCCGGTATTAGGGGAGTTTGTCAATCTGCATGTCTATATTCTGTGCAGGGGACACGATCTGCTGTTTAATCTGCTGCAGGGGACTTCTTATCTGACCTGTGCGGTTATGGTGGCGGCTATCGCCGGAAAACTTTCCTGCGACAGGCGTTTTCGGTTTCTTGCGGCGCTTTTGTATATGTCCATGCCGATTGCCTTTGCGGAAGCGCTGACCACGCAGGTGGACAACTTTGCGGCGGTGTGGCTTTTGTTTTTTGTGTACCGGCTGTTGGAGTACACGGATCGGGAAAAACCCATGCGGTTTGACCGGGTTACGGTCTGCCGGGTGGGCGCGATGGGACTGTGCGTGGCTTGGGGATATCTGACGAAACCTTCCGTCTGTGTGGGGATGGTAGTGTTTGCCCTGTGGCTGCTTCTTGTCTGTATCGGGAGGAGGGACAAGCCGGGTGATCTGGCCGGGATATTTTTCAGTGCGCTGCCCTGTGTGGCGATTCCCTTGCTTCCCGAGATCCTGCGGAATTTTAAGAGCTTTGGGGCCTATGCCAGCCCCAGCGCAGGGGCGGCCCAGTTGGTGGCGACGCTGTGGCCCTCTTATCTGATGGTAAATCTTTTAAAAAACTTTTCCTTTAATATGCCAACAGCGCTGGTGAAAGATGGACACGAGATTTTTGACGGGATCGCCGTAAAGGCGGCGGAACTTCTGCATGTGGATCTGGATGCGGAGGCGATTTCGGAGAACGGCAGGGAGTACATGCTCCATGAGGCGGGCAACTATAACTGCGATACGGCGGGAGGATCCGTTGTGCTGTGGCTTTTTATCTTCTGTACGCTGTGGGTTCTTCTGCGGTTTGGCAGGACCCAGTGGGAGAAATGCGGCAGGGGGTATGTGATTGCGGCTGTGCTTTCCTTTTTGGCTTTCTGCACGGTGCTTCGGTGGGAGCCCTTCGTGGGGCGGTATATGATTTCTTATCTGGCTTTGCTATGTCCGATGATTTCCATGGTGTTGCAGCTTGAGACCAGGGAGAAGAGGCGGGAACCGCTCCGATGGGGCATTGTAGGTACGGTGTGCTTCCTGTGCGTGATGGAGCTGCTCAGCCTTTCCCGTTATCATTATAAGATTTTTCAAGAGCATGCGCGCACCAGACCCTACAGCTATTTCACGGCCAGATGGGATGAAATGGCCCCTTATGCGGCTCTGACGGATCAGATCAAGTCGCAGGGATACGAGAACGTGGGTCTGTATCTGCACAAGGCGGATGACTTTGAATATCCCTTCTGGGCGATGCTGGACGGATGCCGCCTGGAACACGTCATGGTGGAAAATGAGACGGCCGGTTATGCGGACGAAGGCTTTGTGCCGGACTGCATTATCTGGTTCGGTGCGCTCCCTGATGAGCCGGCGGCAGTTGGCGGACAGACCTACTCCCGCGTGACGGAGGTAGAAAATAAAGAATATCTTTTAGAAAAATGAGGGCAATGACAGGCTGGCCCTCATTTTTTTATAAAAAAACACAATATATGGTATTTTTTCTCTTGCATAATACAATTACGGGTGTTATAATCAAAACTGTTGAAGGGTAACATAATAAAATATTATGGAACTCAATGCGCGGATGCGCAGCAGAAGAAACTTGCAAGAACAGTTGAGATACATGTGTCATTGCAGAGAACTGTCTTGACACGGAGAAAAGGTGGAATTGTGATGAGCAGGAGAAAAATATTTGCATGGTGCTGGGCTTTCGGTCTGCTTGTGGGCGCGAATGTTTTGACGGTTTCCGCGTCGGAGCAGAAGGCGCAGGAAACGGATGCGGAAAAGTATGAGAGCAGGATCGTCAGTTTTACAGATTGTACCGGTATGCGGGTGACCTATGACGCCAACGCCTCCAGACAGTATGTTTATGAAGTTCAGGACGGCGTGCTGATGGATGTAAAAGTGAAAAAAGAAGGCGCTGACGCCGCTGTGGTTTTGGAGCCGAATCACTTTGAGGGAACGGTGGAGCTGCAGCAGCCGGAGGAAGGAGAAAAATATACTTCTATTGCGGCGGATCTGTTTGGGGGCAATACGCATATTACTTATGTGAAATTGCCTGTTGGGGTAACTTCTATTGCGGCGGAGAGTTTCCGGGGATGTACGGCGTTAAAAAGCGTTTATCTGCCGTCCACGGTGGCATCTATTGAAGAGGGAGCTTTTCGTGACTGTACGGCAATGACTCAGCTGGCGGTGCCAAAGTCGGTGACGTTTATAGGCGATAATGCCTTTCGGGGAGATACTAAGCTGCAAACCCTTTACTTTAAAGCCGGTAACGGATTGGCTTCCATCGGGGTGGATGCCTTCCCGGATACGGATGAGGCCAAAGAACTTGTGATCGTGGCTGAAAAGGGAAGCATGGCGGAAGCCTATGCGGAGGAAAACGGCATTCCCTTTGAGGAGGAATAATTCAGTCCGCGTCTTTCAAAAATTTGATGTATTTTAACAGGTCGCGGCGGTCTTTGGCTTTCAGTTTTTGCAGGTCATAGACTACGTCGTGCATTGTGGTGTCGCCCAGATATTTTCCGCTTAGTTTGGTGTTACCCAGATAACCAAAGTCTGCGCCTAAGAGATAATCCGTGCTGACTTTGTAGTATTTGGAAAGCTGCACCACAACCCAGATCGGAATCTCGCGGTGGCCGTTTTCGTAGTTGGAGTAAGTCTGCTGAGACACACCCAGATATTCGGCGATTGTCTTTTGTTTGATGTCGTTGTCTTCCCGCAAATCCCTGATGACCGTGCGCAGCTCCTTCATTTTGCACAACTCCCTTCCCGATGCAAGGATTGACAAATTTGTTGTTTTCTATGCTAACACACAACAAAAAGTTGTAGAGAAGAAACAACGAAAAGCAGAAACAGGACAAATCGAACAACAAAACGTTGTAAACAGAGGGAGAGGGAAGCGTTTCTTGTGTTTTACAGGGAAACAAGGTAAAATAGAGGGAACAATATTTTGGAAAAGACAGGGAAATGGCAGAGGATATGGATCGAAATCATGGATTTTACCGAATCGTAAACAGCTTAGTCCGCCTGATGCTTGCAGGGGCGGTATTTTTGTTGCTTTTGCACAGCCTTTTCAGCACAAGCTTTGTAGGGCGGCTGCTTTTGGAGGATGGAAGTGAACAGGAGAGAACGTTCAATATCGCGGACAGCCCGCTGCGGCATCTGCTGATTTTTGCACTGGTAACGGCGGCGATTCTTGCCGGAAAGCGGATTGCAAAAGCCATTGGGGCGGGTGAGCGCATGAGGAGGCACGACGCTGCACTGCGGCATGGGGAAGCCGTATTCTGGGGGCTGACTCTCCTTACACTGGTTCTCGGGACAGCCTATGTGCTCACGACAAGGTTTTATCCTTCCTCCGATCCGGCCAAGGTGTTTGCCATTGCCATGCAGTGGCGGCAGGGCGATTTTTCCGCCTTTGCGGAGGGGGAGTATTTGTTCCGCTATCCCTTTCAGTCGGGAATTGTCCTGTACTTTTATCTGTTAAGTTTTCTGTTTGGCGTTAACAATTTTGTGGGGCTTCAGCTGGTAAACGTGATTTGCCTTGCGGTGATTTACGGCTTGCTTGTGAAGCTGTTTTTTCTCTTTTCCGCTCTGGGCGGCGGGGAGAAGCAGAAGGGACGGCAGGGGGCGGTGTATCTCGTCCTGCTTGTGTGGGTGCCGCTTTTCTTTTACGTGACCTATCTTTATGGCATTTTGCCGGGCATGGCATTTTCTCTGGGGGCGGTTTACTTCGCGGGACAGTATCTTTTGACGAGACGTTACCGCTATATTGCGGCGGCCTCCGTGTGCATGGGGCTTGCCACGGTGATTAAAATGAACTGCCTGATTTATCTGATTGCAATTGCCTGTTTTCTCGCTTTTGATGCGGTCGAACAATTCCTTTTTATCAAAAAGAACCGCCGGCAGGGGGTGATTTCTCTCCTTTTTATCGCATGTATGGGATTGGGCGTGGCGCTGTGTACGCAGCTTGGGAACGGTCTTGTGGAGCGGATCTCCGGCCAGAAGCTGGGAGAAGGTGAAGTGATGCTCTCCTGGGTGGTGATGGGTATGCAGGAAGCGCCGCTTGGGCCGGGCGGTTACAATGGTTACAATGGCGATGTATTTGCCGAAAATGATTATGACACGGAGAAAATTACGGAGGCGTGTATTACAGAACTGAAAAAGATTGTGACAAGAATGTCAGAAAACCCGCTGGATGAGGGACTGCCCTTTTTCGCCAGAAAAACGGCTTTCCAGTGGAACGATCCCACTTTCATTTGTCTGGACCGCACCCGGGGAAGAAAAACGGACGGGAGCGTGCCGCTGTGGCTGCAAAGTCTGATAGAGGGAAAGGGAAGCGTGAGACTCTCTGTCCTGCTCAATGATATGCAGTCGCTCATAGTGCTTGGCGTACTGCTTTTTTTGATTCTCCGGTGGAAGAGCGGCAGTCTGTATGAGCTGATGGGAGCAGTGGTTTTTCTTGGCGGTTATCTGTTCCATACCTTCTGGGAGTCCAGCGCCTCTTACACGATTCCCTATTTTGTCCTCCTCATTCCCTACGGGGTCTGCGGGATGGCGGAGTGGGCGGTATTTTTGGAAAAAATGACGGGAAGACTGCGTGGAACAGCCGGGCCAGAGCAGGCTGGAATGGAAGCCGGGACAAGGCAGGCTAAATTCGGAAAGAAGCAGATTGCGAAAGCGGTCTTCGCGGCGTTGTTTCTCCTGCTGCTTGCGGCCTTTACCCGGACCAATCTGTTTGACCGGACGATCGCTTTAAACGACGATCTGGAGGGCATGGACGCCACTGCGCAGTTTTACCAGACGGGAGAGTGGGATCGGGGATTTTGAGGGCTTTCAGTGGGAAAGGAAAAAACGGAATAAGCCATAGAGCCGGTGACGGATGCAGAGGGCGTACAGCTTGTTGTGCAGGCCGTTTATATGGTGGATTTTGACGGCGCGGAAGGCTTTTTTGATCGGAGGATAGGCGCACTCGTCCAGGAAAACCCGGCGTCCGTGAGAGGCCGGCATGTGGCTAAAAACTGGCACATAGGTGAGAAGGCACTGATAGACAAAATAATAATGCAGCTGCCGCTCCATACAGGGATAGACGGAGAGATCAATGATGCTCAGA
This sequence comes from Lachnospiraceae bacterium UBA7202, assembly GCA_002490705.1. GTDB lineage: Bacteria > Bacillota > Clostridia > Lachnospirales > Lachnospiraceae > UBA3282. The sequence continues at coordinate 11,238 of DKUO01000017.1, forward strand.
AAGGCGTCAAAGAGCGTGCGGTTTTCCCGCAGGCGGTTCTCATCCATGTTGTGTGTGAGGGAGGAGGCGGTGCTTTGGTAGTAATAAAAGAAATCTCCGCAGAAATAGACACGGGAGGATTCTAACAGGCAGATGTAAGATACAAGGGCGTCCTCCCCCAGTTTGACGGAGAGGGGGACGGGATAGAGATTTTTTGTCAGCAGTTCCCGCCGGAACAGTTTGTTCCACAGATTGGGAGCGGTGCCGTAGGTAAAGTATGTGCCGGAGTACAGCATACGGGGATAAACCTGCTCCTCAAGCTGCGCCTTTTCGTAGAGACCCTCCGGGAAGGAAGCGCGGCATAGAATGTCGCCCTTCGGCGTGACGGCGGTGTAATTGCAGCAGACCATATCTGCGCCGGTATCTTTGGCCGCGCCGCACATCGTCTGGTACATGGCGGGGTTGATCCAGTCATCGCTGTCCACAAAAGCGACATAGGTTCCCACGGCCTGTCTGAGTCCTGCCTGTCGGGCTGAGGTGTGTCCGCCGTTTTCCTTGTGAATACAGTGGAAGCGATGGTCTTTTTCGGCGTAGCCGTCGCAGAGGGCGGCGGAGCCGTCGGTGGAGCCGTCGTCCAAGAGGATCGCCTCAAAGTCAGTGAAAGTCTGGTCCAGAAGGCTGTCGAGGCAGCGGGTCAGATAGGATTTCGCATTATATACGGGTATGATAACGGATAAAAACGGGTTGGACATGGCAGGCTCCTTTATTTGATACAGCGCTGTTTTCGTATTCTTTTACGATTATTCCATTTTAGCGTCCTTTGCGCTATTTTGCAAGAGAGGGGGAACGGCGGGGAATTCGGCAGGATTCCTTGCTTTTTTTATGGGTTCAGGGTAGAATGAAGAGTAAGGCTGTTTCTGAATGAAAACCGCAGGAGGTTCAGGGTGGAAAGGTTAAAAGCCGTTTTTTGCTTCGACGAAAATCTGATTGCGCCGGTACAGGCGGCGGCCGCCTCTCTGGTTGACAGCTGCGTGCGGGATTCCTTAAGCTGCGAGATTCACTGTGTCTGTACAAAAGAGGCGGGCAGCGTGGAGACACAGCTTTTGCAGGCAGTGTCTGCAAGGGATGCGCAGTCGACGCTGGTGATGCATTGCATCGAAAATCCCTACGAATCCTCCTATGAGGTGAGGGGCATATCTACGGGCACCTACTTGCGGCTTGCCTTGCCGGAACTTTTACCTGAGACCGACCGTATCCTGTACATGGATGCGGACATACTGGTAAGGGGGAGTTTGCGGCAGCTCTGGGAGACGCCGATGGAGGGCATGGCGCTTGCGGCGGTTAAGGGCGCGGTGAATCTGTCCGACAAGTGGGAGTGGAACAGCAGGCGGGAATACTGGCATCTGCTGGAAGGGGAGAGAGGAAACTATATCAACGCCGGCGTTACGCTGCTGCATCTGGAAGAGATACGCAGGCGCGGATTGAAAAACACATGGGATGCATTGGCGCGGCAAAAACTCTACTATCAGGATCAGGATATTCTGAATATTACCTGCAAGGGAGCCATTCACTATCTGCCGCTTAAGTATAACCGGCTGGCCTATATGCCGGAGGAGGAATACCACAGATTTGTGGAGGAAGGACTCTGTACGCAGGAGGAATACAGACAGGCGATGGAGTCGCCGGTCATTGTCCATTATGCGGGAGATAAGCCGTGGAAACGCTATGATACCAATCTGGGTAGTCTCTGGTGGGAATATGTAAGCAGCCAGCCGGATCTTGCGGGACTGTTTGACGAGGAGAAAGCGCGGCGCTATCATGGGCCGTCTCTTGCCAGCCGGGCGGTGCGCAAGGTGAGGAGAATTTTCGGCGGCGGAGAATGAAAAGGAATTATTGAGAGTATGAAAATCATATTTATCATTCCCAATATGACAGGCGGCGGTACGGAGCGGGTGATTTCCCTTCTCTCGGAGGAATATGTTGGGAAGGGATTTGATGTGGCCATCATGCAGTTCGCGGGATATGAACATGCCTATCCTTTGCATGAAAAGGTGGAGGATTTCAGCGTGGCGCCGAAATCCAACGGCAATCCTTTCGTTATGATACGCCGGCTGATTGCCATGCGGCGGTATTTCAGAGAAAATCCGGACAGCTATATCTTTGCCTTCTGCGTCATGGGAGCGGTGTTTTCGGTGATAACGACCTGGGGGATGAAGAGGCCCATTCTGGTGGCGGAGAGAAACAGCCCGGACAGCTGCAATGTGAAGGCGCTCCGCAACTGGGCTTACAGGAGAGCCGGGCGGATCACGTTTCAGACGGAGGACGGTATTTCTTACTTCCCGAAAGAGATTGCAGGGAAGGCGGTGGTGATACCGAACCCTGTCGATGCGGATATGCCAAAGCCCTACACGGGAAGCCGCAGCCGCAGGGTTGTGACGGCGGGCAGACTGCATAAACAAAAAAATCACGCGCTTTTGCTGGAAGCGTTTGCGGATTTTGTAAAAAAATTTCCGGATTATGAGCTTCACATATACGGGGAAGGAGAATTGGAGGGGCGTCTGAAGGAGCAGGCGGCGCGTCTACAGATTGCGTCCCGTGTGGTGTGGCACGGCTTCTGCCCGGATGTGAGAGAACAAATAAAGGACGCGGCCATGTTCGTGCTCTCCTCCGATTACGAGGGAATCTCCAACTCCATGCTGGAGGCACTCTCCATGGGAATTCCTACGATTTCTACGGACTGTCCCATCGGCGGGGCGAGAATTTATATTGCGCCGGAAGAGAGCGGGCTGTTAGTTCCGGTAGGAGATAAGGCGGCGATGAGCGAGGCCATGTGCCGTATCGCTTCCGACGGGGAACTGGCGAAGCGGTTGTCGGCGGGCGCGGTACGGATTAGGGAGAACTATTCTGTGGCAAAGATTGCCGATAAATTTTTGGAGGCAGCCGGCCTTTGAGAACGGTTTGGCGGACCGAAGGACGCGGGGAAACGGAATTTATGAGTACGCTTACGATTATAACACCCACCTACAACAGGGCGGCCCTTCTGCCGAAACTCTATGAGAGCTTGCTGCGGCAGACGAATCCCGACTTTGACTGGCTGGTGGTCGACGACGGAAGTACGGACGATACTTCCGAATTGATCCGGGGGTATAGGCAGGAGAAGAAAATTCGGATTTCCTATGAGAGACAGCCCAATGCCGGAAAACACACGGCGCTCAACAGAGGGATTGCGGGGATAGAGTCGGAGCTGACCTTTATTGTGGACAGCGACGATTATCTGCCGGAGAATGCGGTGGAGACGATTCTTTTTTACCACGGAAAATATAAAAACACGCCGAACCTTTGCGGCTACAGCTTCTTGCGGTGCCACGGCGACGGCAGGGTGAACACGGCCTATTTCCCAGAGGATGAGAAGATAGACACCTATCTGCATGTTCGGATCAACGGGAAGATCGGCGGAGATAAGGCGGAGGTCTTTTTCACGGACATTTTAAAGAAGTATCCTTTTCCTGTCTTTGCGGGAGAAAAGTACATGCCGGAGGATGTGGTGTGGATGCGCATGTCAGGGCCTTACCAGATGGTACACATCAATAAAAACGTGTATGTCTGCGATTATCTGGAAGGCGGCCTGACCAACACGGGGCGCAGAATGAAAATTCATTCCCCAAAAGGGATGGCGCTGCGCTCGAAAATATATCTGGAAGACCCGGAGACCTGCTTTCCTGTCAAAGTAAAGATGATGATACTTTACATTATTTACGGGCATTTCGCGGGAGACGGAGGAAAACGGCTTCTTGCACAGATACCGGACAAGCTGTTGTATGCGGTTTGTTATCTGCCGTCGTTCGTTTTATATAAAAACTGGAAAAGAAAGTATGCGAAGGAGGATATACAAAAATGAAAATAGCAGTAGCGGGAACAGGATATGTCGGTTTGGTGGCCGGCGTGTGTTTTGCGCAGATGGGGCATGACGTCACCTGTGTGGATGTGGATGAGAAAAAAGTCAGGATGATGGAAGAGGGCCAAAGCCCCATCTTTGAGGAGGGTCTGGAGGAGCTGATGCGTAAGAACAACGCAGCCGGCAGGCTCCATTATACGACGAATTACGCGGAGGCTTACCGGGATAAGGACGCTATTTTCATCGGTGTGGGAACGCCGGAACAGCCGGACGGTTCCGCCAACCTGAATTATATTGCCACGGTTTCCAGACAGATCGCAGAATCTGTGGAGCGGGATTGTCTGGTGGTGGTGAAATCCACGGTGCCTGTGGGCACAAACGATAAGGTGGAACAGTTTATCCACGATTTCCTGATCCGCGACGTGAAGGTGGAAGTGGCCTCCAACCCCGAATTTTTGGCGCAGGGTTCGGCGGTGCACGATACACTGCATGCGGCCCGCATCATCATCGGCACAGAGAGCAAGAAGGCGGAGGAGACGCTGAAAAAAATTTATGAGCCCTTCGGTCTGCCTATTGTCTCGGTGAATCGGCGGTCTGCGGAGATGATTAAGTATGCCTGCAACGATTTCCTTGCCCTGAAAATTTCTTATATGAACGATATCGCCAATCTCTGCGAACTGGTCGGCGCGGATATTGACGCGGTGGCGGAGGGCATGAGTTATGACGCCCGTATCGGCGCGAAATTCCTGAATGCGGGTATCGGGTACGGCGGCAGCTGTTTTCCCAAGGATACGAAGGCACTCAAATATCTGGCCAAGCAGTACGGCTATCAGTTAAAGACCGTGGAGGCGGCGGTGGATGTGAACGCGGCCCAGAAAACCAGACTGTATCAGAAGGCCTGCAAGCGGATGATTACCTTCGCGGGTTTGAAGGTGGCGGTGCTGGGGCTGGCTTTCAAGCCGGGAACCGACGATCTGCGGGAGGCGCCTTCGCTGGACAATGTAAAACTGCTCTTGGAGAACGGCGCGCAGATCGTTGCCTACGATCCCGTGGCGGAGCAGAATTTCCGCAGATTTTATCCGGAAGGGGAGAACGGCAGAGGCTCCATTACCTATGTGAACAGCCCGGAGGAGGCGCTTCAGGGCGCCAATATCTGCTTTGTCTTTACGGAGTGGGAGGAGATACGGAAATTGTCTCCCGAACTTTTTAAAGAGCGGATGCGGATTCCGTTGGTGTACGACGGAAGAAACGTCTATGACGTTGCGAAGATGAAAGAAGCGGGAATTGAGTATTACAGTATCGGGCGCTAGAGGCGGAAAGGAACGGGCTATGAGAGAGTTAGATCCCTCTAAAACATATCTGATCACCGGCGGAGCGGGCTTTATCGGTTTTCATCTGTCAAAGAGCCTTCTGGAGCGGGGCGCGCAGGTGATTGGCTTTGACAATATGAACGATTATTACGATGTGAAGTTAAAGGAGGACCGTCTGGCAATTCTGGACTCCTATGACAAGTATAGCTTTATCAGGGGGGATTTGTCGGATAACGCGGACGTATTTCGGGTTTTTCAGGAGTATAGGCCGCAGATTGTGGTGAATCTGGGTGCTCAGGCGGGTGTCCGCTACAGCATAGACAATCCCGGGGCCTACATGGCTTCCAATATGATGGGCTTTTTCCATGTGCTGGAAGGCTGTCGGTACTTCCCGGTGGAACATCTGGTGTACGCCTCTTCCAGTTCCGTTTACGGCGGAAACGAAAAGGTGCCCTTTTCCACGGAGGATAAGGTGGACGAGCCGGTGAGTCTCTATGCGGCCACCAAGAAATCAAACGAGCTGATGGCTCACGCCTACAGCAAGCTTTACCGCATTCCGGTGACGGGGCTTCGCTTTTTTACGGTCTATGGGCCTTTCGGCAGGCCGGATATGGCCTACTTCAAGTTTACGCAGAAAATTCTTGCGGGAAAGCCGATCCAGCTTTATAACCGGGGGGATATGTACCGGGATTTTACCTATATCGACGATATTGTGCGGGGCGTGGAAAACATTCTGTGTAACCCGCCCGAGGAGAACGCAAAGGGCGCTTTCTATAAGCTTTACAACATCGGCAACAATAAGCCGGTGAAGCTGATGGACTATGTGGCGGCGTTGGAGAAATGCCTTGGCAGAGAGGCGCAAAAGGAGTATCTGCCCATGCAGCCCGGCGACGTATACCAGACCTACGCGGACGTCACCGATCTGATGCGGGATTATGATTTCAAGCCGGAGACCTCCATTGAAGAGGGGCTTGCGAAGTTTGTGGAGTGGTATAAAGATTATTACGGAGAAAAAGCATAAGATGAGTGAGACAAAGAGAGAGATTCCGATTCTGTATCTCGTAGTGCCCTGCTACAACGAGGAAGAGGTGGTGGAAAAAACCGCCGCTGTGATGGGGGAAAAGCTGGCCCGCCTGGAACGGGAAAACAAGATAGCGGCAGGCTCCAAGATCATGTTTGTAAACGATGGGAGCAGGGATAATACGCTCCGGCTCCTCCATGAGATTGCGGCTAAGGATAAGCGGTTCTCCGTGGTGAGTCTGGCGGGAAATTACGGGCATCAGAGCGCGATTTTGGCGGGGATGATGACGGCGAAGGAGCATGCGGATGCGGTGGTCACCATCGATGCGGATTTGCAGCAGGACATTGAGGCGCTGGATCTTTTTCTCGCAAGCTACATGACTGGCTGTGAGGTGGTCTACGGGGTGCGCAATGACAGGCATTCCGACGGGCTGTTTAAAAAGGCCACGGCCACGGCATACTACAAGCTGATGCATCTGCTGGGAAGCCGCGTGATCACGAACCATGCGGATTACCGGCTACTTTCCAAAAAGGCGCTTGACGCGCTGGCAGAGTACCGGGAGACCAATCTGTTTTTGCGGGGACTCATTCCTACGATGGGCTTTGCCTCCGACGTGGTGTATTTTGATGTGAAAGCCAGAGAAGCGGGGCATTCCAAGTACACCCTCAGCAAAATGCTGACGCTGGCGGTGGACGGCATCACTTCCATGAGCATCCGGCCAATCCGGCTGATCAGCGGCCTCGGTTTTCTGGTTTTTATTTTCAGCGTAGTTATGTGCGTGATCGGTCTGGTGGACTGGGCGAGAGGAAACAATGTGCCCGGATATACGACGACGTTATGTGTGACGCTCATGTTGGGCGGCATCACGCTGCTGTCTTTGGGGATTATCGGGGAGTACATTGGCAAGATCTATATGGAGACGAAGAACCGGCCCAGATATATCATCGACACGCTGGTGTGGCGTGAGGATGAGGAGGAGAAATAGCGATGGTGATGGTGCTTTTTTCATGGGTGATTCTCTGCGGTGCGGCCCTGCTTTTTGGCAAGGCGGTTACGGACAACGTGTACAGGAATTACCCGGAGACTATGGGACGGCCCGATGTCTATATGGTGACGGGCATCATTTTTCTGAATGGTTATGCACAGCTTTTCAGTCTGTTCTATAAGGTGGCGGGAATCGCCTGCACGATTTTGGGGGCGGCGGGCATTGCCGTCTTTTTTGCGGGCCTTTATGGGCGGTTTTACAGGAAGAAGGATATTTGTCTTTTTCCCGGCTGCGCGGGCAAAAAAATGGCTCCGTGGCGGATTGCGGCGGTTGTTCTGTGTCTGGCGCTCACGCTGCTCTGGACCCTCCAGAGCCCCGGACAGTATGATACGGGGCTTTACCACGCCCAGGCCATTCGCTGGGTGGAGGATTACGGGGTGGTGCCGGGGCTTGGGAATCTGCACATGCGGCTTGCCTACAACAGCGCTTTTATGCCATTGCAGGCCCTCTTTAGTCTGGGATGGATTGCGGGACAGTCGCTCCACACATTGAACGGGTTTCTCTGCCTTGCGGCCCTTGTCTACGCGTTTTCCACCGTGCGTCTGTGGGGAGAGAAGAGCCTGCGGATTTCGGATCTGTTAAAGTGCGTGATGGTGGTCTATGTGGTACAGAAAGCCTATGACATGTCCTCCTCCGGTACGGATATCGAGGCCATGCTGCTGATACTCTATATTTTTATCAAGTGGAGCGAATTCCGGGAAAACCGGTGGGATAACGGGGTTTTGTACGGCTGGCTGTGTCTGGTGAGCGTGTACGCCGCCACTGTGAAATTGTCCGCTGCCTGTGTTGCGGTGCTTGCGTTCTATCCGCTGTACTTATGGATCAAAGAGAAGAACGGCAGGGCCATTCTTGCCCATGTGGCGGGAGGATTGGCGATTCTGGCGCCATGGCTGATCCGCAACGTGATCATTTCAGGGTATTTGGTATATCCCTACGCGGGTCTTGATCTGTTCGACCCGGACTGGAAGATGGACAAGGCGGTGCTTACGGAGGACAGTCTGGATATTCGGATGTTTGCAAGGGGGATTCGCAGTGCGGCGGAGTACGACGATTCTTTGGTCGGCTGGGTGCCGCGGTGGTTTTTTTCGCAGAGTATGGGAGAGCGCATCGTGATTATCGTGGGGCTTGTCTGTATTCCTCTGGTGGTTTATCTGCTGGTGAAAAGCCTGCGGCAAAAGGCGTACGGACTGACGGCGCTTTTATCCGCCGCAGTGATCAACCTTGTTTTTTGGTTTTTCAGCGCGCCCCACATGCGCTATGGCGGTCCTTATATCTACGTGCTGGTGGCGGTGACGGTTGGAGCGTTATTAGAGAATGCGGGCGGGCGAGAGCCGGTTCGGGAGAAGGGGCGCATGCGGTGTGCGGCAGTTTGTGAGAGTATCCTTCGTCTGGCAGCGGTGGCGCTGGTTGCCGTGTTTATGCTGCAATACGGGTGGAATCTTACGAAAATGCCGGCGATGGAGGCCAGGACGTTACTCAGGCAGCCGGATTATCTGGCATGGCCGGCCACCCAGTATCCGGTGGACAACGTTCATATCTGGATGCCGGATGAGGGAGATCTGATCGGTTATTTTGCCTTCCCGGCCACATCCCAGGGCAAACAGCTCAAGGTTTTGCGGCTGCGGGAAGAAAGCTTTAAGGAGGGATTCCGACATGAGTAAACCGGATATTCACGCGGATGATTATGCGCTTACCCTAAATACGTCAAAGGACATGTTATCGTGCATGCGGGCGGGGAAGCTTAACAGCATCAGCGTTGTGCCCAATATGAACTGTTTTGAAGCCTGCATGTCCCTGCTTTACGAGGAGATACCAAAGCTCCCTTTCCTGCCCCTGATGTCGGTGCATCTGGATTTCGTGGAGGGAAGGAGCCTGGCGGGTAAAGAGGCAGCGCCGGATCTGGTAAAGCCGGAGGACGGCCTGATGGGACTTGGCTGGGGCGGTCTTTTTGCGGCTTCCTACCTGCCCGGAAAACGGAAGAAAATCAAAAGCCAGCTCAAGCGGGAAATCAAAGCCCAGATTGGGAGAGTGCAGGAGGCGGTGGAGAAATGTATCTCGATTGCGCAGGAGGCCGGTGTTCCCTGTGCACAGAAGGGATTGCGGATCGACAGCCACCAGCATGCCCATATGATTCCCGTGGTGTGGGAGGCAGTTTTGCAGGTGATCTCAGAGGAGGGATATCAGGTCGAATATATCCGCAATTCCAAGGAACCGCTGAGGGTATTCCTGACAGATGTGTCACTTTATAAAACCTACCGCCCGATTAACTTCGTGAAGAACCGGCTTTTGGACCTCTATTCCCACAAGGTGGACCGCTACTGCAAAGCCCGCGGAATGAGCCAGATGTACTTGTGGGGACTGGTGATGAGCGGCCGTATGGATCAGGGGAGAATCGGGAAGCTTTACGGAAAGATGAAAGGAAAGGCCGAGAAGGACGGGAGAACGCTGGAAATTCTGTTTCATCCGGGGCTCACTCTGCCGGAGGAGGTTACGCCGGAGATTGCCAGAGAGGCGGCGGAGGATTTTTATCTGCGCAAGGATCGGCATTTAGAGATGGCGGCGGTGCTGCATGTAAAGTGGTAAAGAGATGGATAAGCTTAATTTAATTTCTGCCGCAGCTCCGGCACCTCCTGTGCCAATATTTCCATGAAATATTCTGCCCCCTCCTCATTTAGGTGGTCGGAGTCGGAAAACAGGGTCAGATTTTCCATAAATCTGTCGTCGTGAGAGTAATCGTAATAATTGACACCTGTGTCAGATGCAATCTGATGAATTGTACCATAGAAACGGTCGAGAAAGTCTTCCGGTACCGGATTGTTGTAATAGATGGAAAAGGGCGTGGTGATGAGCACGGGCGTAAGCTCGTGCTCTTTGCAGTAGGCGATCAGTTCCCGAAGCTGTGCCTCGCGTTCGGGCAGAAAGTAATTTTCCTTGTTGTTAAAGTGGCGGTCAAAGCGCGCGGCGGCCCTGTCTGCGAACTGGGCAACGGCGGCCTCGTCCATCTGTGCTTCTTCCCCCGCTTCCTCCTGCGCATGGACGGTCAGTTTGTCCGGCAGGAGCTTCAGAAGATCCTCACCGGCTGAAAGAATCGGAAATCTGGCGGTCACGATATCCGTGAACAGATCGTAGTCAGGAATGTTTTGCGGGGAGAGGCAGTGATAGTATTTGACGGACAGCGCCTGCGCCTCGCTCTCGTTCACCGTCTCGTTGTTGAAGGAAAAGTAGGAGACCGGGATAAAAAGCACGCACCCGTCCTCCAGATGCTGTCCGTACTCCTTTAACAGCGCCAGGTCATAGGCATAGGTCTGGCTCACATTGCCGAAGTTAAAGCAGGAGAAACCGTCCTCCGTAAAGCCGTCGTAGGTGAAGTCGTAGGCGCCGTGGGAGCTGCCCACATTGGCGATTTCCACGTCCTCGATCTGATTTCCCAGCATCCGCAGGTTCCACAGATCTCGGTATTTGTCGTCGTCGATCTTCCGGTAGGGGATGTTCAAAAGATACAGGAACAGAACCGCCGTCCCGGGGATGGCGATACACTTTATAATAAATGTGAGAATTTCTTTTTTTCTGTTCATATGAGTTCCTTTCTAAAACTGGAAGTATATAAATTCCGTCGCAATCCCCTTATAGGAAAACAGCGCGATTGCCACTAAAAGCAGTACATACAGGGTCCATCTGACAAGACATTTCTGCCGGGAGATCAGCTCGATCACATCCTGATTCAGGGCCAGGAGATCCCAGATCAGGAGAACCACGGCCGAGAGCGCCATGCCGAACATGGACCAGTAGGACATGTCAAGACAGATAACCGCGGTTTTCAGGTAATTCACAGGCCGGCCGATATCCCAGAACAGCCTTGAGATAATCCAAAAGGCGTCCTGTATGGTGTTGGCCCGGAAAAAGATCCAGGTAAAGCATAACAGAGCAAAGGTGAGTGGAAGCTGCCACCAATGCTTCTTTCGGACGACGGGAACGCCCCGCCGTGTTTTCGGATAGAGAAATGTCTCTAAAATCTGCAAAACGCCGTGAATCCCGCCCCAGACGATATAGGTCAGGCTGCTGCCGTGCCAGAAACCGCTGACCAGAAAGGTGAGAAAGAGATTCAGGCAGTGACGGAAGCGGTTCACCCGATTGCCGCCGAGGGGAATGTACACATAATCGCGAAACCAGGTGGAGAGGGAGATATGCCAGCGGCTCCAGAATTCCCTGATGGAGAAAGCGAAATAGGGGGTCTTGAAGTTGGTCATAAGTTCTATGCCGAAAAGTCTTGCACAGCCGATGGCAATGTCCGAGTAGCCGGAGAAGTCGCAGTATATTTCGATGGCGAACATCACCGTGGTGATGATAAAGACAAGGCCCACATAGCTGTAAGGATTGTCGTACACCTTGTTCACTACTGTGGCGAAGACATCCGCGATCACCAGTTTTTTGAAATATCCCCAGGCCATTAGTTTCAGCCCGTAGGTCACATTGCGGTAATCAAAAAAGCGTTCCTTTTTTAACTGCGGTAAAAGGGAATCTGCCCGGCCGATGGGGCCCGCCAGAAGCTGGGGGAAGAAGGAGACAAAGAGGGCATAGTAGCCAAAATGCCGCTCCGCCTTGCATTTTCCCCGGTATACGTCGATCAGGTATCCCATGGACTGGAAGAAATAGAAGGAGACCCCGGCCGGCAGCAGGATCTTTATGGTCAAGGGCTGCATGGACAGCCGTCCCGCATCAATCAGCGCGTTGAGTCTTTCGATCACAGGCGCTCCCAGTTTGAAGATGAGAAGAATGCCTACAAGGGGCCAAACTCCGCCAAGCAGGCAGCGCCGTTTGGCGCGCCGGTTCTCCGCTTTTTCCAGACCCAGAGCCAGCGCGTAGGTGAGCAGGGTGGTAAAAAAGAGCAAAAGACCATAGGCCGCATGTAAATTCATGTAGAATACATAGCTTGCCGCCAACAGGAAAATCCATCGGTATTTGGCAGGCACGATATGATACAGGATAAAAGCCGCAAGCAAAAAGACGGCGAAGGTCATGGAATTAAAAAGCATAGCTTCCTCCCTTAGTCAGTGTTTTCCTGATGAAAACGGATGATAATTTTGCCGCCGTTTTCGTAGCAGGAGTAGACGCTGTTTGCGAGTACGGGCTGTGTGTTTTCCATCAGCTCCCGGTCCTCCTCGGTCAGGCTGTCAAAGGCGAAGGTTTCCTGTGTATAGTGTAAAATCTGCGCACCGCCTATATAGGAAGAGTTGGTGAGATAGGTGGGAACCAGCTCGGAGAAAATCGGATATTTTTCGCACAGTCTGGCGGTTTCCGGCGAACGCGGCGCCCGGCCCGATACGGTGAGCGTCCCATATGCGCCATTTGCATTCAGGGTTTCAATATCGTGGACGATGCTGTAGGTCAGATATTCCTCGTACTGCTTTTGGCTTGTCAGGGCATTCCCGTAGGTATAGGAAAAGGTCAGGCCAAAGAGCAGGCAGGGCAGAAACAGAAGAGACCAGAGCTTTCTTCGCGCAGGCGGAAGAAAGGTGAGCATACCGCCAGCCCATAAGCCAAGACTGCACAGGCACAGCAGGGAATGGACGCTTACGCTGAAGGAGGAGGGCGCAAGGACCAAAAGCGGGCCGGCTGCGCCAAGAAGCATAAGCAGGGGAAGCAGAATCAAACAGACAAGGGAGAAAATCCGTCTGTACAGGGAGCGTCTCCTTCGAAAAAGGGTAACGCCGGCGCAGATCATACCTCCGATGATCAGTGCCGCAAAGAGCAGGATCAGGGGCTTTGGAATGCCCTGTAGGACAAGGCGGATATAGTGGAGCAGCATTTGGAAATTCTGCGAGATTCCGGAGGACAAGCCCTCCTCGGACCGCCATGCAAAGCGGTAGGCGTCCGGCTGCCATCCGCCGTTTGCGGGCCGGATCAGGCGGTTTAAGATCACGTATTTGTAGAGCACAGCGCTGCAACCGCAGGCGGCTATACGGACAAAAAGCCGGGGCAGGTCGATGCGCGATGCAAAGAACATATAAAACAGCTCCAGAAACCAGAGGCTCACATAGACGCCGGCTGCCGGCTGGTAGGTGGTAAAGACGATCATGCACAGGAGAAAGGAAAAGAAAAAAATTTTCCACAGCGCCTTCCTCGGAGGAACCACATAGGGCAGAATGGCGGCGCAGAGCGCAAGCGTCATGGTAACCGAGTCAAAACGGTAGGACAGATCGGAGAGGAAAAAGGGGTTCGCGATCACCAGAAAACCGATGCTCAGGGCGGGAAACAGAAAACCGCCGTCCGGCAGATACCGCTTGACATACAAGGTGACGGTGTACGCTAAGAGCAGCACGGCAAGAAGCAGCGTCAGAGGAAACACGTCGCCCAGAGGAAAGCCGCCGCCAAGCCAGCGCATAAGCCGTTCGGTGAGCGGTCTGGCGTCATTGTTCCAACCGGTGACGCCATGGAGACTACGTGACAGGTCGTCCTGATAAAAGCGGTTTGCCAGAATGAGCGGCAGGACATAGAGGCCGTACAGAACCGTCAATCCCCGAAAGAGGGTGCTGTCTTTTTTTTCTATGGTAAGCCAAACGGGGAATTTTTTTGGGATCATGGTCTGTTGTCCTCCGACTTCTAACGTTGCATAGTTAACGAAATTAAAAATTTCGTTTACTATCGTTATTTTACTGCATTGCATTTTTTTTTACAAGGCGTAGGTTTGCGAGTTTGTGGATAGTATGGTATATTGAAAAGCGGAGGCGGACATGGCGATCACTTCATTTTACTTTTTATGTTTTTTTTCCATATTGCTGATCCTCTATTACAGCATTCCCCATAAATTCCAGTGGGGTTTTCTTTTGGTGTGCAGTGTGGCGTACTGTCTGTTTGAGGGACAGGGGGCGTTGCTTCTCTACCCATTTGTCTCCGTGGCTGCCTGCTATACGGGGACGGGGCTTCTGGCTAAGACCCCGCCGGAGGAGGAGAAAAAGCGCAGAGGAATACTGCTTGTGACCATTCTGGTGAATATCGGAATCCTTTTTGCCTTGAAATATGTCAATTTTCTAATCAACACCGCGGACGGGGTGGTTTCCCTGTTCGGCGGGCCGCAGGACCTGCTTCCCGGCGTGGATTTTTTGGTGCCGCTTGGAGTGAGCTTTTATACCTTTTCCCTTTTGGGCTATGTGATTGACGTCTATTACGGGCTTGCCGGGCATCAGAAAAACGGTCTGAAGCTGGCGCTCTACGGCCTGTATTTTCCCAATTTGATTTCCGGCCCGATTTTAAAGTACAGGGAGCATGCGGAACAGTTTTTTGCGCCTCATGCCTTTGATTACAGACAGGTCACAAGGGGATTGCAGCGCATGGCATGGGGCTTTTTTAAGAAGCTTGTGATTTCCGAGAGACTGGGCGTTTTGGTGAATACGGTCTACGGGGATTATGAGAGCTATCCCGGCGCTTATATCTGGGTGGCGACTGCCTGTTATGCTTTTCAGCTCTACACGGATTTTTCCGGCTGCATGGATATCGTGCTGGGACTGTCGGAGAGTCTGGGGATTCTTCTGCCGGAAAACTTTCAAACGCCTTTTTTTTCAAAGAGTGTGGCGGAATACTGGCGCAGATGGCATATCACCTTGGGCGTGTGGATGAAAGATTATGTTTTTTATCCCCTGCTCCGGTCAAAACTCTTTACGAACCTGAACCAATCCTTTAAAAAGAAATTCGGCAAAAAAAGAGGGAAGCAGTACGCCACTTTTGCGGCTATGTTTGTCCTCTGGCTGACGGTGGGGATCTGGCATGGCGGCGACTGGAAGTTTGTGATCGGTTCGGGACTTCTGCACTGGTTCTATATCGTGATGGAGGAGCTTCTTGCGCCGCCCTGCGCGCGCATGATGGAGCGGTTTTCGATCAATGCGGCAGGACGGTTTGTGGCGGGCGTCCGCATTCTGCGCACGTTTTTTCTGGTATGTATCGGCGATCTATTTTTCCGCGCTGCCTCGGTGGGGGATGCCCTCGCGATGCTGCGCAGGGCGGTGGGCGTGTGGAACCCGCATATCCTCTGGGACGGTTCCCTCTTAGCGCTGGGGCTTGACGGCATAGAGACGGCGGTGGCGGTGCTCTCGCTTATTGTGTTGTGGGCGGTGTCCTTAGCCGGGAGAAAGGGACCGGTGCGGGACCGCATTGCGAAAAGGCCGATTTTCCTGCGCTGGATTCTCTGGTACGCGCTTCTGTTCGCCGTGATCCTGCTCGGCTATTACGGGCCGGGGTACAGCGCGGCGGAGTTTATTTATCAGGGCTTTTAGAAAATCTGATAGTAAAGAATGTTTTTTTATGATAAACTATAAAATATAGGCAATATTTGACATAGGAGACGGATCATGGACAAGATAGCGGTATTGATTCCCTGTTATAATGAGGAGAAGACCATTGCAAAGGTGGTGAAGGACGCCAGAGAGGCGCTTCCCGACGCGGTGGTTTATGTATACGATAATAATTCCAACGACCGCACGGTGGAGCTCGCGAGGGACGCCGGCGCGGTGATTCGTTATGAATATATGCAGGGCAAGGGAAACGTGATTCGCAGGATGTTCCGGGAGATTGAAGCGGAGTGCTATATCATGGTGGACGGCGACGACACCTATCCTATGGAATATGCCAAGGAAATGGTGGAGCGGGTGCTTTCCCACAACGCCGATATGGTGGTGGGAGACAGGCTTTCTTCTACCTATTTTACGGAAAACAAGAGACCTTTTCACAATCTGGGCAACTCTGTCGTGCGGGGAAGCATCAACCGGCTTTTCCACTGTGATATCAAGGATATCATGACGGGATACCGCGCGTTCAGCTATGGCTTCGTGAAAACCTTCCCTGTGCTTTCCACCGGATTTGAGATCGAGACGGAAATGACCATACATGCGGTCTACAACAACATGCAGATCGAGAATGTGATCGTAGACTACAGGGACAGACCAGAGGGGAGCGAGTCAAAGCTGAACACCTTTTCCGATGGGTTTAAGGTGCTTCACACGATTTTCAAGCTCTACCGGGATTACAAGCCCTTCGGTTTTTTCGGACTGTGTTCCGCCATTCTGACGCTGATTGCGGTGGTGCTGTTTATTCCGATTTTGATTGCCTATTTTGAGACGGGAATGGTGGAGCGGTTTCCCACGCTTTTTGTTTGCGGTTTTTTGGCGTTGGCGGCCATCCATTCTCTCTTTACAGGGTTGATGCTGTCCAATATGGCGCTGAAAAACAGACGCGATTTTGAGTACCGTCTTAGCCTTGTGACAAGGCGGGTACGGGAAAACGCGTAAGCCGCGTTTGTAGGAAGTAAATTAGGCTGGAGATATTGGCATGGAGAAGAAAAGGGAAAGGTTTACGGCGCAGGAGGCAGTGGCTGCGGTATGCTGCGCGCTTGCGTCAGTTTTGTGCGCGGGGCGGATTTTTATGCTCCTTCGCGGGACGGGCAGCGCATATACGATGGGAATTTTCCCATTGGCCCTGCTGTTCGGTTTATATTGTCTGTGGAAAAAGGCTTTGTTTTTGAAAGAGGTCTTTTTTTCTGTCCCTGTACGGCTTTTGCTGGCGGCTGTTTTTACGGCTTTGCAGGTACTTGGCCTTTTTTGGAGTCATGCCGGTATCGGGAGTGTGCCGGAAGCTGTGGTCTGGGTGGTCTGTCTGACGCCGTCTGCCTATGCGGGTTTGAATATGCTGTTTTTGCTGGCGCGAAGGGCTGTGGAGACAGGAAGCGCGGACGGCGGGCCCGGGGATGAGCGTACGACTGCTGGCAGAAAGCAGTTTTGGGGTGCGTTCGCGCTGATTCTGGGAGGCTTCTGCATTCCCTTTGCCACCTACTATCCGGCGATCATGGCCTATGATGTGATTCCCCAGCTGGATCAGATCCGGGTAAGCGGCCTTACCACCCATCATCCGTTGATTCACACACTGTTTTTGAAGGGATGTCTTGCGGCGGGGGAGATTCTGCCCTTTCCCAATGGGGACAGGGCGGGGTTAGCCATGTACAGCCTGATACAGATGGCGGTGATGGCGGGATGCTTTGCGTGGGTTTATGTCTTTCTCCGAAGGCACCAAGTATCCCTCTGGATTTGCTATGCCTTTGTCCTGTGTGCGGCTGTTTTTCCGACCCATGGGATGTTAGCGGTCTCTATCACGAAGGATACCATTTTTGCGGCGCTGACCATGGTGTTTACGGCTTTTGTCTATGAACTGGCGGCGGGGGAGGGAAGCCCGGAAAAGAAATGGCTTATCTCCTATGTGCTTCTTACGGTTCTTTTGCTTTTGTTTCGGAATAACAGTATTTATGCATGGCTTGTGTATGTGCTTGTCCTGTCTTTGTGTACCGGCAGGAGAAAGGAAGTTTTCGGACGGCTTTTTGGCTGCCACGGGGCGGCGCTTTTTCTGTATCTGCTTGTCAACGGACTGATGATTCACGCTGTCTGTGCCACCAGCGACACCTATGCCAGAGAGACGCTCAGCGTACCGGCACAGCAGATCGCAAGGGTGGTGCAGTATCATGGGGATGAACTGACGAAGCAGGATATGGATGCGCTGACGGCGGTCTGGAAGGAAGGGCTGCCGGAGTATGTGCCGGCTATCGCGGACAGGAGTAAACGGGATATAGAAAGCGATTCGGAGACGCTTCGATGTTTTATGGAGGAGTGGATATCTCTGGGACTTCGCTATCCGGGCGAATACGCAAAAGCCTTTCTGTTAAAAAATAAGGGAATTTGGGATTTGACAGATACCACATATCTGAATGATGTGTATTCCTATGCGAAGGGATATTTGCAGATCACCTACCCAAGCGATCAGCAGGTCTACATGGATGCGCTTGCGCCGGGTTATGAACGGCATCAGAAGTTACAGATTTTGCAGTCCCTCTACCGGTATTTTGCGGCGGGAGACGAGCTGTGGCGGTACTGCCCGCCCATGGCCCTTGTGATGCAGCCGGCTTTCTACACTTTTTTGCTGTTGTTTTACTGTCTGTGCTGTATCGGCATGAAAAAGTACGCGCTTCTGCTTCCGGCAGTATTTCCGCTGGCCCTTCTGGGGACGCTGCTTCTCGGCCCCTGCGTGCTGACCCGTTACATGTATCCCGTGATGCTGTCGGTGACGGTGTTGGCGCTGTTGCTGTTCGGACGGGCAAAAAGATAGACAGATCATTCGGGAGGAGGGTCTAAAGGCCGCAGCTGATATACCATATAGGTGGCACCCTCTAAAGTAAAGGTGTCGGCCACCACCAGCTCGGCCTGATAGGTGTGCCGGAAATACATGACCACAGGATGCTCTTCGTTGTAGGGCGCCTCCTGCAAAATAAAATAGACGCGGTCGCTTTCCACCAGATCCTGACCATACTCGCCGATCCCCCATGCGGTGAGTTTTTTTTGCGTGTTGGGGTTGCACACCACGCCCCAGTTTGTGTAAATGAAGTTCTGATAGGTATCCTGTCCTGCGGCAAAGGGTCTCTCGCAGAAATGTTCCAGTGTGCCGGAGGCGTAGGTCCAGATGTAAAAGTTGTCCGGGTGGGAGAAACAGTAGGATTTCAGCCCCAGCCATGTCTTTTCGTGGATCAGGTAGTTCTGCCTTATGTCAGCGCGCGTGAGAAAGACGGACAGGACGCCGAGCGCCGCAAAGACGGGGAGAACTGCGTAATAGGGCCTCTGCCTCTGGATTTGCAGCAGGTTAAAGGCTAAAAGGATGCCCAGAAGAATCAGGCAGTCCGTGGTGATGAGGGGCTGAATGATGCGTTTGGGAAAGCGGCCCTCATAGAGGACATAGCACCAGCTTACGCTCCGGCCGAAGAGATACATGAGATAGACAAAGAGAGCCCGGGCGTTGCGCTGTAAAAGGGCTAACGCCGGAGTCAGCAGCAGCAGAAAACCCGCGAACAGATTGGCGGGCTGCATACCTTCCCCATAGAAAAATACAGTGACAGAGGATACGGCGATATTTTTTAACCGGCCCTTTAAACTGGTTCGGGCCTGATAGCAGCTCCTGGCGATATCGTGCATCTGTTTCCAGTCTTCCACGTTCATATCGTAGCCGATGCGGGGCGCGCCGTTTCGGCGGTACATGTAAGCCTCTTCGTCGATGCCGAGCGCGCGCAGCTCGTCCTTGCATTCTTCATATTCCGGCCAGCTGTAAAAATCTCCGATCCGCTCCCGGTAATGGTTGATCTTTCTGAAATCAGACCATTCGGGAGAGGAGTAGGCGGCGGCGTTTGCGCCCCATAAAAGTCCCAGCCCGAGACAGAGAAGCAGGGCGAAGCCGATCAGCTTCGGCGTCGTGCTTTCGTATTTGCTCCGGACGCCCAGAATCCATTTGGAGAGCCATAGCATACCGGCCATGGGCAGCATGAGGTAGAAAATATTCTGCCGCATGCTGAAGGAAATCCATGCCAGGAGAAGCGTGGGTATATTGTCCAGAAAAAAACCGGTATTCGATTGGTTGCTCCGGGCGGTAATAAAGCAGAACAGGGCCGCCGCTGCCGCGAGCCCGGCGGTGGTGGTGTACTGCGCCTCAGCCAGCACATTGAGATCCAGAATGAAAAACAGGAGCAGGAATGCGGTCAGGGCCGGCAGCAGGAGGGGAGCCTCCGGGCGGTGTCTTTGCCGGAGACGCAAAAAGCGCCGGTAGACGGCATAGAGAGATAGAACTTGTACACCGTGCTGAAAGAGGCCGTACCAGGGTACGAAACTCCAAAGCGTGTAAAGCTTTGCAAGAAACCATGCAAGGGGATAGAGAAAAAACATGACATGAGCGTCAGGTGTTCCCGTATATGCGCCGGATAGGAGGCTGTACATGCCCCAGTCGTCGTTGATGCCGTCCACCGGCTTAAGGACAGTGAAAAGCAGGATATAGAAGGCGGCGAGAAGCAGAAGGAAAAAAAAGTCCCACCAAAGGGGAGAACTCGTTCTTTTTCGAATCATTGATTTATCCTTTCGTAGGGAAGAAATGTTTCGCATATTTTTGAACTGTGATGATATATTTATTATATAATTATATACTATACTATAAATATTTGTAGAAAAAAACTTAAGATTTACAGAATTTTTCTTTAATTTGGGATGTACGGTGTATAAAAAATGGAGAAGATATGGTAAGATAGAAATCGCATAAGAAGCGAAAAGTCGTATCAGCTGAAGGAGTAAAATAAAATGGCAAATACAAGGAAAGGCAGACAAAGCATCAATACGCTGCTCGTCGTTTTGATAGGTTTCTGCGTGCTGGCAATCATTGAGATTGTGTATGGACAGGCGCAGATGAAGGTGGAGAAGGAAAGGCTGGCGCTTGAGGAGCAGAACAACCAGACCGTGGAAGAATTGAAAGAGGAGTGGCGAAAACTACAGGAAGGCAGCAGTGTGGTGACCAGCCAGAGTGAGCCGGAGGCTGCGGGAAGCGAGGGGGAGGCGGAGGATACCTCTGTAAAGACGACAACCCAGTCTGATGGGGAGAATAAGGATCAGGCGGCTGCCGGTGCGGAATCGTCCGAGAATGAGGATGAGGACGAAGAGAAAGACGAGAGAAAATATGATATGCAGATTGTGATCCTCGGCGACAGCATCATGGACGGCGACAGGTCAGAGAGCGGCGCGGCGGATATCATCGGAGAGCAGCTCAACGCGAAGATTTACAATATGTCCATGGGCGGCACAACAGCGGCCCTTATGCCGAACGAGCAGTATAATTTTGCCACCTGGGATTCCCGCTGTCTGATGGGCGTGGTAAACGCCATTGTGGGCAATATCAATGCGGATATTTTTGAGGGCTATGCGGCGGGCGAAGTGTTAAAGACCTGCGATTTTGAAAAGACGGATTACTTTATTATCGAGTACGGAGTGAATGATTTCCTGACGGGACAGATTCCCAACAGCAGATATCTGGAGGGTGGGGACACGTTAGCGATCGACAGTACCCACACCTACACGGGAGCTTTGGAGGATGCGGTCAAGCGGCTGAAGGACAAATTTCCGGATGCCGGTATTTTAATCATCGGCCCCCATTACTGTCAGGTTTTCAGCGGCGGCACCTTTATCGGCGACGGCTATTCTCTGGATTACGGCTATGGCCCGCTGATCACTTTCGCAAGAGGCGGCGGTTATATCGCGGATCTGTACAAGGAGGAGGGCGTACTCTACTTCAATGCCTTTGAGGAGAGCGGCATCAATGCGGAGACGGCGGACGATTATCTGGCGGACGGCGTTCACATGACGCCGCTGGGGGCCCGCGTCTATGCGGAGAAAGCGGCGTCGATCATCCGAAATGATTTTGCGCCGGAGGAGTGATTGCATAGAGCGGATAGAATATGGTATGATAAGGGACAGGTGTAAAAACCTGTCCTTTATTGCACACAGGGAGAACGATATGCGGGAACTGGAATATCCATTTGACGGTGAAGAAATTTTAAAGAAATCGAAAAAAATAAAACGTGCGCTTTTGGAGGAGCGGACAGACTTTTTAGAAAAGCGGATCGCGGTGCTGGGCGGCTCTACCACCCATGATATCATTCGGATTTTGGAGTTGTTTTTGCTGGATCAGGGGATTCGCCCCGTTTTTTATGAGTCGGAATACGCCCAGTACTGGCAGGATGTGATGTTTGACAATCCGCTTCTGGTGGAATTTGCGCCGGATCTGATTTTTATCCATACCTCGAACCGCAATGTCACGGCCTATCCCGATATGCAGGATACAGAAGCGCGGGTGGAAGAACTGCTTTCGGAGCAGTATGAGCATTTTCAAGTGATGTGGGAAAAAATTGCAGACACCTACCACTGCCCTGTGATTCAAAATAATTTTGAATATCCCTTTTACAGACTGCTCGGCAATCAGGAGGCGGTTTACCTACAGGGGCGGATCCGCTTTTTGAACAGGCTGAATGAAAAGTTTTATCAGTATGCCAGAGAGCATGAAAATTTTTATATCCATGATCTCCATTATCTGTCAGCTTCCTATGGCCTTGACAAGTGGGCAGACCCTCTGTACTGGCATATGTATAAATACGCCTGCTGTATGCAGGCTATTCCTGCGTTTGCATACAATCTGTCAAATGTGATCAAGGCGGTTTTCGGCAAAAATAAAAAGGCGCTTGTTCTTGATCTGGATAACACGCTCTGGGGCGGTGTCGTGGGGGACGACGGGCCGGAAAATCTGGAAATCGGGCAGGAGACGCCGATGGGACAGGTCTATTCGGAGTTTCAGGGGTATCTCAAGTCGCAGAAAGAGATCGGGGTCATGCTCACCGTCAATTCCAAGAATGAGTATGACAATGCCATCGCCGGCTTAAACCACCCAGAGGGGACGTTAAAACCGGAAGACTTTGTGATTGTCAAGGCGAACTGGGAGCCTAAGAGCAGCAATATAAACGCCATCGCACAGGAACTGAATATCCTGCTGGACAGTCTGGTGTTTGTGGATGATAATCCGGCGGAGCGGGAGATCGTGCGCGCCCAGGCGCCGGGCGTTAAAGCGCCGGAAATTGGCACGCCGGAACAGTATATCCGTGTGTTGGATCACGGGGGATTTTTTGAGGTGACAACGCTGTCGGAGGATGACCGGAAGCGCAATGAAATGTACCGGGCGAATCAGGAGAGAAGCAGGCAGCAGGAGCGGTTTGCCGATTACCATGAATATCTGCTCTCCCTTGAGATGCAGGGGACGATAAGGCCCTTTGAGGCGGTTTATATGGCGCGGATTGCCCAGCTCACCAACAAAAGCAATCAGTTTAACCTGACCACAAGGAGGTACACCCAGTCAGACATTGAGGCGTTTGCGGCTAATCAGGGCTATATCACCCTCTATGGCAAGCTTGCGGATAAGTTTGGCGACAACGGGGTGGTCTCGGTGGTGATCGGCAGAGTGGGAAGCATGGAGGACGTGGCGGTTTACCGGCAGGGAGAGAGGCCGGCGCCTGTTTCGGACGGAGACGTCCTGCATCTGGAGCTGTGGCTGATGAGCTGCCGTGTTCTCAAGCGGGATATGGAGTATGCTATGATGGACAGTGTGGTGGAGGCTGCACTGGACCGCGGTGTTAAGACGATTATGGGGTATTACTATCCCACGGCAAAAAATGCGATGGTGAAAGAGTTCTATCGGGATATGGGATTTGAAAAAACAGAGGAAACTGACATGGGCGTCACAATCTGGCGCTTTGTGATCCCGGAGAATTACAGCAAAAAGAATACGGTGATTGCAGTAAATGGAAAAGGAGAGAGCAATGAGCAGGGAAGAAGTATTTGAGAAGTTAAATGAAGTATTCCGGGATGTGTTTGACGATGAGGAGATCACCGTCACGGACGCCACCACGGCGGACGATATCGAGGAGTGGGATTCTCTGGAGCACATCAATCTGCTGGCGGCTGTGGAGCAGGAGTTTGGCATGAAATTCAACATGGGACAGGTGGTTTCCATGAAAAATGTGGGAGAAATGGCGGATATCATTCTCGCGCAGATCGGATAGGCAGATGGCGGAGCGGCTGACAGACAGGATACACCAATTTTATGACCGGCTGGAAAAGCTCGGCAGGAGGCAGGAAGCGCTCCTCGTGTGGGGCTTCTTTGTCCTGCTTGTGTTTGGCGTGGTGGTGGTCACAGGCACGCTGACCTCGGGTTTTCATCTGGTGGACGACTGGGAGTTCGCCAAGTATGTGGACCGGATGACCCTGGATGGCATCAGCCTGTGGGAGTGTCTGAAGGAGGCGGTGGGGTTTGATCTGACCCTGCGGTTTCGTCCGCTGTATTATATCAACCGGGTTTTGACGGCTTATGTGTTCGGCATCAATCTGACAGCAATGTCAGTTGTGAAAGCGTCGGAGATTGTCGTGGCTCTTGCGGCGCTCTATTACTGCGCAAGGCAGATGAAGTGCAATATGGTTTACGCGGCCCTCTTTTCCCTGACGGTGATGGTGGGGTATCAGTCGGCGGTCTGGTGGAAGCTGGGGCCGCAGGAATCCTACGGTATCATGATGTTTGCGGTGGGATTCTATTTTCTTTTGAAGTGGCTTTCCACGGATCGGAGGGGATATGCCTTAGCCAGCTTTGCCGCGCTGCTTTTGATGTCGTTTTATAAGGAATCTTTTATTTTACTGCTGCCCTTTGTGGGGCTCTATGTGCTGTATATGCAGATGCGAGGCAAAAAGGTGACGGTGGGGAATCTGTGGGAGGCTGTCAGAGAACGGCTCCCCTATCTTCTTGCGATCGGCATTCTCTTTGTGGCGGAGATGGTTCTCATTGTGTTTGTGATCGGCACAAACAATTACTCTTATGTGGGATTGGACGAGACCATTGCGGCGGATCAGTATATACAGGTGTGGAACAACGCGGCCCACGCGAATCTGAAATGGTATGTGCGGTTCGGTATTCTGATGGGCTTACTTTTTTTGACATACTGGGAACAGACCAAAAAACTGGGGTGGGAGATACTTCTTACAGCGGCGGTCATTGTGCCCCAGTGTGTTACCTACAGCAAAACGGCTTTGGAGGAGCGCTATATTCTGCCCTGCGTGTTTGGATACGCTTTCTTTTTTGTGATCGTCGGGTGTAATTTCAGACCGCTTGGCGGTAAGCGGAGAATTGCCTATATGCTGTGCCTGCTTTTGATGCTTGCAGCCCATGGCAGGGTCACGCTGCGGGAGGCGCAGTATTTTACTTATCGCGGGGAAAGTATCAGAACGATGATGGAGAGTACCCTCGATCTGGTGTCGGGAACGGACAAAAAAGTGCTGTCCTGCTTTGCCCCCAATCTGGAAGGCAACAGAACCATGTATTACTGGTTTCGGCTTCACGGCTACGACGAGGTGTTTTACTGGTGGGAGGACGAGAAAAAGATTGACCGTTCCTTTGGGGAAAGGGAGGACGAACAGGCGGCGTTTGCGGATATCGACGTGGTGGTGATGTACAATCAGGAGGACAGGCATTGGTGTTATGAGCCGAGTCTCGATCTGACGGATTTTACCGAAAAAAACTGTGGGACGATCACCATGTATGTGCGAAATGAGTTTTAGTCGACGATCAGCTCAATCATGCCGGCCACGGCGCTTGTGAGGAACATGACCCGGCGGCCATTCATCGCAGGTGCGGGCGTGGGCGTGTCGATGGCGAGAAAGCCGCTTGCGGTCAGCCTGCTTAAGTCTTCCTCGTAATTGCCGGTTTCATAGCAGATGTGATAGGGGGCATTCTTGTATTTTTTGAGCAGGCCCGCCACCACCGAATCCGGGGAGACGGGGGAGACCAGCTCTATGCGGTAACCGTCTTTTACAAGAAAGCAGATATTCACTTTGCGGATATCGTCGTAGACGGTATCCTGTTCGATCCGGTAGCCGAGGGCCTCGAAGGTCTGCTTTGCCTGATCCAGTTTTTTGACTAAATAGCCGATATGGTGTATTTTTAAATTTGACATGGGAACTCCTTTAGTGGTTATTATAGCTTATTGCAGTGCAAACTCGAAAAACCTTCGGTTTTCCTCGTTCACGGGCATTCGCCCTATGCGTCCATTCGGATAAACGTTTCGGTGAGCAAGCTCCCCGGTTCATTTATCCAAATGTCCGCGCACTGCTTATTGCTTACGCGGACATTATATCATATGGGAGACAGAAAGGCATCAGAAAATTATGAAAGCTCTGTATTTGAAATATAAGGATTTCATCATGGAAGTGATTCATTTCGGCATGGTGGGCGTGATCAATACCATGATGGGATGGGCCATCATGGCGGTGCTGTATAACCTGATCCACCTGAATTACTGGGTTTCCAGCGGAATATCCTACTTTATCGGCAGTGTGTTTTCCTACCACGCAAATGCTAAACTGACGTTCAAGGTGGAGAACCGGGATAAGTGGCTGCCGTGGCGCTTTGCCCTGAATATCATTGTGTGCTATCTGGTGTCCTTTACGGTGGCGAAGCCCTTTACGGCAAGGCTTTTGCATATGCTGGGGTTATCGGAAAACGGCAGGATTTCCCAGTCGCTTCTCGAAAATATCGCCATGATCTTCGGCATGGGCATCTTTATCGTGATGAACTTTTTCGGGCAGAAGCTGTTTGTGTTCCGCAAGACGAAGGGGAAGAGGGAAGAAAACGGATGAGGCGGCTGACGCAGAAAAAATGGTTTCAGTGGATAACAAAATATTGGTTTGTTTTTCCGATTACAGGCTTCTTCCTGCTTATGGCGGTCGTCTTTTTCGGCTATGGAGAGCGCAGCTATATCGGCGTCCACGACAATATGGATCTGTTTCTGGCGCAGTTTCAGATGCTTAAGAACACGGATTCCTTTTGGAAACACGGTGTGGATGTGCCTTTTCTGGGCGGTGTGAGCCGTGACAACCTGCCCTCGGAATTTTCCCTGTACAGCCTGCTGTATATGATTTTTCCCACATATACGGCCTATGTGCTGGGGCTTTTCGGTAAGATCCTGATCGGCATGTTTTCCTTTTGCCTGCTGGCGAGGGAGCTGTTTCCCGAAAAGTATGCGTCGTATCGCCCCGTTGTCTGGATGACCGGGTTTGCCTACGGGATCATTTGGTTTTTCCCGGCTTTCGGCTTTGCCTTCGCCTCGATCCCGCTGTGTGTCTGGCTGCTCCTTAAGATATACAGGGGACAGGGGAAAAGGTGGTACGGCTGGTACGCTGCCCTGTTTGCCTATCCGCTTACATCCTATTTTTCCTATCATGGACTGTTCCTTCTGGGATATTTGGCTTTGGCGGTTTTGTGGCTGGCCTGCCGGAAAGAATGGAAGGGGGTTCGGCGTCTTTTGGCGGCGCTTTTTGTGCTGGCGGCAGGATATGTGGCCTGTGAGTACCGGCTGTTTGGGCAGATGCTTTTTAGCGACGAGGTGACGATTCGCTCCTCCATTGTGAATGCCAGTCTCTCCCTGCCGGAAATCGGAAAGGAGATCGGTCAGGTGTTCCGGGAAGGTATCTTCCATGCGGACAGCGTCCACGGGAAGGTGGCGCTTCCGGTCTGCGCCGTTTATTTTATCGTGCATAACGGGATTGCTATAGGGAAAAAGCAGTGGCGGCAGCTCTGCCGTGATCCCTTCAATCTGGTGATGATTTTTATTCTGTTTAACTGCGTGGTGTACGGGCTGTATGACTACGAGCCTCTGCGCTCCCTTGTGGAGAAGCTGATTCCGCCGCTACAGGGCTGGCAGTTTAACCGGACGATTTTTTTCAATCCGTTTCTCTGGTACGGGGCGCTGTTTCTGGTGCTGGCCCGGCTGTATGACGCGGGAGTATGGCAGATATGGCTTGCCAACGGTATCGTGTGTCTGGCTGTGCTGGCCGTGATTTTGACGCCTACCCGCTACAATGATTTATACAGCACCTGTTATAACAGGGCATACGAGCATTTTCACGGACAGGAAGTGGACGAGCTCACCTATGAGCAGTTTTACGCCGTGGAGCTATTTGAAGAAATCAAGGAAGATATCGGTTATCAGGGAGAGTGGGCGGCGGCCTACGGCTTCCATCCGGCGGTGCTTGAGTACAACGGGATCGCCACGCTGGACGGGTATCTGGGGTTTTACTCCCAGCAGTACAAGGAGGAGTTCAGAAAGGTGATCGCCCCTGCTCTGGAGCGGGTGGAGGCCACCAGAATCTATTATGACGACTGGGGCGCCAGAGCCTATCTCTATTCGGGTACGGATTTGAGCATTGTCAGCGCCACCAAGACTGTGTATGCCACGGATGATCGTATTTACATCGACGCGGAAGCTTTCCGTAAATTGGGCGGGGAATACATTTTTTCAAGGATCGCGCTTTCCAATGCGGGGACGACGGGACTTGCCCTTGTGGGGGGATATACCTCTGCGGACGGAAGCTATACGATCTATGTGTATAGAGCTGTCGGGTAAGAAAAAGGATTAAGAAGAGGAAGGGATAGTATGCCAATCAGAGTACACAATTTCGGAGGCGTGATCGGGTGGAACGCCAAAAAATATCTGCCCCGGATTTCCAGCGAGAGTTATTTGAAATTACA
Source organism: Lachnospiraceae bacterium UBA7202 (assembly GCA_002490705.1). Lineage (GTDB taxonomy): Bacteria > Bacillota > Clostridia > Lachnospirales > Lachnospiraceae > UBA3282. The sequence goes on from DKUO01000017.1 coordinate 39,440, forward strand.
GTTCATCAGCCGCAGGAAATCCCAGAAAAATTATATCGACTATTTTTTCAGCCATAAGGAGGCGCCTCATCCGCTGGTGGTGAATCTGGAGACGGTCAACCGCTGTAACAGCACCTGCGAGTTCTGTACGGCCAATATCAATGCGGAAAAACGGCCCTATAAGAAGATGGACGACGCGCTCTACTACTCGATCATCGACCAGCTGGCGGACTGGAATTACAAGGGCCATCTGACCCTTTACGGAAACAACGAGCCATGGCTTGACCCGCGTATTGTGGAATTTCATAAGTACGCCAGGGAAAAGCTGCCTGACACCTTTATCTTCATGTCCACCAACGGTTTGCTTTTGACGGTGGACAGGGTAAAGCAGATTGTGCCCTATGTGAACCAGCTTGTCATAAACAATTACGGTCTGGAGATGAAGATGCACGACAACGTGCAGGAGATTTACGAGTATGTGAAGGCGCATCCGGAGGAGTTTGCGGATGTGGATATTCTGATACAGATCCGTTATCTGAAAGAGGTGCTGACGAACCGGGCAGGCAGCGCGCCAAACAAACCGGCCAAAGAGAAGATTGTGAAGGAAACCTGTCTGATGCCCTTCACCGACCTGTGGATTACCCCCTTCGGGAAGCTGGGGCTTTGTTGCTGCGATAATTTCGAGGTGACCTGTCTTGCAGATCTGAACAATACTTCTCTGCGGGATGGATGGAACAGCCCCCAGTACAGGAAGGTGCGGGAAGCCATTGCGGAGGGCAGACAGAATTACCCCTTCTGCAAACATTGCGATTTTATCGACGCGGGACTTCGCATGGATGCGGTGGACGACGTTTTAAAGCACAGGCAGATGCACGGCGCGAGACAGACACTGTTCAGGAAAAGCTGAGGATGGTGAAGATGAGAAAAGAGATTTTGACGGCTGTTGGACTTTTGGCGGCGACAGGCTTGACGCTGGCGGGCTGTGGTGAGGTCAGGGCGAAGGAACCCGAAGCTGAGCCTGAGCCGGTACAGATGAAGGGCTCTACTTTTTCTGTTATGGGGGACAGCATCTCCACCTATGAGGGCTATAATCCGCAGGGATATCATATCTTTTTCCCGCAGTTCGGGGAAGTGAAAGAGGTCAAAGATACCTGGTGGCAGCAGGTGTCGGATGATCTGGAATGGACGCTGTTTGCAAACAGTTCCAGTTCGGGTGCTACCGTGACAGGGGACTCCACCGGAACGGATGATCCCCAGTGCGGCTGTAATGAGTTTCGTACCAACGCCCTTGCCGGGCCGGAGGGGGCATGTCCCGACCGGATTATTATCTATCTGGGAACAAATGATTTGTTAGAAATGGTACCGCTTGGGGATAATGATGGCAAAAGACCGGTGGAGGAGGGGAATATCGCCTTGTTCAGCGACGCCTATACGCTGATGCTTGACAAGATACAGGAAAAGTATCCGAAGGCGGAGATTTACTGCTGTACCCTGCCCCATGTCGGAACTTATGGGACAAAGACGCCCTATGTGGAGTTTGTCAACGGCCTCGGACTGTCGGCGGCGGATTACGGGGAAGTGATCGCCCGCATTGCAAAGAACAGAGGGCTTTCCGTTATCGATCTGTATGAATGCGGCATTACGGTGGAAAATCTACAAGAGACAACCAGCGACGGCGTACATCCCACGGCGGAGGGGATGCACTGTATTGCCGGGGCGGTAGAGAAAGCGTTAACCGAGTAAGCGCTGTCTGTAACCGGATGGGGAAAGGGAGTTGCCTATGGAAGTGGAAGCAGTGGAGATTCAAAAAAAGTATCCGGGGAAGACCGTCTTAAACGGGGTGTCGTTTTCGGCGCGGGCGGGAAGCTGTGTGGGGATTGTGGGCAGCAACGGCAGCGGGAAATCGACGCTGCTCTCCATCCTGGCAGGCGTGCGCAGGGCGGACGGCGGCGCCTTTTTGTGTGACGGCGAAGATCTGTTGAGGCGTCCGGGAATGATTCCGAAGGTGTTGGGATATGTGCCGCAGGCAGACCCTTTGATGGAAGAGCTGACTGCCTGGGATAACCTTCGCATGTGGTGCGATAAAGAGACCATAAAAAAATCCCTTTCCCATGGGGCCTTGAAGCTGTTGGGCGTGGATGGGTTTTTGAGGACGCCCGTGCACCGCATGTCGGGCGGCATGAAAAAGAGACTTTCCATCGGGTGCGCCGTGGTTTCCGATCCGAAACTTTTGCTCTTAGACGAGCCGTCGGCGGCTCTTGATCCTGTCTGTAAGGAGAGCATCCGCTGTTATCTTGAGGCATACAAGAAGGAGGGCGGTGTGATTTTGATGGTGACCCATGACGCGCAGGATTTGGAATTGTGCGACGATTGTTACATTTTGAAAGGCGGCGGCCTGTATCCCTATCAATATGATGGGGATTTTCACAAGCTGGCGGCGGCGCTGTGCGAAAAGAACTTCTAAAGCTCAGCGACAGAGGCCGCTTCGTTAAGAAGTTCTAAGTTTCGCACTGGAGAATGCCTAAAATGCGGCATTCTCCGTTTGGAGGTTGTATATGGTAAGGATGGCGGCATATTTCCTGGCACAACTGAAACGCGCGCGGAAACTGGCGCCTGCGCAGCTTGCGGCAAGTTTTCTGATCTGCGCCTGCGCGGGAGCTTTGGTTTATCTGCTCGTGGCGCAGGGCGTCCTCGATGCGGGCGGGACAAGATACCGGATCGGCATGGTAGGCGATTTGTCGGATTCCTATCTGGGATTCGGGATAGCGGCCTTGCAGGAAATGGACGATTCCCGTTTTATGATTGAGCTTGTGGGAATGTCCGAGGCGGAGGCGGAGGACGCTTTTGCCAGAGGAGAGCTCTATGCGGTGATGCGGGTTCCCGAGGGCCTGATGGACGCCGTTGTGAGCGGGGAGAACGACAGCCTGATCACCTACACGCCAGCGGAGGGGCAGAAGGGCCTTGGGACGATGGTAATGGGTGAGATCACGGGGATTGCTTCCACTCTGGTGACCAGCTCCCAGAGTGCGATCTTTGCGATGCAGCGCGTGCTGATCGAGGAGGGAAGAGTGGATGAGGTGAACAGAGCAACGGACAGGCTGAATCTTTCCCTGATCAATCTGGTGCTGTCCAGAAACGGCTTTGGCGAGGTGGAGATTCTCGGGTATGCGGACGGCCTGTCTATGAAGCTGTATTATTTTTGCAGTGTATTTCTGCTGTTGCTTTTGTTTGCCGGACTTATGAACTGCGCTTTCTTTGCCCGCAGGAGCATGGCCCTTGCACGGTTTTTGAAAGCCAGAGGCGTGGGTGCGTTCGGGCAGATTCTGGGAGAGTACCTGGCCTATCTGGGCCTTGTGTTCCTGGGCCTGTTTTCTTTGAGCCTGCCCATGGCTTTTCTGCTGGAGCGGGAACGGATCGGGATTCCTGAGTGGGAGGGCATGGGCGCGTTTCCCTTCTGGGGATTTCTTCGCACACTTTTTCCCGTTGTGCTTATGTTCGCCGCCATGCAGTTCTTTCTCTTCGAGGCGGCGGAGGGGATGGTGAACGGCATTTTGCTGCAATTTCTGTGCGGCGCCGGTATGGGATATCTTGCAGGGTATTTTTATCCCGCCGCTTTTTTCCCGGAACGGATGCGGATGATCGGGGGCTTTTTGCCTACCGGGGCGGCAGCGCGGTATGTGGAAGAGGGGCTTTTCGGCGGGGCCTCCGCTGGTGCTGCGACGGCTGTTTTTGTCTATCTTGCAGGATTCTTCGCCTTGGCTGTCCTGGTCAGGAAAAGAAGGATAGGGAGAGAGTAGCTATGATACGGGAGACGATCATAAGAATTTGGCTGTTGCAGAAACGCCTGTTAAAACGGAGAAGCTTTTTTCTTTTGCTGTGTCTTGCGCCTCTTTTTGCGGCCGGCGTGGGACGGCTTTCCGGGGAAGCTGCCGGAATCGCCACGGTGGCGCTGTATCTTCCCGAGGGGGACGGGACGGCGGAGGAGATTTCCCGCAGGCTCTTTCACGACGAGAGCGTGCTTCGCTATCTGCCCTGCAGGGACGAGGAAGAGGCGAGGGCCTGTGTGGAGAGCAAAGAGGCGGACGCGGCATGGATTTTCGCGGAAGATATGGAGGAGCGTCTGAAAGAGCTTGCCGTCAGGCGCCGGGTGCGGCCTGTGGTGACGGTGCTGGAACGCAGGGAAAGCGTGCCTCTGATTCTCGGCAGGGAGATTTTGGCTGCGGCAATCTATCCCTCCTTTTCCTATGCGGTTTATGAGGGATATGTCAGGGAAGAGCTGGGCATGGAGGAAATGACGGAGGAAGCGCTTCGCGCCGCCTATGAGCAGGCGGCGGTGGAAGGGAGTCTCTTTCAGATGGTCTATCCGGACGAAACGCCCGGGGAGGCGGAAGATTACAGTTATGTGCAGGCGCCCCTGCGGGGGATTCTTGCCATCTGGCTTACCTTCTGCGGCCTGGCTTCGGCTCTTTGGTTTATGCGGGATGAGGAGAAAGGTGTGTATGAGAGAATGCCCGTAAGGAAGCGGCTGTCTGCGTCCTATATGGCCTGTGCGGTTTTTCTTGCGGACGCTTCCGTGGTGATGTTGATTGCAGTGAAGCTTTCCGGGGTCTTTACGGACTGGAAAAGCGAAATCGTGAGCTGTTTTGTTTTTGCTGCCTGTGTGACGGCTTTTGTCAATTTGCTCAGACTGTTTTGCCGCACGCCGCAGAGATTGGGAACGGCGCTTTTGCCCCTTGGCGCAGCGATGCTTGCGCTTTGTCCCGTTTTTCTGAATTTACAACATTTCAGGGCGGGGAAAATGCTGCTCCCGCCCTGGTATTATCTGCAATCCATTCATAATGTGCGCTATCTGTATCTCATGGCAGCCTATACGGCTGTGCTTGTGCTGCTGAGTCTGCTGCTACAGCGCATAAGACGGTCAGTCTAGTCGATTTCGATCTGATCAGTCTGCGCAGTTTTTACTTCTTTTACTTCCTCGTGGTAAGACTTATCCGTGTTGACATTCCAGATATTGTCCTTGGAGGAGACCCCGTTTATGATATTTTTCACGGTCTCGAAGGAGGTCATCATGGAGTGGTCGATGTTGTTGTAGCGGTGCTGTCCGTTTCGGCCCACGCAGTAGAGGTTGTCGATGGTTTTCAGGTATTCCACCAGAGCGTCCATATCCTTGTAGGTGTCAAAGTAGGCGGGGTACGCCTTTTTCACCCGTTCCACATGGGAATCTATCACATCGGAAGGTTTGTCGATCAGCCCCATGCTGACGATTTCATCTACCGCGAAGCGGGTGAAATCTTCATCCGACATGGTCCAGTATTTGTCCCCTTCAAAAACGAAGTATTCCAGACCGATCCAGACCGTGTGCTCCAGATCACGGACCATGTAAGGCGACCAGTTGTTGTAGATTTGGAAACGTCCCAGACGGACGCTTCTGTCATGCACATACACCCAGCAGTCCGGCACAATATTGCCGATGGTTTTTAATTTTGTCTTGTTTTTCAGATTCAGTTTCGGCAGCAGAAGGCCAACCGTCATATAGTCGCGGTAGGGGAGCCCTGCGGCGATGGCGGCCATATCTTTCGGCACGTCGTTTATGCCTGCCACCAGATCCTTTACCGGCATGGAGGAGATAAAGATATCACCCTCAGCTGTTATCTCGCCTTCCGGCGTCTCGTAGGTGACGGAGGTAATGAGGCCTCTTTCGTCCTTGTGGAAGCTGACTGCCCTGCTGTGGCGAAGAATCGTTCCGCCCATCTCTTCGATCTTTTCAGCGGTCACTTCCCAGAGCTGTCCGGGGCCGAGCTTCGGATAGCTGAATTCCTCGATCAGGGAGGTTTCCACCTCCCGTTCCTTTTTGCCGGGAAGCATTTTGGCGAAGACGTCTTTTAAGATGGCGGTGATGGACAGGCCCTTTACCCGCTGTGCGCCCCAGTCCGGCGCAATCTCCGAGGGGTGTCTGCCCCAGAGGTTTTCCGTGTAATTTTCAAAGAACATGGAATAGAGCTTTTTGCCAAATCGGTTTACATAAAAATCTTCCAACGAGTTTTCTTTCCGCTTGTGGATCATGGCGGCAAGATAGCTGAATCCTACCTGCATGGTGGCGAGAAACCCCATATTGATAAAGGTCTCCGGTTTTAAGGAGATCGGGTAATCAAAAAATTTCCGGTTAAAGTAGATGCGGGATACCCGGTTTCTGCGCAGCATCACGTGATCTTCCTTCTCCGGGTCCGGGCCGCCGGGGGAGAGAGGCATTTCCCGGTGCAGGACAATATCGTCATAGGTGGGGGAACCCTGTGTGGGCAGCATATGTTCCCACCATTCGTTCACCTCCGGCACCTTGGAAAAAAAGCGGTGTCCGCCCATGTCCATGCGGTTTCCTTTATAGTTGACGGTCTTGGAGATACCGCCCATAGCGCCGGATTCCTCCAAGACAACGACCTCGTACTCACTGCTTTGCCGTAACAGCTCGTAAGCGGCGGTGAGCCCTGCTGGCCCTGCGCCGATCACATATACTTTTTTCATAAAAATCTCCATTTGTTTCTTTTTCTATAGTTTATCCACAGATAAAAATAGTTTACCATGTTTAAGCGAGGATGTACACAGAAAAAACCGGGAAGCGGCAGGAGGGAACGGGGGAAAGATTTGTGGCGGAATATGGAAAATGGCGGATAAGTGTGCTATAGTATTAATGTTTGTTGGTTTACGGAAGAGGAAGGAGCTTATGCTTTTTAATTCATTACATTTTTTGATTTTCTTCCCTGTGGTTGTGGGAATCTACTATCTGATTCCGCAAAAGATCAGGACGTACTGGCTTCTTGCGGCCAGCTATTATTTCTATATGTGCTGGAATGCGAAGTATGTGGTTCTGCTCCTGTTTTCCACGATTGTGACATATGTGTCGGGTTTGTGGATCGAGAGGTGCGTGGACGGGGCGCAGGAGGAGAGAAGGCGGAGACGGAAAAAGCTGTGTGTGGCGGTCTGTTTTCTCCTGAATTTATCCATTCTTTTTCTTTTTAAATATCTGGATTTCGGGATTGAGAGCCTGAATGCGGTTTTGAGCCATCTGCACATTGCGCTCCATGCGCCGGAATTTGATCTGCTGCTTCCGGTGGGGATTTCCTTTTATACGTTTCAGGCGCTGGGGTATACCATGGACGTTTACAGGGGAGAGATTCGCGCGGAAAAGAATTTTTTCCGGTATGCCCTTTTCGTCTCGTTTTTTCCTCAGCTGGTGGCGGGACCGATCGAGCGGTCGAAGAATCTTTTGTGCCAGCTGGACAGGCCGGCAAAGCCCACCCCTGACAGTCTGCGGGACGGTTGTCTTTTGATGCTTTGGGGGTATTTTCTGAAAGTGGTGCTGGCGGACCGCATTGCCGTATTTGTGGATGCGGTATACGGAGATTTCGAGACCTATACCGGCGTCTATCTGATTGTTGCCACAGTTTTGTTCGCGGTACAGATTTACTGTGACTTTTCGGGATATTCTGTGATTGCCATGGGCACGGCAAAAATTTTGGGGATTCGGCTGATGGAAAACTTCGACGCGCCCTATCTTTCCACCTCGGTGGCGGAGTTTTGGCGCCGGTGGCATATATCGCTTTCCGGCTGGTTTCGGGATTACCTTTATATTCCCCTCGGCGGCAACCGAAAAGGACGGCTTCGGAAATACGGGAATCTGCTTATCACTTTCGGAGTCAGCGGTCTTTGGCACGGGGCCGATTGGAGTTATGTGATCTGGGGGCTTTTGAACGGTGTGTACCAGATCATAGGGGATGTGCTTTCTCCGGTGAAGAAAAAGGCGGCGGCCTTTCTGGGAATCAAGGAGGACAGCTTGAGCCACAGAGGTATCAGGATGGTGGCCACCTTTTTTCTGGTGGATCTGGCGTGGGTGTTTTTCCGGGCGGATTCGGCGCTCCATGCGCTGCGGATCATCAAGAGGATGTTTACGGCAGACAACCATTGGGTGTGGTTTGACGGTTCCCTGTACCAATGCGGGCTGAACCAGAAAAATTTCACCCTGATGATTTGGGGAATTCTCCTTCTTTTCGCGGCGGATATCTGTAAGTATAAGCATATCAGGATTCGGGAGATTGTGGCAAAACAGGACTATTGGGCGCAGCTTTTGACGGTGATGGCAGCGGTGTTCGGAATCCTTTTGCTTGGTATGTGGGGCGCGGGATACGATGCGGCCAATTTTATCTACTTCCAGTTTTAGAAAGGACAGCGCGGTATGAAGAAAAGGGCGATAAAGATTTTCTGGGTATGTATGGCCGTCCTCCTTTTTGCGGCGGGGCTCCGGTTTTTGACGGATCTTTTGAATCCCGGGTACGCCTACACGAAAAACAAGGAGTTTCTGGAAGAGGGCGAAATGTATGACATTTTGTTTTTTGGTAACTCCCACATGACAAATGCGGTATATCCCATGGAGCTTTGGCATGATTACGGGATCGCCTCCTATAATCTGGCGGGATATGGAAACCAGATTCCGACCACCTACTGGATGATGGAATATGCGCTGGAATGTTCCAATCCGAAGCTGATTGTGATGGATTGCGCCCATCTGAAAGTGGAAGAGAAGGTGCAGACAAAGGAGCTTCTGCACGCACAGATCGACTGCCTGCCGCTTAACAGGGATAAATGGCGGATGCTCTGCGATCTGATAGAGGACCCGAAGGAGCGGCTGGAATTTGTCTGGGATTTTTCGGTTTATCATGACAGATGGTGGGATCTGGGACAGGGAGATTTTGAAAAAGAGAGTAACGTGGAAAAAGGGGCGAAAATCGAGATCGATGTGGTGTCGCCGCAGGGATTGGCGGACAGACCGGCGCAGGCGGACCCGTTTACGTCGACGGGAACGGATTATCTGCGCCGCATCATAGAAGAATGCCAAAGCCGAGGCATCGAGCTTCTGCTGGTTTACCTGCCCTACTCGGCGTCGGCACAGGAGTGGCAGGAGGCGTTTTGCGCTGAACAGATGGCAGAGGAGTACGGCGTTCCCTATCTCAATTTTTTGGAGCTTTCGGTGGTCGATCTGGCGGTTGACTCCTACGATCCGCATGAGCATTTGAACGGGTCGGGCGGAAGAAAGGTGACCGACTATCTCGGGGCGTATATCGACCGGCATTATGAGATCGCCGATCACAGGGGCGAGGAAGCGTACAGCGGATGGGATGAGGATTACAGACGGTATACGGATTATAAACTCCAATGTACCAGTTCGCTGGAGGCTTTGGATAAATATTTGATGATGCTTGCCGATCCGGCCTTTGACTGCTGCGTTTATGTAAGCGGAGAGGCCGCTGTGTGGGGCAGGGATGAAAAATATATGCCGCTCATAGAAAGTCTGTCCGGCGGGAAAGCAGAGAAACTGGAAGAGGCCGCCGCTTTGGGAGAAGATTATTTTCTGGTTTTGGACCATAAGAGCGGACAAGTATACGAGAGCGTGGGCGGGGAGAGCCTTCAGGCGGAATGTTCTTTCGGGCAGGTGCGTTATGAGGCCGGGAAAGAGGAAAGTAAGGCATTATATTTACAGGACGGAGAAGAAAATTATCTTCATGTGACGCCGCAGGGGAATGAGGCGGCGGTTCAGATCGTTGTGCTTGACAGTGAAAAGGGCAGCATTGTGGATGTAAAGCGGTTTGACGGCAAGCTGGCTGTCTATACTGAGTGATGGGGAAATGTTGATGATGTATGTGACAGAGGTAATGAATTTCATATTCTGGCTCGTGGTTGTCCCCTTTTGCATCGGGATGATCCCAGCAAATTTTATATCGCCTGTGCGGAGAAGTCCCGGTTTTATACTGCTTTCCGGGTATTTCGGTATGTGGGCGCTCTTTGAGATATCGGCGGTTCCGGCGGTTTTGTGGGTGAAGTACGATAACTTCAAGGCAGCTTCTGCGGCGTTTACGGTACTTTCCCTTGCCGCGGCTGCGGCGGGGCTTTTGCTCTTGTACCGAAACGGCAGGGCAGGCGGCGCGGGCCTGATCTGGGGGACGAAAGGAAATGATGTGAAAAGCCTGTCGCCTGCGGAGTGGATCGAATGGCTGCTCTTCTTTGCGCTGCTGGGTTTCCAACTGTATAAGGCTGTGGCTTATGCTTCCTTCGACGGCGACGACGCTTACTATGTGGTGGAGTCCCTGATTGCGCAGGAGTCGGACGTGATGTACCGCATTCTGCCTTACACGGGCAGGCCCACGGACCTTGACGTGCGCCATGCCTTGGCAGTCTTTCCCATGTGGGTGGCTTTTATGTCGGTGAGGGCGAACGTGCATGCGACCATCGTGTCCCATGTGGTGATGCCCCTTGTGCTGATTCCGCTGACCTATCTCCTCTACTTTGAGATTGGCCGTCTGCTTTTTGCCGAACGGGAGAATCAGCCTGTTTTTATGATTATTATGGCGGTGTTTCAGATTTTCGGCAACGTGTCCATCTATACCAATGAGACCTTTTTCCTGACCCGCACATGGCAGGGAAAGGCGGTGGCGGGTTCCCTTGTCATTCCGGCGCTTCTCTGGGTATTTCTGCTGCTTTACGGGGAAGAGAAACAGAAAAGTGACATAGCTGTCATAAAGAACCGGGCCAATGGGGGCATATGGATGCTGTTTGCCTTTGTCCATATGACGGCGGGGGTGTGCAGCTCCATCGCGGTATTTTTGAGCTGTATTCTCACCGCGTTGACGGCGTTTTTTCTGGCGTTTACCAAGCGGGATATCAAAATCCTCCTGAAGATGGGGGCGGCCTGTGTGCCGAGTGTGATTTATATGGGAATTTATGTTGTGGTGGCTTACAGCTACTTATTATAACAGTTCAGCCAGATCGGGTAAGGAGAGCGGCATATGTGGGGTATTTTCTTAGAGAGTGTGGTTATTTTTAAAAACTATATGGGCTTTCACGAGAATCATTTTCTCGCGGTCATCTATCTGTTGGCCCTCCTGTATCTGTGGCTTACGGAGAAGGACAAGTGCAGACGGGCGATTTTTGTCTATGCGCCGACCCTGCTTTTGCTTCTGTTTTTCTGTCCCCTTTTCCGAAAGGTTTTTGTGCGGGTTTTGGAGGATTCCGAGACTTACTACCGGCTCTTGTGGCTGTTGCAGATGAGCATTGTCAGCGCCTACGGGCTGTTGAAGTTTGTGGGGCGGCACAGGCGGATCGGTCTGGCGGCAGCCTGTCTTGTGATTGCGGCCTGCGGGGATTACGTCTACGACAGCGAGCATATTTCCAAGGCGGAGAACGCGTACCATCTGCCGCAGGAGGCAATTGATATCGTGGACATGATCGAACCGGAAACGGGACGTATCACTGTGCTGGTTCCCGCAGACCTGATATATTATGTCAGGCAGTACAGCACGGACATTGAACTGCCCTATGGACGGGAAATGCTGATTTCACGATGGGATTACCACAACGCCATGTATGAGGCCATGGAGGAAGTGGAGGTCATTGATACGCCGTCTTTTGTGGAACTGACCAGACACGGGAATTTTCCCTGTACCTATGTGGTTTTAAAGGAGGACAGGGAAATCAGTGAGCCTTTGACGGATTATGGCTTTTCCGTTTACGGTCAGGTGGGAGAGTTTGTGGTTTACAGGGATACCACACTGTAGGATTGGTAAAGGATGATAAACCATGCTATTTAATTCGTATATTTTTGTGTTTGTTTTTTTCCCGATATGTCTGTTTGGCTATTATGGCCTCCTGCGGATGCACAAGCCCGGGCCGGCCAGAGTGTTCCTGACTGCCATGTCTCTTTGGTTTTACGGGTACTTTAATTTGTCCTATCTGCTGATCATGGTTTGCAGTATCGGAGTCAATTTTCTGTTTCACAGGCTGCTGTCGAGGGAGAAAGCAGGAGAAGGGGAAAACAGTTTAGAAAAATCAGCGGTGTTTCGGAAAGCGGTTGTGGTTCTGGCGGTGGCATGTAACCTGGGCGTGTTGTTTTATTTTAAATATTTTGATTTTTTCCTTTCCACCGTGAACGGAGTATTCGGTGCTTCTTTTGCTCTGCGGGGCATTTTACTGCCGCTTGGAATCAGTTTTTTCACTTTTCAGCAAATTTCTTTCGTGGTGGACACCTATCGGGGAGAGGTGAAAAACTGCCCTTTAGATACGTACGCTCTCTTTGTCTCCTTCTTCCCCCAGCTGATCGCCGGGCCTATTGTCAATCACGGGGAAATGTTGCCCCAGTTTGAGAAGATGGGAGAGAAAAGGCCGGACTGGGAGCGGATCGCGGGCGGCTTTGCCCTCTTTGTGATGGGCCTTGCGAAGAAGGTGCTTTTGGCGGACACCTTCGGCGCGGGGGTGGATTACGGCTACGAAAATATAGCGGCCCTCGGGCGGTCAGACGCAGTGCTTGTCATTTTCTTTTACGCGTTACAGCTCTATTTTGATTTCAGCGGCTACTGTGATATGGCTGTGGGCATCGGCAGGATGCTGGGCATTGAGATACCGGAAAATTTCAACTCGCCCTACAAGGCGGTAAACATCGTTGACTTTTGGAAAAGATGGCATATTACCCTGAACCGCTTTTTTACAAAATACGTCTATATTCCTCTGGGCGGCAACCGCAGGGGAGAGGGCAGGATGTACCTGAATCTTCTGTTTGTCTTTTTCCTGAGCGGCCTCTGGCATGGCGCAGGTTTCCATTTCCTTGTATGGGGGATGATGCACGGCGCGCTCTATGTGGCGACCCGGTTCTGGCAGAAGAGAATCAAACCTGCCCTTGTGGGCGATGCGGCGGGCAGTCATAGAATAGTGACAATGCTGTCACAAACAGCCACCTTCCTCTATGTGAGCGCCGCATGGGTATACTTTCGGGCGGCGAGCGTCGGGCAGGCAAACGGTCTCCTTATGACGGCTTTTCGGGGAGAGAGACAAAAGCTGTCGCAGGGCCTTGCGGATTGCTTTCGGGTGGACGAGTTCTGGTATGTCCTTAAGGTACTGCATTTGGACAGCCTGCCGGCCAGCCCTTATATTCTGATGTTTGCCATTTTGGCAGCGGGGATTTATTTTTCCATGATCGGGAAGAATGCCGCAGAGCGGACGGCGCGCCTTGGATACAGAGCGGGCGGAGCGGCGGTGCTCACCGTTCTTATGGTTTGGTGCATCCTCAGTTTTTCGGGAGTCAGCACCTTCCTGTATTTCAATTTTTGACAGAGGAAACAATCATGAACAGATGTAAGAAGTGGCTTGTGTCCACAGTGGCGGCAATTTTCATATTTCTGATTCTCTCGGCGGCGGCGGTGGCGGTGGTTGACCCGTTTTTTCAGTATCATGCGCCGCTTGAAAATTTTCCCTATCTGGTGGACAATCAGCTTGCCCAGAATCCCGGGATGGCAAAGCATATGGAGTATGACAGTGTGATTCTCGGCTCTTCCATGACGGTGAATTTCAATACACACTGGTTTGAGGAATTCCTGGGCCTGCATGCAATCAAGCTGAGCTACAGCGGCGCCTATCCCAAGGACCAGGCGAATATCATGGATATCATTTTCGACAGCAGCCATGAGGTGAAGTCGGTTTTTCTGGGGGTTGACGTGACCACATACACCGGCGGTGTAGATGAGACGAAGTACCCGATCCCGGCCTACCTCTACGATGATAATTACCTGAACGACGTGCAGTATCTGCTCAATAAGGATGTCCTTTTAAACTATGTGCTGCGTCCTCTGGCAGACCCCGACAAGACGGATCTTGCCACGGTGTACCAGAGCTGGTGGACGGACGAATATTACAATATCCAGTGGGTGATGCATAACTATGAGCCGCCTGCCGCAGTGTTGCAGGAGACGCCGGCGGACGCTTATATTGCCAGTACGGACAAAAATCTACAGGCCAATCTCTGCCCCTATATTGAGCAGAATCCAGATACCACCTTTTATATCTTTTTTCCGCCCTACAGCATTCTTTATTGGAATGATGTGAGGCAGGAAAATCATATGGAGGCCACCATGCGGGAGTATGCTTATATTGCGCAGACGCTGCTTGCCTACGATAACGTGCGGATTTTTTACTTTCCGAATCAGGAAGAAATTGTGACGGATTTAAACAATTATGCGGATTACACCCATTATCACAGGGACATCAACCGCTATATGACGGAATGCTTTGCAACGGGAAACTGTGAGGTTACCTGCGCCGGGGAAATGGCGCAGGCCCTCGATGAGACGCGCGATATGATAGAACGGTTCGATTTTGAAGCGCTATTTTCGGTAGACTACTGACTGGGAAACAGGCAATCCGCAAAACGCTGTGCCAATAATTCCCTGCCCGCGTCGTTAAAGTGAATATAGTCGGTCATGTAATCCAGGTAGTTGTCCTCGTTGACGGAACCGTAAAAATTGTCAATGAAAGAGACGCTTACATCCATGGTGGCGTCGAGCTCTTTTTGTAAATAATGGCTCAGCGTGCCATGTCCTAAGTCGGCGCGGTCGCCGTTTTGGAAATTGCCGTTCTCGTCAATGCTGTGGCAGAAGGTGTGGGACATGACCACAATCCGAATGTGGGGATAGGCCTCCTGAATCGCCTTCACGCCTGCGCGCAGCGCGCCGGTATAGGTGATCTCCGCATAGGGCGCATTGGGATCGTCGCAGGGGCGTTTGTTCACATAGTCGCTGCCGTCGTACATAATGCAGATCATGTCCACATTATTTAGATCCAGTTCCGACAGCATCTGCGTTGTCTTGCCGAAATTTTCGTCGTAACTGTAGGTAGCCGCCGTCTTCATCAGGTCAAAATCCCCGCTGGCAAGGCTTTTTGCCACATAAGAGAAAGAGAAGGCGTCAAGGATATAGCCGTCGTTGTAGGAGGCAAACTGGGCCGCCATGGTGGTTCCTGTGAAGGAGCCGTTGTAGACCGTAGCGCCTGTTTTTTTGGCAATCTGCTGCGCGAGGCCGTTCTCACCAAGCTCCAGAGAGAAGGGGTCGTCGCCCAGACACAGAATGGTGGTCACACCGTCGTCTACATAGCCCTCGCGCTTATCCGGGGCGAGGGGAATGAGATTGTCGAGGACCTCTATGTCAAAATTTTCGGTTGACTCGTCCGGAATTTCCTCGGGGGTCGTGCCCTTGTTCCACCGGTAGAGACGATAAGCGGAAAAGGCCATGACCAGCACGATGGCGGCTAACAGAATCAGGTTGAGGTTCACATGGAACCCGCCTGTTTTAGCGTCCTTTTCCTGTTCCTCCGGCATGTCTGCCATATCCGGCGCATCGGTATTTTTTGTTATATCTTTTTTCTGGTTTTCGCTCATAATTTTGCAGATATCCTTTCCTTGTGCCGTATGCCGGCATTCAAATCTCACACTATTCTACTATGGTTTTTCTGAAAAATCTACTCTAAAAAAATGAAGATTTACGAAAGATTTGAAAAGACAGGAGTGTGAAAGAAAAGGAGCATGGACCGAAATCTCAAGAAATCGGACCACACTCCTTTTCTCTGCCAATTGTATCAAACGATTGATACGGCGTTTTCCATCGGATTCCGCTCAGGTGCGGGGTGAGAATGGATCGCCGGCTGTGCTAACTGCCGTTGCAGCTCTTTGTACCACTTGCTGTACTTATACATACGGTATGTAGTGCTAAGACGCTTGAGTTGTTCGTCGTCGGTACAGCAGATGCAGAAGGATGTCCTCTGCGCTTCGTTCATGGATACATAATCCATGTAGCTGAGTTTTAGCTCGGTAATCATTCCCCGACATTTCGGACAAAACTGTTTATGTCCGTTTAACATATGAACCCGCTGGCAACGCTTACAGTAGTGCATGTACATCATGAAAAATTCCCCTTTTCCACAATCTCTGTAAGTCAGCAGTTTGTCAGTTGCTCTTATATTGTGTCAGCTATAAAGGGCAAAGTCAAGCGTATATAGGCGGAAAATGCCATAAAATAGCTGTAAAATATCGCGCAATTATCGCGCATTTATCGCGTTTTGAGAGAAAATAGGGAGGAAAATGTCGATTTACATAAAATAATAGTGGGAGAAGCGACATAAATATTGATATTAGGCTGTCTGTGTGCTAATATTTTACTGTATTCGCTTCTGTGATTATGGTATAATGGTTTACATAAAGGTAAACAGATGAGAAACAACAGACC
Organism: Lachnospiraceae bacterium UBA7202; assembly: GCA_002490705.1. Classification (GTDB taxonomy): domain Bacteria; phylum Bacillota; class Clostridia; order Lachnospirales; family Lachnospiraceae; genus UBA3282. The sequence goes on from DKUO01000017.1 coordinate 55,507, forward strand.
AGCATATAAATGGAGATGAGACTGACGATGCAAAATAGGAAGAAAAAGAAACCGGCGACGAAGAATCAGCATAAGAAGGTGCGTTTTGAAGATCTGTTGGAGGACGACCGCTTCGATGATGAGGATTATGACACTGTGACCGGAGATACCTTGGAGTTCTTAAGTCTGGATGACGATACGATTGCGTCTTATAACCGCACGGCCAGATCCCGTTACGCGGAGGAAGAGGATGACTATGAGGACGAAGACGATGAAGATGAAGCAGACTATGAGGATGAAGACGAAGTAGACTACGAGGACGAAGAGGATGAAGACGAAGCAGACTACGAGGATGAAGACGACGAGGACGAAGCGGTCTACGAAGATGATGAAGATTATGAAGAGGTAGATTACGAAGACGAGGAAGACTACGAAGACGAGGAAGATTACGAGGACGAAGAAGACTACGAGGACGAGGAAGATTACGAAGACGAGGAAGACTACGAGGACGAAGAAGATTATGAGGACTACGAAGACGAGGATGATGGTTTCGCAGCCCGCTTGATGCATTTTTTTGAAGAGATGAACGGTTTGGACATGGCGGTGGCCGTGCTCGGGATTTTGGTACTTGTGGGAGCTGTTGTCACGGGTGGAATTTATGCGCATGCCAAATCTACGGCGAAGCAGGTGGCTTCCTTTGCCACCATCGGCGAAGAGATCGAGGGCGTTTCCGTGATCGGGGAGAGCGGACTGCTTGCGGTGTCGGAGTCGGCAAAAATGGGAAATATGATCGACATAGAGGAAGAGGATCCGGAACAGCAGGAGGAGAAGAAAGAGGAGGACGAGAACGGGGAAGTACAGGTGGAGCTTCGCCTGACTTCTATTATGTCAGATATTAAAATCAAGTTTGTCAATCAGAAAACGGGTAAACTGATCGGTGGTGTGGCTTTCGAGGTGGAGGTTTCGGGGCCCAAAAGCTACTCGCTGAAAGACGACGACAAGGACGGCGTGATCTATCAGACAGATGTGGCTGCTGGAAGCTACGATGTAAAGATGCTGCCCCTCTCCGGCGAGAATGCGGAGAAGTATAAACTTCCCTCAGGCAGCAGTTCTGTCAAAGTTACGGACAAGATTGCCTACAAGAAAGTGGATGTGGCAGATGAGGTGAAGAGCGAGTCGGAAATCAATGTGGCCAAGGAGGAGGCCAATGTGCAGAATACGGTGGTGGAATCGACCCTGAAAGATACGGTTGAGTGGGTGGAATCCACGAAGACGCCCGTCGGGGGCGCCGACGAGGAGTTTGAGAAAGTGTCGTTGGAGAATGTAGTGGACCCGTGGAAGACCACCAGCGCGTTTCGGAAGATGGTGGAAGGCGACGGTGGAAATGAGAGCGGCGGCGACACAGGCAATACGGGTAATACGGGCGACGGCGGCAACACGGGTAATACGGGCGACGGCGGCGATACAGGTGACGGCGGCAATACAGGCAATCCGAGCGACGGCGGCAATACGGGCGACGGCGGCAATACGGGCGACGGCGGCAATACAGGTGATAAGGACAATCCGAGCGACAGCAGTACGAGCAACGATAGTACGAGCAGCGGCAGCACCAGCAGCGACGGCAGTACGAGCAATGACAGTACCAGCACGCCGAGTACAAGTACGCCGAGCACCAGTACGCCAAGCACCAGCACACCGAGCACCAGTACGCCGAGCACCAGTACGCCGAGTACCGGCGGCAATTCCGGCGGCAATACCCCGACACCGGCGCCCGATCTGGGTGCGAGCGCAAAACCTTCGATTAAGGGCAATACCACGTTGGAGGTTGGCAAGAGCGAACTGCTCAGTGTGGTGGTTGATAACGGGGCTTCCTATTCTGTAGGTGAGGATTGGAAAAGTGATAACGAGAAAGTTGCGAAGGTGGACAAGCAGGGTAAGGTGACTGCCATCGGCTCAGGCAGCGCCAAGGTGACGGTCACGGTAAAGATCACGACAGCCACGGGAAACAGAACCGAAAAATTGGAATGCACGGTGACGGTGCAGGGTAAATATAAGAAGGTCACCATCACAGGCTCCAACGTGGTGGGCCTGAACCAGACCATCACGCTGACGGCGAAATCAGACCCGGAGGGGGCTGAGATTATCTGGAAGAGCCATGATGAAAAGTATGCCAAAGTGGATGAGAAGGGCGTTGTCACGGGCATAAAGGAAGGCGAGGTCTATATCAGGGCCATGTGCAAGACAGACGCCAATATTTATGCCGACATAAAACTTACGGTTGGACAGGCGGTGGACGGCGCCGCCAAGTTAAAGGACAAGGACGGCAACCAGCTCTACTACAAAAAGGACGGCAAGTATATCGAGGCCACCTACAATGATTATCCTGAGCATAAGACTTTCTTCCGCAAGAGGAAAGACGCCGCTTACAAGTATACCGGATGGCAGACCATAGACGGCCATTTGTATTATTTCGATAAGGAAGGCAACTATGTGACGGGCGAACAGGTGATTCAGGGCGCCAAGTACACCTTCGGCAGCGACGGCAAGATGGCGAAGAGCTCCGGCACTATGGGAATTGACGTGTCAAAGCACAATGGCAATATCGACTGGGATGCAGTAAAAAATTCCGGCGTCTCCTATGTGATTATCCGGTGCGGTTACCGCGGCTACTCTACCGGTGTGCTGGTGGAGGACCCCAAGTTCAGAAGCAATATCAAAGGCGCGAAGGCGGCCGGACTGAAAGTGGGTGCTTATTTCTTCAGTCAGGCGGTCAACGAGGTGGAGGCTGTGGAAGAGGCTTCCATGGCCATTGATCTGGTGAAAGACTATGGACTGAATTATCCGCTCTTCCTTGACGTGGAGGGAAGCGGCGGACGGGCCGACGGCATCAGCCGCGATACCAGAACGGCGGTCTGCAAAACATTCTGCCAGACAGTCCAGAATTCCGGTATTTCGGCGGGCGTTTACGCAAACAAGACCTGGTTTACCGAGAAGATCAGCGCGGGAAGCCTGACTAACTATAAACTGTGGCTGGCGCAGTATGCCAGCGCGCCGACCTATACGGCTACCCGTTATGATCTGTGGCAGTATTCCTCCAAGGGAAAGGTCAGCGGCATCAGCGGCAACGTGGATATGAATATTAGTTATGTAAACTATTGATAAGGAGGAAGAGGGAAAACATGAAAACCTATCTTGTGACGGGAGGCGCCGGGTTTATCGGTTCCAACTACATTCATTACATGTTCAAAAAGTACGGCGATACGATTCGGATTATCAATGTGGACGCGCTGACCTATGCGGGCAATCCGGAAAACTTAAAGGAAGTGGAGAATCGGGAAAACTACACGTTTGTCAAGGCGAATATCTGCGATAAGGAGGCCATTGCCAAGATTTTTGCGGAAAATGAGATCGACAGGGTGGTCCATTTTGCGGCGGAGAGCCATGTGGACAGAAGCATCAAAGACCCGGAGATTTTTGTACAGACAAACGTCCTGGGAACGGCGGTGATGTTAAACTGCGCGAAGGCGGCGTGGGAGCTCCCTGACGGCACCTTCAAGGAGGACAAAAAATTCCTGCATGTGTCCACCGATGAGGTGTACGGGTCTCTTTCGGAGGACGGAGGTTATTTTTATGAGACAACCCCTTACGCGCCCCACAGCCCCTATTCTGCGAGTAAGGCCGGCTCGGACATGCTGGTGAAGGCATATATGGACACCTATCATTTCCCGGCCAACATTACCAACTGTTCTAACAATTACGGGCCGTATCAGTTCCCGGAGAAATTGATTCCGCTCATCATCCACAATGCGCTGGCGGGAAAGAAACTCCCTGTTTACGGCGACGGCAAAAACGTGCGCGACTGGCTTTACGTGGAGGATCACGCCAAGGCCATCGACATGGTGCAGGAGAAGGGACGGCTGTTTGAGACCTATAACGTGGGCGGACACAACGAGAAGCAGAATATTGAGATCATAAAGATTATCATAGAAACCCTACAGGAGATGCTTCCTGAAGGTGATCCGAGGAAAGCCCTTGTCAGCGAGGAGCTGATCACTTATGTGGAAGACCGCAAGGGACACGACAGGCGCTACGCGATTGCACCGGACAAGATCCGCGAGGAGATCGGCTGGGAGCCGGAGACTATGTTCAAAGAAGGCATCCGCCGCACCATTGAGTGGTACTTTGCCCATGAGGAGTGGATGGCGCATGTGACGAGCGGCGATTACCAGAAGTATTACGAAGAGATGTATTCTGTATAAGAAAAAGCATGGCAGAGGTATGTGATGATTTCATTTATAGCAGGTATTATCCTGATTCTCGTACCGGGCATACTGCCGGCATATGTGAGATATCAAAAAGATAAGAAAGGCAATCGGTTTTCCGCAGTGGCGGATACGCTGTTGTTTGCCTTTCTTATTCTTGTCTGTACGGGCGGCGTGGTGACGCTGCTTTTTGGGGATATGGAATTGTCTCTGAAAAACAATCCCTATTTGCTCCTGTATGTCGTATGGCTGGTGACGGCCTACGGTATTTCACTGCTGTTTGCGCTTTTGATACAGGGCAAACAAAAGGGCGCGGCGGCCGGAAGGCGGGCGCTGCTTTTCGGTACGGCGCTGTGGGCGGTTCTGCTTGCGGGGCTGTGGTATGACGATTATGCGGTAAGACATGTGGTGATCAATGAAGTCTGTACCTGTAATCTGACGCTGGCTTTGGATGGTGACGGGAGGAACAGCGATTATATCGAGTTGTACAATCCCTCTTTTACGGCGGTGCCGTTAGGCGGTTTCTGTCTGACGGATGAGGAGGATCCGCAGAAGGGCCGCAGTCTGCCGGAAGTCATGCTGCCTCCCCGCTCGTATCTGTTGTTGTTTGCGGACGGCAGCGGAAGAGGGTTGACGGTATACGAGGAGGAAGAAGGGGGAGAGCAAAGGGCTTTGTATCTGGATTTCAAACTGCGAAAGCAGGGGGAGAGCGTGTCTCTTTTTGACAATACGGGGCGTATCATAGATTATGTGGAGGTGCCGCCTCTTGCAGAGGATGTGTCCTATGCAAGGTTTTCTGGCGGCTGGCATACCGTGAGAAACGGCACGCCGGGTGAAAGCAATGAGGGCCTTTCGCCGATGGTTCTGCCGACGTTAGAAGCTCCTGTATTTTCTGCCAAAAGCGGGTTTTATGACGAGCCCTTCCTTCTTTCGCTGGCGGCGGGGGAGGGGGAAACCATCTACTATACCACGGACGGCAGCTTTCCCACTGTGGATTCCGAACAATATACGGAGCCGATTTTGATAGAAGACGCCACCCCGGCGGAAAACAGGTATGCCGCCATCACGGGGATTTCCAGCGAAGGGGATTACAGTCCGGCGGACAGGATCGACAAGGGAACGCTTGTGAGAGCGGTCAGTGTAAACGATGCGGGGGAAGTCAGCGGCGCCGCGTCGCAGATCTACTTTGTCGGATATGAGGAGAAGCCCGCCTATGACGGGGTTAAGGTGCTGTCCATGGAGGTGGAGCCGGAGGATTTCTTTTCGGAGGAAAGGGGCATCTATGTGCTGGGCGAGAATTTCACGGATTGGTATGAGAACTATGGCGGAAAGGAACGGATGCACCCTTCGCTTTACTCGGGCAATGCGAGCGGCTCTGGCTACTCGGGATTTTCGGGCCGCTCTTTTTCGGCTAATTATGCCCACCCGGACAGGACGAAGGAACGGCGGGTCAAGGTGACGCTCTTTGACGGGGAAGGGAACTTTGTGGGCGAGGAGGAGATCGGGGTAAGAATCCGGGGCGGGGCTTCCCGAAATCTGCGGCAGAAGGGCTTTAATTTTTATGACAGGGATGCCTATGGGGAGGATGTGCTCGGTCTTGGCGCAAAAATGCTCCGTACCTCCGGCTCCCTTGACACCAATGTGACCATGCTGCGCGATGTGTTCAACCAATCGCTGGTGGCGGAGGGAAGTCTGGACACACAGCCCGGCGAACCCTGCGTGGTGTTCCTGAACGGCGAATTTTGGGGTCTGTATAATCTACAGGCCCGTTACGGGGAAGAATATTATAAGGAGAAGTACGGGATCGGGGAGGATAATCTGATCGTGATCAAGCGGGAAAGCCATGTCTCGGTGGGAGAGGAGGAAGATATGGCGCTGTATCAGGAACTTCTGGATTATGCGCTGGAAAACGATCTTTCCCAGCCGGAACATTATGAGGCCATCGGACAGATGATGGATCTCCAGAGCTTTATCGAGCAGTATTGCTTTGAAATCTATATTGCCAATGCGGACTGGCCGTTAAATAATGTGTGCTGCTGGCGCGCCAGAGAAACGGACGGGGATAATCCCTATGCGGACGGCAGATGGCGTTTCGGCGTGTACGATACCGACGAGTCGACAGGCATCTATGAGGACGGCATGTGTACCTATGATTCTGATCCATTTTCGGAGGAAATGCACTGGGCGGGGAGCCCCTTTACCACGAAGCTCATGTCGCAGCTGCTGGCGAATGCAGGTTTCAGGAAGCAATTTGAGCAAACCTTTTATGATATGGTAAATAAAAACTTTGCGTATCCGCAGGTTCATGATAAACTATATGAGATGGCGGCGCGGTACGAAAAACCCATGGTGGAGAGCTGGAACCGTTTCAATGAAGGGGAGTACACGGCGGACACATTCTGGGAAAACATCCGGGTTTTGGACGAATTTTATGAGAAGCGCGCCGGCTATGTGATACCTTACTTTGAGGAGGCCATGAGAGGCGTCAGCGCAGAGTGAGGACAGGAAAGAGGAGAAAAAAGTGGTTTGTGTGATAATCTTATTGCTGTTAGTACCCGGTATGCTTACTTGGAAAATTGCGGACGGGCGGGAACTTTCCGGCTGCCGGGAGATCGCCGGGGCATTGGTGGACTGGCTGATTCATGATCTGGTGGTTGTCTGTGCGGTGTATACGCTGTTTTTTGTGCTGAAGGGCCCGGTATCCATCAGCTTTTCTGCCGCTTATCCGAAAGAGGAAGTGTACTATTCCATTTATGATATCGGTTTTGTGTTCCAGTATGCGGCGCTGGCGCTTGCTGTGGCAGTGGTTCTCGGCGGCATGGAGCGGTTTCTGAAAAAATGGGTTCGGCGAAAGGGGACAAGATGAAAAGGCGGTACAGAGGAACGGGCGTCCTGCTGTCGCTGTGTGCAGTTTTTTTTCTGACAGCCTGTGCCGGTGAAGGTGCAGGAGAAAAACAGGAGGAAACCTTGCAGGAAGTTTTTCAGGTGACTAGGCAGGATGAGGTAACGGAGCCGCAGGAGTTACAGGAAATTCATCTGGATGACTGGAAAGAGGAATCGGTTTTTCTCACGGAAGCCGGAGATTTCTGGATATCCGGCAGTTTGGAGGAGGGGCAGATCGTCGTCGATGCGGACGAGGACGAGCTGGTGCATTTGTATCTGGCGGGCGCAAATATTTCATCCGGCAGAGGACCGGCCATTGTGGTGGAAGAGGCATCCAAGGTGATTGTGACATTGGTGTCAGGAACGGAGAACGTGCTGTCGGATTCGCCTGACTACACGGGTTATGAGGAACGGCAGGCATGTCTGTACAGCGTGTCCGATCTGACTATTAACGGAGACGGTTCTCTCCGGGTGTTTGGCTATCATGAGGACGGCATTCGGAGCAAAGACAGAGTGAAGCTTTTAGGCGGCAGTATAGAGGTGCAGGCCAAAGGCGATGGCATAAGGGGCAGCGATGGGATTCTGGTCAGAGAGACGGCGCTTGCCATACAGAGCGAACAAAACGGACTGCGGACCGCCAATCAGGGCGCGGGAGGAAAAGGCGTTGTGGAGATCAGAGGCGGTACGATTTCCCTGATAGCGGGAAGGAACGGTATCTATGCGGCCTCAGACCTGTATATGCGGGACTGCGTGTGCAGCGTCAATGCCGTGGAGGAAAAGGCCAGAACGGAAGGAACGGCTTATATTGCGGAAGGGTGCCTGAACCAGTGACAGAGTACAGACATGAATATAAATATCAGATAGACGCTATGCAGAAGGAAGTTTTGAAACTTCGCGCACAGGGCGTTTTGGAGCGGGACGCCCATGCAGGGGAAAACGGGGAGTATCTCATCCGCAGCCTCTATTTTGACAGCCCGGAGGACGCCTGCTTTTATGAAAATGAAAACGGCGTTGATCCGCGGGAGAAATACCGCATCCGCATCTACAACTGCGACGGCAGAAGGATCAGCCTGGAGTGTAAAGCGAAGAGGCGCGGCATGACGAAGAAGACGGCCTGCCTGATTACGAGGGAGCAGTGTGAACACTTTATGGAAGGAGTGATCCCGGAGGCTGACGAGAGCGTTTCTGAGGGACAGAGGCCGCTATTTTACCGGATGCGGGAAAGAAATCTGCGGCCGGTGGTGATCGTCCAGTACATGCGGACGCCTTATGTGAGCGCGGCGGGCAATGTGCGGGTCACCTTCGACGATGCGATTGCCTCCTCCAATGCGATAGACGGTTTTTTTCGGGAGGATATCCCGCTCAGGAGTGTTCTACCCGCGGGCAGCAGTATTTTGGAGGTAAAATGGGACGAGCTTCTGCCCTCTTACGTCAAGGGACAGCTGGAGCTGGATTCTTTGCAGTGGACGGCATTTTCCAAATATTATCTGTGCCGGAGATATAATTGTTAGATAGTGTCAAGTGACCTATGA
>DKUO01000036.1:0-17733 GCA_002490705.1 Lachnospiraceae bacterium UBA7202
GGGGTCACTTCATATTATCTATCAAATTACAAAAAGATATTTGGGAATCGAACAGGAGGAACGGGATCAGGTATATTTGAAGCTGAATCTTTAGTAATCTGTTTTTTGCATATAAAAACCGGCTGTCACAGTTTTCATCTGTGGCAACCGATTACTAAAAAGCAGTTAAAATTCCAAGCTGTCAGCATTTAACAGGAAATACTTCATTCCCATAATGACAAATCCTTCCTCATTTCTCCATGGTTTTGCCGTACCATTTACAATAACGATTTTCTTAAATGAATCGGAAATATTTCTGAAAGACTTAAATTCCTGTGTCTGTTTTTCCTCAGTAGTCATATCATACGCCACTTGAATATAGTATCTTTGGCTTCCCTGATTTACCACAAAGTCAACCTCCAGTTTTTTATGAATCCTCTCCTTTTCCTGCTTTTTTTCAAAAATATCTACAATACCAACATCTACATTATAACCGCGCAGGATCAATTCATTATAAACAATATTCTCCATTATATGCGTAGGTTCTTGCTGTCTGAAATTTAATCTTGCATTTCTGATTCCTATATCCGTGAAATAATATTTTAAATTCGCGCTAATATATTTCCTTCCTTTGATATCATAGCGATTCGCTTTCGATATTAAAAATGCCTCCGCTAACCGGTCAATATGGTTTGATATCGTTTTATTACTGTAACTGCTTCCCCTTTCGCTCGTAAACGTATTAGAAATTCTGGTTGGATTTGTCAAAGCGCCGATGGAAGATGCAAGTATATCTACCAGCGCGTCTAGTTCATCCACATTCTGAATATTGTTTCTTTCAATCACGTCCTTAAGATAAACATTACTCAGGATATTTTTCAGATACTCCGTCTTTTGCCTCTCCAAGGGAAATTGCGTGACCTGCGGAAGACCGCCATACACCATATATTCCTCCCATGCATCGTCATAATCACCGTCATAGCAGGAAAAGAACTCCGCGAAAGACAGCGGATATATTCTGACTTCATCACCTCTGCCGCGAAATTCTGTTACAATATCACTTGATAAAAATTTTGAATTACTTCCCGTTACATATACATCTATATTTTCTATGCGCAATAAACTGTTAAGCATCTCTTCAAACCGGGGCATAAACTGTACCTCATCCAACAGCAGATAATATTTCTCTTGATCAACCATTCTGTTTTTTACGAACTGATAGCACAGTTTCGGATCACGCAGCTCTTCATTTTCAATCCCATCCAGCGCAATTTCAATGATATGCTGTCCGTCTACACCGCTTTCCAGCAGATACTTTTTAAACAATACGAAGAGAAGGTAGGATTTCCCACATCTTCTGATCCCTGTAATAACTTTTATCATTCCATTATCTCTCCGCATTTTTAACTGATTCAAATAATCGTCTCTCTTTATTTCCATCATAGCGCTCCCAATTTTAGTGATTTGCACCGATTCTAGTAATACAATTTTAGCATAATATACGTGCATTTGCAATCGCATTACCAATTTTAGTGATTTGCACCGATTCTAGTAATATAATTTCTATTCAGGTCTTACAGGTGAAAAATTTCTTTTGTATTTTTAAAAAAAGGGGTTAAGTATTTGAATTGTACTCCGATATATATTGTGAATGAAGAAAGATGCAACATTTTATTACAAAATGTTGTATCTTTTGTTTATAATAAGGATAACAAAAAAGCCGAGCGTTTATACACTCGGCTTTTATTTGCCTCAACATTTCTGCGTCAGTTATACCAGCTCCAAAACAACTTCCATTGCCGCATCGCCCTTACGGGGACCGATCTTGATGATTCTGGTATAGCCGCCCTTACGGTTTGCGTACTTCGGGCCATACTCGTCAAACAGCTTATCCGCCAGATTCACCTGCTTCGTGTTCTTCTTGCGTCCCGCAGGCGCTGTGGGCACTTCCTTTACAGGATAAAGCACCTTCATAATCTGTCTTCTCGCATGAAGTCTGGAAGGCATATCTTTCTTGATCTCCTTCTCCACCTCATCGTACACCGTAACAGTCATTCCGTTCTCAATCTTAAGGATTTTGCCATCCTTGTCGCGGTGTGTCTCAGAGAGCACTGCCTTCGTGTTCTTGTCCACGATCTGCTTCACTCTCTTACCGTCTTTATCCTTACGCGCCACCTTAGCGGTAACCTTGACGGTTTCGAAATTGTCCTTCTCCTTGACAGCGAGGGTGATCAAATGCTCAGCGAGTTTGCGAACTTCCTTTGCTCTCGCTTCTGTGGTCACGATCTTTCCGTTATATAAAAGAGCGGTAACCTGATTTCTGAGTAATGCTTTTCTCTGGTCAGATGTTCTGCCAAGTTTTCTATATTTTGCCATGATTGGCTCCTTTCCGAGTGCTCTTCGGGCTTACCTCTATGTTACGCCTCATCGCTGGGATTCAGCTGTAATCCTAATTCTTTTAATTTTGCAAGCACTTCCTCCAATGATTTCCGGCCGAGATTTCTAACCTTCATCATATCTTCGGAAGTCTTGTTCGTCAGCTCCTCCACTGTGTTAATGCCTGCTCTCTTCAAGCAGTTATAGGAGCGGACAGAAAGCTCCAGCTCGTCGATGCTCATTTCGAGCACCTTCTCCTTCTCGTCGTCTTCCTTCTCCACCATGACCTCTGCGGTCTTAGCGTTCTCGGAAAGATCAATGAAGAGGCTCAAATGCTCGCTGAGTACCTTTGCCGCCAAGCTGACAGCCTCATCGGGCGCAAGTGTCCCGTTCGTATACACATCCAACGTCAACTTATCATAGTCCGTAATCTGTCCGACACGGGTATTTTCCACAGTGACGTTCACTCTCTCTACCGGTGTGTAAATGGAGTCGATTGCAATGACGCCGATGGGCAGATCTTCGGTCTTATTCTTATCTGCACCCACATACCCCCGGCCTCTGGTAATGGTCAGCTCCATGTAAAGCTTCGTGTCCTTACCGCTCAGGGTAGCGATCACCAGATCAGGATTCAGGATCTCTATATCCTGATCCACCTGAATATCGGAAGCCCGCACAACACCCTCACCCTCGTACTCAATGTAAGCGGTTTTCACTTCATTTGCATCGCTGTTATTTTTGATGGCAAGGCTCTTGACGTTCATAACGATCTCCGTCACATCCTCTTTCACTCCCGGAATGGAGCTAAACTCATGAAGGACGCCGTCAATCTTAATCTGACTCACCGCCACGCCGGGCAGGGAAGACAGCATGATCCTTCTGAGTGAATTGCCGAGGGTAATGCCGTAACCTCTCTCTAAGGGTTCTACTACGAATCTGCCGTACTTATTATCTTCGGAGATTTCAACTACTTCTATATTCGGTCTTTCAAATTCAAACACCCAAGCACCCTCCTTATTGGTCTTCTAATCTCAGCAGCACCGAGAATTATGAAATAGCACTCACACAATTACTTAGAGTACAACTCGACGATAAGCATCTCGTTTACCGGAACGTCAATCATCTCTCTGGTGGGAAGGTATTTTACAGTTCCCTTCATTGCTTCCTGATCCACTTCAATCCACTCGGGAACAAGTCTGCCACCGGTCACCTCAAGAATATCCTTATATCTCTGTAGGGATTTTGCCTTCTCCCTCACCTCAATCACATCGCCTGCCTTAACCAGATAGGAAGGGATCTGAACCGGCTTACCGTTTACAAGAAAATGCTTGTGGCCAACTACCTGTCTTGCCTCTCTTCTCGTTCTCGCAAAGCCCATTCTGAACACGACGCTGTCCAGTCTGCTCTCCAGCATAACCAGCAGATTCTCACCTGTCTGGCCCTTCATTCTGTCGGCCTTCTCATAATAATTTCTAAAAGGCTTCTCTAACACGCCATAGATAAATTTTGCTTTCTGTTTCTCTCTCAACTGCAGACCATACTCGCTGATCTTCTTACCCGCTCTTGCGGACGTTCTGTTGGATTTCTTGTCATACCCTAAAAAGGTAGGGTCAAGATCAAGGGATCTGCATCTCTTTAATACCGGAACTCTGTTTACTGCCATGATTCTGGCTCCTTTCTGTTTTGTTTACAGCGCCACATTGTGACGTCTTCTTCCAAATTCTATATACGAAGAATCGTGCCTTTTACGATTCTTCAGTACAAAACATAGAAAATCTTCGCGAAGCAGCCTCTGCTGTGAGCGACTAGATTTTCTTTTTGTACGTTAGACGCGGCGTCTCTTAGGCGGACGGCATCCATTGTGAGGTACAGGCGTCACGTCGCGGATGCTGGTCACTTCAAGACCACACGCCTGCAATGCGCGGATCGCAGCCTCACGGCCTGAACCCGGTCCCTTTACCATAACGTCCACCGTCTTTAAACCGTGGATGAGAGCAGCCTTTGTCGCTGTCTCGGCAGCCATCTGCGCTGCATAGGGAGTAGATTTCCTTGAACCTCTAAAACCAAGACCACCGGCACTCGCCCAGCTTAACGCATTACCTTCGTTATCTGTCAATGTAACGATGGTATTGTTAAAGGAAGACTGAATATGTGCCTGTCCATGTTCAACGTTTTTCTTGACACGTTTTTTTGTCACTTTTTTCGTAACTTTCTTTGCCATAATAAACTAACCTACTTTCTCAACTTTTAAATTTTTCCTACTTTTTCTTGTTAGCAACAGTTCTCTTCGGGCCTTTTCTTGTCCGAGCATTGGTCTTCGTCTTCTGACCGCGAACCGGAAGACCTTTTCTGTGGCGAATTCCTCTATAGCAGCCGATCTCCTGAAGTCTCTTGATATTGAGAGCTACCTCTCTTCTCAAATCACCTTCCACCATGTAATCTTTCTCGATCACCTCTGCCAGTCTCTTAACCTCATCATCGGTCAGCTCTCTGACACGGGTATCAGGATTTACATTTGCCGCCGCCAGAATCTTGTTGGAGCTTGATCTGCCGATCCCATAAATATAGGTCAAGCCAATCTCCACACGTTTTTCTCTCGGTAAGTCAACACCTGCAATACGAGCCATTTACATTTCCTCCATTTCCTTTGCATTTTCATGCGCTTCGCGTGTCTGTTTCCCACGCGTGACACTAATTGATTGGGGTAGGTTCTACCCAACCGGATCAGGTATCCGATCTTTCCAAACATAAATAAGTTGGTATCAAAAAGTGGGCTCTCTATCTATTAGCCTTGTACCTGCTTATGTTTTGGATTTTCACAAATAACTCTGATCTTTCCTTTTCTCTTGATGATCTTGCACTTTTCGCAAATCGGTTTTACTGATGATCTTACCTTCATCTCAAACCCTCCTTTCAAAAAAGACCGTTTTACATTATAACACCAAATCCTGCCATTGGCAAGACTTTTTATCATTTATCTCTCCAAATGATCCTCCCCTTGGACAAATCGTAGGGAGAAAGCTCCAGCGTTACCTTATCACCGGGCAGGATACGGATGAAATTCTGGCGCAACTTACCACTGATATGCGCCAACACAACATGGCCGTTTTCCAATTCCACCTGAAACATGGTATTGGGTAACTTTTCAATTACAGTTCCTTCAATCTCGATTACATCAGCCTTAGACATTTCTTTCCTCTCTTTCTCTCCGATATTCTTTGATGATCCTTTTAATTTCCAAATTGTCAAAACCGTTCTCCGGTTCCGGCAGTCTCTTCTTTTTAATCAACTGTATATGCTTCTTATTTTTTCGCTTCGGCCTTTCCGTAGTTCTGACGCGGCCGTCAGCTACATATATATATTCGCCGTCCTCCCGTATAATGACATACAGAGAGTCTTTATCATGCCCGGCCTTCGATGTGGCGAGCATTCCAACGATATTTTCTTCCATACAAGTTTCCATTTCTTCTATATATATTATGATAAAGCACCGGCTGGATTCTTGAGTTTTGTCAGCAGGATTATAGTAACGTCAGTATCTCCGGCTCCCCGTCCGTGACTAACACCGTGTTCTCATAATGGGCGGAGAGAGAATGGTCCGCCGAGATCACAGTCCAGCCGTCGTCCAGCCATTCCACCTCTCCGGTGCCGATATTAATCATCGGCTCAACCGCCAGCGTCATACCCGCTTTAAGCCGTACCCCTCTTCTCCTCTGCGGAAAATTGGGGATCATCGGCGCTTCGTGCATGCTTTTGCCGATGCCATGCCCCACCAGATCATGTACGATGCCGTAGCCGTGGGGAATCACGTAATCCGCAATTGCATTGGAGATATCATGCAGATGACAGCCGGCCTTCGCGCTCCGAATTCCCTGAAAGAAGCTCTCTCTCGTCACCTCAATCAGCTTCTCCGCTTCCGGGCTGATCTTCCCCACACCGTAAGTTCTGGCCGCGTCTGAATGGTATCCCTGATAAATCAGGCCCGTATCCAGACTTACGATATCTCCTTCCTGCAAAATCCGGTCTGCGCGGGGAATACCGTGCACAACTTCCTCGTTCACGGAGACGCAGACACTTGCGGGATATCCCTGATAGTTTAAGAAATTAGGCGTACCGCCGCAGTCTCTTATCAGTTTTTCGCAGACAGTGTCAATCTCCTTTGTGGATATTCCCGGGCGTATTACTTTTGCAAGCTCCTCGTGTACCTGTGCCAGAAGCCTGCCTGACTTTCGCATCAATTCAATTTCCCGCGCCGATTTGATCGTAACCATGTCAGCCTAAGATCTCCACAATCGCATGAAACACATCCTGCATATCCTGTGTGCCGTCCACTGTCCTTAACACCTTTCTCTCTGTGTAAAAATCAATCAACGGCTGTGTCTGCTCCTGATATACCCGCAGACGGTTCTTCACGGTTTCCGGCTTATCGTCGTCCCGCAGTACAAGCGGCTGTCCGCACTGATCGCAGATTCCTTCCTTCTTCGGCGGCACATGCTCAATGTGGTAGGTCGCGCCGCAGGAAAGACATGCCCGTCTGCCGCCCATCCTTCTGATAATATTCTCGTCCGGCACTTCCACATTAACCGCATAATCTATCTTATCGCCAAGCTTGTTCAGCGCGTCTTCCAATACCTCCGCCTGCGGGATTGTCCTCGGAAAACCGTCAAGCACATAGCCGTCCTTGCAGTCCTCTTTCGCCACCCTGTCAAGCAGGATACGCACCGTCAGCTCATCCGGCACCAAAAGTCCCTGATCCATATATTTCTTGGCCTCCATGCCAAGCTCTGTTCCGTTCTTGATATTCAAGCGAAAAATATCGCCCGTGGAAATATGCGGAATTTTATATTTATCAGCGATCATTTTCGCCTGTGTCCCTTTTCCGGCGCCGGGTGCGCCCAGCATAATTATCTTCATTGTAATTCTTTCCTCTCCCTAAACATATAGACGCAAGGTTAGGGACGTGCTAAGTAGCCGCCGTCCCTACCTGTCTTGTCACTCATTAATCATTTAAAAAACCTTTATAATTGCGGACAAGCATCTGTGACTCGATCTGCTTAACCGTTTCCAGCACCACGCTGACAATAATAATCAGGCTGGTTCCGCCGAAAGATACGCTGGCGCCGAACACACCGTTAAAGAAGTAAGGCACCACGCACACGATCGTAAGACCGATTGCGCCGATAAACACAATATAGTTCAAGAGCTTTGTCAGATAGTCGCTGGTCGGCTTGCCGGGTCTGATGCCCGGAATAAATCCGCCCTGCTTTTTCATATTGTCCGCAATCTCCATCGGATTGAAGGTAATGGATGTATAGAAATAAGCAAAAAATATCACCAAAACAACATATACCACCAAACCGATTGAATACACCGGCTGATCCGGGTTGCACCAGTAGTTCGAGTTAAGACCTCTGAGTATCTCACCCCACACACCGGCGCCGTTAATGTTAAATATCGAGCAGACTACCACAGGCAGCTGCATCAGTGAAGACGCAAAGATAACAGGAATGACGCCGGAGGTATTGACCTTAAGCGGAATGTTCGTTGTCTGTCCGCCCACCATCTTTCTGCCCTGTACCTTTTTCGCATACTGTACCGGGATCTTGCGCACACCGTCATTTAAAATGATTACCAGTACCACCATCAGTACAATGATAGCAATGATAATAATCGCTGCCACCACTCCCTTGGCAATAGACTTGCCAATCACAAACTGCTCAAAAAGCTGTGCGATATCCTGCGGCATACGGGAGAGGATATTGATCGTCAGCACGATGGAAATACCATTGCCAACGCCGTTCTCCGTAATCCGCTCACCAATCCACATCAGGAACGCACTGCCCGCCGTAAGCGCCGCCATAACCGTGATAATATTCATCACATTATAGGTTTCAAGCAGTCCCTGCCGTCCAAACCCGATCGCCATAACGCCGGCCTCAATCAAGGCGAGCGCCACAGTCACATATCTGGTAATAGACGCGATTTTTTTGCGCCCGTCCGCACCGTCTCTCTGCATCTCCTCCAGCTTCGGAATCGCAATCGTCATCAGCTGCATAATGATGGAAGATGTGATGTAGGGCGTAATATTCAGCGCCAAAATGGACATATTCAAGAACGATCCGCCCGTAAAAGCATCAAAGAAGTTAAATGCGTCGCCGGTCTGACTCTCAAACCACCTTGCGAAATAGGTTCTGTCAACACCCGGCACGGGAAGCTGTGATCCGAGACGGATCACAACTAACATAAGAAAGGTAAAGAATATCTTATTTCTGATCTCCTTGATCTTAAATGCATTTTTTAGGGTTGTAAACATTAGATCACCTCTGCTGTTCCACCAAGTGCCTCGATTTTTTCCTTCGCAGATGCGCTGAAGGCATTTACTTTCACGTCAAGCTTCTTAGTAAGTTCTCCGTTCCCGAGGATCTTGACACCATCACGGGGATTCTTTATGATTCCTTTTGCGATCAATGTCTCCACATCAACCGTCGTACCATTGTCGAACGCTTCCAGCGCGCTCAGATTGATAGCCACGATCTCTTTCGTATTTCTGTTGGTAAAGCCTCTCTTGGGAAGACGCCTGTACAGGGGCATCTGACCACCCTCGAAACCCGGTCTGGGTGCACCGGAACGTGCCTTCTGACCTTTATGACCCTTACCGGCTGTCTTGCCGTTTCCCGAACCGTGTCCGCGGCCTCTTCTGAAATTGCTGCTATGCACAGAGCCCTCTGCGGGTCTTAAATTCGATAATTCCATCTATCACACCTCCTTTATGCCTCTTCCACTTCGACCATATGTCTTACTTTCTGGATCTGGCCCCTGGTCGCCGCATTATCAGGCAGTTCCACTGTCTGATGAAGCTTCCGAAGTCCCATAGCCGCTACCGTAGCGCGAGCCTTGGGCACCTGACCGATCGTAGATCTGACTAAAGTGATCTTTAACTTTTTATCTGCCTCTTTCTTCGCTGCCATTTTATTTCCTCCTAATCCTATGCACGGATCTCTTCTACAGATTTTCCGCGGTTTTTAGCCACTTCTTCAGGAGTCTTTAACTGGCTTAAGCCCGTAATCGTAGCTAACACCACGTTCTGCTTATTGTTGGACCCCAAAGACTTGGTACGGATATTCTTGATACCTGCGAGCTCGCAAACCACACGTGCAGGACCGCCGGCAATGATACCAGTACCTTCCGGAGCTCTCTTCAACAAAACGGAAGCAGAGCCAAATTTTCCGACAAAATCATGTGTGATACTATTCTTTTCATCCAGTGCAACACTGATCAAATTCTTGATCGCATCCTCTTTGCCCTTGCGGATCGCTTCCGGGATTTCAGTCGCTTTTCCAAGGCCTGCGCCGACATGACCGTTGCTGTCGCCGACTACAACAAGCGCGGTAAAACGCATATTACGACCACCCTTGACAACCTTGGTTACACGCTTGATTGTCACAACTTTCTCAGTGAGTTCTAACTGACTTACGTCGATGTTTGTACGTCTCATGTGATCTTTTCTCCCTTCCTAGAATTCCAAGCCAGCTTCTCTGGCTGCGTCCGCTAATGCTGCAATCTTGCCCTGGTATATAAAACCGCCTCTGTCAAAAACCACAGTCTTGATGCCTTTTTCAAGCGCTCTCTTAGCGATCACTGTTCCCACATATGCTGCCGCCTCAACGTCATTGGTGTGCTTCAGTTCGCCACCAACGCTCTTTTCAAGAGTGGATGCCGAAACCAAAGTATTACCCACTGTATCGTCAATAATTTGAGCATACATATGATTATTGCTTCTAAACACTGACAGACGGGGCCTTTCAGCCGTACCGCTGAAACGGTTACGCATTCTGTTGTGTTTCTTTACACGAACTTTTTGTCTCGATTCTTTCTTAACCATTTCCATACTCTCCTTATCTATTATTTCTTACCGGTCTTACCAACTTTACGTCTGATTGTCTCGTCAGCATACTTGATACCCTTACCCTTATAAGGCTCAGGCCGTCTCTTGTCTCTGATCTCAGCCGCAAACTGACCTACTTTTTCTTTGTCGATTCCCTTAACGATGATCAGATTCTGTCCATCCACAACTGTCTCGATGCCCTCAGGGTCTGTCATCTCAACGGGGTGAGAGTATCCCAAGTTCAGTGTCAGCTTCTTGCCGGATTTTGCAGCCCTGTAACCAACACCGTTTACCTCCAGCTTCTTTTCAAAACCTTCCGTAACACCGATCACCATGTTGTTAATCAGCGTTCTGGTCAAACCGTGGAAGGATTTCATCTTCTTTAAGTCGTTCGGTCTGGAAACCAGCACCTGATCGCCCTCCACCTTAATTTCCATCTCTGTGGGAAGCGTTCTCTCAAGCGTTCCCTTAGGACCTTTTACAGTCACTTTATTATTTTCTGCAACCGCCACAGTCACTCCTGCGGGGATCGCGATTGGCATTCTTCCTATACGTGACATGCCCGTACCTCCTATTTATTATTATTTCTCAACCTGCGAAGAATGACGAAGTCATTCTTCAGACTGAGCTTGCTCAGTCGCTTACCATACGAAGGCGAGTACCTCGCCGCCTACCTGAAGCTCTCTTGCCTTTTTGTCGGTTACAACACCCTGATTGGTAGAAATAATCGCTACACCTAATCCACCAAGCACTCTGGGCAGTTCCTCCTTGCCGGCATACACACGAAGACCCGGCTTGGAAATTCTTTTGATACCGGAAATGATCTTGTCGTTCTTGTCCTCACCATACTTTAAGGTGATATGGATATCCTTGAAATTGCCGTTATCAATCAAATCATATTTTCTGATATACCCTTCCTCCAAAAGAATCTGCGCTATAGCTAACTTCATCTTGGATGAGGGTACGTCTACTGTATCATGCTTTGCAGTGTTAGCATTACGGATTCTCGTAAGCATATCTGCAATCGGATCGCTCATTGTCATGATTTTTCCTCCTTTTTACCAACTGGCTTTCTTCACGCCGGGAATCTGTCCCTTATATGCTAACTCGCGGAAGCAAATTCTACAAATTCCATATTTTCTCAAATAAGCGTGTGGACGACCACAAATTCTGCAACGGTTATACTCTCTGCTGGAGAATTTCGGTTTACGCTGCTGTTTGATCTTCATTGCTGTCTTAGCCATGAGCTTACCTCCTTCTATTTGGCGAATGGCATATTAAATAATCTCAACAATTCACGGGCTTCCTCGTCTGTCTTGGCTGTGGTGACAAAGATAACATCCATACCTCTCACCTTGTCTACCTTGTCGTACTCGATCTCAGGGAAGATGATCTGCTCCTTGATGCCGAGTGCGTAATTACCTCTGCCGTCAAAGGAATTTGCGCTCACACCCCGGAAGTCACGCACACGGGGAAGTGCAAGGTTCACAAGTCTGTCTAAAAACTCATACATCTTATCGCCGCGCAGCGTGGTCTTGCATCCGATGGACTGTCCCTCTCTGATCTTGAAGTTTGCGATGGAATGCTTTGCCTTCGTGATGATGGCTTTCTGGCCGGTAATGGTCTCCATATCGCTCACCGCCGACTCCAACACCTTCGCGTTCTCCTTCGCTTCACCGACGCCCATGTTGATCACGATCTTGTCAAGCTTCGGAACTTCCATGACATTTTTATATCCAAACTTTTTGACCATAGCATCTACGATCTCGTTTTTATACATCTCTTTCAGTCTACTACTCAACGCTTTGGATCTCCTTTCTCAGATTTAATCTACAACATCGCCCGTAGATTTCGCGTAACGTACTTTCTTCCCATTCTCGATCTTGAAACCGATTCTGGTGGCCTTGCCCTTGTGTACGTACATCACGTTGGAAGCATCGATGGGAGCCTCCTTCTGAACAATACCGCCGTTCTGATTCGCTACGGAAGGCTTTTCGTGCTTGGTAATCTTATTGATGCCCTCCACGACAACCTTATTGTTCTTTCTGTCTACGGAAACTACCTTGCCTTCTTTGTCTTTATCTTTACCGGCAATCACCTTAACGGTATCGCCCTTTTTAATCTTAAACATTGACATACCGGCACCTCCTATAATACTTCCGGAGCCAGTGAAACAATTTTCATAAACTGTTTATCACGAAGCTCTCTTGCTACTGGTCCAAAAATACGGGTTCCTCTGGGAGTCTTATCCTCTTTGATGATAACAGCAGCATTTTCGTCAAATCTGATGTAAGATCCGTCTTTCCGTCTTGCGCCTTTCACGGTACGCACTACGACAGCCTTCACGACATCGCCTTTTTTTACAACGCCGCCTGGTGTTGCATCTTTGACCGTAGCAACAATCGTATCACCTATACGCGCATATCTTCTTGTAGATCCGCCCATAACTCTGATGCACAGGAGTTCCTTTGCACCGGTGTTATCAGCGACCTTCAATCTGCTTTCCTGTTGAATCATGCTAGTTCTCTCCTTCTTTCATCATCATTTCGCTTTCTCAACGATCTCGACAAGTCTCCATCTCTTATCCTTGGACAAGGGCCTGGTCTCCATCACTTTTACGGTATCGCCGATATTGCACTCATTGTTCTCGTCGTGCGCTTTTAACTTGTAAGTCTTCTTCACGATCTTCTTGTAAAGCGGATGCTTTACGTGATCTTCAATCGCTACCACAATGGTCTTATCCATTTTATTGCTTGTAACCTTACCGGTACGGGTTTTTCTAAGATTTCTTTCCACGATTTGTCTCTCCTCTCCGCTTAATTCGCAGCCTTAGATTTCTGTGTAATCACCGTCTGGATTCTGGCGATATTTCTTCTCACATCTTTGATTCTGGCTGTATTGTCCAACTGGTTGGTTGCGTTCTGGAATCTCAAATTGAAAAGCTCTTTCTTAGCATCCACAAGCTCCTGTGCTAATTCTGCATCTGATTTTTTATTTAAATCTTCCACATATTTATTAGTTTTCATTCGCTACACCGCCTTCCAAGTCTGCTTTAGAAACGATTTTACATTTGCAGGGAAGTTTATGAGTTGCAAGACGCAACGCTTCCTTTGCCACATCCTCAGGCACACCGGCGATCTCAAACATCACACGGCCGGGCTTCACTACCGCTACCCAGTATTCCAGCGTTCCCTTACCGGAACCCATACGTGTCTCTGCCGGTTTTGCAGTTACTGGCTTATCCGGGAAAATTTTGATCCAAACTTTACCACCACGCTTGATATATCTCGTCATAGCGATACGGGCTGCCTCTATCTGATTGGACTTGATCCAACAGGGCTCCATAGCTATAATACCGTAGTCACCATAGGTGATTGTATTGCCGCGGGTCGCTTTACCCGCCATGGAACCACGGAACTGTTTACGACGTTTTACTCTCTTTGGCATTAACATTATTTATCGCTCCCTTCCTTGTTAGATTTAGTCGGAAGTACCTCGCCTTTGTAAATCCATACCTTTACGCCAAGTTTGCCGTAAGTGGTATCTGCCTCGGCGAATCCATAATCAATATCCGCTCTCAGGGTCTGCAGCGGAATCGTACCCTCGCTGTAAAACTCAGTACGGGCAATATCTGCACCGCCAAGACGACCGGATACGGCTGCCTTGATGCCTTCTGCACCCGCCTTCATGGTACGGCCCATGCAGGATTTCATCGCACGTCTGAAAGACACACGGTTCTCAAGCTGCTGCGCGATATTCTCCGCTACAAGCTGTGCGTCCTTGTCAGGTCTCTTGATCTCCTTGATATCTACGAGGACCTTCTTACCCGTCAGCTTGGACAGCTCTTTCTTTGTCACCTCGATCTCAGCGCCGCCCTTACCGATTACGACACCGGGCTTAGCCGTATAGATGATAACCTTCACTCTGTCGGAAGCTCTCTCGATCTCGATCTTAGAGATACCGGCACTGTATAACTTCTTCTTTAAATACTTTCTGATATTGTAATCTTCTACTAAAAAGTCAGCGAACTCTCCATCAGCATACCATTTGGAATCCCAATCCTTGATAATACCGACTCTCAATCCGTGTGGATTAACTTTCTGTCCCATGTTGTTCTCCTTCCTAATCTGATCCTATCTTGCATCGAGAACGATCGTGATGTGGCTCATTCTCTTCTCAATCCTGTAAGCCCTGCCCTGTGCTCTGGGCTGAATCCGCTTCATGGTAGGCCCTTTGTTTGCGTAGCATTCAGCAATATAAAGGTTCTCCGGATTCGGGTACTTTGTAGGATCCTGACTGTACTTGTATTCGGCATTTGCGATTGCCGACTCCAGCAGCTTCTTGATGATGCTGGATGCATATCTGGGATTGTAAGTGAGGATTCCGAGCGCTGTCTCGACATCCTTCCCCCTGATAGCGTCTAACACGAAACAAGCTTTCTGCACAGACACACGTGCGTAAGATAACTTCGCTGAAGGTCTGACATCCTTGTTCGCGTTTCTCTCTCTCTTTATCTGGGATCTATGTCCTTTAGCCATAGATTGAAGCCTCCTTTCAAATTAGCGAACTTTGGACTTTCTCTCGTCCTTATCATGTCCTCTATAAGTTCTGGTCGCCACGAACTCGCCGAGCTTGTGTCCAACCATATCCTCTGTAACATATACCGGTACGTGCTTTCTTCCGTCATGAACCGCAAACGTGTGTCCGACAAAGGAAGGGAAAATTGTAGACCGGCGGGACCAGGTCTTAATGACCTGCTTCTGTCCCGACGCATTCATCGCATCTACTTTTTTCAGTAAGCTCGCATCCGCAAACGGTCCTTTTTTTAATGATCTTGCCATGATCTATCTATCCTCCTATTATTTGATGGCTCTGCCGTCTCTTCTTCTCACGATCAGCTTGTTAGACGCTTTCTTCTTCTTACGCGTCTTAAGACCAAGCGCAGGTTTACCCCAAGGTGTACACGGGCCCGGGCGTCCAATCGGAGCGCGGCCCTCACCACCGCCATGCGGGTGATCGTTCGGGTTCATAACGGAACCGCGGACGGTAGGACGAACACCCATGTGGCGCTTACGTCCCGCCTTACCAATCTTAATCAGGTTGTGGTCTGTGTTGCCCACTGTGCCGATCGTTGCCCTGCAAACGAGGGGCACCATTCTCATTTCACCGGAGGGAAGCCTTAAAGTCGCATACTTGCCTTCCTTCGCCATCAGCTGTGCGCTGTTACCCGCAGAACGAACCATCTGGCCGCCCTTCCCGGGATATAACTCAATGTTGTGTACAAGCGTACCTACAGGAATCTCGGAGAAAGGTAAGCAGTTACCCACTCTAACCTCCGCGGTAGGTCCGTTCATCACCTTCATACCATCTTTCAATCCTTCCGGCGCAAGGATATATGCCTTCTCGCCGTCCTCATAACAGATCAGCGCGATATTGGCAGTTCTGTTGGGATCGTACTCAATACCGATCACCGTTGCGCTGATGCCGTCCTTATTTCTCTTAAAATCAACATTTCTGTACAGCCTTCTGTTGCCGCCGCCATGATGCCGCACCGTGATTTTACCCTGGTTGTTGCGTCCGGCGTTCTTCTTTACGGAGCTGCAAAGGGACTTCTCGGGAGTCTTCTTCGTAATCTCGTTGAAATCAGAGCCGGTCATGTTACGTCTGGAAGGTGTATATGGGTTGTATGTCTTAATTCCCATGATCTCTTATCTCCTTTTCTTATAATCCTGCAAAGATCTCGATATCCTTGCTGTCCTCTGTCAACTGCACGATCGCTTTCTTGGTCTTAGCGGTCTTGCCGTACACCATACCGCGCCTCTTGGTCTTGCCGACCTGATTCATGGTGTTGACTCTCGCTACCTTAGCGCCCTCGAACATCTTCTCCACAGCCTCTTTGATCTGTGTCTTGTTGGCTTCCGGATGAACAAGAAATGTGTATTTCTTCTCGCTCATACCCGCCATACTCTTCTCGGTGATCACAGGCTTGAGGATCACGTCATAATACTGAATCGCTGCCATTATGCAAACACCTCCTCAATTTTAGCTACCGCATCCTTGGTGAGCACCAGTGTATCACCCTTCAGAATGTCATATACGTTGATATTCTCTGCAACTGCCGTGTTGACTCTGGGAAGGTTTCTCGCGGAGAGAATCACGTTCTCGTCCTGTCCGCCGATCACTACCATCGCCTTGTCAACCTTTAAGTTGTCCATAACCTTCTTGAACTCTTTAGTCTTGATCGCGTCAAACTTTAACTCGTCAAGCACAATCAGCTTGTTGTCCTGCACTCTGCTGGTCAAAACAGACTTGAGTGCAGCCCTCTTTTCCTTCTTATTTAACTTGAAGGAGTAATCTCTCGGCGTAGGAGCAAACACAACGCCGCCGCCCTTCCACTGGGGCGCTCTGGTCGAGCCCTGTCTCGCATGACCCGTTCCCTTCTGTCTCCAGGGCTTTCTGCCGCCGCCGCTCACCTCTGAGCGTGTCTTGGCTTTCTGTGTGCCCTGACGCTTATTGGCAAGATTCTGAACAACCGCCATGTGCACAAGGTGTTCGTTGATCTCGACACCAAACACCGCATCATTCAAGTCCATCTTGCCGACTTCTTTTCCTTCCATATTATAAACAGATACGTTTGCCATCTGAATGGTCCTCCTTTCATCTGTGACCGGGGTCACTATCTCGCCGCATCAACCTTAGTTGTCTCTTTGATGGTTACCAAGGCTTTTCTGGGGCCGGGTACAGCGCCCTTTACCAGAATCAGATTCTTGTCTGCGTCGACTCTCACCACCGTAAGATTCTGTACCGTGACTCTGACACAACCCATGTGTCCCGGCATACCCTTGCCCTTAAACACCTTGCTGGGCGAAGAGCAGGCGCCGTTGGAACCCTGATGGCGATGGAATTTGGAGCCGTGTGTCATAGGTCCTCTGTGCTGGCCATGTCTCTTGATCGCGCCCTGGAATCCCTTACCTTTGGAGATCGCCGTCGCGTCCACTCTGTCGCCAGCCTCAAAGATATCCGCCTTAATCTCCGCGCCGAGTGTGTACTCGTCTGCGTTGTCGAGTTTAAACTCTCTGATAAATCTCTTGCAGGAAACGCCTGCCTTATCAAAGTGACCCTTCTGCGCCTTGTTTACCCCGTGGCGGTGAACCACTTCCTTATTACCAGCCTTGTCCTTGTTGATGATCTTTTCTTTCTTATCAACAAAGCCAACCTGCACCGCGCTGTAACCGTCATTCTCAACCGTCTTGATCTGTGTCACTGCACAGGGACCGGCCTGCAGTACGGTAACGGGCGTCAGTGTGCCGTCTTCATTGAAGATTTGAGTCATTCCGACTTTTGTTGCCAAAATTGCCTTTTTCATTTCCTTTACCTCCTGTTGTTCTACAGCGGATTCCCACAAACGGGAATCGTCCTAGTAGGGGTTTTATTTGTTCTTCATCTTGATGTCGATATAAACGCCCGCAGGCATCTCCAGTCTCTGGAGCGCA
>DKUO01000036.1:17948-39591 GCA_002490705.1 Lachnospiraceae bacterium UBA7202
CTGCTCGAACTGCTCTCTGGAATCTTTGTACTTATGAACGGCACGAAGAATCGTAACCACTTCCTTCTTAGTAGGAAGGGGCACAGGTCCGCTCACCTGAGATCCGTTTTTCTTTACAGTTTCGATGATTTTCTTAGCCGATGCATCCACCAACTGATGATCATAGGCTTTCAGGGTGATTCTCATTACTTGACTTGCCATAAAAAAAGTCGCCTCCTTTTCGCACTTTTAAAGCATAAGTACGACAAGCGGTGACTGTACACTCTCCCGTGTGTGTCCTAATCGCTTACGCATCGAATCACTAACACGTCGTTTCCGGTTGACCGGACATTTTGTCTGTACAGTGACTTGTCGTCAGTTTCCTAACTTGACATTCGCTCCACGGAAAACCTGCCACGTGGGCAGCAACCTCACGCTTCACAGCTATCATGCCACAGCACAAACTAGTATATATGAAGTTTTTGGGAAATGCAAGAAAAAACTTCCGAATCAGATTGTTTTTTTTTAGATACAATGCTATACTAATCGCAGATTTTATGACAAAAGGAGTAAAAGCATCATGTGGATCGCAGATAAATGGACAGATTATGAAGTATTGGATTGCTCAACAGGGGAAAAGCTGGAGCGCTGGGGCGACTACTTTTTAGTGCGTCCCGACCCTCAGGTTATTTGGAGTACCCCGAAAGCAGACAAGCACTGGGAACAAAAAAACGGCCACTACCACCGAAGCGCCAAAGGCGGCGGAGAATGGGAGTTCTTTGATCTGCCCGAGGAATGGAGTATCCGCTACCGGGAACTCACCTTCCGCCTGAAGCCGTTCAGCTTCAAACATACCGGGCTTTTCCCGGAACAGGCGGTGAACTGGGATTGGTTTTCTTCTATAATAAAGAACGCCAAATCCGAAAATCCTGACAGGCCATTCAAGGTCCTGAATCTTTTTGCTTACACAGGCGGCGCAACGTTAGCCGCCGCATCCTCCGGCGCCGCCGTCACCCACGTGGACGCCTCCAAGGGCATGGTTACCTGGGCGAAGGAGAACGCCGCCGCCTCGAACCTTTCCGATGCCCCGATCCGCTGGCTGGTGGACGACTGCGTAAAATTCGTGGAACGGGAAATCCGCCGGGGAAATACCTACGACGGGATTATCATGGACCCGCCCTCCTACGGGCGCGGCCCCAAGGGAGAAATCTGGAAGCTGGAAGACAATATCTACCCTTTCATCGAACTGGCCGCAAAGCTGCTGTCGGACAACGCTCTGTTTTTCTTAGTCAATTCCTACACCACGGGACTACAGCCGGCAGTGCTCACCTACATGATCCACACTGCGCTCACGCCGCGCTTCGGCGGCCGCGTGGAATCTTCCGAAATCGGGCTTCCCGTCTCGACATCGGGGCTTGTACTGCCCTGCGGCGCCTCCGGCAGGTGGTTTACATAACCCCTGTCAGTTGTGCCACGCCGTACAGAAAGAGCAAATGCAGGGGATAAAAGCCATAGTAGAAGGGCTTCGGCAACTGCCGTCCCCTTTCCCCGTTGTAAAGAAAAATCAATGCAAAGGCAAACAGGCCGTACAATTCCCGCAGAGAAAACCGCAGAAGATAAATCACGGTGTAAGTCCCTGCATAGCGGATGCAGTTTGATCCCCATGTCCCGAAAAACATCACCAAGGCGGCCGCCAAAATCTGAATGGCAAGAAACTTGCCGCGGGTCCGGTAAAACACAAAGATAAGAAGAATCCCCATAAAACGATAGTCCATAGCACAGAGAAACGCCGTCACACAGCTTAAAACCAGAACGACAAGCCGGGCGGCCGGGATCCAGGCGCCACGATACTGCCCCAAATATTCCCAGCATGTGAGCATAAGCACGCCCAGAAACAGCGTCCAATAAATATTCTGGCCGCTCCAATCCGCCACTTCCCCTGAAAAAGCAAGGTCAAACGGAATTTCCGACAACAGGGCAAACAGAAAAAGCCGCAGCAGATACCGCGCCCTGCTTCTGGTATGTACAAATCCTTCCACAATCAAATAAGTAAAGAGTACAAAGGAAATTCTTCCTATATCTCTCCCTATACGGTAGACTTTTTCAATCTGTGGATCCCAAGCTCCATTTACGGGATGAAGCGTCATGTAATTGAAAACAAGGATCGCAAAAAAATGATCCGTAAACATAGTGAAACAGGCGATGTTTTTCAACACAGCGCCTGTCAGTATCCCTCTGTTATTTTTACTTTTTCCCATCGTCTCCTACGCCATTGCGTCCACATTGGCGCCCTCTACCAGCTCTGCGCCCGACTGCCCGACATTTGCCGGAACCGGAATATCCACACCCTGAAGCTCCAAAGAAACCGCCGGGTTTGTCATCTCCTGTATGGCCGCCTGCACGCCCGCCTCTTTCTCCCGTTCCATCTTGTTAAACATAGCTTTCAGGTACTTCATGTCCGCCTCGATGATATCTTTCATTTCATCGTTACGGTGCTTTTTGCGAAGATTATTCACTTCCTCGGGACTCATTTCCTGCTCCGACGCGCCCATGTACTCTTTCATCAGATCGTTGACGCCGCCGGTGGCCTCCATCTCCTGCATGAGCTCCTCATATTCCTCCAGAAGCTCTTCCATTTTTTCTAATTCTTCTTCGCTCACCTTTTCCATTTCTTCTTCGAGCTCTTTCACCTGCTCGTCTTCACTCGAAGCAGACCCTTCCTCAACAAGGCCCTTACCGGTAGCCGCCGCCTTCTCCTCTTCCTCCAAATGTTTCTTTTTCCGGCGGGCAATCCGCTCCATCTTTCTCGCATGGATAATCGCGTGGCGAAGATCCGTCTCGTCATACTTGCCGCTCATCTGTTTGCGCAAAAGAGAAACCACTTCTTCCCGCGCCTTCGTAATCACACGGCGCGCGCCCGTTGAGGTGTTATTCATCGTGATCTGTCTGGAAATTTTCTTATAATTATAATTTAATTTTTTCTTTTTATTTGACTTTTGTTTCTGAATTCTGATGGCCGCAGCCGTCTTCTTTGCCGCAATACCGGCGCACTCGTTTTTGATATCCTGCGCAGTTCTCTGCTTATAGGGATCCGCCGTTTGGGTCGTACCCACCGTAGTTCCTACTTCCATGCCCATACCGTATCCTCCATGATGCTGTCGTGTGGTAAATCCGTTTACCAGTAACTACTATATATATCGACTACCCCACCGCAAATGTTTAGAGGATCACAGCCGCCGCATCCACTTCCTTCCCCTGAAAATGAACAGCGAAAGAAGAAACCTGACCACTTCCTCCAAGGACAAGATAAAATATACCTGAGGTATCGGCAGTTTCCACACAAAAGCCGCCAAAAGTCCCAGCGGGACGCCGAAGCACCATGTTCCAATCATATCAATCCACATCACATAACGCGTCATACCGCCGCTTCTGATAATGCCGCCTCCCAGAATCATATTCTGTACCTTTATGGGAGAGATTATGGCAAAAGCGACCAAAATCTGATAGGCTGTTCTCTGTACCTGTGAATCCACTCTGTAGATAGAGACATAGGGCGTTCCCAAAAGGAGCAGGGCAAGTGACAAAATCAGTGATCCCGCAACGCCGCATAACATCAGCCTTTTAGCGTCACTGTAGGCTTCCTCATAGGCTTCCTTCCCCAAATGCCTGCCAATCATAATTCCCGCCGCCTGAGAAACACCGCTCAAAAGGCCAATCATCAAGCCCTGTACCGGCCCTGTCATCGTCATCGCCGCACAGGAATCCGTTCCCAATCGACCATAAATGACCGCATACACATTTTCTCCCAGACTCCATATAAATTCACAGATTAAAATCGGCGCCAAAATCCCCAAATATTGCATCCATTCTCCGCCTGCCATAGAAAAACCCAAGTGCGGCCTCCTCTCCCTTCCCAACCGCCAAAAATAGACAGCAGTCACAAGAAAAGCCGCCGCCTGTGCAAGCACGCTGGCGATTGCCGCCCCCTGCACTCCCATGGGCGGTATCCCGCCTTTTCCGAAAATAAAAAGATAATTCAAGCCGGTATTGAGCAAAACGGAGAAAAAACTTGCCGCCAGCGGCAAAACCGCTTTCCCGATGCATCTTAAAAACACTGCCATTATAGTAGACATAGCTGCAAAAGGAAAAGAAACTGCATAGATTTTTAAATAAACTGCCGCCTGACTTCTCACCGCGCGATCCTCCGTATACAGCGACATAACCGCCTGCGGAAACAGACAGCACACCACCATGAAACCGCCCGCAAGCAAAATTCCCAAAAACAAATTCAGGTAAAATCCTCTTCCCACGCCTTCCTCGTCCTTCGCGCCCACATACTGCGCCACCATAATGCCGGCCGCAGCCGCTACTGCGCCCAGCACCACCGTATAAATCGAGGCAAATTTCCCGCCAAGACCGATTCCCGCAATACTTTCGCTTCCGAGCTGGCCGATCATGATCTGGTCAACCATGCCAAAAGAGGATTGCAAAAGAGATTGCAGCGCAACCGGCAGCGCTATGCTGACCAATTCCTTCCGAAACAAATTATTTTCACGCATCCTGCATTCCTCCTTTCCCAATCGCTCTCACACTGTCACGCAGTACCAAATGTACCGGAAGCATTTCCGTTCCCGCTCCCCCGCTTCGTTCCCGCAGCCGCTTCAGGGCGCGCACTGCCGCATCCGCACGCCTGTCAGCATCCTGTCCCACCGTCGTAAGCCGCGGGAAACAGGTCTCGCAAAACGCATTGTCATCAAATCCGACCACCGATATCTCTCCCGGTACTGCGACACCGTTTTCCTGCATAAAATACATGAACTCCACCGCATAAGCATCCGAAACTGCAAAAGCCGCCGTACATTCCCGTATTTGATCCATATTTTCCCGATAAAACCGGTATCGGCCAGCCCTGTTCATGGGTATCTGCAAAAAGCAGGTCTGTCCGTCCTGAAATCCTTCCCGAAATCCCTCCATCCGGTCCTTATCCACACAGATTTCATTATCTGCAAGCAGGAGAGCCCGCCGGTGTCCCATCCGCCGCAGATACTCCCCTGCCTGACGCCCACCGTCCACATTATCAATGATCAGGTTACAGATCGCCTTATTCTCTTCAAAATATCCGTCGTAAACCACAAAAGGAATATGCATTTTTGCCCGCAGCTTCTCATAATCGCTCTCGCAGAATCCCAAAAGCACCATACCGTCCATATTCCACATGGAAGCGAACCGTTCCACCTCGCTCCAGTCCTGTGTGGCCTTTACCATCATAAAATAGCCCGCTTTTTCCAGCGCAAAGACCAACGCATTTAAAGACGCCGAGACAAAACCGTCCTCCAAAACCTTTCCCTCATACTTCTCATGATTGTTCACCACCACGCCGATAATCCGGGAATTGTTCTGTGCCAGCAGGATGCCCGCCATACTCGGAATATAATGCCGCTCCTCCAGAAGTTCCTGCACACGCTTCACCGTCTCATCCGATATCTTTTTCGTCTTCCCATGAATCACATTGGAAACCGTTGCTGTGCTCACACCCAGCTCCTCCGCGATGTCTGCGATTCTTATCCGTTGCTCCATACAAAGCCCTCCTGTCAGACCGAATTCCCTGTTCCTGAGATCAGTGTAATCCCTATTCCTTGTAAACTCAATAGGTTAAACGCATAACCCCAGCCAAAAAAAGAAGCGTCTCACAAGGCAATTTTTGTTCACATTGCCCTTGAGACGCTTTCCTCATTTCTTTCTTCGGTTTTCCAGATTTTCCTCCCATGTATCGCTCTCTTTTCTGCGCTGTTTCGGTATCCACCTTAACAGCGCTTCATTGAGCGTCTTCTTGTCAAGCGGCTTTGTGATAAAGTCCT
Organism: Lachnospiraceae bacterium UBA7202; assembly: GCA_002490705.1. GTDB lineage: Bacteria > Bacillota > Clostridia > Lachnospirales > Lachnospiraceae > UBA3282. The sequence goes on from DKUO01000036.1 coordinate 23,786, forward strand.
GAAACCCTTCTTTCAAAAACATTTCCCTGACGCCCTCCATAGCGTTGGCCGTCAGCGCTATAATAACCGGAAGTCTGCCGTTTTCCCCACAGTCCCTCCGAATGATCTGCACCGCCTCTATTCCATCCATTTCCGGCATCATATGATCCATAAAAATAATATCGTATCTGGTCTGGGAAACCTTATCGACCGCCTCGCGGCCGCTGCCCGCCTCGTCAATGGTAAAACCGTAAGGCCGCAGGAATCCTTTCGCCACCTTTCTGTTAACCAGATTGTCGTCCACCACCAACACACGATAATCGTCCGCCACAAAAAGCTTGAGTTCTTCCTCTTTCTTTACAATCTCCACAGGCACTTCTGCAAGGCTTCTCTGATCCACAATTTTCTGTACAATCTCCAAAATAAAGGTAGTTCCTTCTCCGTACACGCTTTCTACGCGAATACTGCCTCCCATCAATTCCACCAGCCGCCTGCTGATGGAAAGCCCCAGCCCGGTGCCCTCCGCAGTGCGGTTTTGCCTTGCATCCACCTGACTGAAATTCTCAAAAATCTTTTCTAAATCCTCCTCTTTAATCCCGCACCCGGTATCCTCCACTTCCATGTGCAGCCGTTCCGTTCCCGGATTCTCTCCCGGTACGCCGCTGACCGAAAGTTTTACATAGCCTTCCTTTGTAAACTTTAATCCATTATTCAACAGATTGATCAAAATCTGCCTGACTCTGCCATCATCACCGCGATACCGGCAGGGAACAGACATGTCATATTCACATTTCAGCAAGATTCCCTTCTTGGAAGCCGCTCCCTCCATCATATTAATCACTTCATCTACCACGGACTTAATATGATATTCCTTGTTCACCAGTTCCATTTTCCCTGCCTCTACCTTGGACAGATCCAAAATGTCATTGATAAGCGCCAGTAAATTTTGGGAGGCGGATTTAATATCACAGGCGTAAGAGTACACCTTTCTTCCCTTACTCTCCTCCATGATAATATCGCTCAACCCCACAATCGCGTTCATGGGTGTGCGGATCTCATGGGACATATTGGCCAAGAACTCGCTTTTCGCCTGATTCGCCTGTTCCGCCTGTATTCTGACCTGCTTGATCTCCTCGATACGGTTCCGCATTTCCGTCATATCCAGAACCACTACCACATAGCCCTTCATCACGTCGAACCGGTCCGAAATATGTTCCACATGGCTCTGATAAAAACGATCCCCTAAAGAAAATTCGCTTTGTCCCTCTTCTCCCTCTGCAATCTTCGGGAAATTCGCTATATCTGCCGCGCTCCTGCCGATCGCATGACTGTTCAGCTCCTGAAAGATGGCAGCCGCCGCCGGATTATAATTGACCACCCTCTTTTTCTCATCCAACGCGATTACACCGTCGCTCATACTGTTAAGCAATGTACCCGAAGCAAGGCTTCCAAAATCATAGACCTTTCTGCTCCATACGAGAATGACCACGCAGGAAAGCACCACTCCCGTAACCATCGGCGTAAAGTCATAGGCGCGTGTCAACTTCGTAACGTAGGCATAGAGGGCCAATACCGGCAAAACCGAAAGCGCCAGAATCAGGCTGTACTTCCGGTCTATCATATCCTCTCCCTTTCTCGCACTGGCACGAATCAAAGCATAGAGGGACATGACATAAGGAATGAGGATCGCGCAGACCATAAACACCACATATCCCGGTCCATACACCAGATAGAGGTAGGAGTGTCCCTGCGGCGTCGTCTGCCACTCCACCTGTTTATAAAATATGCTGTGATGATCGCAGGTCAGAACCATGACGAGAAGTCCCGCGTCAATCACAGCCAGGAACTTCAATAGCTTGATCGGAGCCTCCTCAAAGCAATACATAAACACAAAATAGCAGTAGCAAATGGGCATCACCAAAGATCCCAGATACTGCATCTTCACAGCCACAAGAGCCGCCTCCATGGTCGGCGCTGTCACCTCAAACAGATATCCAAAATTTTGTATGAGGACGCCCACCAGAAAATACTCCATCAGCTTCTGCTCTCTGGAGCCATCACCGTTTAACAGCAGCACCAGCGCAAAAAAAATAGTGCATATCGCTATGATTTGAAGTCCTACAAATACTATCTGCATTTTTAAACCATGCTCCTTTCCCGGCATACAGGTAAGCTTTAAAAAGCTGCAAAGGGAATCCCCTTTACAGCCTTTGAAATGCAAACATATGCTTCCCTAGTTCTGTGACTTGATAAATCTGATAAAGTCCGGCTTCGGTATCGGCTTAGAGAAGAAATATCCCTGAATAAAATCACAGTTCAACTCCGTAAAGAAATCCAGCATTTCCTGTGTTTCAATCCCTTCCACCACAATTTCCATATTCATATCTTTGAGCATTGCCACCGTGTTTTTCAGAACCACCCGCATCTTGGGATTATCCTGCTCATCCACAAACGCCTTGTCCAGCTTAATAATTTTGAGCGGCAGCTGAATGACACGTTTGATATTGGAATAGCCTGTCCCGTAATCATCCAGGGAAAACGCTACGCCCGCCGCCGTCAGCTTGCTCAAGTTTGCAGACATAACTTCCTGCGCATGGCTGGCCGCCGTCTCCGTGATCTCCAAATTAATACTTTCGGTCGGGACGTGATATTTCTCCATAATCTCAAGCACGTCCTCCGCCAGAGTGCCCCGCATACACTGGGTCACCGAGAGATTGACCTCTATGTACTCCAACCCCAGTGTCTTATATTCCTCGCTTGCAATAAAGCGGCACACCTCTTCCAGCACATAGTCTCCGATCCTGTGAATCGCGCCGCTCTTCTCCGCCGCCGTAACGAGAAGTTCCGGAGAGATAAACCCATAATTAGGATCAAACAGCCTAAGAAGCGCCTCCGCCGAGACAAATTTCCCCTTTTCCGTAGAATAAATCGGCTGGTAATATATCTGAAACCGCCTGAAGTTCAACGCATTTTCTATGATATTGTCAATATTGTTCTGGATTTCAAACATATCCTCATGAATCGCCTCGGCCACCTTCATCACCCGGGCCTCATACTTCAGCTTCTCATGAAAGTCCATGCCGAAGGTCATAAGCGTTTTAAAATCCGGGATTTCCTCCGGGCAGCGCGCCAGTATGACAAAAGGATTGAGACTTACATCCAAATTATTAAAATCCGATTTCTCCGCCAGGCTCTTCACCAGCATGTCCGCCGCCTTAACCGCCCGTTCCCGATCCTTTTCGGCAAACACCATGCGAAACCGTCCGCGGTCCAGATAATACAGATCTCCTTTGTTGTCCAGCGCCCTGTTGATCTTGCGGACTCTCGCCACCACATCGTTTAACACCAGCATCGCAAAATCGTATCCCATCATCGCGTTGATCGATGAGAAATTGCCCAGATTAAGCATGACCACATTGACGTGCTTCTCATTTCGATAATTTCTGGTCATATCCGTAGCATAAGCGCTGTATTTCATAAACTGCGTGTCAGAATCCATGATCTCCTCAGGTCTCTGAACGCCGACACTCATAACGAGCAGGCTGATCGCTGAGCTGAACATTTCCACCAGCGTGGTGGGTGAAAGCATTTGAATCACCAGCGCCGTGATACCAATCGGTATATAAGACATAACTGCAACTGCCTTCGTCCATTCCACCAGATCACGATAATGAATCATGTAGCCCATAATAAAGATGAGGTAAATCGCAACCGACACATAAATCAGGAAGAACCACGGTCCTCTCTGATATCCCTCGTCCACCAAAAACATTGTTTTGATAAAAGGATTCAACAGCAGAGCCGCCGTAACAACCAGAAAAGGCGCCCACAACACAAATTGAATCCAAAAACTTTTCCTGATCTTGTGCCAGGTATCCGTAAGGCTGATCACAAACAGCACATACACCGGGACCGTAAAATTATGGATAAACAAATAACCGGAATGGGCAGCATACAGCGCGGGCAGATTCGTGCTGCCTGCATTATCCAGACACACTGCCCAAATATCAAACACCGTCGCCAGCCATGTCGTGAAAATAAATAACAAAAACAGCTTGTTCGGAGTCCCGCTGGTCAGCTTTCTCATAATACATGATATTAAAAGCAGTGTCAGTATTAAGATTGCAGCAATATCGAAGCTAAGACTTTTCATAATTTATCCTGTCTGTCAAAAAATATTTTTTCCGTCATCCCATGCCGCCTGTCTGTTTCTTTTGCAACTATTTTTATTATATCAAATACAGGAAAAAGTGGAAAGGATTTCTTTTCTGTCAGCATTTCAGCCGACTTATAATCCTGAACAGCTTTCTGATATCCACGGGTTTCGCCAAATGTTCATTCATGCCGGCGTCCTTTGCCATAGTAATATCCTCTTCAAACGCGTTTGCCGACAGCGCAATAATAGGTATGTCTTTTGCATCCGGCCGGTCCATGGCACGGATCACGCGGGCCGCTTCGTATCCGCTCATAACCGGCATCATCAAATCCATGAGAATACAGTCGAATTCTCCCGGTTCAGACGCCATAAAGGTATCCACAGCAGCTTTTCCATCGCACGCAGTCACGACCTTTGCTCCTGCATCCTCAAGCATAAACTCCACAATCTCACAGTTGATCTCATTGTCCTCCACCAAAAGGAGCCTCATCCCGGCAATATTATTATGCCGATTCCGCGTCTCGTCCACAGGCTGGTCACTCCACGTCTCATCAACCTGAATGGGCAGCGTAACCTGTACCACACTTCCCTCGCCAATCTGGCTTTCTATCTCTATGCCGCCTCCCATCTGCTCCACCAGTTTCTTCACAATAGACATGCCAAGCCCGACGCCGTTATAATGGGTTCTTGCGCCTTGGTTTTCCTGCGTAAAAGGCTCAAAAATATGTTTTTTAAATTCCTCCCGGATACCGATTCCGGTATCTTCCACAACAAATCGATAATACGCCATCCCGTCCCGGCAGTCGGTTTCTTTTACCTGAACAAATACGGAACCTTGAGGCCGATTATACTTGATCGCGTTGTCAATAATATTCATCAAAATCTGTTCCAGATGCAGTGGATTGCCGATCAGCCTGCTATGCTGGAGTTCGATCTCCTCCAACACCAGCCGAATATTCGACTCCGCCGCCTGTCCAGATAGAATCGTGATGCAGTCATCCAATATATTATGAAGATCAAACGGTTCCTCTTCTTCCACCGGCCTTCCGCTTTCCAGCTTGCTGACCTGAAGAACGTCGTTCACCAGGGACAGCAGATGCTCTGTCGATACACGAATTTTCTTTCGGCATTCTCTCTGCCGCTCCAAATCATCCGGACTCTTTTCGATGATGGACAGCATTCCCAGGATCCCGTTGATGGGAGTGCGAAGATCATGAGACATATGGGAAAGGAATTCGCTTTTAGCCGAGTTTGCCCTTCTGACCTTCTCCAGAAGCTCCATAATGGCCTGTTCCTGCTTCTTCCTCGTCACCATAATCTCCGTGATATCCTGATGGTAGCCGTTCAGGCTGACGCCCTTCTTTTGAAAAGTTTTGTCCGGCACACCGCCGCAGCGGACATAAATTTTCCCCAGTTCCGGATGATACCATGGATAAATCACCTCAGAACGCCCGGTTTCCACAATCTCCTGCACCACATCCTGTACCATCTCCACGTAATCCGGATCAATGTTTTGAAACCAATGCCGGTAGCACGCCTCGGGTTCCATCTCTTCCGGTACGCCCAAAAGAATCCGCATCGTCCGATCCGCATACATTCTGGGCTCACATCCCTCTTCCAACTCAATCGTCCAGATACCGGTCCTTGCTCCCTCCAGAATATCCTCCAGATTCCGCCTTGCCTCCAGCTTGTATTTCTCCTCCTTTTCCACCACAGCATTGACATCCCGCTGGGCAAAAATCACACAGTTCTCTTCCTCCGTCTTCTCCGTGGCGGAAAAATGCATCTCCATATGCTTTAATCCGTAAAAACTGTCTTTGACCTGATAGCGTACAGAAAATTTTTTCTTTGTCTCAAGCTGGGCGAGCACATAATCCTTTTTCGTCACAACGCGGAGTCTTTCCTGATCCCCAGGCATCACATACTGGGAAATATACTGCTCCATAGCTGTCTGATAGCCATCCTCGAAATTGACGTAACACCCCATACTCATCTGCTCGTTATTCCGGTATATCTCGCATTCGTCTGTGTCGAAGTTTACCTGATAAATTCCCAGATAATCCACGCTGAGGGCATGGAGGACATCATAACTGCGCTTTTGCAGCATGCGGAACAGATCACGCCGCTTTAAGGAAGACACGATAAAGTATGCCGCCGTCTGCAGCATATTCGATGCATACTCCAACAGCCTTACGGGCGGGTTATCCACCCCGTAAAAGCCGATATTCTTTTCGCCATTATAAAGAGGCACCACCACAAGAGAATGAATCTTCTGCCGCTTTAGAATCTCATATTGGACAGGGACGGTTTCCCGAATATCCTCCAGACTTCCAATGATGATATGTCTGCCCACGCTGAAATTCTGATACCAGTTCGCGCACACCTCGGGCGGTAAATTTTGAAGATTCTCCTTTTCCGGCTCCACACCGTCCGCCACCCACTCATAGGTATTGTCGTCGCAGCCATGCTCATTCTGTTCAAATATGTAAGTCCGATCCCCGTTGAGCGCTTTTCCCAAATGTTCCAACAGCACCTCCAGAGACTGATCCGGAGTCTCCTCCATCAGAGCCACACGGAGACCTTCATTAATAATAGTTTCCAAATTCTGAACATTCTGCACATCGCTGCGCTGTTCACTGTTTCCATCGGCCGGTGCGCCTTCGCCGGTCCGCTTAGCAGGCTCCCTCGTATCGTCCATATGACTTTCCTCTCTGTAGGCCGCTTTCGTGCGCGCTTACCATGTTAAAATATAGAAACGGTTATTTCTCATTGCTTTATTGAAACTCAATATATTTTTTTGCATTTCCCTTTGCTTTTTCTACGGGATACTTAACCTCATTCTTATCCATCTTACTGTTCACGATTTCATCGGCGTCCAATCTCAGCTTATCCAACATATCATAGCAATAAACCAAAACATCAGCCAACTCCTCTTTCACATGTTCAATATCATATTCTTCGTCGTTCCACTGGAAACACTCCAACAACTCTCCCGCCTCTATCATAATGGACTTCGCCAAGTTGGCTGGAGAATGAAACTGATCCCAGTCTCGATCCTCTGTAAATCTCTTGATTCTGTCTATGGTTTGTTGCTTCATATTCACTCCTTATCTTGCCGCTTCATGTAGGGCTTTTCTAAGTGCTTCGTCACATGCATAAATATATAATCCGCTTACGCCTCGTGTCATAAGAACCCTTACTTCATGCTGTAACAAAATCTCTCCATATTTTTTCTTTGATCCATCAGATAACGTTCTATTTCTTACAGCCTTTACATTACAGCTTTCCTCCGGGTCAAAAACAATGCGACCTTCCCGGTATTTCACGGATGGTCCAAGTATAACACCGGCATAGCTTAAATCGAATCCCTGTATCGTAAATGTCGATCCGACTTCACCTATTGTCTGCGGCTGTTCCGCCCAAGCTAAATTTCTGATTGCTCTTTTTTCCTTATTTCCAAGTTCATGTTCCAGTTCCCTGTTCCATGGTTTATGCCATTGCCCGATCGTAACCTCCCAGTATTTCATCAGCCGCCCCGTCTGTCTTACCTGAGAATTGTAATCCCAATCATAGGTTGCAATGATCCTCGAAAGCGTCTTCTGCACAGAACTCGCTTTTCTTTGAATCTCAAGATCCAAATCCTCTGGCGAATCAAAAATACGAATTTCATAATTTGCAGAATGTTTCGGTATTTTTTGAATGATTCTGTCTTTTGTAAAGGCATCTATCCAATCTAAAGTCTTTTGATCCGCATGCATTCTCAGCTGCTTCTTAAGCATCAGATAATTTTGTGTTTCCTTAGCCTGCTTTCTGTATTCTTCCAAAAGCTCTGATTCCCAAACCTGTTCCGTTGTTAATATCTGATTCTCATCAAACATTACCACCGTCACTTTAGCCCGCTCTAAAATATCCTGAAGCTGATTATCTCCCCTATATGATTGTTTCCCCTGTGTCCACAAGAGATGAGCTTCATCTATAAAAGCAACATCTATCGGATTCTCCGGCGAATGCGTATTAATAAATCTGGTGGGCTTGTAAACTACCTCACCAAATTGGTCTGTCAGTCCCAGTTTTGAAGCAATCTGTTCATATACTGTTATTTGTTCTTCATGATTGACAATCAGACTACATCTTATTTCTTGATTTTCATTCTCTTTCGTCTGACAAAACAATTCATAAAACGTACTGCTGTTTAAAACGGTCTTTCCAGTGCCCGCTTCACCTTCTATGAAAATAATCTGCCCTGTTTGTTCATTCTGCAATGCATTCCTAACTCTGTCTATAATCACATCTCTGGCTTCTATCTGTTCTGCCGTAAGCTTATGTAATGGAGAAGCTTTAAAAACAGCCGAATCTTTAATAAAACTCTCCGAAGGAAAAAGATCCCTGTTATCTTTTCCGAGTTCTCTCCATATTGTGGAAAAGATAGTATCCAGCTCCTCAACAGGATAATATTTATTTTGCGGGTTTCCACGAAGATTGTGAACTTTTCGTACCCTTGGCACGCTAACCAGATAATGCATCAGCCTGTTTTCAATGTCAAGTGTCATTGATTTATTAAAATGCTCATGTCCGATAATATATAAGCTTGCTGAACTGTCTAGCATTTTTCTTTGCCAGGATTTCTCATCCTTAATACCCACATCATAATGCTGTCGTGTTCTTGCCAAAACATTGTTTGACTCCCCAATATATACCTCATAATCATCGGTATCCTTCCAATTATGAAGATATACGATTGGAAATGATGCAATAATCTCTTGTACTTTATCCTTTTCCCCCGCAAGAGATAGCTTTTCAAAATAATTTAATGCGCTCTGATTATCATCTATTTTCCTAATAATCGGCTGTGCAATTCCCGTCTTTTTTTTCATACAATATCCACTCTGACGCTGTGTTTCCCATACAATAATTCCTGTTTCAGGAATAACTTTTGTTTTACATACGAAAAATTATACCATATCCTCCGACAAAATTCATCCACATTGTATTCTTGAGTTCCCGTACGAGGCCAAGCATCTTTCTTCCAGTCACCTATCTTAAATATTCTTCCCACTCTGCTTCCTTAAATCCGACAAGCACTTTGTCCCCGTCTACGATCAGCGGACGCTTCACAAGCATTCCGTTTGTCGCCAGAAGCCGCAGCTGTTCTTCCTCACTCATCGCCGCGAGTTTTTCCTTTAACTGCATTTCCTTATAGAGCATCCCGCTGGTGTTGAAAAACCGTTTGAGCGGCAGACCGCTCTTTGCATACCAGTCTTTCAGTTCATCGTAAGAAGGATTGTCCTCTGCAATATGACGTTCTGTGTAAATAATTTGATGTGTGTCCAGCCACTTCTTTGCTTTCTGGCAGGTGGTACACTTGGGGTAATGAATAAACAGCATGTCTCTTCTCCTTTCCTGAAAACCACTCGAATCCATGCATTTTATTTTTTTATTTTGCATGTTGTGGTATGATTATAACAGCATTTACACATTTCGGAAATACCAGACGTAAAACGCGAGGAAATATGATGTTAAAAGATATGTCCTGTATCTATTGTGATACTAAATTCCCAGTTGAAACATATGCCAATTACAGCGTCATATGTCCATGCTGCAAAAGAAATATTTTTCTTGAATGCGAATACGGATATGGCCCGGTCACCCCCTGTCGAATCTATCTTGGCAGCGAAACAGCCGGCATCGTCGAATCTGAGGAGAATCGTTATTACCTAACCATGAACTCCGCAAAAATCCCCCTCAGCAAGACTTATTTAGACGCCATAGGGGAAGCCGTTGAAATATTGAACAGGCATTTAGGTATTTCCCATCATAGTAAAAATTTGGATATCCTAACACAGAAAGGGTCCCTCTGTTTCTATGGAGACTGGTTTGGCAGGCCCTATGATAACTGTCATAAAATAATACATACCGCTTATGACGGTGAAATACTTGAGATACAATTCGATCAGTATGAGAGACTGCTTGTCTACAATCCTGAAAACGTAAGCAGTACCGAGCAGGAATTAAAAATAGAGAAGGCTCAAAAAATAAAATGGATTTATATTCCCTATCACTCCATGAAGCGGGAAGCCGTTACCATTACCTATACGGTCGAATGCGGAAAGCTTGTAAAAGAAACAAAATACGGAGTTGAACATCTGTCCATAAGGGAACCGTTTTGTGCCGTATATATGGCGTAAACCATTTCTCCGCGTTTCCGCTATTCTCCCATTTCCTCTCCAAAAATCTGAAAATAGCGATATTTTCTGTATGCTCTTGCCTCCGGCTTACTATATATTTTTTCCCCGACGGGTGCAAGAAAAGATTTGTCATTATACTGCGCGTTGATATCTCCTATTATTTCTTGTGTCAGCGGATATTCTATTTCATCCCTGATAATAGTAATCTGCCCGTTTTCCACCCCATATGCTTCTTCTATCAAACGAGCCGTTTCACTGCTTTGCAGTGCTGCCCTGAGTTGGTCTATTGAGGAAAACTCCTTTTTATCCGCCTCATCCCCTTCATAGGCTTCTGCCAAATCGTCTTCCGAGAAAACCAATGTCCTGCGCATTTGTTCCAGAATATCCATGATTCTGGTTATCCCTTCCTCCGGGTATATCTTTTTTCCCTCGTCCATCATCTGAAATATTCGGTTACTGAATTCCATCGTCTGCGGGAACCGGATTCGTTCAAACTGCCCGTTATGCCTGATATCCCCTATTGTTTTCATCGGATATACATATCCGCTTTGCGTATGGCATCTGTAAAAAGGCTGTAATCCTATTTGATAAGCAACTCCATCCCACAACCCGGTGTCGATTACACTCGGCCTGTCCCTTCCCATTTCCTTTTCAAAAGACGGCTGCAATTTGAGCAGATTATCTCCATTCATAAAATCAATCATCCAATCCGGCGTGTGATAAATCACTCCGTATCGGGAACGCTCAGACTGCATGATATCTTCCTCGGTCAGCGGTTCAAAATGATCCTCCACCCATTTACACGTCGCAAAAAACAGAGCGTTCCGAACATCGTTTGTCAAATCCAGCAGAAACGTCTCAAACCCATAATGCTGTGCTAGCGCCTTATAATTGACCTCCGACAGTTTACCCTCCCATTGGGGAATGATATCAAATTGCCAAATCAACTTCCTAAATTGGGCAATCCTCATATTCGCCACTACATGCAGCAGTTCCCTTTCCCTTTTCGACCGCATCTGCCCTGATTCCCTGCGACACCGCCTAGAAAGCGTGGCCTCTGAGAAATCATAATCCTGCAATTCCCCACGAAAAAGATGTCTTCTGCTTCTAAAAGTGCAAATATATCCGAAGGGGAACTGAACAACCGCTCCTTCTCCGTTCATAACCCGAAAATCACGAAACAGCAGTTCTATCCCCGAGCCGTGCGGATGGGCGTCATAATATTCTACTTCCTGTTTTACGTTCTCCGCCCACTGATCTTCCGCCTCTGCAAGTTCTAACAGCATCTGTAACTCATCCATTGACACATCATGCGTTCTTTTGGTATCTGCACCAAAAAACCATCCCGATTTATCATTTATATTCATATCCGCGCCTCCTCTTTCCGTCATCCTCGAATATATGCTCTCTATCAAACCAAGACAGCATTAACTCCAGAATGGAAAATGACCAGTTCTACTTCGCTGCGATTGCCAAAAACTTTATAATGTTTTCATTCATCGGCTGCACCCGATGATACAAAAATCCGATTTCACGAGGAGCTATCGGCGCAGGCAGTTCTATTTCCAGAAGAGAACCGTCATCTAATTCCTGTTCGACAAATTGCTTTACCACGCCGGATACCCCGATCCCCATCCTCGCGAATTCAATAAGCATGTCCATCTCGTTTACCTCAAGGATATGCAGGGGATTGATTCCGTTCTGTGCGTAATACTGGTTCAAATGCCTGCGGGAAACATTGTCCTTATCGAGCAGCATAATATTCCCGTGCTCAAATATATTATCACTATCGCAATGCAGTTTATCCCGATATGCAGGCGTACAGACAAAGATATAGTCAATCGTCCCCAAAGGCTGCCAGACTGCCACGCCTGCTTTCTCCGGCTTTGCCGCCAGAGCAAGATCTATATTGCACTCTTCCACCATTGTACACGCTGTTGATGATGATGTGCAGGTAATAGATATGTCTATATCAGGGTATAATCCTGTAAATTCTTTGAGGCTGGGCATGAGGAAATGTTTACACAGTACATTACTGGCCGCAATCCGCAAACGTCCTGCGCTCTGCTGCCCTTTAAGTCTGTCTTCTGCCGTTGTGAGGATATTAAATGCCTGTTTTGCACTCTCATAAAGCCTTTTCCCATTTGCCGTAAGTTCCACTCCCCTTGGCTTTCGGATAAAAAGAGTCGCGTGCAGACTGTCTTCCAGCTTTTTGATCGTCATACTGACTGCCGGCTGGGAAATATACAGCTGGGCGGCCGCTTTAGAAATACTTTTGCATTCGGCCACGGCAAGAAAAATTTTGTATCTTGAAAGATTATCATACGTTTCCATATTGTCTCTCTTCCCCTATCATAAACCCAATCTATATATTTTATAAATTATATATATTTGAATTATATCAGCAGTAACTGTATACTGCAAGAAACGAAACGCAACTATAGTGGAAGCTAAGCTGAAACCTGAAGCAGAGAAAGGGATATGATATGAAGACATATGAATTTGACGGCGAGAAATACAAAACAGCTTCCATTCCTCAGACGGAATGGGGTAAAAGCCTTATATCACAGATCACGTTACGGGGCGATGAAAGCATATTGGATTTAGGATGCGGAGACGGACATTTGACGGAACAATTATCCCTTCTTGTTCCGAATGGAAGGGTACTTGGCATCGACGCCTCTGTCGGCATGATAAAAACAGCCCGGAAAATCTGTCGGGGGAATCTTACCTTTCTCCATATGGATATGAACGATCTACATTTTTCTGATGAATTTGACATTATTTTTTCCAACGCGGCCCTGCACTGGGTAAAAGATCACAACCGGCTTTTGCGAAACTCCTACGCCGCATTAAAGAAGGGCGGAATGCTGTTGTGGGATTTTGGAAGCGCCGGTAACTGCTCTCATTTTCTGTCGGTCATACAGGAAACAATAGCCGAAGATAAGTATGCGAGATTTTTCAAAGATTTTGACATGCCCTGGTTCATGCCTGCAAAAAGCCATTACGAAGAGCTGATTTCCTCTATCGGCTATTCTGATTTTGACCTCACCGAAGTAAACCGGGACAGATATTTTTCCAATTCCGAGGAAATGATAAAATGGATCGACCAGCCGTGCATCGTTCCTTTTATCGAATGTATCCCGGACTTTTTAAAAAGTGCATTCCGCAATGAGGTGGTCGAAAAAATGCTGGAAAGAACCATGCAGCCGGACGGCACCTGCTTTGAAACGTTCCGCAGATTGCAGGTTTATGCGCGAAAATAGAGGCGGTTTCGGGAGCGTTTCTCCTAAAAATCAGTAGAGAACCTCCCTGATTTTCCTCATTTCCCTCCAAACATTATCCCCGTAATTGCTCACTAAAACGGAAATAATCCCATTATTCGGATTGTATTCGGATATAAAGCTTACTCCCGGATCACAACCTTGAAAATAGGCAAAATCTTTGCCCTTGGGATTATCAATGATCCACATACCATAGCCATAATAGCCTTCCTCCGGGTCAATCCCATCCCCACTCTGCTTACTGAGCATTTCTGAAACAAGGGATTTTGAGATTAGGTTCCCTTCCAGTAAATTGGTCCAAAAGCCAATCATATCTCTTACCGTGATAAAAGCCCCGCCTGCTCCGGTGCCTTTCGCATCAACAGAAAATATATTTGTGCGATAGTCCTTTGTATCTTCACAATAAATATAGTGATTGGCGCATTTGTCCGGCAGCTTATCTAACTCATAATATCCCGTTGATTTCATACCACACGGATCAAAAACACTCTCTTTCAGGTATTGGTCAAAATACTTTCCTGTAACTTTTTCTATGATCATTGCAAGCAAAACATACCCAGAATTATTATACTGAAATTTTTCTCCTTTCGGGTACATCATAGGTTTATTGATAAACAGCGGAAGCAAATCGCTGTTATGCCGTATTTTATAATTAGGATAATCAACCCATAATTCCTCATACTCATCCATAACCGTTTCATCAAAATAATCCGGGACACCCGATGTATGGTTTAAAAGCTGTTTGACCGTAACATCCTTATCAATATTATGAAAAGGCAGATCAAGCAGCATGCCCAATGTATTGTCAAACTTGATTCTTCCCTGTTCAATCAACTGTAGAATTCCTACTGCGACAAATACTTTCCCTGCGGATGCACTTGCAAATTTCGTTTCTATTGTGTTTGGAATTTCATTGGACAAATCGGCAAACCCGTTTTCTCTTTCATATAAAACCTTGCCATTTTGAACAATATAGATATTTCCCCTAAAATCGGCATCCATTATTTCTTTGATATCCATTTTCATTCTCTCCGATTTTCAATTTAATTCTTATCAATCAAAAGTTATCGTTCTGCCATATACTTCTGTATTTCGTCAGAAGTCAATTTTCTTACCTGCGTATTTGCATATTCTCTGTATTCTTCCATCCTAAAAACAGGCTTCCTATCTTTGCAGGTTTTTCCTTTGTTCTTTTTCAGATATAATCGCAAGCCCTCACTATCCGCAAAAATTTTGTAGGAGAGTCTGCCGTTTTCATCTTTCATTTCATATATGCCACATGCCTTTTTCATACTATAGTCGGCCGTCCGCAAATACAGTTTTGCAATTTCCAACGATTTAAAAGGGAACTGCCATCGTTGTAATCCGCGCTTGGGGTCATGTTCAATGCAAATGCACCGCCCGCAAGTCCCACAAATGTATTGCGTGTGATTTTTTAAACAATCCAACGGATTTAACAGCGGAGTTGCCCTGTTTTCATCAACATAGCATTCTATACACATTTCAAATTTTGGTAACATCTACTGCTTATCCTTTCTTCGGCTTCTTCATTTCATTTACAAACAGTACCACACCATATAATCCGCAAATCAAAAGAATCATATCTTCGTAAGCATTAAAAATGATTGATTTTATCCCCGTCAATCCCCAAGTAGCCAGCAGAGCAAGAAGTACCTTATTTTTCCTTTTATATCCTGCATAAATAATTATGCTTAAGCTGATTACCGGGCAAGGCATAATGTATGTTACCATTTGCGGAAAAGAATTTCCTAAAAGCATAGAAATAAAGGGATAAAGAAAATAAAGCACCAGCAGTATCTTCTGTATTATATTGGGTTTTATAATGGCATCATCTTTGTTATGCCAGCTTTCGTATAGAAACAATCCCCCACATGCCAAATACAACGGCAAAGCAAAATACTTTTGAACCGGCTCTGTTCCATACCATGCAAAAAAGGCAATAGCTATAAACAGATTTACAATTCCTAACGCAAACTTTGCCGCCCATTTCACTTTTCCCATATATGACAAGATAACTGCAAAAAGCACAAATATAAGCAATGTTATTTGAATGATCCATGTTTTCTCATTGTAATTACCAATAACGTTCCAAAATGCTTGTGCATCCATTTACTTCCCCCCACTAAAAGAGGTCTATCTGCAACCAATTATTTTTGAAAAAATTTATGGTGAATTTAGATT
>DKUO01000042.1 GCA_002490705.1 Lachnospiraceae bacterium UBA7202
AACCCTCCAAAACTTTGATTACCCGAAAAAAGCGCCGACATCCGCAAATGTCAGCGCCTCCTGTTTCAAACCGCATTTAAAATACATTCAAATACTGCTCATAATCCTCGTAGGTGACCGTCACCCAGCCCTCCTCATAATTAAACCCGATCTCCATGCCCTTTGGCGTATAAAACACAATCAGATTATCGGAGGTAAAATAGTTCGTGATCTGCTGGTCCGTCATGTAGGAAAGGGACTCTACCTCCCCGTTCTGCTCGTCGCACCTTGTACGGAAATCCACAGTAAAATCATCATCAATCGCAAGCATATCCTCATTGTCCAAAACAACGCCGTTCTTCATATCCACATTGATGCAAATCAGATACACGCCCGAATCCCGATCGCTGTAGATTCTCTCATCATAGACAATACTCAGCTTATCCTCGTCCATGTAAGCCACATAGGGTTCCAGCACAGCCTCAAAATAGGCGTCCTCGCTCTCCTTGATGTGGGACTCATACTCCTCCTCAAAGAATTCGGTAATCCGGTATGCTTCCCGCTGGATTTCCTCATTGATCGTGCCCAGATTCTTCACATCTTCCCCAAGCACCACCGGCATGGATGCCGATATGTAAACATTCTCATATTCCGTCTCGTAGTCCAGGCCGCTGAACTCCACACCGTAACTCAGATCATCGTCGATCTCATCGTGCAGGGTATAATACTGATCGTCATTATAATCATAGTTAAAATCATCGTCGTAATCGTAATCATACCCATAATCGTAATCATACCCATTATCATCATCGTCGTAAAGATAATCGTCGATGTCATACTCATAATCATCATCAAACTCATACACATCCTGCCGCAGCTTTTCCTTTTCCTTCTCCGAGAGCATATTTACCGCCTTGTTTGCCAGCGCAAATACCGCTATGAGGAAGAGAACGACAATCCCAATCACGATACCCACAATCAACCCGGTATGCTGTTTTTTCTGGGGCGACGCATAGGGACTGTAGGGATTGTCATAAGGCGGCTGGCCGCCGAACGGGGGCTGCCCGCCATAACCGCCGCCCTGCGGATACGGATTCCCGTAAGGCGTTCCCTGCTGCCCGTTCCCTTGCTGACCGTTCCCGTAAGAAGACTGGCTGCCATAAGGATTGTAGGGATTCCCCTGCTGACCGTTCCCGTAGGAGGGCTGGCTGCCATAAGGATTGTAGGGGTTCCCCTGCTGGTCGTTCCCGTAAGTGGGCTGGCTGCCATAAGGATTGTAGGAGTTCCCCTGCTGGTCGTTCCCGTAGGAGGGCTGGCCGCCATAGGGATTGTAAGGATTCCCCTGCTGACCGTTCCCGTAAGGAGACTGGCCGCCATAGGGATTGTAGGGATTCCCCTGCTGACCATTCCCATAGGGTGCCTGGCCGTTCCCGTAAGACGACTGGCCGCTATAGTTCGTGTAAAAATCAGAATTGGTATTTTCCGGCTGTCTGCCAGAAAAAAGTCCGTGGGTATCCACCACTTCCACTGAATCCACTTCCTCCACCGTCTCTACAACCTCCGGCGTCGCATAAATATCCGCACTGCTCTCCGTGACATAGGGATCTGAGTAAGACTCCTGTCCTTCCATTAAATTATCGGATCTATTATTATCAGGTTCGTTCATTCTTTTCTCCTCACTTTTCCTTGCCGCCGAAAGTTACCTCACTGTAATATTGCAGGATACACTCCCGCATCAAAGACAGTGCCGCGGCTACCGTACTCTCTCTTATCTTTTCACGACTGCCATGGAAATGACACTCCTTCACCGTGATTCTTCCGCACACGTTGCAGCCGATATAAACCAGACCCACCGGCTTTTCCGGCGTACCGCCGTCAGGTCCCGCAATGCCAGTGGTGGAAACGCTCACATCCGTCCTCGCAAGAGCCGCCGCCGTCTTAGCCATCTCTCTGGCTATCTGTTCGCTGACCGCTCCATGCTTTAATAAAAGATTCTTCTTGATCCCCAAAAGCCTGCGCTTAGACTTGTTGGAGTATGTCACATAGCCGGACTTAAAGACCTCCGACACGCCGGGCACATTGATCAGTCTGGCGGACAGCATACCGCCGGTGCAGGACTCCACCGTGCAGGCCGTGAGCTTATTCGCCATAAGCAGATCCACCACCGCTTTCTCCAGCGTCACGTCATTGTCCGTGGTGTAGACATGATTGCCGAAACGTCCCTTTAACTCTTTCACCACCGGCTTAACCAGTTTCTTCGCTTCCTTTTCATCCGGCGCCGTAGACGTCACGCGCAAATGCACTTCCCCGGTCTTTGCATAGGTCGCTATGGTGGGATTATTCTGCGCGTCCACCAGATCCTCGATCATGCTCTCCGCCTTGCTCTCCCCCACCCCGCAGATCTTCACGGTCTGGGAGTAAATCACCCCATTCGTCAGCCCTGACAGATAGGGCATAATTGAGCGCTCAAACATGGGAATCAGTTCCCCGGGAGGTCCCGGCATCAGAACCACATGTTTTCCATTCTCTACCATGATGATGCCCGGCGCAGTGCCGCCCGGATTTTCCACCACGATACAGCCCTCCGGCACCATGGCCTGTTTCCAGTTATTCTCCGTAATCTCCAGCTTTCTCTCCGCAAAAAACTGCCGGATCGCCTCCTTCGACGGCTCGTGCAGGTACAGCTCCTTGCCGCAGACCTTCGCCGCCACCTCTTTTGTCAGGTCGTCTTGCGTGGGGCCGAGCCCACCGGACAACAGCACGATATCCGACCGGGAAAGCGCAAGCTTTAATGTCTCCGAAAGTCTCTCTTCATTGTCGCCGACCACATCCTGATGATAACAGGAAAGGCCGAGCATCGCACACTTCTCCGCCAGATAGGCCGCATTGGTGTTCACAATGTTTCCCAACAATATCTCTGTACCCACTGCAATAATTTCAACTGTCATAGTCTCATCATCCCTCTTTGCTTGTAGAAAACATCTGTTATTTTATTTATATCAGGCCGTTATTTCCCCGTATCCTGCATAACGCTCTTATTTTTGATCAGGTAATCCGCCAGTGAAATCACCGTCAGCGCAAGCGCAGCCCACATCACAGCCTGTGTGACGATATAGAGCTGAGGCAGATCGGCAATCATCAGGCAGATCATAACGATCTGGAAGGTTGTCTTAAACTTTCCCCAATAGCTGGCCGCAATGACCACCCCGTTATCCGAAGCCACCAGACGGAACCCGCTGATAATAAACTCCCTCGCAATAATCACAATCACGATCCACGAGGGAATCCTGTCCCGTTCGATCAGACAGATTAACGCCGAGCAGACAAGCAGTTTGTCCGCCAGCGGATCCATAAACTTCCCGAAATTCGTCACCAAATGGTACTTTCTTGCAATATGTCCGTCCAGAAAGTCCGTAAAGCTTGCAATGATAAAGATCGCCAACGCGATCCACTTATCGTACGCCGTAATGTCAACCAATAAAAAAAGGACAAAAAAAGGAATTAATATCACGCGAAAAATAGTCAGTTTATTCGGCAAATTCATCTTCCAATTCTCCTATCAAATCATACTCGTTTGAACCCGTAATCCTTACCCGCACGAAATCTCCGGTCATAAGCTCTCTGTCCGTGCGCACAAACAAAAAGCCGTCCACATCCGGCGCGTCCTTATAGGTTCTCGCCACATAGGCGTCCTCGTCCGCCACCTTTCCCTCGATCATGGCGTCCACAGCCCTGCCTTTCATACGGGCCGCCCCTTCAAAGGCGATCTCCTGCTGCAAAGACATCAGTTCATCCAGACGTTCCTGTTTCAACTCATCGTCTACCTGTTCCGGCATCTCGGCCGCCGGCGTATCCTCCTCCTGCGAGTACGGGAAGACGCCCAGCCTGTCAAAAGCCGTCTTTTCCACGAATGCCATCAGCTCTTCGTGATCGCTCTCTGTCTCTCCCGGAAATCCGGTAATCAGCGTGGTGCGCAGGCAGATATCGGGAATCTCCCGCCGCAGTCTGGCTATGATATCCGTCAGCTCTCTTTGGTCTGTCCGCCGGCCCATCCGTTTTAAGACGGCGTCGGAGGCGTGCTGCACCGGTATGTCCAGATAGTGGCAGATCTTATCCTCTTCCTTTATCACCTGTATCAGCGCGTCGTCAATTTCCTCCGGATAGCAGTACATCACCCTGATCCACAAAAGTCCCTCGATCCGGCAGAGCCTGCGCAGAAGTTCAGGCAACGCTTTATGCCCGTAAAGATCCATGCCGTAAACCGTAGTCTCCTGCGCCACCAGAATCAGCTCCTTCACCCCCTGGGAGGCAAGCGTCTCCGCTTCCCGCAGCAGACTGTCCATGGGAACGCTCCTGTAAGGCCCTCGCACCTTCGGGATGATACAATAAGTACAGCGCTTATCACATCCCTCGGCAATCTTCAGATAGGCAAAATGGCCGCCTGTGGTCAGGATTCGCTTCCTATCCGTCAGCGGTTTTTGATCAAGACCCTGATAATGATCCTTGGGCTGTCCCGAAAAAATCTCCTCCAAAACCGTCGGCAGTTCCGCCATGGCCGTGGTGCCCACAACGGCGTCCACCTCCCCGATTTCCCTGCGGATCTGTTCCTGATATCTCTGGGCCAGGCATCCCGTCACAATAAGCGCCTCGATGCTGCCGCTCTTTTTGAGCTCCGCCATCTCAAGAATCGTGTTTATGCTCTCCTCCTTGGCGTCCCCGATAAAGCAGCAGGTGTTGATAACCACCACATCCGCTTCGCTCTCATCAGCGGTAAAGGTGCAGCCCTTCTCCTCCAGCATGCCGAGCATTACCTCGGAATCCACTAAGTTCTTGTCGCACCCCAGAGAGATAAAAAACACCTTTTTCTTCATCGTCAAAGGGCCTGCTCGTCAGCGGGAGCCTGTTCGTTCGTCTCCTCCGCAGTCTCATCGTTGAGGATCTGAATCTTTCCCTGATTTAACTCTTCCACTGCTACAGAAAGGGGCTTCTTTCCCTTTCCGTCCACCAGCTCATCATCTCCGGCAATAATCTGTCTCGCCCTCTTGGAAGTGGCCATCACGATGGAATAACGGCTGGTCACTACGGGATCTTCACCCTCCTCCACATTGCTGTTTACTACTTTGATCAAATCTGCATACGATGGATGTAACATTCTAATTTTCCTCCAGTTCTTTTCTCATCTTCTCAATAAACGCCTTATTGCGTCCCGGCGTAAAGTGGGCCGCATGGATAATTTCATGCAATTCTCTCACGCAAGTCTCCAAATCATCATTTATAACAATGTAATCGTACTCCTCCATTCCTTCGGCTTCCTGTGCCGCGCGGCGAAGCCTCTGATCTATCACTTCCTGTGTCTCCGTACCCCTGCCGGAAAGTCTGCGGCGCAGCTCCTTCGCGCTGGGCGTAGACACAAACAACAAAAGTGCGTCGGGATACTGCTCTCTGATCTTAAGAGCTCCCTGAATCTCAATCTCCAAAATCACATCATGCCCTTCGGAAAGCTCCTTTTCCACATACTCTCTGGGCGTTCCGTAATAATTGTCGCAGTACTGAGCATACTCGATCAGCGCACTGTCCGCAATCTTCTGTTCAAACTGCTCTCTGGACAGGAAAAAATACTCTCTCCCGTCCTTCTCCCCCGGCCGCGGCTTCCTGGTGGTAGCCGAGATCGACAGCGCATACCCGTCGTACTCTTCCACCAGCCGTTTCATCAAAGTGCCTTTCCCCGCTCCTGAAAAGCCGGATATTACAATCAATATACCCTCACGATTCATCTGTCTGTCCATCCTCTGTCTGTGCTCTGCCCGATATGGTTTCCGGAAGAAGTGCCGAAAGCACAATCTGGCTGTTTTCCATCACCAGAACCGCCTTCGTCTTACGCCCCTGTGTGGCGTCGATGGCCATACCCGTTTCTTTTGCTTTCTGCACCATACGCTTGACCGGTGCGGAATCGGGACTCACAATCGCGATGATCTTCCCCGTGTTGACTACATTGCCAAAGCCTATGTGAATCAGTTTTCCCATGATCCTATCCCTATTCGATATTCTGTATCTGTTCCCTGACCTTCTCAATCTCGGTCTTTAATTCGATCGCCCTGTTGGAAATCTCCAGGTCTGTGGTCTTGGAAAGGATGGTGTTCGCCTCGCGGTTCATCTCCTGCGCGATAAAGTCAAGTTTGCGTCCCACGCTTCCTCCCTCCAACAGGCTTTCCCTTGTGGCTGTAATGTGGCTTCGCAGGCGCACCAGCTCCTCATCCACACACACCTTATCCGCAAAGATCGTCACCTCTGTCAGGAGTCTCGCCTCATCGATCTGGGTGTCTTCCAGAAGCTCTTTTACCTTATCCCGCAGTTTCTGCTTATACTCTGTGATAATCTGGGGAGATCGGTGTTCGATAAACTCCACGCCCGCAAGCATAACATTCAGCTTTGCCAGCAGATCGTCACGAATATTTTCGCCCTCCCGGATTCTGGTCTCCACAAAGGCTTCCGCCGCGCCCCGCACCGCTCTCTCCAGAAACTGCCACAGCTCCTCCTCGTCCACAGTCTGCTCTTCCATGGTCAGCACTTCCGGATAACGGGACAGCGTGGAGACACGCACATCGTTATCCAGCGAAAAGTCCTCCGACATCTTCCAGAGGTATTTCATATACTCCGCCGCCAGATCCCTGTTGTACTTTACGCAGATATTTGACTCCGCCATATCCTCATAGGAAATAAAAAGATCTACCTTCCCGCGCTGGATATAGTTTTTCAGCTCATTCCGAATCGCCGTCTCAAAAAAATTCAGTTTCTTCGGCATCTTGATATTGACATCCAGATAGCGGTGATTGACGGACTTCATCTCCACGGTAATTTTGCGTGTTCCCTCCGCCACCTCACACCTGCCGAAACCGGTCATGCTCTTGATCATTGTCATAATCTTCTTTCTCCTGATTGTAAGCGTATACGTAAAAGGACCTACGCATACAGTTTTTATTATAGTGTAAACGGAATAAATAGTCAAGGAAGAGAAAGTCGCATAACAACGATTGAAAATAAGAACCATATATGCTATAGTAGGGGAACGCATAAAAGCCGCCTGCGCAGACTACAGACGGCAGGCATACGAAATCCATAAAAAAGGCAGGAAACACCATGGCATTCGACGGCATTACTATCGCAAATATCACAAAGGAGCTCAGGGATACCCTTTTGGGCGGCCGTATCTACAAAATCGCCCAGCCCGAAAACGACGAGCTTCTTCTCACAATCAAAAACAACGGCAGCCAGTACCGCCTGCTTCTGTCAGCGGACGCCTCCCTCCCTGTGGTTTACCTGACGCAGAGTAATAAGCCAAGCCCCATAACGGCACCGGGGTTTTGTATGCTCCTCAGGAAACATTTACAAAATGCCCGCATTACCGCCGTCTCCCAGCCGGGATTGGAGCGTGTTATCCATTTGCATCTGGAACACTTAAACGAGTTGGGCGACGTATGTCAGAAAAAGCTGATCATCGAAATCATGGGCAAGCACAGCAACATTATCTTCTGTGACGATAAAGACATGATCATAGACAGCATTAAGCACATTTCGGGCATGGTAAGTTCCGTCCGGGAAGTGCTGCCGGGCCGCTCCTACTTTCTTCCTCAGACGCAGGAGAAAACCGATCCGCTGATCTATGCAAAAGACGGTGTCGGCACAGAGCCTTCCTCCTATGACGAATTTAAATTGCATATGTTATCAAAACCCATGCCTCTGTACAAAGCACTCTATACCTCCTTCACGGGGCTTTCTCCCATCATCGCGCAGGAAATCTGCTTTCGGGCCGGAGTGGACGCCGATCTGCCCGCAAAGGCGCTTGCAGAATCGTCGGACGATTCCCTGAAGCCTGTCTGCAACGCACTTTCCGACATGATGACGCAGGTGGCTGCGGAACGCTTTTCTCCCGTAATCGTCTATGACGGCAGGACTCCTTTGGAGTTTGCCGCTCTTCCCCTGACCCTCTACGGCGACAAGGATATCCGGTCTTTTGACAGCATCAGCGATGTGTTGGAGCGCTACTATGCGGAGCGGAGCATTGTGACCCGCATACGCCAAAAATCCGCCGACCTACGGCGAATCGTGCAGACCGCGCTGGAGCGCAACGTCAAAAAATACGACTTGCAGCTGCGGCAGATGCAGGACACCGAAAAGCGTGACACCTACAAAATTTACGGAGAGCTTCTAAACACCTACGGCTACAATGCTGCCCCCGATGCAAAGACACTGGAAGCCATCAACTATTACACGGGTGAGCCGGTGTCCATCCCCCTCGACCCCACCCTGACTCCTCAGGAAAACGCCATCAGATATTTTGATAAATACGGAAAAATGAAGCGAACCTATGAGGCGCTCTCGGAATTGACCGTACAGGTGAAAGAGGAAATCGAACATCTGGAATCCATTCTCGCCTCTCTGGATATCGCTCTGCATGAAGAAGATCTGGTGCAGATCCGGGAAGAGTTGATTGAAAGCGGCTATATTCACCGGAAAGGCGGCGCCAAAAAAGCAAAAGTCGTAAGCAAGCCTTTCCACTATCTCAGCAGCGACGGCTTCCACATCTATGTGGGAAAAAACAATTTTCAGAACGATGAACTGACCTTCAAATTCGCAAACGGCGGCGACTGGTGGTTCCACGCCAAGCAGATCCCCGGCTCCCATGTGATCTTAAAAACCGAGGGTGCAGAAGTGCCGGACCGCGCTTTCGAGGAGGCTGCAAGGCTCGCCGCCTACTATTCCAAAGGCAGGGAACAGGATAAGGTAGAGATCGACTATGTGCAAAAAAAACATGTAAAAAAACCTGCCGGAGCCAAACCCGGCTTTGTGGTATACTACACCAACTACTCCATGGCGATCGACTCCGACATTTCCGGGCTTTCGGAACTGTCCTGAAAGTCGGCGCCTGCCTTTTCCAGACGGCCGCCGACTGACTGCGCACGCCGCTTTAGCGCTGGCTTACCTCTATATTTCGCCCGTCGGAAATGGCGGTCACCACTCCCTCATCCGTATAGAGAGCGCTGTAGCGGGCGGACTCCAGAAGAAGCACCGTCTCCTCCTCCACCCGCGTCCGCTCCGGGTCCGTCGTGAGAACGACATAGACCGGCCTTGCGGTGGCAAAAAGCTCCTTTAGCTTTTTATTGTAATCCCCATGATGGGGCATCTTGATCAAATCATACTGCTCTCCTGCCGCCGGGGACTCCAAAAATTCTTCTGTCCGCTTTTTCTGGGCGTCTCCCATCAGCAAAAATCGGCTATTTCCATTCGCAACAGTCGTTATCAACGAGTAATTGTTATCATTGTCATAGCTCTCTTCCTGCGGTGCATTCACATAAAACTCAATTCCCTCCAGTGAAAACGAGACATCCTCCCGCAGGCGCACATAGGCCGTCTGCGTCTCCGCAAGCGCCTCCATCAGGGAAAGGTACAGCTCCGAATCCTCCTCATAATCCGGCATCAACACCTGTCCCACCTCATAACGCCGGATCAGTCCGGCCGCACTGCCGATATGATCCTTATCAAAATGACTCAGGATCAAATATTCGATCCGTTCTGTCTGCCGCTCGTCCAAAAAAGTGCAGATCGCATCCATATCGTCCTCATCCGCCGTATCGTTGACCACCACGCTCCCTCCCGCCTCGATCACGATACAGTCCGATTTCCCCGTATCGAGAAAGGTCATTTTGAGCGAAGCGTCTTTCTCCTGTACTTCTCCGCAGCCATTCATCAAAAACAAAAGACACAGAGAAAATGCCGCATACCATCTTTTTTTTCTCATCGGGACGCCCTCTCCTTCTTCCTTCTCTTTTTACGTCTCCTCTTCTTTTTCCGCCCGCCGCTTTTCCT
Source organism: Lachnospiraceae bacterium UBA7202 (assembly GCA_002490705.1). GTDB lineage: Bacteria > Bacillota > Clostridia > Lachnospirales > Lachnospiraceae > UBA3282. The sequence goes on from DKUO01000042.1 coordinate 9,844, forward strand.
CTTTTCCTTCACGGCGCTCTCGTCCGGTAACAGGTGTAATTTTTCTGCGATATGCACTAACATCAAACCTTTCGGAAAAGCTACAAGTTCCTCTCTCGTCACGCCGCCGATCAAAAGCAGTACCACGCCGTACACGCACATTCCTAAGCCGATGGCGATAAGCAGCGCTACCCGGCTCACCGGAATCAGCAAAAACAGACCGTGATAAATGCCATAGACAACGACTCCCATGATAACCGCCGCAAAAAGCGGTTTCAAGAACAGTTTGGCCACCTCCATGCGGTACTCCAAATGTTTTCTTACAGAGAGCTGGTTCAGCACACACACCACCAGCGAGTAAATCACGTTCGCCGCCGCCAGCCCATAGAGATCCAGATCCGTGTAGAGCAAAAGCGCCACCAGCCCGGCCAGCTGAATCGCCAGCGCCACCGCCGCATGGATCACCGGCGTGTTGACCTTTCCGATTCCCTGCAGCACCGCGTTGGTCAGGGTAGACAGACTGTAGAGCACGACGGTCACAGAAAGTGCGGCCAGCAGACCGGAAGCCATATCCAAAGATTCTTTCTGGGGAAAGATAAACTGCATGATGGGTCTTGGCAGCACGGCGATCCCCACCGCCGCAGGAATGGCAATCAGCATGGTCATCTGAATGGCCCGGGTCACCTGCTTTCTGGTCTGGGCCACCGTCCCCTTCACGTAGGAGGCCGCCACTCCCGGGATAATCGCCGAGGACATGGCGGAAGAAATGGCGATCGGTATATTTACCACCGCCACTGCCAGACCCGAGAAAATACCGTAATGATTGCTCGCCAGTATGGCGTCTACCTTCTTATAATCCATGACATGATAGTAAATCGTCATGTTGACTACCGTCGTACAGTTGTAAATAAAGGTGCTCAAAATAAAGGGCGTAACGATGGTAAAGATCACCTTGAAAATATCCCCGTAGCTCTCCTCATGCCATGTTTTGTCCCGCTCCACCCGTCTCTTGATAATGCCGCTGTTTAGCCGATACATCCCGAACATAAAAAGAAGGCCGATCAGCACCCCCGCACCTGTTCCGAGTGCCGAACCCGCCGATCCGTAGATGGCCCGCGTGGTAGCGTCCCCGTCCACGGCCAGCCCGATCAAAAGCTTTGCCGCCAGAATACTGACCGCCGCGTTAAAAATCTGCTCTAAGACCTGAGATATAGAGGTGTGTACCATAGAACCATGCGCCTGGAAAAAACCGCGCAGCACACCCAGAAATCCTGAAAAAAAGATCGTCGGCGACAGCACCCGGAGCGCCACCACCGCATTTTGATTCTTCCCCACCAGAAAAGGCGCTCCCACGAAAGTCAGAATCGAGGCAACGCCGCCCACCACCAGAACATAGAGAAGTGCACAGACAAAAACCCTCTGTGCATTCCGATATTCCTTAAACGCAAGCCGCTGGGCGATCACCTTGGAAATCGCCGAGGGGATGCTGTAGGAGGAAATCAATAATATAATTGTGTAGATATTGATCGCCGCGTTATAATACCCGTTGCCCTCGATTCCGATAATGGAAAGGAGCGGGCTTCTGTATATCAGGCCGATCACTTTGACGAGCATCCCGGCCGCAGCCAGAATGCCCGCCTGGAACACAAACGTGTTCTTCTTATTCGGATGTTCCATATCCCCTATCCAATCAGCCAGTCATACATTTCCTGATATTTCTTCGCAGAGACATTCCATGAGAAATCTGCCGCCATGCCCCTGTCCACGATCTTATTCCACTCGCGCTTCTTATCATAATAAATATGTTCTGCATAACGGATCGTACCCAGCATCTCATGGGCATTATAATTCTTGAAAGAAAATCCCGTACCCGTGCCCTCATACTCGTTATAAGGCTGCACCGTATCCTTCAACCCGCCGGTCTCACGCACAATCGGCACCGTGCCGTAACGCAAAGACATCAACTGGCTCAAACCGCATGGCTCAAAAAGGGATGGCATGAGGAACGCGTCGCTGGCCGCATAAATCTTATGGGAAAGCGCATCGGAATAATAAATATTTGCAGAAACCTTGCCGTGATACTTCCAGTCAAAATGACGGAACATGTTCTCATACTGCTCTTCACCCGTGCCAAGCGCCACGATCTGCACATTGTCCTGACACAGCTCATCCATGATATAGGCGATCAGGTCAAAGCCCTTCTGTCCCGTCAGCCTCGACACAATACCGATCATCATGGCCTTTTCATCCTGATTTAAACCGAGCTCTTCCTGAAGCGCCCGCTTATTTTTCACCTTCTCCTTGCGGAAATTAACCGCATTGTACTTAAACTCTATGCATTTATCCGTCTCCGGATTGAACTCTTCGTAGTCGATGCCGTTCACAATACCGCGCAGATCCCCCGATCTTGCGCAGAGCAGCCCGTTAAGGCCCTCTCCGTAGAACGCCGTCTTGATCTCCTCCGCATAGGTATTGCTTACCGTTGTGATGGCATCCGCGTAGACCAAACCACCCTTCAAAAGATTGGCGTCCTTATAGGCCTCCAACTTATCCGCCGTGAAGAAGTAACCGGGCAGTCCCGTGATTTCCTTTACCTCCTTCACGCTCCACTTACCCTGAAATTTCAGGTTGTGAATCGTCATAACCGTCTTGATGCCCCGATAGAACTCTCCGCCCTGGAAGCGCTCTTTCAGGTACACCGGAATCAACCCTGTCTGCCAGTCGTGACAGTGAATCAGGTCCGGCCTGAAATCGATCACCGGAAGAATGCAAAGCGCCGCCTTACAGAAGAAGGCGTATTTTTCAATCTCAAACAGCGCATTATCGCTGTAAGGCTGAAAGCCGTTAAAATAACTTTCGTTATCAATAAAATAATATTTCACACCATCGACTTCCGCTTCCAAGATTCCCACATACTCTTCTTTCCAGTGAAAATCCATATAGAAGTGCGTCTTGTAGGTGAGCTTATCCTTCATCTCCTGTCTCATACAGGTATACTTCGGGAGTATCACCCTCACATCAAAATATTTTTTGTCAATACACTTGGGCAGAGAGCCTACCACATCTGCCAACCCGCCTGTTTTAATAAAAGGTACTCCTTCTGACGCGACAAATAAAATCTTCTTCATAACAACCCTCCAACTGTAGCCTGTCATTTTGATACAGGTAGTCCGCATGAACCCCTACTTAACAGTATACAATATTTCAGGTGGCAATAAAAGGATTTTTTTATTAACGTCGATATTGCAGTCGAATCTTATCCGCAATCAAAGCGATAAATTCCGAATTCGTAGGTTTCCCCTTCCCCGTATTGATCGTATATCCGAACAGCGCGTCCAACGTTTCCATCCTGCCTCTCGACCATGCCACCTCTATGGCATGCCGGATGGCTCTCTCCACCCGGCTGGGCGTGGTCTGATATTTTTTTGCAATGGTGGGATAGAGAATCTTCGTGATAGAGCCCAGCATCTCCACATCCTCCACCGACATCATAATCGCCTCGCGCAGATACTGATATCCCTTGATATGGGCAGGTACGCCGATCTCATGAATCATATCCGTTACATCTTTCTCCAAATCCCTGCTGTCTGCCCCTGTCCCCGCTTTCTCTTCTTCCGCCTGTTCCGTGCCTGTCTCAGCCGACGGAACGGTTATCATAATCCGGAACTCCTTGTTCGCGCTGATCAAATTGTCCAAAATCCGATAAAACTGCTCCTGGTCTCTCGCGGTTGTTACGTTTAACGTCTCCATTTTTTCCTCCATTCCCCTTTTACGCGGCATCTTCTATTCACGGAGAATGCCTTTTTTTCGGGCATTCTCTTGTGTGAGATTTAGTAATTCTCCACGAAACAGCCTCTGCTGTGAGTGGTTAGAATTACTTCTCACACTATTATAAACAATCATGGGGGTATGTGGAATATTTAGGCATCGCATTACATCATCATATCCTCTTTACAGATTCCCGCTCCACCAGACTGCAGAGAACCCTTTTTTCCAGAACCCGCGCCGGCCTGCTGTCATCACTCTCACTCTCCAGTTTTTCCACCAAAATACCGGCAGCCTCCGCCCCGATCTCTGCCAGCCCGATTTTCATAGTCGTGAGACCGGGATGGCAGTACTGCGCCAGCTCCTGATTATCAAAACCCACTACGGAAATATCCTCCCCGACCCGGATACCGTGTTCGTGAAAGTAATCGTACACACCGCCTGCCATTTTGTCATTCATGCAAAAAACAGCCGTCGCGCCATCCGCCACAACCTCACCCGCATACCGGTATCCCGATTCTTTCTCCCAGTCCCCATAGTGTACCCAGTTCGGATTATACAACATATTTTCTTCAAACAAAGCCTTCTGGTATCCCCGGAGACGGCTGGCCGTGTGTATATTATCCGCTTTTCCCGCTATAACCCCTATTTTCCGGTGACTCATGGAGATCAGATATCTGGTCAAATCACAGGCCGCCTTCTCGTCGTCTACAACCACGGACGGCGTGTAGGGAGAATGGGTATAGGCATAAGCCATCACTGTCGGGATCGGCATTTCTTCCTTAAAATATCGTATCACTCTGGCATGTCCCGCCACATAGATCAGCCCTTCCACCTTGATGGAGAGCATTTCCTGCATCACCGGGTCCAGAACGGAACGGTACGCGCTTTCATTTTCATACCACAGTTCTCCCCATCTGGCATAAAGACGCAGATTCTGGATCATCGTTCGGTACTTTTTCTCCTCACAGTATTTCATAATCCCCTCCATGATGGCAGGCGTGGAAAACTGACAGATATCTTCCGCTATAATGCCTATCATGTTGGTTTTTTTCTTTCGCAGGCCTCTCGCCACATAATCAGGCTGATACCCTTTTTCCCGAATCGTCCCCAGCACCTTTTCCCTTGTCTCGCCGCTCACGTTCTGTCTTCCGTTCAGGGCATTGGATACCGTAGCTGCAGATACATTACACTCTCTGGCTATTTCTTTTATTGTCACCATAAACCGGTCTGATCCTCTCTTCCCTTTTTCCTCGGATGGTTAATCGTTTTATTTTATCTGATAGTAAACAGACGCAGGCTGTCCTGCCTGCGTCTGTTTATGTTATGTAAACCGTTCGTCTTTATCTGTGGAATCTCCTGACAATCTCCCCCAGATAATCCGCCATCTGCTTGTTCTGTTTTGACTGGTTCTGTGTCGTTCCCGCAATCTCAGCGGTCATTTCATTCTTCTCCACAATGTTCTCGATGGCGGTCTGGTTTTCTCCCATAATGGCGCTTACATTCCCGGCATTTTCCGAGATCTGTGCCACGGACTCCTCCAGCTTTTTCACCGCGTCAAGCATCCGGTCAAGCTTATTCTTAATGTCTCCCACTGCCTCGCTGTAACTCGTCGATTTCTCTGCAAATCCTTTAAATTGTACCACCACATCCTGCTCCATAAAGGCGATGATGGACTCGAAACAATTGTTGACACTGGCAATACTGTTATTCGCTTCCCCGCAAATATCCTGAATGGAGGAGGCTGTATTTTTAGATATCTCCGCCAGATTGGCAATAGAACCTGCTACCACGGCGAACCCTTTTCCGGCTTCCCCGGCCCTCGCCGCCTCAATGGAGGCGTTGAGCGACAGCAGATTGGTTTTTCCCGCGATACTCAGAATCTCCGAGGCCAGTTCATTGATCTTTGTCAGGCTCTTTAATTCCTCGATTGCCCTCTGTACCTCTTCCTTTGTCTCTCTCAGCTTGATCTCGCCGTTCTGGTAAGCATAATCAGCCTGCCCCTTCATATCCTCCGCACTGCCGATCACGGCGCTGCTGGTATCCACGGAGGATCTGATTCCTTCCAGTATACTATCCGCCAATTCATTGATGCTGTCAATCTCCAAATTCACATTTCGGACAAGAGCGTTGGTATTTTCCATGGAGGCCGAAAGCTGCTGTGCAATGGCTATGTTATCCGATGTGCCGTCAGCCAGCGACAAAGACGACTCGTGCATACTCTCCGCTTTTTCATTGAGAGACTGCGAACATTCATTCAAGGTATCCGAGATGGACTGCAGGGAATGAATCAAACCGTCCGTCGCCTCCGCAATACTTCCCAGTTCATCCCCTCTCCTGATATGCTTCTGAATCTTAAGGTTGTCCGCGATATCAAAATTCTGCAATGCCACAATACTTTCCTCTATGGCTCCCATAGGCCTCATAAAGCCCCTGATAATCACACTGGATACCACCAGCAGGACAATCAGCGCAGCCACCACAAAAAAGGTCATGATCTGCTTCAGCCTTACCGTGGTCTCAAAAATTTCTTCGGAGGTGTCGGAAATAATAAAGAGCCATCCCCGGTTCGCCATATAATAATAGGTAGCAATGTTTTCTACGCCGTTCTCCGTATACTCCGTATGGCCGATGGCGTTTTCCGTCGTTCCGCTATACTGCCCGCAGAGCGTTTTGATATACTCCTCCTGCGCCTCCTGCGCCACCATCTCGCTGTCCTCACAGAAGATATACTGGCCGTTCGCCACATTTACCATACAGTATTGCGCATTCTCCATGCCCTGCATGGTCAGGGAATCCAAAAGCTGGATCAAACCTTTGGTAAACACACCTCCGCCCACCAGACCGATGGGATTCCCATTCTCGTCAAATACCGCCCGGTACAGGGACACAATCTGCTGTCCGCTGGCCGGAGAGATAATAATACCGGTATTGTAAACGCCGTCTGCAGCAAGCATAGCGTCCTGCAAGGCTTTTAAGGAATCTCCCTCTCTGGTGGTAATGCCCACCACCGCCGCATTTGTATGGGCCAAAACGTGGGTATCCCATTCACTCACATAAAACCCTTCCAGATTCTCCACGTCCGCCGAAAATTTCTCCGTGTACGCCTGTGCAGCCGCAACAGCCGCCTCATCCGCAGGATTTTTCAATACTGCCTGAATCTCTCCCGCACGGCTATATGCGGTAAGCAGTTTTTCCGTCTCCTGCACATAATTTTCAATGATCTGGCTTCGTTCCTCCACCACCGTCTCCATATTATTGGTGGTGCTTTTTCTCGTATTATTAGTGATAACACTACCGATAAACAAAACCATCGCCGTCATAACAACAATCTGCATCAGCAGAATACAGGCAGTAATCTTTGTGCCCAGTCTCCTCGTCCAGCCTTTCATTTCCGCCTCCTGTCCCGGTTATCTTCCGTATCCCGTGTTTTCCTATGCCTCTTCGCAACACAGCTTTAGTTAATCGTTTTACTGAATACACAAAAAATTATATCGAACCGACAGTGCTTTGTCAATGAGAGAATGAGACATAGCCGAACCCCAGAATGGTAAATTCCTTCTCTTCCTCGCCCGCCGCCATCCGTATTTGAATCACATGCCTTTTCTCTTCCTCTTCCTGAATCAGGATCACCGGATTACAATGAATCCAGCCGTTTATATGGGGATCTGCCGTAAGCCTTTTCTCCCCGTCCACAAAGACCTCCGCCCGACCCGCATTCACCTCGCCGGAGTCCTTAAAGACAAGCACCAGCGCTTTGCAGCAAAGTTCCAGCACAAAGGGTTCGTCTCCCTGCGCCTTTGCCCCGTCGTACATCCAGTTATGGGGAAATTCCGGCGTGAACGTCAGCTCTTCATCCATCTCCACGGCCTGCAAATCGTTGTCCGTAAGGCAGAAACTCCCGCAGGAAACCGCTGCCCCGGCAGGCATCTCTTTCCGGTCAAGAAGTTTGATCTGCTCGAAATCGGCGCCGATCACAGGCTCCGGCAGACCGTTCCGCAAAAAATCATCCTCCTGCGTTTTCTCCTTCGCCGCCTGTTCAAAAAAGGCGGTCAGGCAGTCCGCCATAATGGTATGCCCCGCGTTGGTGGGATGAAACATATCATAGAAAAACTGGTTCTTTGACAGCACGCGCCCTTTTCCCGGTTTTAAACGAAACTGAGGCGTCACAGCATCCAGCACGCTGATCATAGGCAGACGGTAACGCTCCCCTACCACCTTAAGCCTGTCCTGTAAATTCCAGTCGTCCGCGAAAACGGAAAACAACAGAATCACCGCGGGCCGGTTCGGGAGCATGAGAATCTTGCGTACCAGACTCTCGTAGCAGTTTCCCTTTGTCTCATCCCCCTCGTCGTTCACCGCAAACTCCACAATCACAAGATCCGGCGTTTCCCGGCCATCCCGCAGAACATCCCTCTCAAACCGAATCATGCCAAGCTCTGAGGGCGTGCCCCCCACGCCCGCCTTGATAAAGCGGACGTTATTCCCCCTGCCGAAATGTTTCGCAAAGCTCTGATAAGACTGATAGGCATAACACTCTGTGTTGATTGGCGTGGCGCCCGCCCCCTGCGTAATCGAACCGCCGATATAGGCAACCGTCACCGCATCCCCGTTCCGCGCCCTGTCTATGGCCCGTCTCGTCCTTGCGGTATCGCCCATGCTCATAAGGGAACGCTGAATCATGCTTTGATATAGTTCGGAACCAAACGCAATCTCCGTCTCCTCCTCTGCTTCCGGCGCCTGAAAACCGTCGTTCAAATAGAAGCGGACGTTTGCCATTGCCAACAGCTCCGGCCGGGAAAACAAAAACAGAATCTGCCCCGGCTCTTTGTCGTCGCTGCTCCACTCCTGTTCCTCCAGCCTGAGCCGTACTTCCGCACCGTCTCCCCGCAGGGTGGCGCAAATCTGTGTGCCGCCGCCCAGACGGTCTTCTTTCCCGTACATCTGAAAGACAAAACCGATTTCCTGCGCCGGATCCTCCGTCTCCACGCTGACGCCGATGCTGTGTACCAATCTGCGGAAACCGGCTGTGTCACGCAGCATCGCGAGCATCCCCTCATCCGTAATATTACCCGTAACCTGCGCGCCGTTGACCAATCTCCCCATATCTTCATAAATGAACTGCACGTTCCTGCCATCCGGCTGCACAGAGCCGAATATCTCCTTGTCCCGCATCACATAAAAGAAGGACCGCCTGTTCTCCGGGTCCTTCGGTGCCGCCTTACCACTCATCCATCCTGCCTCCTCGTCTCTTACTTCCGCTCTCCTATGCTACAAAAGGGTAAACGACAAAAGACTGGCGTTGCGTTCCCCGCGATACGTCAGGTAGATCGCCTGTTTTCCGTCAGGAATGGAAACCGGCGCGGCATACTCCTCCCACACGTTCGTGTCCTCCACCCTAATTCTGGCCAAAACCTCCCCGTCCCACGCCGTTCTCACCTCAAACACGCCGGCTCCGTACCCTCTGGTCTTAATTCTTATTTCTGTTACACCGTGACAGTCGAAATATTTAAAACCGGCTGTCGCCGTGTCTTTCATATTTCCGATATAGCCCGGCTCCTCGTCTCCATCCCTGCCGTCCTGCATGATCTTCGGGAACTCGTCCCCGCCCACATACACGGAAGGCTTTTCGGTAAAGAGATGACATGCCAAATAGGCGGGATATTCTCCCCTTCCCGCAAGCGGGCCGCCGTTTAACCCGCAGGAAGTGATCTCCACCTGTGGAATCCTTCCGTCCGGCAGTATTTCCAGCTTTTCCGCACATCCCTGCCTGCTGTACCATGTGCCGTTGGTATGGCGGTGATAAAAAATATACCATGTCCCGCCGATTTCCACCATGCTTCCGTGGTTGTTCGCCCCGTAAGCCATGGGCCGGTCCGCCGGCTTATAGGTATCGATATGTAAATCACAGTTGCTCACCAGAACGCCGCCGTAGGTAAAGCCCCCTGTGGGCTTTCTACTTACGGCATAACACAGCTCATGCATCACAGTGGACGAGTAAATCATATAATAGACGTCCCCCACCTTGCGTATCGACGACGCTTCAAAGAAGGCGTGGCCCTCAAATCCCGTCCCTTCACTGTACTCACAGCCGGGAATCACCGTCACCGGGGACTCCGTCACCGTCAGCATATCCGGCCCTAATACCGCAACACGCGATCCCGTCCGGGATTTATCCCCTCTGCCACAAAATCCGCAATACAGATAAGTATGGTCATGTTCCGTCAGCACGCCGGGGTCAAACTGCGGTTCGTCCCCCTCCTTTTCCCCCAGTCTGGTGCCGTCCTCATAGTGCACATACCCGTAAAACTCGTACCGTCCCGCAGGCCGGTCGCAGACGGCTACGGAGACAACGCTTGCTTTATCCAGCACATAATACAGATAGTATCTGCCGTCCGGCCCCACCGTGACGTCCGGCGCATACAGGCACATCTTTCCGTCCTGGTTCATCGGATCCTCTGTTTTTTGATAGATCACGCCCTCATACCGCCAGTTGGCCAAATCCTCCACGGGCGCGGACCAACAGACATAATCTCCCATGCAGAAGACATAGCCGTTATACAGATCGTGGGACCCGTACACATAGACCCTGCCGTCAAACACATAGGGCTCCCCGTCCGGTATGTACTCCCACGAGGGAAGATAGGGATTATACGCTTGCTTTTTTCTATTCATCGATTCTGATCTCCACACAAGATTTTCCCGAAAGCGCCGCCGTGCGCTGATCCGGCTGTCCGGTTCCCACATAGAGCCGGTACCTTCCGCTGCCCTTTACGTGTTTTCCTTCCTCATTCACCACAAGGAAGGCGTCGCCGGACACCGCAATCTCCAGCTCCTTCTCCTCCCCTGCTGAGAGGAATACCCGCGCAAAGGCGCAAAGGCTGTGATTCGGAACGGCAAACGGTGACTCCAAATCTTTCACATAGATCTGCACCACATCGCCCGTCGCAACACTCCCGGCATTTTTGACTGTCACATGAACACGGACCGCCCCCGTATCCGTATCCCTCGAGGACAAAGCTGCGCGCTCCACCCTCACATCGCCATAGGTCAAACCATACCCGAAGGGATAAAGCGCCTCGCCCTCCATATAGCGGTAGGTTCTTCCCTTCATGCTGTAATCTTCAAAAGCGGGCAGTTCCTCCAGCGAGCGATAAAAGGTAACGGGCAATTTCCCAGAGGGAGAACACTCGCCGAACAGAATGTCCGCCACAGCTTTTCCGCCCCTTGCGCCTGGATACCAGAGCTGCAGCACCGCCGCGGCCTTCTCCTGCGCCAGAGAAAGATCCATGGCACTGCCCGTCATCAGGCAGACAATCACAGGTTTGCCCACCGCAAACACCGCCTCCATCAAAGCGACCTGACAATCCGGCAGCGCTAAATCCGGCTTATCGCCCGCCGCATAGCTGTTGCCCGTATCGCCCTGCTCCCCTTCCAGCGTCTCGTTTAACCCCAGACAGAGCACCACCACGTCGCTGTGTTTCGCCACCGTCACCGCCTCCGCGATGCGGTCGTTTTCCACTGCAAGATTCTCTACCCGATCTTTGAATAAATGAGAGCCTTCCGAGTACAAAACTCTGCCATTACGTCCGACTTTATCCTGTATTCCCTCTAAAATCGTAATATATCTGGATGACGTGCCATGATAATTGCCCACCAAAGCCTCTCTGCTGTTGGCATTGGGGCCGATTACGCCGATGGTCTGTCCCGCCTTTTTGGGTATTGGCAGAACGCCGTCATTTTTTAGCAGAACCACCGCTTCCCTTGTCATCTGTTCCGCCAGCGCCAAATGCTCCTCGCACTCTACTTTTTCATAGGGAATCTGATCGTAACTGCTTCCGTCGAAGAGGCCCAGCAGATACCTGGCGGTGAAAGCCCGCACAGCCGCCTCCGTGATCTCCTCCTCCGTCACCAGCCCATCCTTCCAAGCCTGCAACAGATGCAGATAGGTCACGCCGCAGTTGATGTCACAACCGTTTTTTAACGCCATGGCCGCCGATTCTTCCGGCGTATGGGTCACCAGATGATTTTCGTGAAAATCCTTGATGGCCCAGCAATCCGACACAAAATGTCCCTGAAACCCCCATTCTTCCCGCAAAATCTCCTGAATCAGGGTATGACTCCCGCAGCAGGGTTCCCCGTTGGTTCGGTTATAAGCGCCCATCACGGCCTCCACGCCGGCCTCCTGTACGCAGGCTTTAAACGCGGGCAGATAGGTTTCCGCCATATCCTTTTTGGAGGCCACTGCATTGAACTCATGGCGCAGCGCCTCCGGCCCGGAATGCACAGCAAAATGCTTCGCACAGGCAGCCGATTTCATGACGCTCTCATCCTCTCCCTGTAAGCCCTCCACATAGGCAACGCCCAGTCTGGAAGTCAGATAAGGGTCCTCCCCGTAGGTCTCCTGTCCCCTGCCCCATCTGGGGTCTCTGAATATATTTACATTGGGCGACCAGAAAGTCAGTCCTTTATAAATGTCCCTGTCATTCTCCGCCGAAAGCGCATTATACTTCGCACGCCCCTCCGTGGCCGCCACGTCGCCTGCCTTATGTAGCAGCTCCGTATCAAAGCTGGCCGCCATGCCAATCGCCTGTGGAAAGCTGGTCGCCACACCGGCTCTCGCCACGCCGTGCAGCGCTTCTCCCCACCAGTTATAGGCCGGAACGCCCAGCCTTTCTATGGCAGGCGCATCGTAACGCAGCTGGGAAGCTCTCTCTTCCACCGTCATTTTGCCCACCAGCTCTTTTGCCCGCTCTCTCGCCTGTGCTCTGGCCTTATCCCGATTTATCATATTTTCTTTCCTTCCTGTCTCTGTGATTATCCTTTTCCTACACCTGTCAAAAACAGACCGTTCCGCACTCGTCTATCCCTTGACCGCGCCCGCCGTCAGGCCGTCAACGATCTGGTTACTAAACATACAATATACCACAATTGTCGGAATAATGGCAATGACTATCGCGGCAAACATCTGCGAATAGTTGGTATTATACGGCCCCACGAATTTTGAGAGGGAAACTGGCAGTGTCTTTTTGTTATCGTCCGAAATGAATACCAGCGCCAAGAGCAGCTCGTTCCAGTTCGCCACGAAAGTCATAAGGCCCGTCACAAAAAGTCCCGTTCGGGAAAGAGGCAGCGCGATATGGGTAAAGGAACGGTAAATAGAACAGCCGTCGATACAGGCCGACTCAAACAGCTCGTTTGGCAGGCTCTGGAAAAATCCCGTCATAATAAAGATCGTGATGGGAAGGGACAGCGTCAGGTAGGGCAAAATCAATCCCGTCAGGCTGTTGGTCAGGTGCATTTTGGAAAACCGGGTAAACACCGGAATCAAAATACAGTGCACCGGAATCATCATACCGGTCAGGAAATAGGTCATCATCGCTCCCGACAGCTTCCAGCGCATTCTGCCGATGGCAAAAGCCGCCATGGAACCCACCAGCAGACATAGAATCAGGGTAACACCGCAGACAATCGCGGAATTTAAGGTCGCCACCCCCAGCTTGCCCGCCGTCCATGCAAAGCTGTAGTTCTCAATCATCAGATGCTCCGGCATCGCCCATGGCGAGACAAAGAGCGTCTTATCATCTTTCAGTGACACATAGATGACCCACAACAGAGGCAGCAGATATACCACTGCCAAAATTGACAAAAAGAGGTAAATCATAATCATAGAAATTTTTCTTTTCTTTTTTCCCGTTTGCTTCATATTACGCCGCCCCCTTACATCTCATAATTGTCCACTTTGACAAATTTGTTAATAATAAAGGTTACAATCAGACACAGCACAAGAAGAATGGTGCCGATAGCGCTGGCATAACCGTATTTGAAATACTTAAAACCCTGCTGGTAGAGATGCGTCGCCAGCACATCCGTCATGTGGTTGGGCCCGCCCTCCGTCATGTTAAAGATCAGATCGAAGAATTTCAGGGAGCCGATGGCGTTTAAGGACATGGCCGTGGCCACCATGGGCCGGATCAGCGGCAGGGTAATATAGCGGAAGGACTGCGCCCTTGTACAGCCGTCTATGTAGGACGCCTCGTAAAGGGAAGTGCTGATTCCCGAAATCTGCGCCATGTAAAGCATCATGGACTGCCCCACATACTGCCACAGAGAAACCGAGGCGATCACCCACATGGGAAGAATGATAAATCCCTTGGTATCCATCAGCCACAACGGCCCCTCGATCCCGAACTGCGCAAGCACCTGATTGATGCCAAGCTTGGGCGTAAAGACAAACATCCACAAAAGTCCCAGCGCCACAGAGGAAAGCACACAGGGCAGATAGTATACATTCTTAAAGAAATCCCGGCCCTTTTTAATGTTGGTCAGAAGAGCCGCCAGAATCAACCCTGCAATCAACTGCGTCACCACGGAAAAGATCAGGAAAAACATGGAGTTTTTCAAAGCGATCTTCATGGTTCTGTCTATGGTAAACAACTGTCTGTAATTTTCTAATCCAATAAATTTCGGTGCCGTCAGCGCGTTATACTCGCAAAAGGAATAGTAAACCGACTGACAGATGGGAATAAACAAAACAAAGGTAAACAGCAAAAATGCAGGTGCAACAAATATGACAATCGCTTTTTTGTCCCGTAATAATTTGTCCATACATACCTCCGGAATTTTAGAAAAATGCAGGATTGGATTGCTCCAATCCTGCGTGGGTAACATCACATCATTTCACATTACTTATTCCATACGTTATTCTTGTAGAAATCCTCCAGAGAAGCAAGGCCGTCCTCCACAGGCGTTCCCAGATAAATAGAAACCATGGTGTCGTCGAAGAATGCGCCTGCCTCTGTGGTCGCCATGGACTCGTTGTAGAAACCAAAGGTGGACTTTGCGTTTCCGAATACGTCCATTACATAAGCAAGCTGTGCGGGTGCTTTGGAAGCGTCGTACTCAACCGTGGTTACCGGAATCTTGCCACCGACCTCAGCCGTGTACTTCTGCGCCGTATCATCGGTAAAATATTTCATGAAAGCGATAACTGCGTCGGGATGCGCTGTGTTTGCGCTCATTGCCAGACTGTCGGACTTCGCGATCACCCTGCCGTTGGTGCCGGGGAATGCGAACACGCCGCACTTGTTCTCAAAATCAGGGTTTGCGCCGTTGATCTGTGCAATCGCCCAGGAGCCCTGAATCAGCATTGCCGCCTCTTCATTATAGAAGTTCGCCGTAGCCACATCGTTCGTATCGCCGGCAGCCGTAGGCTGGAAATACTTGGAAATCTCTACCAGTTTATTCGTTGCGCTTACCACATTGGCATCGAGCCAAGAAGCGGTGCCGCCGTCGATCGCCGCCAGATCCACGCCTTCCGAATCGCAGATATAACCTGCCAGCATGGATAAGCACCAAGCCGTACCTGCGGAAATAGTGAGAGGTGTGTAACCTGCCGCCTGTAACTTATCACAGGTATCTATCAGTCCCTGCCAGTCTGTGGGCATCGTGGTAATGCCAGCCTTCTCAAACATCTCTGTGTTGTAGAATACGCAAGCCGCCGCGATGTTCAAAGGCACTGCATAGATCTTACCATCGTAGGTCTGCTGGGAAAATGCGCCCTCACCGCCGTTGAAGCTGTCAATCCAACCGTCCGCCTTGATATAATCCGTCAAGTCAGCCGCTACGCCGGGATCTACATACACATCCAGATTCGGGCCCGGGCTTACGATGAAGCAGTCCGGCGTCTCGCCTGCCGCTACCAGCGCATTCAGCTTCGGATAATACTCTTCCAGATTGGTCGTCACCACATTCACATGGTACTTGCCCTCATAGTCTTTATTGAACCGCTCCACGGTATCCTTATATCCTATGGAAATCAGATCCTCCGTCGCATTCAGGTCGTCCCAGAACATCCATGTAATCTCTTCCACTTCGCCGCTCGCCGCAGAATCCGCCGCGGGCGCTTCCGTGCTGTCACTGTCCGCCGCAGGCGCCTGAGCCTCTGTGCTGCCGCTGTCCGCCGCAGGTGCGCTCTCTGCGCCGCCACCGCCGCCGCAGCCCGCCAATACGGATGCAATCATAGCCGTGCTGAGCAAAACCGATAATACTTTCTTTTTCATGTATTCTCCTCCCTTAATCAAATTGTTGGTTCGTGGTTACAAGTACAGTATAGCAAGATGCTTCCCTTTGTTCTTTTTAATAGTTGCTTAATGTGTATCAAAAATTGCTATCATTTCTTTTTTTGCTATGTTTATTTTTCCTATATTTTATAAAAACACAAAATATTTTACAGCATTTTTACCACATATTCATTTGGATAGCCTATTTTTTATAGAAACAATATCTGTTTTTTGTTCATCTTTATGATTTTTTGTGATATAATAGAACTACAGAAAAAGCAATTTTTGGCAATCAAATAGCAATTTCAAACTTCCTATAGCAATTTTTAACAATTACCAACGAAAACTGCCGCTTTGAAAGAAAGGAATCCTGCTTCTATGATCGAACTGCTAAACGGCATCAAAGAAACCGTCCTTTACAAGGAAATCGAAGGCTTTAAGCTCCATGACAATACCGACTACGAAGCCTACCCCGCCCACTGGCACACTCCCATCGAAATTATTATGCCCATCGAAAACGACTATGAAGTGTCCGGCAAAAATGAATCCTACATCCTGCACGAGGGCGATATTCTGCTTATCAATTCCGGCGTGGTGCACGGTATGCCCTCCGTAAGCCGGGGTGAACGGCTGATTCTCCAGGTGGACATCTCCATGCTGCACAATGTGGCGGACATAGAATCCACCCTCTCCACCATCCCCCAGCTTCTGCTGCTCACCGCCGCAGGCGCGCCTGCCATCCACGAACGGCTGAAAGAATTAATGCTGGAGATTTATCAGGAGTATTTTGGCGACTCCATCCTAATCAGCGCCGCCATCTATTACCGGGTGATCGAGATGCTGGTGTTAGTGGGCCGCGAATTTACCGGTATGAGAAATAACGAGGACTCCGCCCTCTCCAAGCAGAAGGAACACACCGAAAAGTTTATGATGATCTGCAATTACATTCACGAGCACTGTACGGAAGATCTGTGCCTGGACGACGTTGCCAGCCTTGCCGGATTCAGCAAATACCATTTCAGCAGGCTGTTCAAAAACTTTACCGGCCTTTCCTTCTATAAATACCTGAACAAGAAGAGAATCGAACAGGCGGAGAAGCTGCTGGTGGACCCTGCCCTCTCCATCACGGAAGTGGCCCTGCAATCCGGATTTTCCAGCCTCTCCGCCTTTATCCGAATGTTTAAACTGATTAAAGACTGCACGCCCACCGAATTTCGCAGCCTCTATGAGATGGAGCCTTGCCGCTATCCTTTTTCCTCCTTCGGCCAAAGCCGCTAGTGCGTCAGCATTTCTTCTATAAAGATCCCGTATCCCTTGGTGGAATCGTTCACTAACACATGGGTGACGGCCCCCGCCAGTTTTCCGTTCTGGATGATGGGGCTGCCGCTCATCCCCTGAATAATTCCGCCGGTCAGGGTCAGCAGTTTCTCGTCGGTCACGCGAATCACAATTCCCCGGTTCACATTCTCATGTTCCAGATCGACCTCCACGATCTCCACATCATAAAACTCCGGCTCTCCCGAGACGGAGCAGATAATCTGCGCTGGGCCCATCGTAATTTCCTGTTTCAGGGCGATGGGGATAGGCTCATAGACGGAACTTTCCAAAAGCGATTTATCGCAGACGCCAAAGATGCCCTCCGCCGTATTTTCCGTGATCTCCCCGATCACGTTGTCGCTGTCATACTCAATGTATCCCGTCAATTCGCCGGGTGCGCCATTCGCGCCTCTGGTAATGCCCACAATCTCCGTCCTGTAAAGCGTTCCCTCTTCCAAATTCATCAAAATCGAAGTGTCCACATCGTTAATCCCATGCCCCAGCGCGCCAAAGGTGCTGTCTGCGCCCTCGTAGGTCATGGTTCCGATCCCCTGCGCGTTATCCCTGATCCAGATTCCCAGCTTCCACTCTTCCATCCGGTTTTTTTCGGCGTTTACCATAACATCTGTTATTTCGTCATTTCTCCTGATGGTGAGAATCATGTCCTCCCCCTCGGAAGCCTCCACCATACGGATAAACTGCTTCTTATTTTCCACAGCCTCGCCGTTACTCTTCAAAATATAGTCTCCCTTTTGCAGCACATATTTTGCCGGTGAAATGGCGTCTCCCTCACTGCTCTCAAACTCGCCGATCCCCACCACCAGCACGCCGTCCGTCTTCACGTAAATGCCGATGGGAATACCGGAGGGAATCAACATCCTATCCTGAATCACTTCGATGTCTACATTTTTATAGGGAAGCACGCCAAACAATTTCAGGTCCATCTGGTAGGCGTCTATCTCATTCGCCCGCAGTTTTACGGTATGGGTAAAGTCAATGTGAATGCTGTCTGCCCTCCCGTCCTCACCGGCCAGAAGATCGGCGTCCTCCTCCGGCACATCCGTCACGGATGCCACAGGCGCCGCTTCCTGCGGAACACGGTAGATTTCTCCTGATACAGGAACATGAAAATCAAACTCCTGCTCCACACCGGCACGAATCTTGATCTTTGACGGGATCTTATCCAAATAGGAAAAGTATACGGTCAGAAAAAGCGCCGCCATGCCCGCCAAAAGCAGCATCCACAAAAAGGTCCTGTACTTTTTTTCCTGTTTTCCTGTCATATAGATTGCATCGCTCACTCTTCACATCCTCGCCTTCGGTCTCATTTGCACAAAAAAGGACACACATTATAGTATGTCCCTTTTAGTATGTGAAGAATCCATTTTTTTATTGCTTATTTTTTTCTGCCAATTCTTTCATTTCCTCGGCATTTTTTAAGGCGCTCTCGGTGATCTCGTCACCTCCCAGCATTCTGGCCAGTTCTTCCACGCTCTCCTTTTGGCCAAGCGCCTTAATGGTGGTGATGGAACGATTGTCCACCACCTGTTTCTGTATCATATAATGGGTGTCCGCCATGGCTGCGATCTGAGGCAGATGCGTGATACAGATCAGCTGATGCCCCTTTCCGAGAATCCCCATCTTTTCCGCTACTTTCCATGCGGTCCTTCCGCTGATGCCCGCGTCAATCTCATCAAAAATCAAAGTTTCAATCTCGTCTTTATCCGCCAGCACTGTCTTAAACGCCAGCATAATGCGGGAGAGTTCTCCGCCGCTGGCCACCTGGGCCAATTCCCTGACCGGCTCGCCGGGATTTGTGGAAATCAGGAAGACAACCTGATCAAACCCGTTTTCATTAAGCCTCTCTTCCGCTCCCTCCACCTGAATCTCAAAAACCGCCTGTTCAAAATTGAGATCCGAAAGAGCCTGACGCATCTGTGCCGCCAGTGTCTGCGCGTTCTGCGCCCGAAGATCGGAAATCTCCTGCGCAAGCTTAAGCGCCTTTTTTTCAAGGGCCGCCGTCTCCTCCGAAAGTTTCGCCCTGTAAGCGTCATAATCCTGATATTTATCTATGGTTTCCTGCGCGCGCGCCTGATATTCCTGAATCTCCTCAACCGTATTTCCATATTTTGACTTTAAATGGTTGATGAGATTCAGTCGGTCCTGCGTCTGTTCAAACTGTCCCGCATCAAATTCCAGCTCGGAGAGATACTCGGCCATCCCTCTGTTGTAATCGTTCAAAAGCGCGTCAATATCCAAAAGCTGTCTCTCATACTCCTGTAGTGTCTCGTCGTAAGCCGACACCGTTTTGACCTCGCGGATGGCTCTGGCGATGGCGCTGCCTGCCCCGCTGTCCTCATAGCCGCACAGCCCATGGGCGGCTGCCGCCGCCTCCCGGATCTTTCTGGCATTGCTCATTCTCCGGTACGCCTTCTCGACTTCCTCGTCCTCACCGGGCACAAGCGCCGCCTCCTCGATCTCCCGACACTCAAATTCTGCCAGAGAGGACTCTCTTTTCCTTGTCTCCTCGTCTACCTCGCTCTCGGATAGTTCCCGCTTCTTTTCCCTGTACTGTCCGTAAACTTCCCGCAGCTTATCCTTCTTCTCCGCCAGCGCCGTTCCCGCGTAGGCGTCCAGAATTTCAAGCTGCCTTGCGGGCCTTAACAGCGACTGATGCTCATGCTGCCCGTGAATATCAATCAGGATATCCGCCAGCTGTCTGAGCTGTCTGGCCGTCACCGTCTCCCCGCACACCTTGCACTGGCTGCGGTTCTCCATAATCTTTCTCTGGAGTATGATCTGTCCCTCCTCGATGGGAAGCTCCAATTCCCGTACCGCTCTGATCTGTGCCGGATTTTCCAGCGAAAACACAAGCTCCACCAGCCCGTACTCCGCCCCTGACCGAATCATCTCCTTGTCCGCTTTGGCCCCCAGCGCCAGATTGATAGAACCGATAATAATGGATTTACCCGCTCCCGTCTCTCCGGTGAGAATATTGAGGCCGCCGCCGAAAAAGACCTCCGTCTCGTCAATCAGCGCCAGATTTTTCACATGTAAGCTCTGTAACATTTTATCCCACCATCCTGCCGATCTTCTCCATCACGACCCTGGCGTCCTGTACGCTCCGCATCGCCATCATTACCGTATTGTCCCCGGCAATGCATCCCACAATCTCTTCTATCTTCATATCGTCCACAGCGGCGGCCACAGCCATCGCCATGCCGGATACCGTCTTTAATACCAGAAGGTTCTGCGCCAGATCCATGGACACATAACCCTCTTTCAGCACCCGCGCATACTTATCTCCCAGATGCGTCTCCTCCCCGTCAAAGGCCACATATTTCTGCCGGCCCCTGCCGTTTGGCACCTTGGAAAGCTTTAACTCCCTGATATCTCTGGAAACGGTAGCCTGCGTGACCTCATAGCCATCGGCGCGCAGACGTTCCACCAGCTCCTCCTGGGTTTCCACCTCGTACTGCGTGATCAGATCTATTATCTTCTCATGTCTCTTCTTTTTCATAACGCGTCCGAATTCCCTTCTCTTCTCTACGCTTCGCTCATTTTTTTATGAAGCACCGAAAGAAAGCTCTCTGTGTTCAATCTCACAATCCCTGTCGTCCTGTCGGCCCTGCGGATGAGAATGCGGTCCCCCGTGCGAAGCGCCGCCTTATAACTGCCGTCAAAGTTTGCTTCCACCATCTGTTCATTCCCGTCCTTTCCCGGCGGGATCTCCACGGTAATCTCATCCTCCGGCGAAAACACAATACTGCGGGTATTCAGGGTATGGGGACAGATCGGCGTCAAGAGCATAAGGTTTGCCGAAGGCTCCACAATGGGCCCCCCGGCCGAGAGGTTGTAACCGGTGGAACCTGTAGGCGTAGCCACGATCACCCCGTCTGCACAGTAATCGTTCAAAAAACGGTCGTTCACGTAAATGCGGACATTCAAAATCTGTAACGTGCCGCAGCGGGAAATGACGATATCATTCAGAGCGTACTGCTCCTTTCGCCCGTCTTCCCCAATGCTCCCGGTGAGCATCATGCGCTCCTCCCTCACATACGCATCCGCAAAAAGACGCTCGATAGCCTCCTCCGCGCAGGCGCTCTCCACCTCCGCCAGATAGCCCAGCGTCCCCAGATTGATGCCCAAAAGAGGAATTTTACTGTCCATCAGATTTCTGGCCGCCCGCAGAAGCGTTCCGTCCCCGCCCAGCACCAGCGCGCAGTCCACATCAGCCTCGCCCGCCGTGAGAGCCGGCTTCCCGTCTGCGGCGCAGATGGCCTCCCCGCCACGGCTTTTTATAACATCTGCTATTTTTTTGGTAAATACCCCCCGAGGATCTTTCGCCTCATTGGTTATCAAAAAAAACCGTTTCATTTTTCTTTCGCCTCATCCAGCGCCAGATGCGCCTCTTCCACCAACGCCCTGATCCGCGCAGGCTGGTCTTCCTTTTCGGAAAATCCGCTTCCCTGCGCCAAAAGCGCCGCAAGCGCGTCCTCCGCCTCCTTTTCCGAAAGGTTTTGAATCTCCTCCGGAATTTCCTGCCGTTTAGTAAGCCACATCAAATACTCGATATTGCCCTCCGGCCCTTTGACTGGCGAATAGGTCAGCCCCTTTACCAAAAAGCCGATCATATCCGCAAAATCCACAATCCTGTGCACCACCTCTTCGTGTACCTTTTGATCCCGCACCACGCCCTTTTTTCCGACCTTTTCACGGCCAGCCTCAAACTGTGGTTTGATCAGGCATACCATCTGTCCCTCTCCTCGCAAAAGCTTTCTCGCCGGAATCAGGATTTTCGTGAGCGAAATAAAAGAGACATCCACCGAAGCAAAATCTATGGGCTCCCCAATATCCGCCTCCGTCACATAGCGGAAATTTGTTTTCTCCATGCAGACCACCCGCTCGTCACTTCGCAGTTTCCAGTCTAACTGCCCGTGGCCCACGTCAATCGCAAACACTTTCCCCGCTCCGTTTTGCAGCATGCAGTCCGTGAACCCACCGGTGGACGCACCGATATCCATGCATATCTGGTCCTTCAGCACAATCGGAAACTGCTCTATCGCCCGTGCAAGCTTTAAGCCGCCGCGGCTCACATAGGGAAGCGTCTTTCCCTTCACCTCAATTGTTATCTTACTCTCATCAAACAGGGTGCCCGCCTTGTCCTCCCGCTGGTTGTCCACAAACACGTTACCCGCCATGAGAAGCGCTTTCGCCTTCTCTCTGGACTGAGCGTATCCCTGTCTGACCAGAATCACATCCAGTCTTTCCTTCATAACGCCTGTTTTTCTGTCACTGCCTGCCATGCGCAGACCACTTTCTCCTCCACCGTCACCGCATCAATGCCGGTCTCCTGTTTCAAGAGCTCCACATTGCCATGTTCCACATACTCGTCCGGAATGGCGATGCCAAGCACCCGCGCCTCCACATCCAGAGAGTCCACAAAAGCCCTCACATGCTCGCCGAAACCGCCGCAGGAAACATTCTCCTCCATGGTGACAATCAGCTTATGGGTTTTGCAAGCCTCCCTGATCAGCTCCTCGTCAATGGGTTTCACAAACCGGGCATTCACCAGCGAACAGTCATATCCTCTCTCTTTCAGCTTCTCCCGCACCGTAAGCGCCACCTTCACCATACTGCCCACAGCCAAGAGCAAGATACCGCTCTCCGTAAAGACAGGCTCAGCCTTTCCGTAAACAATGGGCGCCCTGTTTTCCCGCAATCCGTCAAAGGCTTCCCCTCTCGGATAACGGATGGCGATAGGACCGCCAAACTCTACCGCAAACTTGATCATATCGGAAAGCTCCCATTTGTTCTTGGGCGCCATAACGTGCATATTCGGTATGGAGGACAAAAACGAGAGGTCAAACAATCCCTGATGGGTTTCCCCGTCGCTTCCCACAAGTCCTGCCCTGTCGATACAAAATACCACCGGCAGGTTCTGAATACAGACGTCGTGAAGAATCTGGTCATAGGCTCTTTGCAGGAAGGAGGAATAAATCGCCACAATGGGCTTTAACCCGCCTGCCGCCAATCCCGCGGCAAAGGTCACCGCATGTTCCTCCGCAATTCCCACATCAAAGAAACGCTCCGGGTACATATTGCGAAACCGCTTTAAGCCCGTGCCGTCCGGCATGGCCGCTGTGATCGCCACCACCTTCTCATCCCGCTGTCCCAGCTTACACATGACGGTAGAAAAAATATCCGTATAGTTGGCCTTCGTTCGGGGAGAACTGGGAATGCCCGTCTCAATATCAAAAGGTTCAGCCCCATGAAATCTGGCGGGATGGCGCTCTGCCGGCGCGTAGCCCTTTCCCTTCTGGGTAATCACATGGACAAGCACCGCCTTCTTGACCTTTCTGGCCTCCCGGAATATATGTACCATCTCCTGAATGTTGTGGCCGTCCACCGGACCCAGATAGGTGATCCCCATATCCTCAAAAAACATGCCCGGCACCACCAGATGCTTAAAGCTGCTCTTGGCGCGCCTGATCTGGCTCACCACCTTATCCCCGTACCTGGGCTTGCCCCGCAGGGAATTATAGATCCCTTCTTTCAGATCCAGATACATATCCGCCGTACGGATATTGTTCAGATATTTGGAAATGCCCCCCACGTTCTCGGAAATGGACATATCGTTGTCGTTTAAAACAATAATAAAATTTGTCTCCAATCGGGAGGCGTTGTTTAAAGCCTCGTAAGCCATGCCGCCGGTGAGCGAACCGTCGCCGATCACGGACACGATGGTGTTATTTCCCCCCTGAATGTCCCGCGCCTTGACCATGCCGAGTCCCGCCGATATGGAGGTGGAGCTGTGTCCCGTATCGAAACAGTCACAGTCGCTCTCCTTCCTCTTCGGGAAACCGCTCATACCGCCAAATTTCCGTAAATTCACAAAACCATCCCGGCGGCCGGTCAAAATCTTGTGCGTGTAGGACTGATGTCCCACATCCCAGATCAGCTTATCTTCCGGCAGATCCAAAAACAGGTGAAGAGCCATCGTAAGCTCCACCGCCCCCAGATTGGACCCCAGATGTCCTCCTGTCACGCTGATTGTCTGAATCAGGAATTGTCTGATCTCCTCCGCCAGAACACCGTAATCCTCCGGCGCAATCTGCTTGATATCATTTGTCTGCGTTATCTGTTCCAGTAACATAGTATGCCCCTTATTTTTTTCTGTCGATTAACTGTTCCACCAACTGTTCCAGAAAGAGATTTCTCCTGTCAAAAGACTGTAAAATCGCCACTGCCTCCCTTGAAAGCTCCTCCACCTGTCTGCCCGATTCCTCCAGGCCATGCATGGTCACATAGGTGAGTTTGTGGTTCTTTTCATCACTTCCCACCGGCTTTCCCAGCACCTCCGTACTGCTGGTCACATCCAGAATATCGTCCTGAATCTGAAAGGCAACGCCGATGTTTTCCGCACATTTCTCTATTTTCAGCGCCGCCTTCTCATCTGCTCCGGCGAGTACCGCACCGATGGTCATGGCCGCCTGAATCAGAGCCGCAGTCTTATTTTTGTGGATGAACAGAAGCATTTCTTTCGTCACTTCCGTCTCCGGCTTCTCTGCCAGCAGATCGGCGCACTGTCCCCCGATCATGCCGTAGACGCCGGCCTTACGGCCCAATATATTCAAGGCCAGCTCTGTCCTCTGATAGTCCTCTATCGTCACCGCCTTCCCAAAGGCGCGCAGAGCCGTCTCAAAGGCATAGTTCAACAGCCCGTCCCCCGCGATCACGGCAATGTCCTCCCCGTAAACCACATGGGTCGTTTTCCTTCCCCGGCGGTAATCGTCGTTGTCCAGAGCCGGGAGATCGTCGTGAATCAGCGAATAGGTATGGATAAACTCAATGGCCGCCATAAAACAGGAAAGACTCTCCCCCGCCTCCCCAAACAGGGCCGCCGTCTCCTTCATCAGAAGCGGCCGAAGCCTCTTGCCGCCCGCCGAGACCGCATACTCCATGGCTTCCAGCACCTTACTCTGAAAGCCCTTTGGCTCCGGCAGATACACCGCCAGTATCTTCTCCACATCCTGGGTTTTTTCTCTCAGTTCCTCGTCAAAATTCATCCAATCCACCATCCTCATTGACCTTTAGTACCTTCTTCTCCACCCGGTCAATACTCTCGTTACACTTTGCCAAAAGCGCCATTCCCTGATTATACGCCGAAAAGGATTCCTCCAGCGTAATGTCTTCCGTCTCCAGACGCCGGATCACTTCCTCGATCTGTGCAAAGGAATCTTCTAAAGATAACTCCTGTTCTTCTTCCGGTTTATTTTCTTCTTTCTTTTTCGCCATTTTCTTTCTCCCGGACTTCCGCCAGCAGGCTGCCGTCCTTCAAACAAACCCTGATCTTCTCCCCCACGTCCACCTGTTCCACGCCGGACAATTTCTTGCCGGATTCATCCGACACATAGGCATATCCCTGACTCAGCTTGTCCAGCGGGGACAGCCCCTTCATGTGTTCCGCATAGATCGCCAGCCTGTGCCTCGACTCCTGTAAGCGTTTCTCCATCACAGCCTGCAGCCGCTCCTCCAGCGATACCGCCTGCGTCTTTTTCATACGGAGGGTATTCAGGGGACTCAAATACTTAAGGCGCACCCCGTACTGCCCAAGTCTGCTTCGATAACTCTGTACCGTGCGCCTGCACAAATGCTGCATGGTGTAGGCATACTCCGCCATCTGCTCCTCCAGCCGTCCGAAGTCACAGACTGCCAGCTCCGCCGCCGCGGACGGTGTCGGCGCCCGCAAATCCGCCACAAAATCCGTGATGGTCACATCCGTTTCATGCCCCACCGCGGAGATAATCGGGATACTACAGTCAAAGACAGCCTGCGCCACCGCCTCCTCGTTGAAGGCCCACAGATCCTCAATGGAGCCGCCGCCCCTGCCCACAATAACGGCGTCTACCTGTAGCCGTTCCATGGCATGAATGCCATTAATAATGCTGGGTACTGCCGCTTCACCCTGCACGATCGCCGGATAAAGAATAATCTGCACATAGGGGTTCCTTCTGGAGGCAATGTTGATAATATCCCGCACCGCCGCTCCCGTCTGTGCCGTCACCACTCCCAATCTCCGAACATAGCGTGGAATCGGCTGTTTATACTGTTCGGCAAACATCCCTCGCTCTGCAAGATCCGCTTTCAGGCGCTCGTATTTCTCATAGAGGGCGCCGATGCCGTCAAGTTCTATCGCTCTGGCGTATAGCTGATATTTCCCGTCGCGCTCATAGACATCCACACTGCCGCTTGCAATCACCTGCTGTCCCTCCGAGAGCCGAAAGGGCAGCCCCTTCCTGTCAGATGAAAACATAACGCATGATATCGTACTTTTCGCATCTTTCAGGGTAAAATAGATATGCCCGGAGGAATGGTATTTACAGTTACTGACCTCACCACGTATCCGGACCTTCTGAAGCATAAAATCCTGTGTGAACATATTTCTGATATAGGAATTGACCTGTGCTACCGTATATACATTCTGCATACGAATCCCCACTTCAAGGCAAGTTATAAGCCTGTGTCTTCCTCATGCAAATTTAGCCAAAACGCCGTTCACAAATCCATAAGAAGCGTCCTGCCCGAATTTTTTTGCAAGTTCCACCGCCTCGTTAATGGCAACGCCTGTGGGGACGTCCTCGTCATAACAGATCTCATAGACCGCCAGGCGCAGAATCGTCAGATCAACCTTACTCATCCTGCCGGTATCCCACCCTGACGCCTTCTCATTCAGCTGGGAATCAATCTCCGGCAGCTTCTCGGAAATCTTATGGTATTTCTCCGAAATATAAGCGGCATCCTTATCCTTCGCTGCTTCCTCATCCTCAAAAAACAGCTGCTCCTGCTCCGGCATATCCTCCATTTTATTAAATTCCACCCGGAACAATAGTTTAAATATCTGTTCGCGCAACTCTCTTCTGCTCATAACCAACCACTCGCTCTATTTTTCTTTTGTCACATTAATGCCGGCAATGCGGATATTCACATCCAAAACCTCCAGCCCGGTCATATTCTCTATCGCGCTCTTCACCTTAGCCTGTACCCGCTGGCATGTGGCCGGAATATTATAACCGTATTCCATGGTGATTGCGAGCCCCACCTTTACCTTTTTCCCGGATACCTCAACCTTCGATCCCTTGGAGAGCCCTCTCACACCTACACGGCACAGCAGTTCATTTGTAAGATTGCCCGCCATGGCCGCAACGCCGTCCACCTCCATGGCTGCCAGCGCGGCAATCATCGCCACCACATCGTCCGCAATCCTCACCGTTCCGGCCTTCTCCTGTAATTCATACCCGTTCTTTCCCGCTTCCTGTTCCATGTTTACCTCCACGCTCCAATCTTGTTCCTACGCTTTTCTCTATCATTTGGCTTAATGGCTTAAGTATACCAAAATTTCTTTTTTTTGCATAGTCCCTTCCGCCTTTCGCTCCCACCATGTCAATGCCGGGGAAAGAAATCAAAGCCAAAAACTCAGGCTGTACTGCTTCTCATTCTCCACATAGGACACAGCCTTGTCCGGGCAGTTCAGATACCGGAAAATACCCTGCTGCTCGATCAGCGTCTCCCGCATTTGCCGGTAAACCTCCTCGCCCTCACATTTTAAGGTCACGTAAGCCTCTCCCTTCTCATAGCTGTCCGTAAAAATCTTTTTAATTTTCTCCTCATCCCACTTTGTAAAGTAAGCGCCTTCCCTCACATAGTAGTTGGCGTCTATCGCCGTACAGAGCGGCATCTCCACCACATTGTCCAATGTGTGCGTCTGCTCCATCTGTTCTGTGGTCACCGCCAGATAATCGTAGTTGATCGTCGGTATCTTCTCGATTGGGTAGTCGCCGCCGCCGACCGCCTGATAAGAAGCATCCCCCCAGGTGGTATCCACATAGTAGTATTCCCCGTCAATCCGCACAAGATTCCACGCGTGTCCTTCTCCGCCGACAACTTGTCCCAACACAAGCGTGGCAAAAACGCCGGCACGGTTCAACAGGTACTGGGTCGCCTTTGCATACCCCTGACAGACCGATCTGCGTTCCAGAAAGACCGAGCAGATATTTTGACTGTCTTTCGCCGACGCATCATAATCGGTATGGTGAATCAGATATTCATAAACATATTTCACTTTCTCGTACTCATCCGCATCCGACCGCATCCCGGCGAGGCACTGGTTTACATAATCATCTATCTGTTCCTGTTTCTTGGCCACTTCCTCCTGACTGAAACAATAACTCCCCGTAAACGTAATCTTCTTTAAAATATCCCCCAGCGTATATTCGGTATAACTGTAACCCTCCACATAAAAAATCTCGGGATGGTCGTTTAAAACGCATTGGAAAACATCGGCTATTAAGTCTTTGTCACAACTGGAAAGCCGCACATTCTCCTGAAACGAAGTCAGCGCTTCAAAGATCTCCAGATAAACCTCCTGCTCCTCCTCCGACAGCTTCCCGAAGGCATAGCAGTCCCTCTGTTCTTCACGAAGCTTTTCATCCGCCTGCGGGAGCACCTGCTCCGGAAGGTCCGGCGGCGACTGTTTTGCCCCCACATCCTCCTGCCTGTAAAGACTGCTTTCACTGCGGGAAAGTCCAACCCCCGCAAGATACAGGGCACCGGTCAAAGCCAGCATACCGATCAAAAATACAGCCGTTTTTTTCATACCCTGCCAACCTCCTCCCGCAGGTTCCCCTCGTCTCTTATGTCCTGCCAAACTCTGACAAAATAAGTCCCTCGTTTCGCTCAACCGTCATGCCAATGCTCCACTGGTTGACAAAAAGTAAAAGCGGATTACCCTTCAAATCCTTGATCTTTTTCATGTCCGAAGTTCCCGTCAGCTTGTCCAAATCAAGATCCCTGTTCTCAATCCAGCGAATGTACTCATAAGGCAGATTTTCCAGCTTGATCTCCACATTATACTCATTTTCCAACCGGTATTTCAGCACATCGAACTGTAGAACGCCCACCACGCCCACGATAATCTCCTCCATGCCGGTGTTAAACTCCTGAAAAATCTGGATGGCGCCCTCCTGCGCAATCTGCATAATGCCCTTGACAAACTGTTTCCGTTTCATGGTGTCCACCTGTCTGACCCGTGCAAAATGTTCCGGGGCAAAGGTTGGTATCCCCTCGTAGGCAAACTGCTCTTCAGGCGTGCAGACTGTATCTCCTATGGAAAAAATACCCGGATCAAAGACCCCGATGATATCTCCCGCATAGGCTTCACTCAATATCTTGCGCTCATCCGCCATAATCTGCTGGGGCTGGGACAGACGCATGACCCGTCCCCCCTGTACATGACGCACTTCCTCATTCACATCAAATCTTCCGGAGCAGATGCGCATAAACGCGATACGGTCGCGGTGGGCCTTATTCATGTTGGCCTGAATCTTAAAGACAAAGGCCGAAAACGCATGCTCCACCGGATCTATCAGCCCGATATCCGCCTTACGGGGCAGGGGTGTAGTGGTCATCTGCAAAAAATGCTTCAGAAATATTTCCACGCCGAAATTCGTAAGCGCCGAGCCGAAAAACACCGGCGTCAATTCACCCGCCTGTATCAACTCCAAATCGTAGTCTGCGCTGGCTCCATCCAGAAGCTCGATCTCTTCGGTAAGCTGCGCATAAAATTCCTCCCCGATCTGCGCCGTCAGCGTTTCCGTCTGTTCCAGAGGAATCCTTGTGGCATGTCCCTCCTTCGTCCCCTTCTCCGTGTCTGCATAAGTGATCACACACTTACCCGCACGCTCGTAGACGCCCTTAAAATTTTTCCCGGATCCAATCGGCCAGTTAATCGGGCAGGTGGCGATTCCCAGTTCCTTCTCGATATCGTCCAGAAGCTCAAAGGTATCGTTGGCATCCCTGTCCATCTTATTGATAAAAGTAAAGATCGGAATATGCCGCATCACGCACACCTTGAACAGCTTTCGCGTCTGGGCTTCCACGCCCTTGGAAGCGTCGATCACCATGACCGCCGAATCCGCTGCCATCAGGGTTCTGTAAGTATCCTCCGAGAAGTCCTGATGGCCCGGCGTGTCCAGAATGTTAATGCAAAACCCGTCATAAGAAAACTGTAATACGGAGGAAGTAACGGAAATACCTCTCTCCTTTTCTATCTGCATCCAGTCAGAAACCGCATGTCTGGCTGTAGCCTTCCCCTTTACGCTGCCCGCCAGATTGATCGCTCCCCCGTACAGAAGAAACTTCTCGGTGAGCGTCGTCTTTCCCGCATCCGGGTGCGAAATAATTGCAAAAGTTCTTCTTTTGTTTATCTCGTCCGCATATGTTCCCACGTCTTTATCCTCCAAACTTTTCTACAAATTCCTGAAACTGTAGCAATCCGCCTTTTTCAGCTTACGTCTGTGCACTGCTTTGTGCCACCCGTACATTGTATCACAACTTAAGATATCGCAGTATATAATATTTTAGAAAGAATGGTAAAACTGTTATTCCTCGTCACCGTTTACCGTGCTGATCACGATAGCATCCGCGCTCACCCCTGTCTTGCGGATTACGATATCCTCGATCTGGGCGCGTTGCGCTTCCGACAGCTCCGCCGTGTTTACCACCACATCCACGCTGTCCCCGTCTATGCTGACAATCGCATCGTCAAAGCCCTTCGCCTCCAACAAAATCTCCGCCGCCGTCTCCTTCTCTGCAATATCCGTCATGGAAATCATGCTGTTTACGGCTTCCTGCTTCTGGCTCTCACTGATGTTGGCATTATTGATGATCTCCAACAGCGTTTCCTTATTTTGCATTCTGGTCTGCTCTTTCTCAAGCTTCGCGCCGGAAAGCTGGGAAGACGGATCAGCCGATGTAAATACCGCTTCTCCGGGTACTTCATCCATCTGCTCCTCCGCAAGAGCCTGTGCCAGCTCCTCATCCACGCTGCCGCTCTCCTCCATGGTCACGTCGCTGTCCAGACTCTCAATATCCCCATAAGCCTGTTCCATATCCTCATCCGACAAATCCAAAAGGGATGCATAATCCGCCTCCGCGTCCTCCTGCGTCAGCTCGGTGGAGCCCACCTCCCCGCTCACGCTCATCAGTTCCTCGTCCGTCACCTTTGTTCCCGCAAAATTCAAGTACCCTGCTACTGCGATCATAATGGCAAGCGCTGTGATCATCATCTGGTTCTTTTTGATCATATTTTTCAATTTCTTCTCCCCTTCACTGATTATTTGTTTTCATTTTAATTATTGATATTCTATTCATGTCTACATCAAATAATACCTGAATCGCTTCGATTATGTCCCTGCGCACCTGCGCCCGGTCCGCGCCCTGTGCGATCACGACCACCCCCTCTACAGAAGGGGAAACTGTCTTCACCACAAGAGGCACGCTCTGCCCGCGCTCATCCACGGTGCAAATCACGGACTTATCCGTCCTGTTTTCCGATACATGACGGCTTCCCCCTGCCGCGTCCTCCTCCACCGTATCCGAAAATTCTTCCTCTCCGTCCCTCGCCAAAATCTGTTCTTCCGACTCCTTCACATTGATCAGTACCTTAACTTTTCCCGCTCCTTCCACACAGCGCAGGCTCTCCTCCAGCTTCTCCTCCCAATACGCCACATAATCTGATTCCCCGCCCTCGTAGTCGAACGTTTGTTCTTTTTTTATTATAGTGTTCGATGTGTCCAATAGATCGGACTTCTTGTTTTCTTTTTCCACAGGCAGGGATATCACACAAAAAAGAATGCCCACCAAAACCATAATCAGCCATTGATCCTTTCCGAGTTTCTTTCCCCCGCCGATCTTTCCGAAAAATTTCTTAACCTCTCCCATCCAGTCTCACCTCCACCCTCTCTTCTTCTACATTCAAAAGAGCTGCAAAGCGGCCGCGATATTGTAAAAAAACAGTCTCCTCCTCATTCTCCGTATCCCCGATCACAATCCTGTCAATCCCGATTGCCCTCTCCTGCTCTGTCTCCGAAGCCCTCACCATCCTGACAGCTATCTGCGAAAGGCACAGTTCACCCCCCTGTGCCGGATCTTTTTCCAACCGGATCGACACCTGTTTCACACGGTAATCGTCTTCCGAAAGCTCCCGATTCAAAAAATCCTTTATTTCCGCTTCCATGCGGCTTACCACCGTGCCGCCCACCCCCGCCTCATCTGCCGTGTCCGGCCTTTCTACAGAAAAGTCCTGCATATCCGTCACTTCCTCCAGTTTCTTAAGAACCGCTTCCGGGCCCTTCCACTCCGCCCCGGAAAGCTGCAAAAAAGGTTTCAGAAAAAGAAGAAGGATGATGATTCCCGACACAGACTTAATATATTTCTCATACTGTCTTCCCGGCGCGAAATGAATCACCGCCTGTGCGGCAATCATAAAGATACCGATTTCCCTGATATTTTTTAACATACAGCGCCCCCTGTCAACGCACGGCCTGTCCTGCCGAATAGCTGATAACAGCCACCTGAATCATAAACATACCGATGGACGTAAGTGCGATCCGAAGGAGCATCAGGTTCCCCTCCCCCACCCGGCTCACGCAGTTGGTCAGCCGTTTATCGCTCACAATGCCGACAAGGGCCGCACTCAGCTTGATAACGCAGGAAATCAAGGCAATTTTTATGACGGGCACGACACAGAGCACGATGAGAAGCAGCGTCATATACAGGCCGATGCTGTTTTTTACCAAAACCGCAGAGCCAATTACCATTTCAAACATCCCCTCCGTCAGGCTGCCGATCCCCGGCATGGAAGACAGCGCCTTTTTGACTGTCGTAAATTCCAGAGAATCGATAACGGGTGATATCATTGATTGCAGCAGGCTGAATCCGGTGACGAGCCAGACGGACGCCTTCACGCTCCCCTTGATCACCTTCTCCAAAAGTTCCAAAAGCAGCGCCAGTTTCTCCTCCATCCAGATGCCGTTGATCACCACCAACAGGACATACCCGTAGACAAGCGGCAGAAGAATGGTGAGATACCCCCACTCGATCAGATAAACCGCAAATAAGAGAAGCTGATAATATGCCGTGGCCGACAGAGCGCCCGAAGCGCTTCCCACAGCCAATATATAAGTTGGAATGTATAATTTCATAAAAAGAGCCACATTATTCAGCATTTCCCGCACAATATCCGCCGTATCCGAAAAAAATCTGACTAACACCGCAATCAGGAGCAGATACACAAAATAGAAGGCCAGATCCGACACCTGATGATCTTTGAAAAGATCTGCAAAATTGGAAAACAGGGCCGCCGCCACTCCCAAAATCAAAATCGTAAAAAAGAGGGTCCGATACTCCTCCCTCTGAAACAAAACCGCGTCCGACAATCCCCCTGCCAGTTTTTTCAAAGCCTCCGAAAGCTGTCCGCTCATGATATCCGCGAACACCCCTTTGGCGTCAAAAGAAAAAGCCGGGAACAGCTTTTCAAAATCACCGGCTACCGCATCCATACCCATCTGCTCCCACACCAGAGCATTTTCCTCCATCCCCATAAAGCCGCCTCCCCTCCTGTCAACGCCCTTATCCGGCAATCGACTGTATGCTCTCTATCAATGCCAGAATAACCGGCATTCCCATGGAAAGAATATAAAGCTTTCCCAGCATTTCCACCTGGCCTGCCACCCCTCCGTATCCGGCGTCTTTACAGATTCCCGCACAGAATTCGCAGGCATAGGTGGCGCCCACCGCCTTTAAGAGCAGGGCAAGATAGCTGTAATTGTCCTGTAAATACCCTCGCAACAGCTCCATCCCCGACAATATCTGCATAAAATAACGCATGATATATTCTAATATGACAAAGCAGACCGCAAGAGACACATAAATGCCGTATTCCGCCTTATGGCTCTTGAGGGAAACAGCAAGCAGAACGCCAACCACGCCGATCATGCCGGCCTTTACCATGTCCATATTCATATCCTCCAAGTTTATGCCGAGCCTGCGAAGCAGCGCTCGCGTAACTGAGTATCTGCATTTCACATATCCTGCCGAGCCTGCGAAGCAGTGCTCGCGTGACTGAGCCGCAGGCTCTGTCACAGGTCACAGGTCGAACAAACTCTGCATCATCACAAACAGATCGTATATATAAGGAACGATCCAAGTTAAAACAAGAATTAATCCAGCAAGGCTGATTAGAAAGGCATGTTCCTCTCTTCCGCTATGCTTTAAAACTTGATTTAATATTGTAACCAAGATACCGACCGCCGCTATCTTAAAAATCAGACTTACGCTCATCCTTCCTCCCTGTCGTTTCCATCACAGCAGTACAATTGCCAGAAGAAGTCCTGTCAAAATGCTGACGCTGCGTATCATTTTTGATCTGTTTTCATATGTCTCCTCCGCCTGCCTGTATCGTCCCTCCAGAAAAGCCTCCGCCTGTCCGATGCGGTCGGACTGCCCGCCTTCCTCCCGGAAACTCAACGTTTTCGGCAGACCGATCACCGTTTCACGCTCATCCTCCCGCAGGGGAAGCCCTTCCAGACAGCTCGTCAGCTCCGTCTCCCAAACCTTTGCGAAATCCCCGCCGTTCTCCTCCCTTGTCTGCTCATAAATCCTGGAAAAGCATTTTTTATAACAGCCGTCGTTTAATTCTGACAGAAGGAGACATACCTCCGGCAGCGTATGTTTTCCATAAGAAATCTCACCCCGCATCTGTCCCAAAATATGAAACAGGATGCGCAAATGCCCGACCCTTTCCTTTTCCAGCGCGGCCCTTGTGTTCCCCCAGCCTGCACAGCCGGCCAGAATACAAAAAAAGCCTATCCACTTATACATAAGTTCCCTTTCCCGTCATAAATTCCCGCAATTCTGCATACTCCCGTCCTTCTATCCAAAACGACATACCGGTCAAACACCCCCGCTTCCATTACATAACGCATATAATCTTTATGGCCGATCTCTTCCAGCGAGTCCCCGTGCACTGTGGCAAGCAGACGGCATCCGCACCCTCCCGCCATCTGCAGCGCCTGCACATCCTCAGTGCTTCCCAGCTCATCCACCGCCAATACCTGCGGAGCCATGGAACGGATTGCCATCATCATTCCTTCCGTCTTTGAGCAGCCGTCCAGCACATCCGTGCGGATTCCCACATCATTCTGGGGAACACCGAGATAGCTTCCGGCGATTTCCGACCGTTCGTCCACAACGCTCACATTGACGCCGGCTCCGTATACCGTTCCATCGGACACCTGCCGGATAATATCCCGAAGCATGGTCGTCTTTCCCCCTCCCGGTGGGGAGATCAGAAGTGTGTTTTGCACATGCCCTTTCTCAAAAATGTACGGGATCACCGAATCCGCCGCTCCCTTTACCTGATGGGCGATACGGATATTTAAATAACGTATGTATTTCATATTTTTGATCCGGCCATCTTTGTCCGGTATCACCTGACCGGCCAATCCAATCCTATGGCCTCCCTGTACAGTCAAAAACCCCTGCCTGATTTCATCGGCAAACGCATAGACAGAATACCGGCACAGATGCTGCAATAACGCCTCCACTTCTTCTGCTGCCGGCCGCATCGCTTTTTCCGGCCTGTCCACAATCTTTCCCTGCTCGTCCACAAAATTTTCCTTATTATCTATCCATACAGAAAGCGGCATTCCCACCCGAAACCGAATCTCCTGCAGGCCCTCCGCCCTTTTTGCCACCTCACGCCATCTATCCCTGCTTCCCTCGGGAAACAGGCAAAGAACCTCCTCCCGACGCATCGCCATCCCCCCTGTCTCATTACAATATATGAGGCTTTGTCCAAGTTATGCTTCATCCTGAAAAAACCAGTGGCATTTATTTAAAAAAAAGGGTAGAATAGATAAGGAAAAACGGTAAAAGAGGAATTACTATGAAGCTGGACATGCATTGTCACACAAAAGAGGGTTCTCCCGACGGAAAACTGGAACTGTTAGAAAATATCGCCATTTTAAAGCAGAAGGGCTATCAGGGGATGCTGATCACGGATCACAACTCCTACAAGGCCTACCGCTATTATAAAAAACTGAAAGATAAACCGGACGACTTTGTAGTGCTGAAGGGAATAGAATATGACACCATAAACGCCGGCCACATGCTGATCATCATGCCCACCGGCGTCAATCTGCCGCTTCTGGAGCTAAGGGGACTTCCCCTGCTTCTTCTTATAGAGATCGTTCATTTTTACGGCGGAATTATCGGGCCTGCCCACCCCTGCGGGGAACGATTCTTAAGCGTCTGCAGCACCATGCGGCACAAACTCAACTCCGTGATTTACCGCAAGTTTGACTTCATAGAAGGTTACAACGCCTGCGAGGACGCGGACTCCAACATGCGCGCCATGACTCTTGCGAAAAAATATAATCTTCCCTGCTTTGGCGGCAGCGACTCCCACAAAGA
This sequence comes from Lachnospiraceae bacterium UBA7202, assembly GCA_002490705.1. Classification (GTDB taxonomy): domain Bacteria; phylum Bacillota; class Clostridia; order Lachnospirales; family Lachnospiraceae; genus UBA3282. The sequence continues at coordinate 46,281 of DKUO01000042.1, forward strand.
GGACTGCGCCGGCTTCGGGTACACCATATTGCAGGAAGACATTTCCAACGAGACGGAATTAATCCAATATATCCGCGCAAAAAAGGCGACCATCATCGGCGGCCGCCACTACATGCACACCACAAAGGCGAAACTCGGCAAGGTAAACAATGTCCTTGTGTACTCCTTTTGGCTTTACAATAAATTTCTGGCCCTGTTTCGCAAAAAGGCGCGAAATCTGGAGCTGATGGAAAATCAGCTGCTCGATTCCATTCTCGCCGCCAAACGGGAACCTACCCGCTATATTACCTTGGGGGACGACTAGCCTGAGCGTTGTTTCTTTTCCTGCTTATCGTTGGCCATCTCCTTCAATTCCTCAAGGGCGCTCTCATAGGTCTGTGACCGCATAGTCGGGTTATTGCGGATCATATCGCGTTTAAAGAAGTCCAAACGCCCAATCCCTTTCTCCCGTTCTCTGTACAGAGAAAATTTTCCCCGCAGTTCGGCAATTTCCTCTCTGGCATTTTCCCCGAAAGCCGTAGGTCTGCTCAGAACCATGTCCTTGATGGTGGCAAATCCCTGTTCCAGGCTCGCCGAAAGCTCGTTTAACCGAAGCTCCCTGCGTTCCTCCTTGTCGATGCGTCTCTGCTCTTTCTCCTCGTTGTTGAAAGCAATCATCACATCCAGACGCTTCTGCATCCGCCACATTTCCTCTCTGACCTTCACAATCTTTACCAGAATATCCCTCAGGTCCAAAGCCGCCTTGAAGGACAGCGTAAAATCGGCCACAATATAGATCGTTAGAATCACCGTGCCATAATATAACACCTGGGGTGGAATCGTATACACCATTCTCTCGATGGGACGGTGTATCACTCTGGTCATCAGCACCGTAAAAAATCCCCATGTCAGTGAGGAGCGCAGACAAATATGCCCCTGAAAATTAAGAAGTCGATTGGAATAATCCCAATACCGCATCTTAAAGAGCGCCTCCATAGCGACTCCCGTCACATACTCGAGCGCCGTCGCCCCAATCACGCCCGCAATATATGTCAGCGCTATATTGTCCGAAAAAGGTCTGGACACCACCAGCATCATAATGGCGCCGCTGCCGTACAACGGAAGAAAGGGGCCTCTCATAAAGCCCCTGTTTACCCATTTGCGAGATTTAAGTGACACATAAACCGACTCAAAGCACCAGCCGGCAAAACAATAGAAATAAAAGAAAAACAACCACTGCATTCCAGTATAATTAAACATAAAACGGTAACTCCTCACATAAAACTAATGATTTCCTCCTTCGGCGCTCTGGTCTGCTCCACACTGAGCGCATGCAGTACCGGACCCTCGCCCTGATACTGCTCAAAATACTCTTTCTCCACCCGTGCCGTGACCTTCACCCACTGTTTATCCTTAAGCGAATCGGTCCCGTCGTACGCGCAGGCATATCCCAAAAAGGCCATATCCTCCGCACAGCAGGTCATTGCCATACGCCCCGGCACAAAATACCCTTTCGGGAACTGTTTTGGTTTCAATACCATACCAACAAAAGAAATGGTCTTCCCCTCGTAGCGTTCCAGATGATCCATAGAATCCAGATACCATATTCCATAACCGTTGTTATCCAGCGCAATCACCGGCGCTTTCAGGTCATAGGGCAGATCCTCCTCCATGATTTCGTTGATCTCCCCGTTGGAATCCTCAAAGACGATCTCCGCTTTCGGATTGATCGCCTTCACATTCCGCTTATAACTGCCAAGATCCTCCACTCCGTCACACCGGTTAAAGATAATCAGTTCCGACTTTCTGATCTGCTCTGCCAACAGAGACTTCATGTTCGTAAAATACATGGGAAAGGTGGAAGCGTCGATCGTGGTGATCTGCTGCTCTATTCTCCAATGCCAGGGAAGCTTCATCTCCTTATAGTTCCACATGCCGTTGTACTCCACGATGATGCGTTCCGGTTTATGCTTTTTTTCCAACTCTATCAGTCTGTCCGGGACAAAATCTTCCTCTTCGTCGATCACCTCAAGCACCGTGCGGCTCTGCTTTAAGAGCGCCGGATCGTACTCGTTCTCTCCCTCCTCACAGAGAAGGAGAAGCGTTTTTCCCCGCACCTGAAAATAAGGCTGTGCCAAAGTATAAGTGATAAACTCCGTCTTACCGCTCTCCAAAAAGCCATTGATTATATAGACCGGTTTCATAATGATACTTCCTTCCAATAAATATCTATCGTTATTTACTCTTTCTTTCAGCAAAGAGTGCTGCCAGCTTATCTTCCTTCAGCTTCGAGCCGATCACACAGAATTTTCCTGTCACGCCCGGCTTGCCGTCCCTGATATTGCTCTCCTCGGGCACGTAGTCGAAATAGATCCAGCCGCCCTCCGCGTTTTCCACCATGCCTTTGGCCCGAAGCACCAGACCATATTCCTCTTCCTGATCCAGCTTGTCCAAAATACAACCGATCTCCTCTCTGGTGTAGACAGCGGGCGTCTCCATCCCCCAGCTGGTGAAAACCTCGTCCGCGTGGTGATGATGATGGTCGTGGCCCTCATGGTCATGATGATGGTCGTGGTCATGATCGTGGTGATGGTCGTGCTCTTCATGCTCGTGATCATGATGATGCTCATGCTCTTCATGCTCGTGGTCGTGATGATGGTCGTGCTCTTCATGCTCATGGTCATGATGATGCTCATGCTCTTCATGCTCGTGGTCGTGATGACAGTGCTCATGCTCATCATGCATTTCCATCACTTCCCGCATCAGCTCGGCCTCCAAGTCGCCCGCGCCCTCTATCGTTGCCAGAATATCCTTACCGTCCAGCGCATCCCAGGGCGTCGTAACAATCGTCGCCTTCTCGTTATGCTCCCGAATCAGCTCCACACAGGCAGCCAGTTTTTCCTCACTGAGCTTGTCCGTCCTGCTTAAAACAATCGTGCCCGCATGTTCGATCTGGTTGATAAAAAACTCTCCGAAATTCTTGATATACATCTTACATTTGCAGGCATCCACCACGGCAACCGCGCTGTTTAGCTGTACGTCCCGGTCCGTCATGGCCCCCTGCACCGCCTTCATGACGTCGGAAAGCTTTCCCACGCCCGACGGCTCGATCAGAATGCGCTCCGGCTCATAGGTGTCCAGCACCTCTTTCAGGGACGCACCAAAATCGCCTACCAGAGAGCAGCAGATGCATCCCGAGTTCATTTCCTTGATCTCAATGCCCGACTCCTGTAAGAAACCGCCGTCAATACCGATCTCACCGAATTCATTTTCAATCAGCACCACCTTTGTGCCGGCTAACGCCTCCTTTAAGAGTTTTCCGATCAGCGTGGTTTTCCCGGCTCCCAGAAATCCGGAAAAAATATCAATCTTCGTCATGTTATATCCTTCCTTTCCGCTATAGCAAAACAATTATTCCTTTTCGTTAATCGAGATTCAGCTTGCGGCTCATTACATACCATGTCAGAATATAGAACGCCACACAGCTCACAATCCCGGCAAGCAGCGTCGTCTCCCATTGTGTGCTGAAATAGGGGAAATAATCTCCTTGGGAGGTAAACTCTTCAAACGCCAGCCGAATGACAAAATACACCCCGCTGATCACGCATTCCACCAGATAAATGCCCACATACCATCCAAAGGAGCACATCAGCTTATGGTTGGAGGAAAGCTGGCCGAGCGAAATACATGCCCCGATTTTCAACACCCTTGCAAAGATGGAAAAAATACCGGCAATCAGCGTCATAACCAACATAAAAACGGAAATCTCCTCTCCGTTTATAAACTCAATGGCATCCACCATTCCTTCCATCATGTTAAAAAAGGCGTCGCCCGATGACATAAACAGCACCAAAACAGAGAGATACATCAGTATCACACTGATTCCGACCCATATGGCGCTGACAAGGGTTTTGGCTATAATGATATGATGCGTATCCACCGGCAAAGTATGCAGCAGATACCCCTGATCCCCGTAAGTGGACGTATAGAAGCGGTAAATCAGATAAATCGCCGTGCCCACATACACCACAAACATACTTAGCACATAGGTGAGGATCACCATGACGGCCATAAAGTCTACCATTCTGAAATCGCTTGAATACTCTACCGCATGTATCATACACCAAGCCAGAATCGTCATGACCACTGTCAGAAGATTCGCCGCAGTAAGCAGCTTCCATGTGGCCTTCCACTCGTATTTCATCAATTTCCCTAACATGCGAACACCTCCCTGAAAAACTGATCCACAGACTTATGCTCATTCTGCCTGATCTGCTCGGCGCCCGCCTGCAAAACAATATTTCCGTACTTGATGAACACCACTTCATCCAGTATATTCTCCACATCCGAAATCAGATGCGTAGAGAGCAGAATCGACCCGTTTCTGTTATAATTGCTCACAATGGTATTTAAAATGTAATCTCTGGACGCGGGGTCCACACCGGCAATCGGCTCATCCAGAATATACAGATCCGCATCCCGGCTCATCACCAGAATCAGCTGCACCTTCTCCTTTGTCCCTTTGGAGAGATTTTTCAGCCTCTCCTGCGGCGGAATCTGCAGTCTTGCCAACATATCGTAGGCCCGGTCCAGCCTGAAATCAGGGTAAAAATCCTGAAAATACTGCACCATCTCCACCACTTTCATGCCGGGATGCAGATAGGTCCGCTCAGGCAGATAAGAGATTCGAAGCTTGGTTTCTATCCCGGGACGCTGCCCGTTAATCAAAACCTCCCCCGACGTCGGCCGCAGAAGCCCGTTCATAATTTTGATCAGCGTAGTCTTACCGCTGCCGTTCGGGCCCAAAAGCCCGATAATCCTGCCCCGTTCCAGATTGAGATAAACCTGATTTAAGGCTATTTTTCTTCCATAAGTCTTCGTCAGACCCATACACTGTACCATCGGCGCCATGTCCATGTACTTCCTCCTCTTGTATCCTTATGCTATCGTAATGCGGTACGCCGCCTCAAAGGTTTCTCCCGAAATCTGCTGCGTCCATTCCCGCTCCTTAAAGTCTCCTGTAAATTCCGTGCTGTCGCACCGGCCATACCATGGCTCAATACAGATAAACGGCGCTTTTTTCTTCGGCGGCGACCAGATGCCGAACAAAGGCGCGTCAAAGTCCACCGTCAGATAGGGGCTTCCGTCAGGTCTGGCCAGCGAAACGCTGTGGGCCTGCTCCCCCTCGATCACCAGCGCGTCACCGTCAAACAAATCCGCCGTAATGGGCAAAACACCGTTTCTCAGCTTGTAGGTCTTCTTCTCTCCGCTCACCAGACCACCCGCAATGCAAGACGACTCTATGCTTTCCTGCGCATCAAATACCAGCTTGTACTGGGTCTGATCTGTCCCCGGATCAATGGGGCACAGAAATGCCGGATGGCCCCCTATGGAAAACCAGACAGGCTCCTTTGCCGGATTACTCACCCGCCATTTTACCACTACCGTGCGTTCCACAAGCTCATAACCGATCTCCAGCAAAAACGGATAGGGGTATCGCTTCAGGGTCTCCTCATCAGAGCTGAGGCTAAACCAAATCTCCGAGGCCACCTGACTCTTCAACCGGAATTCCCTGTCTCTTGCAAAGCCGTGCTGTCCCATCGAATAGGTCTGGCCGTCCAAGCGGAATGCGCCGTCCTTTAACCCTCCCACAATGGGAAAAAGCACCGGTGAGGTTCGTCCCCAGAAGGCTGGATCGCCGTGCCACATATATTCTCTGTTGTCCGGCACGCTCTTTAAAGATTTCAGTTCCGCCCCCAGACTGTCCACCTGAATTGTAATTTTATCATTACTAATCTGAAATAATGCCATTGTTTCCTCCTCGATTCCGCTTTGCTCCATCTTGAATATCATACCACAGCTTGTCAAAAAAAGGTATCTTTATTCTCCCACGATCTCCTGATAAGCCGACAATACCTGATCTACCGGGACTCCGGCCACCTCACCACGCCATGTGCCGCCGGCAAGCAGGCCGATCAAATGTCCATAGCCGTCAAAAATACCGCCGCCGGACATCCCCTCCTTCGCAAATCCATGCAAATAGAGCATTTCTCCACCGAAAGTATCAATATACCTCCCCTTCTCTGCAACCACAGCCTCCTGATATACAATCTCATCTATCTCCCGGTCCGCTCCCAGACAAAAAGCCTCATCCCCTGCCTGTAGCGACTGCCAGGCCTCCTCGTCCACCGGGACATTTCGGAGCGTCAAAAGCGTTTCTACACCGATCTCACTGCCTTCCACCTTCAAGAATCCCACATCACAGCTCTGAGCGCTTCCGAGAGACCGGGCGCTCACATAAAATCCCTGGGGAAACCGGATCACGCCTGCCTCATCCTGCCAATAATCCAGCACATGCCTGTTCGTGGCAATGATCACGCCATCCTCCGTCAGCCGGAAAATGACGCCGCTTCCGTAGGCGTTTCCCATCTCAATCCGCACCACGCTGTCCCTCACATTTTCGCTGGCTCTCTCCCTGTCCTTTCCGGCAAGTACGGGACAATCCGTCAAATCAAACGCCAGCATTCCCCTGTAGAAATCCTCAGCAGTCACGCTCTGGATCAGATGGGGCGGCAGGGAAGGCTCCTTCGCCTGTACCGTCCGCGGCAGCAAAGCCGGCTGTTTCGACTGCGGCAGCGCTTGCAGCATCCCCCACAACAGAATTGTAATAACGGCTGATATTTTATATAATTTTCCGCTCTTTGCCACAGGCCGCTCCTTGTTTGCAATTACCCTTCGCAGGGGCACAGGGAATTGCATGATCCCTGTGCCCCTGTCTGAAACCTATATAAAAGAAAAATAAGCGGAACGATAAGCCGGGTTATGTCTCGAATGATCATCTATCTAGGAGCTTCGTCGCCGAAGCCCTCCAGCAACCTACCTGAAAGCAGACCGGGCCGGTCTGTCGCTCTCGTTTTGGTCTTGCTCCGGATGGGGTTTACACAGCCCGCCACGTTACCGTGGCGGCGGTAGTCTCTTACACTGCCATTCCACCCTCACCTGCAGTATTGCTTCGCAAAACTGCGGAAGCCGTTGCACGGCTTCGTGCTTTGTCGGCAAATCTACAGGCAGTTTCTTTTCTGTTGCACTGGCCTTGGAGTCGCCTCCACCGGACGTTATCCGGCATCCTGCCCTATG
>DKUO01000039.1 GCA_002490705.1 Lachnospiraceae bacterium UBA7202
TATTTATTTTGCAACATACTAGAATGTGGGCGGGATCTACGCCCTGTGATGTGATAAGATGATAGATGCGTTGTACGATAACAAAAGTTTTTCCGCTGCCGGGTCCGGCCAAAACCATGGCCGGCCCGACAGTGTGAGTGATCGCTTCCTCCTGCCTTTTCGTGCAGGGAAACTTAAGCTTGTTCAAGCTTTTCAATTCCCTTTTTGATCCTTGTAAGGGACTCTTCCTTTCCTAACACCTCCATGAGCTCCGTCGCCCCGCCCGGCGTCATCTGCTTGCCGGAAACGGCGGTTCTCACTGGCCACATCACATATCCGTTTTTATATCCCTTTTCCTCCACATAAGCAGTAAGAACCGCATAGAGCGCGTCGTTTGTGTAGTCCTCCTGCGCTTCCAGCCGCGGCAAAAGGTCTTTCAGGACGGCGAGGGAGGTCTCCGCGTTGGTCTTCATCTTCTTATGCGTGTACATCGCCACGTCATAATCGGGAAGCGCGTCGAAGAAATCCACATGCTCTTTGATATCCGGGAAAATCTCAATCCTTGTCTTGACCATGGCGGCAATCTTTTTCAGATCATAGTCCTTTTTCACCGCCTCCTTCAAATAAGGCTCGGCCATCTCATAAAACCGGTCGAAATCCATGGCCTTCAGATATTCCCCATTCATCCATTTCAGTTTGGTATAATCAAACACCGCCGGGGATTTGGAAAGATGGTGGTAATCGAACCGCTTCACCAGCTCTTCCAGAGAAAAGATCTCCTCGTTATCCTCCGGGCTCCAGCCGAGAAGCGCCACGAAATTGACCACCGCCTCGGAAAGGAATCCCTGCTCAATCAAATCCTCATAGGAGGAATGTCCGCTTCTCTTTGACAGCTTCTGGTGATTTTCGTCCGTGATAAGGGGACAGTGCACATACTCCGGCACCTCCCAGCCGAAAGCGTCATAAAGGCGGTTATATTTTGGCGAGGAGGACAGATATTCATTGCCGCGCACCACATGAGTAATCCCCATCAAATGATCATCCACCACGTTGGCAAAATTGTAAGTGGGATAGCCGTCCGACTTAATCAGGATCATGTCGTCCAGCTCTGCATTGTCCACTGTGATATCCCCGTAAATATCATCGTGGAAGGTGGTTGTCCCTTCCGTCGGATTGTTCTGGCGGATCACGTAGGGCTTGCCCGCCGCCAGATTCGCCTCGACCTCCTCCTTCGACAGATGCAGACAGTGCTTGTCGTAAACATTGATCTCCTTACCGGCAACCGTCTGTGTCAGGGAAGCCAATCTCTCTTTGTCGCAGAAACAGTAGTACGCCTCGCCCTTCTCAATCAACTGCTTCGCATACTGCATGTAAATGCCCTGCTTCTGGCGGTCACTCTGCACATAGGGGCCCACGCCCCCATCCTTATCCGGACCTTCATCATGCACAAGTCCCGTGTCCTTCAGGGTGCGGTAAATGATATCCACCGCCCCCTCCACATATCGTTCCTGATCCGTGTCCTCAATCCGCAGGATAAAGTCCCCGCCCTCATGCTTCGCGATCAGATAGGCGTAAAGGGCTGTCCGCAAATTTCCCACATGCATCCGTCCCGTGGGACTGGGCGCGTATCTGGTTCTTATTTTCTGACTCATTTTCTATCTTTCTCCTTCAAACACATTTTCACGGCAGTGAAGCAAAGCTTCCCCGCTTACTGGTTTTCTTCCGCCGGAGCATCCGGCATATCAGGAATCCTTCTCGGCGCCGCCTCCTTGAAGGCCGCCACCGCTTTCGCCGCAGCCGGAATCGCGATATTCGTCCCGGCGCCCGCCACACAACCGCCGGGACACGCCATTCCTTCAATCAGACAGCCGTTTTTCTTACCGGCCTTGGCAAGCATCAGTATCTTCTTACACTCGGAAAGGCTCTCCGCATGTTCGATGTGTACCTCCACATCCGGGTAATATTCTTTCACGCACTCCTCGATGGCGTTCGCCACGCCACCTGCCACACCGTAGCCCCGGCCCGCGCCCGTCGCGCCTTTCATCTCATCCAGCGCCTGTATCTCCTTTAGGAAAATGCCTTTGGCCTCAAAAATGCCTGTCAGCTCCTCGAACGTTATGACAAAGTCCACATCAGAGCGGATCGTCCGTCTGGACGCCTCCAGCTTCTTGGAAGCGCAGGGCCCGATAAACACCACCTTGGCGTCCGGGTGTTCCTGTTTAATAATTCTCGCCGTCGCCACCATAGGCGTCAGCGCATTCGATATCTTGTCAATCGTCTCCGGAAAAAACTTCTTTGCAAGCACCGACCAGGAAGGACAGCAGGAAGTCAGGCTGAAAGGCAGCTTTCCCGTGGCAACCTCCGTAGCATAGTGCTCCGCCTCGGCGATGGCGCCCAAATCCGCACCGATGGCCGTCTCATACACATCGTAAAATCCCAGTTCCTTTAAAGCCGTCTTTAACATATCCGGCGTCACATCCGGCCCGAACTGCCCCGCAAACGCAGGAGCCACCTGGGCGATAATCTGCTCTCCCGTCTGCAATGCACGGATCAACTGGAAGATCTGCGATTTGTCCGCAATCGCGCCGAAAGGGCAGTTCACCATACACTGTCCGCAGGAGACGCACAAATCATTGTCGATCACCGCGCGGCCCTTCTCATCGTTTTTAATGGCGCCCACGCCGCACGCACCCGCGCAGGGCCTTACCTGATGGGCAATGGCGTCATAGGGACAGACGGACTTACATTTTCCGCAGCGAATACATTTTTCAGGATCAATCACCGACTTGCCGTTCACCATGGAAATCGCGTCCCTCGGACAGACCTCCCGACAAGGATGCGCCACACAGCCCATACAGCGGTCCGTCACATAATAGCTGTTCTCCGGACAGGCGTTGCAGGCAGAAGGAATCACCTGCATCAGCGGCGGCTCATAATATTTCTCGGAAATATTGCTCTCCTCAAGCCCCTGGGTCAAATGCACCGGCACATTTTCTGGCCGGAGGGATAGTCCCATGGCCAGACGGATCCGCTCACGCACGATGGCGCGGTCCCTGTATATATTCTCATATTCAGACTCATCGTAATCCACAATCTTGTACGGCAGCGCCTCGATATCATCCTTCAGATTCTCAGAATGATAAGCCAGATGTGCCACCTCTTTAAAAATACGCCGTCTGTTTTTGCGAACCTGTGTATCAATCCCTCTCATAATTTCTCCATCCAAAACTTGAAATGCGGCTTGCTTTTTCCATTGTGGCTATTATATTTCAAAGTCACACGGAAGTCAATCATTCTGTGGCTAACGGCGGCGTCTTTTCAGCCAGATCACCAGACCTGTGATCAGCGTTGCAAGAGGAATCACAACCACGCACAGAACCGCCGCAATATAAGCAGTCTGCGCCTTGAACGTCAGGTTCGGCATGGAAAGGCTCTTGACAGGAATTGCCACGGAGGTTTCATGCTCCACCAGATTGCTGATCATACTGCCAAAAAGTTTCACATTGTTGCCCGGCACCTTATCATCCGCAAGGCCGGTAAAAAGGCTCTCCCCTCCCACCACAAAAGCATGGGAAACATTGCCATCCTCCGTACTCTTTTCCGCCTCCACACTGACAACAAACGGACCCTCAATGTCATTTGCCCCTTTGCTGTAATCGCTGGTGTCCGTAATATCCGTCTTGGAAAAAGCGCTGCCGCTTGTGGTCAGAAGCGGCGTGTATACCGTATCCTCCAAAGTGTCTTCATAAGAAAGTCCCATGGAAAACGGCGCAAACACCAGACTGTTCGTCAAGGCCGTCGTCACTTCGGCGGATTCAATATTCGGGAAAAGATAGTAGGGATTTTGGTAATAGAAATTCCGGTCCTGCTCCACAATCGTTCCCTCTATCTCCGATATGCCGTAAAAATCCAGAATGCTTTCAAAATTTGTCATTTCCCCTTCCGTCATGGTGGAGATGATCAGCGCATTACCGCCTTTTTTCAGATAGTCGATTACTTTTTTCGCGTCGTCCTCGGAGTAATCGCCTGTGGGGGCATTTAAGATCACACCCTGCGCGTCTTCGGGAATCTCGTCGACCGAATAAAGCATGAGCTGTTCGCAGGACACATTTTCCTTCTCTATCGCGTTTACAAATTTATCTTCCAGTTCCAGCTCTCCATGACCGCCAACGGCATAAAGAACCGGCATATCTTCTGTCGTCACATAGGCAATGGCCGAGACAATCTGTCCCTCCCCGTCGTAACCGGTTATCTGATAGCTGTAGGTGTTATAGTCCATTTCATACGCATAAATATCTTCAAAGCTCACCACCCTGCTCCGCTTTTCTCCCTCCACAATCAGACTGTTGGATACCGGCTGTTCCTGCGTATAATTCTGATAAAAATTGGGATTCTTTGCGGTACTGACGTAACTTACCCTGACATGGCCCGACTGGTCCTCCATTTGCTCCAATGTCTTCTCCAGATTTTCGTCTCCTGCGCCCTCTTCCGCCAGTACATAGATTGTAACATCCTCAGACAGACCTGTGAGAAACGCCTTTGTCTCCTCCGTCAGCCGATAGAGCTTGTTTTGCGTTAAATCAAAGGAAGAATACTGCTCCGGCACATAATTGAGCCCCAGATTCACCACCACTGTGAGCGCAATCGCTACAAAAATCCCCAAAACACTGTAAGCGCCCAGCTTGATTCCGCCGCCAGAAATATTGTAACGGCGTTTTTGAATCACCTGCGCCGTGCAGAACAGGGCCAGGGCGATCGCCGTCACATAATAAACCGCCGCCTCCAGTTCAAAATAGCCGGAGGAGAGCGTGTCAAACCGCCCTACCATGTCAAAGCAGGACAAAATGCGTGCAATTACCGTTGTCACCGCAGATGTTCCCGTGGAGGTCAAAAGGCTCGATATCCCCGGCATAATATAACCCAAAAACAGCGCGCCAAAAGCAAGCACCGCCGCGATCACCACACTCTCTGTCAGAGCGGAAAGAAAAAGTCCTACCGCCAAAGCCAGACCGCCGTACAGGAAAAAGCCCAGAAGGGAAGCGTAGGAAACGCCCATCTGGAACTCTCCTCCCAGCCTTAAAAAAAGCGGCAGCACGCCCATAAATAATGTGGGGATCAGGAGCACCGTCATAAGGGCCAGATATTTCCCCAGTACAATCTTTCCCACCGAGACGGGCGCTGTCAAAATCAGCTGATCTGTCTTATTTTTCCGCTCCTCGGAAAGAACACGCATGGTAAGAATGGGAATCGTCACAATGTAAGTAAAGACAATGCTCTGCAGCACATAGGCTATAGTCGGATACCCGATCAGCATATTATAAACGATAAAATACAGTCCCATCATAAAAAGATTGACTGCCACAAAAAGCCACCCCGTAAAGGAGCAGAAATAAGATCTTAATTCTCTCTTATAAATCGCTTTCATCTTTCTCCTCCTCTCCCGTCTCGGCGCTCACTGTCTCTTCTACTTCTTCTACTTCTGTCTCTTCTTCCTCTTCTACTTCTTCCGCTTCCGCACCCTCTGTCAGCTCTATGAAAATGTCTTCCAGAGTCTTCTCAGAATGATTCATGGACAGCACCGGCATTCCTGCTCCTGAAAGCGCTACCGAAAGCGTCCTTCTGATATCCGCATCATCCTTCGACGTAATGTGAATCAAAATGCTGCCTTCCTCCCCGCCATCCTCGAAGGAAAACTCCGAAATTTCTTCCAGGCCCTCCAATACGATGCAGGCCTGTTCCTGTCCGCCGATCACCGTCACCAGAAGCTCCGCACTGCCCTGCATCTTCTTCTGCAATTCATCCGGAGAGCCGCTGGCGGCCAGTTTTCCCTTGGATATAATCATAATATGATCGCACACTGCGCTGATCTCGGAGAGAATGTGCGAGCTCAAAATCACCGTATGTTCTCCTGCCAGTCCCTTAATCAAATCCCGCATCTCTATGATCTGTTTCGGATCCAGACCGACCATCGGCTCATCCAGAATCAAAACCTTCGGATTCCCCACAAGCGCTTGCGCAAGACCGACTCTCTGCCGGTATCCCTTGGAAAGGTTCTTAATCAGACGATTCTCCATTTCCACAAGATTCAATTTCTCCATCATTTCGTTGACCCGCTGTTTCCGCTCCGCCTTCGGCACCTTTTTTAACTCTGCGGCGAACAGTAAAAACTCCCGCACCGTCATGTCCGGATAAAGCGGCGGCACCTCCGGCAGATACCCTATACACGCTTTCGCTTTCAGGGGCTCTTTCAGGATATCGTGTCCGTCAATCACAACGGTACCGCCATCCGCCGCGATATACCCGGTCATGACGTTCATCGTGGTGGTCTTGCCAGCTCCGTTGGGCCCGAGGAAACCGTATATTTTCCCCTCCTCCACGGTAAATGTCAGATCGTCCACCGCCACATGGCCTCCATATTTTTTGACTAAATTTTCCACCTGTATCAAAATTCAATCCTCCTTTTTATTGCATCACTGCATAAAAGCTTTTCACTCTAATTTTACTGGTAAAATGTGTCTCTATTCGTATCAAACTGTGAAGATTCTGTGTCCTGTTCACTCTTATCTGTGCGACACACTTAGATGATTATAACATACTATAATCTTAAAAACACATGAAATTTGTGCGTCGCTCTTATATGGCGCACCAATAGAAAGGATCTGCAATATGAAGGATTACCTCTACCGGGAACCCTGCGATGATTTTCCGATTGCAATGGCCTATGTCCCTTGGCAGCATTTTAACGGTATCTGCGAAAATCTGGAAAAGGGGTTCTGTGACGGCACCATCTTCCCTGAGCTCGACAAACCATTTACAGGAAGGAGATGTTGTAACAGATGAACGCACAATTTGCAAATGAGCAGGAAAAACTGCTCCACGATATCGGCGTCTTAAGCTTCGTTGTCATCGAACTGTCCCTCTATCTGGACACCCACCCCACTGATCAAAATGCCATGAAATATTTCAATCATTACAACCATCTTGCCAATCAGGCAAGACAGGAATATTCCGCCAAGTATACGCCTCTCACGCTTTCTTACGCGGATGTATCGGCTTGCGACGATTGGAAATGGGCTCTCACACCTATGCCCTGGGAAGGAGGCTGTAACTAATGTGGAATTATGAAAGAAGATTAGAGTTTCCCGTAAACATCAAAGAGGCCAACGCAGATATCGCGCAGGCCATCATCAGCCAGTACGGCGGCCCTGACGGAGAAATGGGTGCCTCCATGCGCTATCTGTCCCAGCGGTATGCCTGCCCTTACAGGGAGGTTTCTGCTGTGCTGACGGACATCGGCACCGAGGAATTGGCCCACCTGGAAATGGTAGCTACCATCGTACACCAGCTCACCAAAAATCTCTCTATGGAACAGATTGAAGCCAGCGGCTTCCGCAATTATTATGTGGATCACACTGTCGGCATCTGGCCCCAGGCGGCAGGTGGCATTCCTTTCAATGCCTGTGAGTTCCAGTCGAAGGGCGATATTATCACGGATTTGACCGAGGACATGGCCGCGGAACAGAAAGCGCGCTCAACTTACGATAATATCCTCCGCCTCGTGAGAGACGAACCTGACGTTTACGAACCGATTAAGTTTCTCCGCGCAAGGGAAGTGGTGCACTTCCAGCGGTTCGGTGAAGCAAACCGGGAACATTGCAGTAAATCAGAACACATAAAATACAATCACTAAGACGCATACCCACATTTCCTCAAAGATATGATTTAGGCTTTCACATCAAAAGAAAGGACAAGCTATTATGCCAGTATTCAGAGTAAAAAAAGTCAAAGATTATACGATTATGCCAAGCCCCTAATTCCTGCAATCAAAAGTAGCTATGAAAATACTGATTATGAAAAATATCAATGCGGACAAAAACAGTAACAATGACCTAGTATAACGTTCGCTAATTAACTACACCATATATTCGCCCGAAATGCTGATAAATACGGCACTCTTTAAGTGCAGTTAATTGAAAAACGCTGTACTAGTTTAATAAAGCGAACTAACCGCCAAATTGATATTCTTAATTCAACTCAGCGGTTAGATAATAATTAATTTGGTTTGATTGTTTTTGTCTCAACGGTTGTACCGTTGGGATATCTTGTAACACTATACTTATTTTTCCCGTTGTTTTTTGATACCTTCATAACTTGTCTATTAGAACGAGTTATCTGCGCAGACATTTCATCGCCTGGTTCATTTAAAATAGAGTTGTTGAAAATTGATAATAAATTTTTAGCCATAAGATACTCCTTCCAAAAATATATAAATATTTGCAGTTTATTTTTAATTATTTTTCAGCATAACTTTTCCGTACTCTTTCAATACCCGTTCTGCCATGAGGATTTGTTCCAAAGCCATCTATAATATCAGCCTCATAGTTATCTCCTAAAATCGGTTTAAGTCTTGTGTTATACCAATCTGTTATACTAGTATTAACAGCAGCTTTTCGCTCAAAATTGTATTCGTCAAACATAGTATTGCGAGGTGCTCTTATTATCACACGTATTTCCTCTTTTTCAAAAATTTGACGTTCTAAATCTGTTGCTGATACTTTTGCCATTTTATGCCTCCATTACTTTATTTATTATTTAATACGTCGTTATTATAAGCTTATTCTATTGCTATGTCAATACATATTTTTTAATTAATCCAAAATTGCTTAACATACATATTCATTTATGCCTTAATTACTCTTTATCAATGACAAACAGCCAAGTCAAGAATTTACCGCTTTAGCGGCGTTTACGTCCTTGACTTGGCTGTTTGGCGTTGATAGTCTGGAAAAGGCATAAAGAAGCATTTGCCGGGCTTGTGTTCCTGCTTGCTGAAGATATGGAGTAATTGAAAAGCCGGGGAATGGCAGTTTATACGCTGTCATTCCCCGGTGCTCTTTTTTACCTTTGTGGACGCTTAGAAGCCGTTTTCCGGGCGGCAATGGGATTTCTGCCTGCGCCACAAAACGCCCCGGAAATGCCCTTAAAACGCCTTATACGCCTGCCCTAACTATCCGCATTATCTCTCTGTTTCCTTTTCCCGTTCCGGCTGCTTTGTCTGCCGCAAGATACTGTCTACGTTCTGCTTGATCGTGTCATACTGTTTCACTTTCTTTTTCAGTTTCCCGTACTCTTGATATGGCTTGTCTTTTTTCTCCGTAATCTCCTTATATGGAATGATTGAAAAGCCGGGGCTTGGCAATAGATACACTGTCATTTCCCGGTATTTCTCTTGATATTGCGTAATATCTTTAGCACCTCTATTCCGAACCAAAGACTAAAAGACAAGCATTATGGAAATGTGCATAACAGGCTATGGAATCCCTTTCATTCTTTTTTATGAGAAATCTATTGTACATTACGTTATGTAATATGGTATGATAAAGCCGGAGGTGAAAATCATGGGTGAAAAGCAAATCAGTACAGGTGAAGTAGCAAAGATTTCCGGGCTTACGATACGGACTTTACAGCATTATGATAATATTGGGGTTCTTCCGGCATCAGGACGTACAGAGGGTGGACGGCGTTTTTACACAGAAAGTGATATGATTAAGTTAGAACATATTATTTTTTATCGTGGTTTAGGCTTCTCACTGAATCAAATTAAAAGAATACTTGCTGAACCTAAAACAGATAAAAATGCCGACGAATTATTATCCTCACAAAAAGTTATGCTGTACAACCAAATATACAATATCCAAAACAGCATTGCCGCCATTGAAGCAAGCCAAGAAATTATCAGTGCCGGAAAAACGCCGCCGTGGACGCTGTTAGCAACTTTTATGCAGTCACTCGGCAAGGTTGACCTTTCTATGTGGGGGAATTACGAGTTTTCAGATGAACAGACAGAAGTTTTTCAAGAACACTTTCAAACAATGAATGATGTAATGGACTTTTACAACACATGGAAACGCCTCTCTATAAAATCGGCAGCATTCAATGAAGCCGGAATAAAGCCCGGTGAAGCAATAGCCCAGTCATTGGCAATGGAGTGGGCGGAAATGGTACAAAAAGTCACAGGGGGAAACCCCAATCATGAACAAGCCTATTTAGCAG
>DKUO01000051.1 GCA_002490705.1 Lachnospiraceae bacterium UBA7202
AGCCCCATGGCAGAGTAGCCAAGTCCAGAAGGGATAAACGCTGAAGGCATCTAAGCGTGAAGCCCCCCTCAAGATGAGATATCCCATTCGTAAGAATTAAGACCCCTTGAAGACGACGAGGTTGATAGGTCAGAGGTGGAAGTGCAGTAATGTATGCAGCTGACTGATACTAATAGGTCGAGGGCTTATCCATAAAGGAAGGAAGAGGAGTTATCCTCTGGATGTAAGAAATTTCAGTATGTGGTTTTGAGTGTACAATGCATTCATGATGGCCCGGTGGCTCAGCTGGTTAGAGCGCCGCCCTGTCACGGCGGAGGTCGTGGGTTCGAATCCCATCCGGGTCGCTTCCATTCTGATGGACAGATTTCGATATTTGAATAAGAAAAAAGCTTGCCGGCGTGGCGGAACTGGCAGACGCACAGGACTTAAAATCCTGCGGGGCTAACCCCCCGTACCGGTTCGATTCCGGTCGCCGGCATTACTGAAAAGGAGAGGAAACGTTACTATTCAGAGCGTTTTCTCTCCTTTTACTATATAGGTTTCTTGGTGCGGTTTGGTGCAGGGAGATGAAATGAAATTATTTAAAAAGCTGTCTTTTTTGGGGAAAATTTTTACGGGAATGACGGTGACCGCCATCATACCCATGCTGGGAGGGTATTTGCTTCTTCTACAGGTGCTGAACCTGACTTACCAGAATTATTTAAACAGCGAGGCGGAGAGCACGCTTGCACAAGCGGAGGAATGT
The DNA here is from genome assembly GCA_002490705.1 of Lachnospiraceae bacterium UBA7202. Lineage (GTDB taxonomy): Bacteria > Bacillota > Clostridia > Lachnospirales > Lachnospiraceae > UBA3282. The sequence goes on from DKUO01000051.1 coordinate 746, forward strand.
CTGGAGGAAGCGTTTGCCAATGTTTTCGGTGCGATTGGCGGATTGAGTGAGGATGAGGCAGTCAGGCAGTTCTTGGAAGCGGAGGATGGAATCTATGCGGAGGATCTTTACAGGAAGCTGTATGCCGCCTCCGCGGAATGCGGCAATTATGCCAGCTTTTCCGTTTACGACCGCGAGGGACAGCGGAAAATGACCACCTCCGATAACAAGTTTGTCAGCAGAAAGCTGTCCTTAAACTGGAACATACTGTACAGGGCGGACAGACATCCGGGAGAGTATGTGGTGTGTAATGCCAGACTTTATGAAGGGGAAAAACGGGTGGAGTATCTGCGCGTGGGACGGACTGTGACAGATGACAGCGGCAGGATTGAGGGATATGTGATCGCCACCATTGTGAAGGATAATTTTGACAATATCTTTAAGGGCCTTGGGAAGGAGAAGGAGGGCGTGATCTATGTGATGGACGATTTCCGCGAGATCGTCTATTTCTCCAGCGAGAGCTATTCCGAGGAGATTGTGAATGCGGGCAAGGCGCTGCTCAAAATGGAAGAGCCGCGGATGAGCATGGAGAAGGACAGCTTTTATTATCTGGATTACAATGACGCGTGCAGCCTGTATATCATGTACCGCCAGCCCACCGGCTTTTTGAACCATATGAAGGGCGATGTGCTGGGGATTGCCGTGCTTTCGGGAATATTCAGTGTTTTTGCCTGCCTTTTCCTGTCCTGGTATTTCAGCCGGCTGATCTATCAGCCGATTCAGAGGATGCAGCGCGCAATCGGCGAGATCAAACAGGGAAACTATGGGGTGCATATTGAAGTAAACGGCGACGATGAGCTGGGACAGCTGTCAGAGAGTTTTAATGCGATGTCAAAGCATCTGATTGAAAACACGGAGCGCTTGATTCAGCGGGAGAGGGAACTCAGCGACAGCAATGTCAAGATGATGCAGGCCCAGCTAAACCCCCATTTTCTGTATAATACGTTAGACACGATGAAGTGGATGGCGAAGGAGAACGAGATGCCGGAGCTGGTGTCCATGGCCTCCAATCTGGCACAGATTTTACGAATGAGCATTTCCGCCAAACCGATTATCCGGCTTTCCGAGGAGGTTGCTTTGGTGGAGGCGTATGCGGAGATCCAGAAGATCCGTTTCGAGGATAAGTTTGAGCTGATCGTGGATATTCCGCCAGAATTAGAGAATTGTATGCTTCCGAAGCTGACCCTGCAGCCCATTGTGGAGAATGCCATCATTCACGGATTGGCGGAACAGGAGGCGGGGATGGTTTTGGTGCAGGCGTCGGTGGTGAAACTGGCGGACGGACCGCAGAAGACCGGCTGGCATGGCGATAATCCGGCGCCGGAAGGGGAGGCGTTACAGATTCTGGTGCAGGATGACGGAGTCGGCATGACGGCGGCGGAAGTGGAGCGGCTCAATGAGACGGGACAGACGGCGAAGGAGAGAACGGCCGAGCATGAGAGCATCGGTTACAACAATGTGGAGGCGATCATCAGACTGCATTATGGGGAACCCTATGGATTGTATACGGAGTCGGAGAAAGGCGTTGGCACCAGCGTGTATCTGACACTTCCTCTGTGCCCCGGGTGACGATTGGAAAAAGGAGAAACGATGTATAAAGTAGTGGTAGTGGAAGATGAAAAGCGGGTACGTCAGGGCATTATCATGGGCACGGACTGGTCGAAGATCCAGTGTGTCGTCATGGGGGAAGCCTCCAACGGCGAGGAGGGCGTAGAGATCATTCGCAAATGCAGGCCGGATATCGTGATTACGGATATCCGTATGCCGAAGATGATGGGCATTGAGATGATCGAGAAGGTGTATGAGTATGGGCTGGAGCCCTATGTGATTTTCCTCACGGCCTATGACGATTTTGCCTACGCCCAGCAGGCGATCAAGCTGGGGGTCGCGGATTATCTGTTAAAGCCTTTCAAAGACGGGGAACTGGAAAACACGATTGGCAGGATTATTGAGAAGAACCGGCGCGATTCGGAGCGCAGGGAGCAGCAGAATCAGGAACTTAAGCTGGATCTGGGGGATAAAAGCAAATATATCATGGACGCCATCGCCTATGTGGATGAGAATTATGCCAATCCCAATATCTCCGTCAAAGCGGTGGCGGACAGTCTGGGAATCAGCGAGGGGCATTTAAGCCATCTGTTCCGCAAAGAGACGGACTCTACGCTGATGACCTTTGTGACGAAAAAGCGGATGCGGGTGGCGATGACATTATTGCAGGATTACCGGCATAAGGTATACGAGGTGGCGGAAGAGGTGGGATATCGGAATATCACCTATTTCAGCGCAACCTTTAAGAAATATGTGGGCGTTTCTCCCTCGGAATACCAGGACCGTTACAGCCCGGAGTGAGGTGGAATGTCAGAATTGTGAAACATATCGTCGTATTGTGTACTAGACGAATTTGTGCATATTGTATATAATTCTATTGTAATAGAAAGAAAAACTGCATCTTTTTACAGATTCCGGCATAGGAAGCAGAGTGGATAGGGATGCGGTGAAAAAGTGAAGGAGGAAAAAGTTATGAGAAAGAATGTCATGAAAAAAGTGACAGCAGCAATTCTGGCAGCGTCTATGGTCTTTTCCCTGACGGCCTGCGGCGGTTCCGACGCACCGGCAGAGACGCCTACAGCAGAAGCACCCGCAGAGGAAGCGCCTGCGGCAGAGGAGCCTGCAGCGGAGGCGCCCGCGGCGGAGGCAGAAGCGCCTGTGGCAGACGAGGCGGCTTCCGGAGCGGACGATCTGGTAGCGGCGGCACAGGCGGAAGGATCGTTAGTGGTTTACGGCTCCTGCGAGGAGGCATATCTCTCCGCGGCATGTCAGAAATTTGAAGAGATGTACGGCATTAAGGTGGATTATCAGAGACTTTCCACCGGTGAAGTGTATACCAAGATCGAGGAGGAGGCAGGAAATCCCTCCGGCGATGTGTGGTTTGGCGGCACCACAGACCCGTATAACGAGGCAACGGCGGCAGGATTGTTGGAGCCCTATGCGGCACAGAATGCTTCCCATCTGATCGGTGATATGTACAAGGATGCAGACGGAAACTGGTACGGCATCTATAAGGGTATCCTTGGTTTCATGGTAAATAAGGAAGAGCTGGACCGTCTCGGTCTGGAAGTTCCGCAGGATTGGGATGATCTGTTAAAGCCCGAGTACAAGGGCCTGATCGGTATGTCCAATCCCTCCACGGCAGGTACGGCGAAGCTGGTGATCAACACCATGGTGCAGACCAAGGGCCATGACGAGGCGATGAAGTATTTCCAGGAGCTTGACAAGAATGTATATCAGTACACCAAGAGCGGTTCCGGCCCGTCCAAGATGGTAGGCCCCGGCGAGTGTGTAATCGGCATCGGATTCTTACATGACGGCATTACCCAGATCCTGTCCGGCTATGACAATATCGAACTGGTGATTCCGAAGTCAGGAACCAGCTTTGAGATCGGTGCAACCGCGATCTTTAAGGGATGTAAGCACCCGAACGCAGCTAAGCTCTGGATCGAGTATGCGCTCTCTCCTGACTGTGTGAACATCGCGAAGGAGAACGAGTCCTATCAGTTCCTTGTATTGGACAATGCAGAGCAGCCGGAAGAGGCCGCACAGTTCGGCTTGGACCCTGACAATGTAATCGACTATGATTTTGAGGATGCAAAACAGAATACGGCGCAGTATGTGGAAGATTTCTTCGCAGCGGTGACCAACGGTTCTGCGGATGCAGCAGACAGCAGCAGATTTTTGACAGAATAGAGGATTTACGTTGGGGGATGGTAGTTTTACCATCTCCCATTATTTAGAGAAGGAGGAAGTGGGGATGGCATCTAAAAGCAAGAGTGCGAGCCTGGACCGTAAGAAACTGCTTTCGGATCCGGTGATGGTGGGGATGATCGTGATTCTTCTTGTTTTTCTGACCTTATTCATCTGTTATCCGCTGTTTGTACTGTTGATCGACAGCGTATACACGGAAGGACAGGTCACGCTGGATGTATTCAGGCGGGTTTTGAGTATGCAGAGATTCCGTCAGGCGTTTGGAAATACGGTGGTATTGGGGTTACTGACGAGTCTTTTGTCCACTTTGATCGGGCTGTTGTTTGCCTACGTGGACGTTTATGTGAAAGTGAAAAATAAGACAGTGGGGAGACTTTTTAATATCGTATCGCTTCTGCCGGTGGTTTCACCGCCCTTTGTGTTATCGCTGTCAACGATCATGCTGTTTGGGCGAAGCGGTATTATCACCCGGTCTTTGTTACATATATATGATTCCAACGTATACGGACTGAAGGGAATTGTGGTGGTACAGACGCTGACCTTCTTCCCGGTATGCTACATGATGTTAAAAGGGCTTTTGAAAAATATTGATCCTTCTCTGGAGGAGGCGGCGCGGGACATCGGCGCATCCAGAATGAAGGTGTTCGGCACGGTGACTCTGCCGCTGCTTTTGCCGGGTATCGGCAATGCGTTTTTGGTTACCTTTATCGAGTCGGTGGCGGACTTTGCAAATCCCATGCTGATCGGCGGCGATTATGATACGCTGGCGACCACGATCTATTTGCAGGTGACGGGATCTTACGACTCCACCGGCGCGGCGGCCATGTCGGTGGTGCTGTTGTCCTTGACATTGATTTTGTTCTTTGTGCAGAAATACTATCTGGAAAGAAAAACGGCGGCCACGCTTACCGGCAAGGCGTCCAGAGCAAGGATGCTGATTGAGGACAAGAGCGTGACGATTCCGCTTACCATCTTTTGCTCACTGGTAGCGGTGTTCGTGATTATCATGTATATTATGATTCCCTTCGGCGCGCTGTTTAAGCTGTGGGGGCGGGATTATTCCCTTTCCTGGAAGTGGTTTGACTATCTGTTTAAATACAGCGGGTTTAAGGCGTTCAAGGATTCCTTCCTTCTCTCCATCATTGCCGCGCCCATTACGGCGCTTCTCTCCATGGTGATTTCCTATCTGGTGGTGAAGAAGAAATTTAAGTCCAAGGGCTTTATCGAGTTTGTGTCCATGCTGGCTATGGCGGTGCCGGGGACGGTGCTTGGTATCGGTTATATCCGCGGTTACGCCAACGGTATTTTTCATACGGGCATCATGAGCGGCCTGTACGGCACGGGACTGATCCTGATTATCGTCTTTATCATCCGAAGTCTTCCGGTGGGTACCAGAAGCGGTATTTCCGCCCTGCGCCAGATCGACAAGTCTATTGAGGAATCGGCGTATGATCTGGGGGCGGGCAGCGGCAAGGTGTTTATGACCGTGACTCTGCCTTTGATTAAGGATTCGTTTTTCAGCGGTCTGGTGACTTCCTTCGTGAGAAGCATCACGGCGATCAGCGCGATCATTCTGCTAGTGACGCCGCAGTTCTTGCTGATTACCTGTCAGATCAATGAGTTTGCGGAGAAGGGGTATTACGGCGTGGCCTGCGCTTATGCGACGATTCTGATTTTGATCGTTTACTTCTCGGTGCTTTTGATGAACCTGTTTATCCGTTTCTTCGGAACGAGCAGAAAGATAAAGGAGGAAAACTAATATGCTGGAATCAAAAGGGATTCGATTGGAACATATTTCTAAAATATATCAGGACCCCAAGACGGGGAAAGATTTTAAGGCGGTGGATGACGCCAATCTGACCATTGAACCGGGAAGCTTTGTCACCCTGCTCGGTCCTTCCGGCTGCGGAAAGACGACGACGCTTAGAATGATTGCCGGATTTGAGAGCCCGGACGAGGGAGAAATCTATCTTGGCGACCAGCCCATCAACGAGCTGACGCCCAACAAGCGGGACACGGCCATGGTGTTTCAGAGCTACGCGCTGTTTCCTCATTACAATGTATTTGACAATGTGGCGTACGGCCTGAAGCTGCGCAAGATGGATAAGGACACCATCCGCAAGAAAGTGATGGATATTCTGGAGCTGGTGGAGCTGGGCGGCATGGAGGGGCGCATGACCAATCAGCTCTCCGGCGGGCAGCAGCAGAGAGTGGCCCTTGCCAGGGCGCTTGTGGTGGAGCCGAGCGTGCTTTTGTTTGACGAGCCCTTGTCCAATCTGGACGCGAAGCTGCGTGTCTCCATGCGTACCGAGATCCGCAATATCCAGCAGCGCGTGGGAATTACGGCAGTCTATGTGACCCATGACCAGAGCGAGGCGATGGCCCTTTCCGACCAGATTATTATTATGAACAAAGGCGTGGTGGCACAGATCGGAACGCCGCAGGAGATTTATTACCGGCCCAAGGACGCCTTTGTGGCGAATTTCATCGGGGAAGCCAATTTCTTACAGGGAAAACTGGTTTCCAGAGAAGGACACAAGGGCGTGATGCGTATTTATGACCATCAGGTGGAAGTGGAGAATGTGGAGGACTTTGCGCAGGACGAAAACTGTACGCTGGTACTGCGCCCGGAATCTGCCACGATCGAGACCGAGGGACAGCTTCCATGTGAGGTAATCATGAGCTGTTTTATGGGTTCTTATCAGCACTATCATGTGAAGGTGGGGGATGTGGTGGTACAGATTACGGATTTCAATCCCCGCTATAAAAAGATCTTTCAGGTGGGAGACAGGGCCTATGTGAAATTTAATGCCTGCGACAGCCACCTGCTGAAAACCGTGTGAGAAGTCAGAGAGGAAATATGGGGGAAGCGATATGCAGGGATATTTAGACGCGGTCAGCGCGGAGACAAAGATTTTACTGGTATTATCTATCATACTGTTTGCCGGGTTTATCATGACCAGACTGACCAACACCCTGAACCTTCCCAAGGTCAGCGGTTATATTCTGGCGGGTATTCTGATCGGGCCCTGCGGGCTGAATATGATACCCGCGGATATGATCGACAGCCTGAGCTTTGTCAGTGATCTTGCGCTGGCGTTTATCGCTTTCGGCGTGGGAAAGTTTTTTAAAAAGGAAGTTATCAGAAAAACCGGAAGCAAAGTCTTGATTGTCACCTTTTTTGAGGCGATGACGGCGGGCGTGTTAGTGACGGTGTTTTCCCGCGCGGTTTTTCATTTGGATCTGGATTTTGCCCTGATACTGGGAGCCATAGCGACGGCGACGGCCCCGGCCAGCACTATGATGACCATTAACCAGTACAAGGCGAAGGGCGAGTTCGTCAATACGCTTTTACAGATTGTGGCGCTGGACGATGTGGTCTGCCTGCTGGCTTTCAGTATCGTGGCGGCCGTGGCCGGGGCGACGGAGGGTGGCGCTGTGGCGGCGCAGGAAATTCTTCTGCCGGTGGTTTACAATGTGTTTGCCCTGCTGCTTGGCTTTTTCTGCGGCTATTTTCTGAGCAGACTGCTGATTCCGGCCAGAAGCAAGGATAACCGTCTGATTCTGGCGATCGCTATGCTGACGGGGATATCCGGGATCTGCACCTCCTTAAATATTTCGCCCCTGCTCTCCTGCATGGTGTTCGGGGCGGCTTATATCAACCTGACCAGAGACAAAAAATTATACAGACAGCTCAACAATTTTACGCCGCCGATCATGTCCCTGTTTTTTATTGTCTCCGGCATGAAGCTGGATATTGGTGCGTTGTCCACGGTGGGCGTGATCGGGCTGTGCTATTTCCTTATTCGTATTGTGGGAAAATACGTGGGAACCTATGTGGGCTGTGCAATCACCGGTATGAGCAGGGAGGCGCGCAGATACATGGGACTTGCGCTGGTGCCGCAGGCCGGTGTGGCAATCGGGCTTGCCTTTTTGGGCGAACGGCTGCTTCCGGGCGAACGGGGACAGCTTTTGCTTACCATTATCCTGTCCTCGTCGGTGCTCTATGAAATGGTGGGGCCGATCTGCGCCAAGCTGGCGTTGATCTTTTCCGGCTGTATCACCTTGGACAGTGCGGTGAATGCGGAGATGGCGGAAATCGAAGGCGCTGTGGAGGCAGGGGAGACACAGACGCAGCCGGAAACGGTGCAGGCAGAAGGCGAGGAAGCGCCGATTTCGGTTGACGGATCATCAAAAAAGGCAGAACCACCGGGGGAGGAAGAAACGCCGGAGGATGTGCAGACGGATGTTTCTCTGGTGGAACATTTCGAGGAGCTGGAGATGGGCGTGGAGAATCAGGAGATTGAAGATATCGAAAGCTACGTGCATACGGAGAAGGAGGAACATGACGAGAAGGCTGAAAAAACAGTAAAGTCCGACAAAAGGAAGAAGAAGGAAAAAAAGAAGTCTGCGGGGAAACACTAAGCAGGTCATATACAGAAAAATGAATTCACCTCTAAAGTCTTACGCAAAACGACCGATATTTATAGTGTAAGATATTGAAATGAGGTGAATTTCCTTTTGGGAAAACCTCGGGAGGAAGGAGGAATCCTATATGCGTATCGAGGCCTATACACAGATACAGCAGGTTTATGGCGCAAAGAATAAGGCCAAAACCCAGAACACAACGAAGAAGGCAGGTTCTGACCGGATTCAGATCTCCAGCATTGGTAAAGATATCCAGACCGCGAAAAATGCGGTTGCGGCAGCCAGTGACATCAGAAGCGAATTGACGGCTCCTATCAAGGCGAGCATTGCGAACGGCACATACCATGTGAGCGGTGAGAGTTTTGCGGAGAAGCTGATGAAGCAGTATGAGGAGATTGAAAGTCTGTAGGGGTGGTAATAGTGGCAAGTTTGATGGAAACCTTGATCGAGGTTTTGGAAAAGGAAAATCTGGAATACAAGAATCTGTTGGACTTGTCCATGAAAAAAACGCCTGCCATCGTATCAGACGATATTAAAAGTTTAGCAAAAATCACGGATGAGGAGCAAATTATCGTAAGCAGAATCAATCATCTGGACAATCAGAGAAACGAAGCTGTTAATGATATTGCGAACGTACTTAACAAGGATGTTACGAAACTGAAAATTGTGGATTTGATCAATATGCTGGCGGCAAGGCCGCAGGAACAGGAAAAGCTGGCATCGGTATTTGACGATCTGCGCAGAAATGTCCGTGCGGTGAAGCGGATCAACGAACAGAACAGGGAGTTGATCGAGAACGCATTGGAGTTGGTGCAGCTCAACATGCAGGTTTTACAATCCCTGAATAAGGCGCCGGAGACGGCGAATTATAATAGGGGAGCCTACAACACCGGTGATGTGATCGGGACGGTCAACAAGGCTTTTGACGCCAAGCAATAATTGTTAAGGAAGGTAGAATATGTCATTAATGGGAAGCCTTTATATTGGCGTATCAGGATTAAGAACATCAAACGACGCGCTGAATACCACAGCGCATAACATGTCTAACTTAGACACCCAAGGATATACCAGACAGCAGGTAGCGCAGGGGACGAGAACCTATGTCACTCATTCCAGAAGCGCGGACAAAAACTGGATACAGACAGGTCTGGGTGTCAATTATACCCGTACAAGACAGGAAAGAGACGCTATATTGGATAAAAACTATCGCCGCGAATCGGGGCGTATGTCTTTTTATGACGTTTCCGCAGTGTCTTTGGAAGAGATTGAGTATATTCTGGGAGAGTCCAACGAGGGTCACGAGTTTTCCGTGGCGCTGATAGGCGATCACAATGACGCAAACACGAAGGACGGACTCTGGGGTGCGGTGCAGGAGCTGGCGAAGGATCCGACTTCCTCAGTGAATCAGAACCTGTTCGTGACGAAAGCCTATGAATTTCTCACGAAGGCGCAGAAGGTATATCAGAGCCTCTGCGACTATCAGGATAATATGAATAAAGATGTCAAGAAAGACGTTGACTTGATTAATAAATATGCGCAGGAAATCAGCGAGCTGAATAAGCAAATTGTGCGGATTGAGGCCGGGCCGGAAAATGCGAACGATCTGCGGGACCGCAGGAATTATCTCTTGGACGAGTTGGCAAAACTCGGAAGCATATCCTATTCCGAAGACTCGGTAGGATATGTGAATGTCCGCTTTGAACAGACAGATCTGGTAAAGGGCACGACGGTCAATGAGATCGCTCTTTATCAGGATTTGGAGACCGGTTTCTACACGCCTTACTGGAAGATGTTTGCTGACTTTAAGCTTGACGGGGAGGGAAATCCTATCGTCACGGAGGAAGCCATAGAGAGAGCGAAGGTGTTTGACCTGAACCAGAAGATATCCTCTGAGTATAACACGGATATCGGTTCCCTGAAGAGCACGCTGCTCGCCAGGGGCGATCACAGGGCGACCCACAGCGAGATTGACAATATCAACCCGGATGGCGAGTACGAGGAGGGATGGTACGACGTACACGTATCACAGTCCATCGTGATGAACATTCAGGCGGAATTTGACAGACTGGTACACATTGTGACCACGAAAATTAACGGTATTTTGGCGGATGCGGCGGAAAGAGGCACTGCGGTGAACCCGGATTCCAACTATCTGCGGGATAAGAACGGAGATCCCTATCAGTTGTTCCAGCTTATGGCAGGAGAGGACGGAGATGACCGTAACTGGACGGTGCGGAATATGGTGATCAATCAGGAACTCCGGCAGAATCCTTCCCTGCTGACTTTCAGGCTGGATGAACACTCCGAGGATAACGAGACCATGGAGGCGCTGAAAAAGGCTTTTGAGGAGCCGATATACACGTTGAATCCCAATGTGACGACGCCGGTTAACTTTATGAATTATTACAAGAATCTGGTATCCCAGATTGCAAACACGGGCTCGGTATTCCGGGCGGTGCAGGCGAACCAGACGGTTGCCACGGATGCGCTCGCCTATGCGCGGGAAGAGATTGTAGGTGTTTCCTCCGATGAGGAATTGACCAATATGATTATGTACCAGAACGCTTACAACGCATCCAGCAGATATATCAATGTAATCAGTGAAATGCTGGATCATCTGCTGTCCACATTGGGACGCTGATAGAGAGGTGAGAATATGTCTTCAACTTTTTTTGGACTTACAATCGCATCATCGGGACTGCGGGCGGCCAACGCCGCGTTGAACACCACAGGCAATAACGTCAGCAATGTGAATACAGCCGGCTACAGCAGGCAGGAAGTGCAGACGTCGGCGGCTAACGCGCTGCGTGTGTTTGCAACTTACGGTTGTGCGGGCGCGGGCGTGGAGACGCTGGCGATCGAGCGTGTGAGGGACCAGTTCTACGACTTCAAATACTGGTCTAACGAGACCAAGCTCGGAGAGTATGACGCGAAGGTCTACTACTGCAAAATGATCGAGGAGTATTTCAAGGACGATAAGAAAACAGGATTTAAGACGCTCTTTGATCAGATCGGCGTGACGCTGCAGGAGATCACCAAGAACGGCAGCAGCACGGACAACAAGGCGCAGTTTTTGGGCGCGGCGAAGGCGCTGACCGATTATTTCAATAATTTATATGGGGATTTGCAGGATCTCCAATCGGATGTAAACGACGAGATCAAGATCCGCGCGGATCAGATCAATTCCATTGCGCAGGATCTGGCTACGGTCAACAAGCAGATTAATGCCATTGAGTTGACGGGCAGCAGGGCAAATGAGCTTCGTGATAAGAGAGATATGTTGATTGATGAGCTCTCCGCTGTGGTGGACGTGCAGACGCAGGAACTGCCGATTCTGGATGAGCAGGGCAATGAGACGGCGGCCCACAGATACATGGTAAAGATCGCCGGCGGACAGACGCTGGTGGATATGGACAGCTACAGGACTCTGGTCTGTGTGGCGCGGGAAAAGGAGGAGAAGGTAAACCAGAGCGACGTGGACGGCCTCTATGACCTTGCGTGGAGCGATGGGCTGGACTTCAGTCTTTACAATGCCTCCATGGGCGGCGAGCTGCGCGGACTGATTGAGATGCGGGACGGCAACAACGGCGAGTATTTCAAGGGGCAGGCTACGAGCGTGTCTTTCCAGAGGAGCTTTTCCACGGTGACCATCAAGACGACGGAATCCCATTTGCAGAATATAAGCAAATGTAATCTTTCCGATACCGGTGGTGTGATCAACATCGGCAACCAGCTTTTCTATTATACGGACTGGTCTTATCAAGGCGACGGCACATACTCTTTTGTGATAGACAATTTAAAGAGCGATCAGCCGCTGACCGGGGCGAAGACCTGGTCGGAAGTTTCCATAGGTGGTGACGTCAATTATCAGGGCGTGCCCTATTATCTGAAACAGATGAACGAGTGGGTCCGGGAATTTTCGAAAAAGGTGAACGATATCTTTAAAGTGGGACTCACGGCGGAGGATCCGCCGCAGAAAGCGGATATCCTCTTTACCGCGGATTATGCCAGAAAGGACGGCCAGTATACGCAGAATGAATTGGATACCTCAGCGGCCAACGGGGATAATACCGGTTACTATAATCTGACAGCCGGCAATGTGACGCTTTTGGACGCGGTGGTGAAAAATCCCGACCTTCTGGGAACCAGAAAGGATATCGACAAAAATTCGGGAGTTGGCACAAAGCCGCCGGAAGGTGACGGCGTGGATGAAATAGAAGGCAAGGACCAGTGCGATCAGGTTTGGGCGGTGATCTCCATGCTGAGCGACAAGAACCAGTTCAGCTTCCGGGGCAGGGATGCGGGTGGTTTTCTGGAATGCGTCCTGTCGGATTCGATGCTGAATTCCAGCAATGCGGAGACCTTCTATTCCACCTATTACAGCTTGGAGACGAATATTGATAATCAGAGAACTTCGATTTCCGGTGTGGATGAGGATGAGGAAGCGATGAATCTGGTAAAATATGAAAACTCTTATACATTGGCGTCCAAGATGATCAATGTGCTGACGGAAGTGTATGACAGACTGATTCTCCAGACGGGCGTCTGACATGTAAAAAAAGAAAGAGGGCAACAATTATGAGAATGACCAACAAAATTATGCGCAACAATGCCGCATACAATGTCAATCAGAACAAGATATTACAGGATAAGCTGACCAACCAGATGACCAACCAGAGTAAGATTGCGCGCCCTTCCGATGATCCTGTGGTGGCAATCAGGGCTCTCCGTCTGCGAAGCAATGTGACCACGGTCACCCAGTACAATGAAAAGAATGCGGAGGATGCGAAGCAGTGGCTTGATCTGACAGCAGATGCTATGAAAACGGTGGATGATGTTCTGACCGGGCTTTACAGGATGGCCAATGAGTCCTCGAACAAATATGAGACGGCGGATGATCTGCGGATCTACATGACCCAGATGAAACAGCTGACGGCGGAGTTTTATTCCTGCGCCAATGTAGATTATGCCCAGCGCTTTATTTTCTCCGGCTACAGGACGGACCTTCCGGTAACGTTTACCGCGGAAGATATGAAAGAGATGGAGGAGCATCCCGTATCCTACAATATCAATGAGAGCTTCGGGTTTCAGGATATCAAAAGAATCTACTATACCGACTATGATAAGCTGCGGGAAGGTCTGGGGGGAGCAAACGGACCGGTAACGCCCGGAGATATCGACGATGTGAATTCTTATGAGCAGACGGTTGCCAACGATACCCTCTATTCTTTCCGAATTTCCTACAATAATACGGACTCTCTGAACGGGACAGATGTGGAGGGAAATCCGAGAAAGCTGACGCTTACCCTGCCACAGTATGAGCAGACAGATACAACGGTAAACCCGCCTACAACGACAGTTTATAAGAACGTAAAGGTGGAGATCACGGCGAATGCTACTACACCGGGCGCGAATGGCGGACTTGCAACGAGTGTGAAGGTAGTGAGTGCGGAGGACGCGGCCGGCACGCAGCTGAGCGCTACTACCACGCCGCCTCTGCCGACAACAATATCGCTTGATGTGCAGGAGTTCGAAGATCAGGAGCAGGCCTATAAGGCGATTGCAAACAGTACGACTCCCATCATTGCCTATGTCCCCACCAGCGGCGAGCTGGTCTTCTCCAAGGATTTTTATGACAAGAACTTCAGTGAGGCAGTGTTTAATGGTAAGGACGCATTCCATGTGAATTATGATAAGTCTGAGTGGAAGGAAGGCGATATCAATCCGGTGCATTATTTTAACTGCATGGAAACTCTGAGAACGACGGGAGCTGATGTGGACCCGAAAGATGCGGTGTACCGGAAGACTGCTTACAACACCCAGCGCGAGGAAGGAAGAGATCAGGATATCTTTTACGACGTGGGATACAACCAGCAGATTCAGGTCAACACCCGTGCAGACGAGATCTTTACCCATGATGTGCAGAGGGATATGGATGATTTCGAGCACTATCTGAAACAGTATGAGGATATCGAGACGCTGCAAAAAGATTTAGAGACAAAGCAGAAGGAAGCGGCGCAGCAGTACGGAGAGGACAGCGAGCAGTACAAGGATTATGAGAAGCGTCTGGTAGGTGTGAAGAAGGCTTGGACATATATCCGCGACAATATCCACACGAAGTTTGAGAACCAGATCACCAATTATCAGAAATACAGCGATGATTCCAGAGTGGCAATGACCGACAATGCCACCAGAGGAAGCCGCCTGACACTGATCAAAACCAGACTGACGAATCAGCAGGCTACCTACAAGGAATTGCAGGAGGACAACGAGGGCATTGATATCACCGAGGTGGCGATTGAAAGCACCAGCGCCGATCTGGCTTACAATGCGGCTCTTATGGCGACAGGTAAGATTTTGCAGACTAACTTAATGAATTACATTTAAATCGAGGAGATGGCAGGTATGCAGATTAAGACAAGGGTATTTGGAGAAGTTACGATTGACGATGAGAAAATCATACATTTTCCCAGCGGAATCATAGGGTTTCCGGATCTCCAGGATTTTGCGCTGATTCATGACGAGGAGAAGGGCACGGACACGATCCATTGGCTGCAATCCATACAGGAGCCAGCGTTTGCGATGCCTGTCATGGACCCGCTGATTGTGCGCCCCGACTATAACCCGGAGGTGGACGATGAGCTTCTCAACAATATCGGGGAGATCCAGCCGGATGAACTTCTGGTGATGGTGACGGTGACGGTGCCGAAGGAGATAGAGAAGATGACCGTGAACCTGAAAGGCCCCATCGTTATCAATGCGGCGCAGAGACTGGGGACACAGGTGATTGTGGAGGGGGACGAATATGTAGTCAAGTTTCCGATCTATGACATCTTAAATCAGAATAAGAAAAAGGCGGGTGAGTAAATGTTAGCTTTGTCCAGAAAAAAGAATGAAGCGCTTGTGATCAACAATAATGTGGAAATTACGGTTCTTGAGATCAAAGGCGAGCAGGTGAAGCTTGGCATTAGCGCACCGAGGGAAGTGCCTGTGTACCGCAAGGAAGTGTATGTGCAGATTCAGAATGCCAATAAGGAGGCCGGCGATGTGGACGGCATGGAGGCGCTTAAGAATCTGCTCGGATAAGAGATAGAGAACGCGGGACGGAATGATTTTCGTCACCGCGTTTTTTACTTATGATCTGTCAATAGTTTCAGCATCTGCGCAAGGCGTTTCTCATAAGTGTGATAGTTTTTCACTTTTTCATAGCCGTTAATCGCGATCTCCACCCGTTCTTCTTCATGGGACAGATAGTAGCGGATTTTTTCTTCCAGCTCTTCTAACGTCTCGTAAGTTTCCAGTTCTTTTCCGATCTCAAAATATTCCGGGATTTCTGCCTGATAGTTGGTGATCAGGAAACCGGCGCAGCCAAGGACGTCCCAGATACGCAAAGAGAGTCCGGTTTCGATGGGACGCATAGTGATGTTCAGATTGATGCGGCTTGCGTGAAAGACCTTCGGCATTTCGGCCAGGGTGCTCACGCCGCCCCGGCAGTCCGCCTTCGACAGCGCGGCGACGTCGCTTCTGGTGTAAAGCTTCACAGGGAACCGTTCACAGAGAAACCGTAATGTGCGCTCCCGTTCCACGGCGGCAAGCTTTATGCCGATGTATTGGTGGGCCACAAGGTAACGGGAAATATCTGTGAAAACATCGTCGCTCCTGTAAAAATCAGGGTCAGCGCCGGCAATTTCCCGAATGACCTCTTCCGTCAGACTTTCGGGGATAAAATTACAGCCAAAGACTTTGAGCTGGGCTTCCATCAGCCCGTCCACGAAACCGCGGGTATGGTCGGAGAGCGTCAGCTTGTCATACTTACATTTTTCTGTGTAGAGGGAGCCGACAAAGGCCACATCCCCGCCGTAAGTTTCAAAATCGGCGTCGGTCATGGAAAGCACAATCTCCTCCCAGCGGTTTACGTTGGTGGCTAACGGCAGATAGTAGATGCAGTCCGGGTTGACCGGAGAAAAGAAGTCGTACTGCGCCCTGTCGAAGAGAAAGATGCGGTTATACGAGTTTCTCAGGGCGTTTGAGAACAGTTCGGGCACCGGAGAATCCACACTCCAACAGACGTAAGGGACTTTCAACTTCTCACAGGTGTAGGAAATAGCCGGAAAAAAGTTGATGCTGAATACAAAGGCGAGGGGCTTTTGCAGAATCCACTCCGCTACCTTCCCGGCACATTCCCGGGGAGAAACGTTTTTGCGGTGCATTTCCATTTCCTCCACATGTACCGTGACGCCGAAATTCGTGAATGCCTGTAGAAGATCCGGCTCGCATATGCTGTTGTAGCGGTAGAATAAAATTTCCATGGGCTAAGATTCCTTAATGAACTCTGCGTTGACAGCGGAAAAGAAAGCTTCTGACGATTGTGTCAGCTTTTCTCTGTAAGTAGTAATTTCATACTGTCCGCTGACGCCTACATAATAGTTGAGCACAGCTTCTTTCAGCGCGTTTGTAAGAACGGGAAGCGCATCGTTTTCCAGATAGTCATAGATGGAAAGAAGGATTTCCTCCGTCTGCTGCAAGATCAGTGCCGCAATAGAGTAGACTTCTTCAGATAAAGAAGCGCCCGCAAGCATGGCCTGAACCAGATTTTGCAGATCGCCCGCCCGTTTTAATATCTCTTCTGCACGGGAGAAAATGAGGTTTTCTGAGCTGTTTGCGCAGGCAAATGCGGAAAGCGCCTCGTCCACGGTGAAGGCGTAGACCGTGCAGGGGCCCAGACAGTCTCTCTCCCCTTTTTCACACAGGGGGATAAGCTGTGCAGGCGGGGCGTCCTGCAAGGTATAGAGCAGAAACAGACCGCCCGGTCTTATTTTTCTCAGGGCGTCGCAGACCGCTGTCAGGGCCGGATGGGTGTCCAGACAGTAGAGGAAGGCATGGCAGGATTGCTCGCTGAGGACCTGAAAGGAAAAAGAACTCTGGGCCAGCGCTGTCAGGGCGTTTCCCTCCTGCAAAAAGGTCATAAAATTCTGAAAGACCTTGTATGCGCCGCAGTTTGCAGGTTGTCCGTAGGCAATTACATTTTTGGCCTGGCTGGAGGAAAGCAGCAGGGGGTAGAGACGGCGAAAAAGCAGAGCGTAACAGCCATAACAGGGGTCCTCATGACAAAAATCCGCTAAAACTTCCATACTGGTCTGTAAACGCATCCAGATGGATTCGCCCGTCGTGAAATAGGAGGCGAGGTAGGGCCTTGCAGTGACATTTTGATAGTCCGGCAGATCCGGTTTTTCAAAAAGGACGAAAGTTTCATCGCCCTCCTCCAGTGTGATCAGGGTGTCGGTTATCGTTAGATTCATGACTGCCTCCTTTTTAACGCTTGCAGTTCCACCAGAACTTGCAGTCGGCCAGCCAGCCGCTCATAGTCGAAAAATTCTTTCATGTAGATCCTCATTTTGTGAAAGTTGCGGGCCAGATAAGCGGGATCACAGCAGAGGGCAGAAAGCTCTCTCGCGAAGCCTTCAAAGTCTTCGATGTCCGAAGAAACCCTGCCGACGCGGCCGTTGTCGGTCATATCCGGGGCGGCGTCCACGCCGGTGGTAAGGACGGTGCAGCCGAAAATGGCGGCTTCTGAGAACACATTGGGACTGCCGCCCTCAAAGCGGGAGGACAGGGCAAAAATTTTGGCTTTTTTATAATATTGATGGAGCACCTGCTTGTCTGCAATATTTCCTGTCAGGCGGATATGCGGGGCCAGAGTAGGAAAACGGTCGCAGAAATCTTCATAGTCTGTCTGAAATTCGGGTGTGACGCTTCCCACCAGCACAAGTTCCCAGGGCTCTTTCAAATTCGGGAAAGCCAGTGCGTAGGCATACAGAAGTAACAGGGTATTTTTTTGGACAGTGCCCAGCCTTCCCACGGTAAGAATCATATTCTCTTTTTCTTCAAAACGGACGTCGGCGGCCTCAGGATAGAGGGGATAATAGATCCCATTGGGGATGTAATCCACGGGCCGCTGCCATTTTTTATAGAGAAAGGACTGTAACCGTCTTGCCTCGCAGCTGATGATATCGCAGCTGTGCAAAAAGTCGGCGAAGGGTTTGTGAAACAGCGGAAAGGTGTTTGCCCAGTCGATATTGGCGTCCAGCTTCAGATAGATGATACCGTCAGGGCGCAGGGACTTGTAAACGCCTGCCAACTCCATATATTCTCCCCTTGCGCCGAAGAGAAAGAGGAGGTCGATCTCATCCGCATGTTCGGTGACATAGTGAACCGCGGCTTCCATATGGGGCTGTTCCTCCGGCAGAGTGACAAGTTCCGCGCCTTCCAGATAGGACAGGTAAGGATAGTCCCCGGTGCTTTTGGTGACAAGCCACAGGCTCTCCCCGAAGGTGCGGAAGCATACATAGGGGAAGATAACCCGGTCTTTCAAAAGCTGTACGTTTTCCAACGGATAGGCTGGAATCATGCACATTTTATATTTGTTCATGGGATATGGACTCCAATCAAATATTTTAGATCCCGCAGGGATTTACCTCAATTATAAAAGAAGTTGCTAATTTTTTAAACTATTTTTCCTGTTTTCCTAAATTAATATCGTTTTTTTCCGATATAGATTACAAGAGATTGCGTCTGTCTGCACGCCTGCGGCGGACGTTATCGTGAGACGATTCCATAAAATTTTTTACAAATATCACACGGAGGTGATTGACGATGGCAACAATTGAACCATTAAACAGTGTCATGACGTATCAGGCACAGGCTGTAGAGAAACCCCAGCCAGTGACACCGGTGAACACGGAAGTTCCGGAGGACGGCCAGACGGTCAATATAGACGAGACGACCGCGGCCGTGACGAGACCGCAGACCGAGAATGAGAAGGAAGGCGAGAGCGGCGGAAGCGGAAGCCAGCAGCAACAGGCGACCGGTTCCAGAAAAGCGCAGGTACAGCAGCAGTCCGAACAGCTCAAGAAAGCGATCGCGGAGATGAACAAAAAGATCAATAACAGCAATGAAGAGGCTGTTTTTGGCGTTCACGAGGACACCAACAGGATTATGATCAAGATCATGGATAAGGATACGAAGGAGGTTATTAAGGAATTTCCGCCGGAGAAAACACTTGACATGATCGCAAAAATCTGGGAGATGGCCGGTATTCTTGTGGATGAGAAGTTATAGACAGTTAGGAGGAGACGACAATGGCTATCAGAATTACAGGTATGTACTCCGGTCTTGACACCGAGAGTATTATTAACGAGCTGGCCTCGGCTCAGAGCTATAAGAAAAATAAACTTGTGAAGGAACAGACGAAGCTGTCCTGGAAACAGGATGCGTGGAAATCCCTGAATACGAAGATTTACAGCTTTTATCAGAAGCTGGATGCTCTGCGTTTGCAGTCTTCCTATTTGAAGAAGAAGACGACCGTTTCTAATTCCAATGCCCTTACGGTATCGGGCGGCAATATGGACGGTTCCCATAAGGTAGCGGTAAATCAGCTTTCCAAGCAGGCGTCCATGACCAGCGGCAGTCTGGCGAAGGGAACTACCCATTACACGGGAAATGCCACTTTGAAACAGCTTGCGGGGAATACCGATTTTGGTTCCGGCAGTATCCGGCTCAGCGACGCGGCGGGCAACTTTGTAGATGTTAACGTCAGCGCGGATATGACAATCAATGACTTTGTGAAGGCAATCGGGGACAATTCTGCGTTGAAAGCCAGCTTCGATCAGGATAACCAGCGCATTTTCTTAAGCTCCTGGGCGTCCGGTAAGGACGGGGAGTTCTTCCTGTCGGGGAACGATGCGGCTGGCATGAAGGCGTTGGAGACGTTGAAGCTGATGTCCGCAAGCGATCTTGAGAAGCTGACAGCGGCAGGCGGCGAGTACGACGTCTGGAGGAACTACGCAACCGCTGACTGGAAGACGAACGCTCCGACTTATAAAGCAGCTGACAATATTACAGATCTTACCGATTATGAGACTGCCTATGGATATTCGGCGGATTATAAGAAGCTGATTCAGGACGAGGCGCTGAAACGCATGAAGGCGATGAAGGCTGAGAACGATAAGCTGGAGGCGGCCAATAAGAAGGCGGATGAAGCGAACCAGAAGAATCTGAACGCGTTTAGTGTAATCCACGGAAATACGGATGGAAAATACACTGATTATCAGACTTATATGAACGGCTATGATCCCACCTGGGATCTGAACGATGCCGACGATCTGGCTGAGATCAAGGCGGCGGGAGACGCGCTGTACGACCGGATTTACGGTGCGAAGACAACCCAGCAGGCCAAGAATGAGGATGGCAGTCTCAAGTTTGAAGCGGACGGCACGACACCGGTTATGGAGACGGTGCGCACCGGCGGTATGGTGGGAGACCTGAAGAATCTGCAGGATACTCTCAAAGCGAAGCAGGACGCATTGAAGCAGGCCAAAAAGGATCTGGAGGACGGCACCGGCTCACCGGCAGCCGTGGATGCGGCGGAGGCGGACGTCACAGCGGCTTCCAAGGCTGTCAGTGACAAACAGTCTGAGATCAGCAAGGCAAAAGAGGTTTCCAGCGTTTACGAGGCCTTTGATAAGAACATAGAGGAGAAGGCGGCCAATCAAGCCAAAATCGATGCAAACAACGCTAAGTTTGATTATGACGATACCACGAAGACCTACAAGGAGAAGGATGCGTCCGGCAATGTGGTTGCGGACGGGAGCCCGATCGGATTGGGCGTGGTAGGTGCGGCGGTTGCGCAGGAGTTTGACAAGAAGGTTGCCGAGGCGCAGAAGGTGTATGACAACGTGCGCAATGCCGACGGAACTCTTAAGAGTAAGGACGACAGCAGCATGCTTGCCGCTGCGCAGGGGACCAAGGTTTCCGGCGAGGACGCTGAGATTGTGATGGATGGCGTCAGCTACACATCCTCTACCGATACGTTCACCGTGAACGGTATGACCATCACGGCCTTGGAACCGACAGATCCGAACAAGGAAGTCACCATATCCACTAAGACCGATACGGACGGCGTCTATGATATGATCAAAGATTTCATCAAATCCTACAGTGATTTGATGAACGAGATGGATTCCCTCTATAACGCGGAATCTTCCAAGGGATACGAGCCGCTTCTTTCAGAGGAGAAGGATGCGCTCACCGACACTGAAATCGAAGAGTGGGAGAAGAAGATCAAGGATTCTCTGCTTCGCAGGGATTCTACCCTGAGCGACGTATCCTCCGCCATGAGAATGGATATGATGATGACCATGCAGATCGGCGGCAGGACCTATTCCCTTGCGGATTTCGGCATTGAGACCCAGAGCTATTTCAAGGCGAAGGACAATGAGAGAAATGCGTATCATATCCTTGGGGATAAGGATGATCCGCTCAGCTGGGAGCCGGAGTCAGGGAAACCGGATCTGAAATCGATGATCGCCAAGGATCCCGATGCGGTGATGGATTTCTTCACGAAGCTGTCCAACAACCTGCATGATACGATTTCGGAGAAGATGTCTCCGTCCAAGATGAGCAGCGCCCTCACAGTCTACAACGACAAGAAGATGAAAGAGGACTACGACGACTACACCAAAAAGATCAAGGCGCAGGAAGAGAAACTGAATGCTTATATTGATAAGTGGTATGCGAAGTTCTCGGCGATGGAGACCGCTCTGTCGAAGCTGGAGTCCAAGAACAATTCACTCTCCAGTTTATTTGGGGGTTGATCTCTGTGGGGTATCTGTTTTAAAATGAGGGCATATAGGATCAAGGAGGAGAATAGCTATGCCGGCACGTAATCCCTTCGCGGAATACACAACCAATAAAATTCTGACAGCTTCCCCGGCTGAGGTAACGCTGATGCTCTATGAGGGTGCGATCAAATTCTGTAATATTGCGATCGTTGCGATTGAGCATGGCGAGATCGAGAAAGCGCATATCAATATTAAGAAGACACAGCGTATTATCGAGGAGTTCCGAAATACCCTGGATCACAAGTATCCGGTGGCGGAGGATTTTGACCGAATCTATGTGTATCTGCTCCAGCGGCTGTTACAGGCAAATATCAAGAAGGACACGGCAATTCTGGAGGAAGTGAATACCCATTTGAGGAGTGTCCGGGATACGTGGAAGGAAGTCATGAGAAAGAACAACCAGCATGTGTAGAGAGGTGACGGCATGGGTCTGAGCAGTGCGCAGATTCTGGTGGAGAGTCTGGAGAAAAAGAGCCGGATTCTCGATGAGATCATAAAGGAGAACGAAGCGCAGGAGCTTCTGTTTAAGCAGGAAGAACTGGACATGGAGGCGCTTGACGCCTCCGCGGACAGGATGGGTGAACTGGCGGAGAAGCTGGAACTTCTGGACGAGGGCTTTGAGGCGGTGTATGACAGGATCAGAGAGGAACTGATTGACAACAAGCCGGCCTATCGCGCGGAGATCAAACGGATGCAGGAGTTGATTGCCGGGATCACGGAAAAAGTGGTGGGTATCAACGCCGCCAGAATGCGCAATAAGCTACAGGCCGAGAACCAGTTCAAGAAGAGCCGGCAGCAGATCGGTCAGGCTTCTTCAAAGATGAAGGCGAGCCAGAATTACTATAATAGTATGAATCGCCTGAATTATGTAGATCCACAGTTTTACGATAACAAAAAGTAAAGAGGGCCCCTGAGAAAAAATTTAAAAATTTTGGGTAATCAAAGTTTTGGAGGG
>DKUO01000019.1 GCA_002490705.1 Lachnospiraceae bacterium UBA7202
AGAATATTATATCTGTCAAATGTTTTATAAGTTTCATTATTTCAATTATAGTAAGAATTTAAGTGATTTAATAGATAATTTAGTAAAAACCTTTAATTATAATGAAGTATTAGATAGAATTAGCAAGGATAAAAATTTATCAGAGTCACTGGAGCATATTTATAAACATATAATTGAGAATCAAGGCATGATATGTATACATAATAAATTTAGGTATGATTCAAACGGTAAAACTAGAATCAAAAACGATCCTAGAGGTATCTTTTATGTAAAAGATTGTAACTGCGATAGACGCTATTGTAAAATAAATTCAACAGATAGTTTGGAATTGAAAGCCAATAGATTGTATACAGAACTTCCAATTTACATTGTAGATTCTAATGATAAACAAACAATATTGAAAGAAATGCAAATAGAAATTTATCCGACAACAATTGATGAAGTATTACAGAAACAACAGGATTTTTATGATAACATATGTGAAGAAATGGGAATCAATTCAATCAAAGTATAAAAGTAGTAAAATAGCATCAATTAAGTAAATCTAAGTTGGGCTTTTGCACATACATAGTGTGAAAGTCCTTTTTTCATACCCAAAATTCATGTTGAAATAAAATTAAAAATATTTAGAAATTTTGAAGAAAGGCAGGCAAGCGTATGAAATTCCAATCCCACATCCCCAAAACCAAGCATACACTTATATTTCTATCAATATTCCTACTTGCATTAGCAATAGGCATCTCAATTCCATCAATAAAGGTTTATGCCACGGATGGTAACGCAGACGAAGGTGAATCCGATCAAGCCAGTGGTGAATATTCTGGTGGCCCCTCATATGCAAAGACTGGTTGGATAATGTACATAGTAGATAAAAATGGTACACCAGTTTCCGATGCAGTTTACATTTCCTGTGGTGGTGAACCACAAGGCATAAGATTTTTAACAACTCGCCTAGGTGGTCTAAATCCCCGTCAAGTAGCAGGACCGGTTCCATGGGTATCAGTTATTGGTGCTGATGGAGCCCCATTTGATAATGATCAAGATTTCAAAGGCATAGATATAAAGGACTGGCTGTTGGAGGATGATGGAGCAGGCACCAAGAACGTGTTTAACGTGGTTTCTGACTATTGGAGTGAGGATAAAGCCATAGCCATGGCAAAAAACAACCATTCCCTAATCCTAGAACCTTTCTACTGGATGACAATAGGCGGTCTGACAATATGCGCTACTGATATGAACTGGGGAATAGTATTGTCAACTGCGTACGGGGGAGGAAACTACGGTCCTCAACCCTTTACCCTTTTCACGAACACAATATTTCCACAGTGTGCAAGGTTTCAATACCCACAATTTGGTTTACAGACTAGCCCAAAATATGGTAAAGTCACCAATGCAGAAATGGTAACATACGCACTGGGAATTGAATCAATCACACCAAAAAATAGTGCCATACATACATACTGGGAGGTATCCCCTGGCAACCCAGAGCCACGTATCCCCAATAAAACAGGAACATGTAACATCGTAAAGGGCTATTATAAAGAGAATCTCACTACAGGAGCCAAACAATCCCTAGGAGTTTACTACGAACTAGATGTAACAAGTAACATCATAGTAAGTGGCGAACCCACCTTTGAACTAGTGGAGTGTTAATATTTTAATCGTCCAAAACGTATTATTCAAAAATTAAATCATACCCCGTCAAATATCCCATCAAAAAGTTTCGTCAAAATTACCATATTGATTTTGGAATAACGCCTGTTTAGCTTTTCCCAACGCATCGGGCATAAGTTTACATAACAATAAAATCCGTCCAAATTCTTCTGCCATTCTGCCAATGGACGGCAGGATTTTTTTGTGCTACCCTACCCCAAAAGGGAGGGGACAAGAATGGGCGTGGAATACATCGAAGGCGGATTCAAACTAAAAATCGGAAGAAGGCGGACGCAAGTAACGACATATGAGAATATGCCGCTACAAACGTCAAGCCCCATAAAAAAGGATAAGCAAAAGGAAATCAAACGAAACATTCCAAGCGACTATGCGAAATTTAACTATTATAATCGAATGAAAAAAAGGCGGCAGGAAATCCGCGAAATCTGCTGGAATAATTTCGATTTGCCCGATGTGGTAATGCTAACACTTACCTTTGACCAGAAAGGCAATGTAGACAAGAACTTTACACAGCTTGAAGACGCACATCGAGAGTTTAAGAAGTTTATTCAGCGTGTAAACAGTCACTATGAGAATTTCCAATATCTTACAACATTTAGTAGACAAAGCAACGGAAATTGGCACTACCATGTAATGTGCAATTTCCAACATAGCATTGCCAATAAAGAAATTACGAAGCTTTGGAAGAACGGGATTACTTATGTCTCTTATATAAATACACGAGAAAAGTACAATAGTGCGGTTCAGTATCTCACTCATAATATGGATGAATCAGCAGACGCATTAAAGGGGAAACATGGGTATCTTTGTTCGCGGTCGGTTGAGCGGGATATCAAACTTGTTTCATGGAGAGCAGAGCAATCTGATGAGTTTGAGGAAGCGTTTCAAAAAGTGAAACAGGAAAAGCATACAATTTTGTACGAGACCAGAAACCCGTTAGGAATCAAGGGAACCCGCGTAAACGAGGAGACAGGGGAGGCTTTCGAGGTGCATCTTCAAGACAGGGAACTCACTCCGGCACTAGAGTATGCGGGCTATGAGAAATGGGAAAGCATTTACACCCATCTGACATCTTCAGCGGATTTTTCAAACAAATTTAAGACGCTCAAGCCCGCCACACTCCGCCCTAAAAAATTCAAGCGGACTAATTCGTAATAATGGCAGAACAGTATACCGCGACATTCGATTCAATTTAATATATACGTCCCCTCTAAAGCGTTGGTGGACACTGATTACAAAAGATGGCAAAGAGACAGTGTGAAAAAACGGATAACCAAGTCCTCTGGTCAGATAACAGTATGGTAAAGGTGTAAAGTAAAAACCACTGACAGCCAAAACAGCAATTATGTGATAGGAAAGCAAAAAATTTGATGGAGGGAAAGTGAAATGTTTTACACACCGTTTCTTTATGAGATGAATCAATTAAGGATAGGCATACGCACGAATGTCAGACCATCAGCCACAATGACTTTGTGCTTTAGAAGTCCTCATGCCTCATGTAAGACAGACAACTGGCTCGGCGGCAAGCTGCTCAGACTGTACACTGCTTATTACAGAAAAGTTATGCGGGAATCGGGAGGAAAATTCTGGGACACGGATACGGGGAAGCAGGAGAAAGACTTGTATAACACTTGACGGAGGTAAACTGACATATGATGGGGATTAAATTAAAAAGCCAGCGCAGCGGTAACTGGATAGGCATAGCGATTGTTTATCCGAGTGGGGCAAGGGAAACAGTCGCAATGATTCTGATGCCGCCGGACAATGACTGGCGTGCCACCATAGAATTTTATGACGAACTAATCAGATTATATAAAAAACGTCTCAGCAAATGTTTATAGCTTATAATGCTATCGGTATACAGCATTGACCGAAAAGAAAGCCTGCTCTCATATGCAAAGGCTTTCTTTTTGCGTGTATGACAATATTCCCAGAATAAAGAAAAGAGAGATTTTTATACAAACCTCTATTTCTCATTTTATGAAATGCCAAAAATGGATTTTAATATTATTTTATGAAAACACAAATTTTGAGCCATCGGGTAAGTTTTATTTTTTTGAAAAAGGAATGAAAAAAAGGGAGTTCCAAGGAGGTCAGCGCGCAGAAATGGAAAAGGTGGAGAAGATGGTGGAGAAAGTTTATCATTTTTCATTTGCCGGCATTGTCCGATGTGCAGACAACAATCCAATTTTTCAATTAACCCGAATAGCGGCATGGTTTATGGGGCATTGGTCAAGGAACAGGGATAGCGATAGAGTAACAGGATAGACAATCACAATTCACCCAACGTAAATATCAGCCATGCCACAATCTGAAATATCAGCCGACTCCTAAAGAAAAATAACCGATACATATCGAATCAGTCGGTCTCGTCACACCGCTGTCAGACCTTTTTGCAAAAAACTTCGCCTCGTCCGTGTTCAGTGCGGACTCGTACCCATAAAACAGGGGGATATAGAAACAGGGCTTATGGATATAGGTGTTATCTTTTTATATTTTGGAGGTAACACTTATGTATCGCAGTAAGGCAGATTCAGAACAGGCAAATAGTGCAGAATACGGGAAATCAAAACCACATAACTATGTAAAGAGTAATCGGCTAAGAGATGTTTACATGGATTTAGGAACAGAGAACAGAATAGTTTGTTCGTTAACGTATCAAAACAGGCAGGTGCAGGTTACTCTTGCATTTCCCGAACAGACAGACACGAAAGCGGAGCAGGATTTTGTCAGCAGGCTCAAAATGGTTTATCTTGAAAAAATCAAAACAGAGGCTTGCCAAAAGGAGAATTTGGCGTTACCATCTCCCACCACGAAGGAAAAGGACTAAGGAAAAGGAGGAAAATGGTCATGCCTAAAAAAGTGAGAACCTTGTTGAGAGTATCATCAAAGCAACAGTTACATGATGACGACATACCCATGCAGAGGGCGGAGGCGAAGCAGTACATAGCCAGGCGCGATGACTGGGAGTTTGACAGGGAGTATATTGAAAAAGCGGTATCGGCATACAAGAACAATGTGGAGGAACGGGAAGTTTTGCAGGAAATACTGTCGGATGCCCGTGACCATCAGTTTGATGTTCTGCTCACCTATATGTCGGACAGGATCGGCAGGCAGGAAGAATACAGCTTCTATGTCGCCACACTGAATCAGCTAGGCATAGAGGTCTGGACAATCAAGGATGGTCAGTTAAAAACAGAGGAACATATAGACAAACTGTTAAACTATATCCGATTCTGGCAGAACGAGGGGGAGAGCAAAAAGACAAGTATGCGTGTGAAAGATACACAGAAAGAGTTGGTAAAGTCTGGAAAGTTTGTGGGTGGAAAAGCGCCATACGGCTATCGGTTAGTCCCTTCCGGCATGGTCAGCAATCACGGGAGACTGCTCAAGAAACTTGAGATTGTGGAAGAAAATGCACGGGTAGTCAGATTGATATACAGTCTGGCAGTCAATAAAGGCATGGGATATGAGAAAATAGCGAATGAGTTAAATGCGCGAAACATTCCGGCGATTACGACAGACAAGTGGAAAGCAGGAACCATAAGAAGTATCTTGACAAACCCTGTCTATATGGGCTATCTGGCAATAAACAGGAGAATCAACCATAACGGGTTTATCAGATTAGACAGGAAGGACTGGATTTATTCAGAGGAACAGATACCGGAACTTGTCATTGTTTCGCAGCAGACATGGGAGAAAGCGCAGGAAATCAGAGAAGCCCGAAAAAATAAAATCAATACCTCGAAACAGATATCCGCTAAGGAGTATAAAGAGCAGTACAATGTGCCGTTTTCTACAAAAGGGAAACTTGCCTTGATTGGTCTTGCCACTTGTGGATATTGCGGGAAACGCTTAAAGAACGGGAGTTATTGCAACCACTGGACGACAAAGGCGGGAGAAAAGAAAATATCCTACGCGGGCAGATATGTATGCCCGTCAAAATGTGAAAAGCGCAGCAGTTATTCGCAGAATTATCTGGAGGGGATCGTGTTTGGGGTGGTTGAAACTTATATGGAGCATCTGAGATCCATAGATATCACGGAAGAAATAGAAAAAATGCAAAGTCAGCAAAGACAGGGCATAGAGAAGGAACTGGGAACCATTCATAAAAAACAACAAACCTTACAAACAGATATCCGAACACTGGAAGAAAAGATACCAGAAGCAATCAGAGGGGAATATTATTTCAGTGCCGAGAAACTTTCTGCCATGATCAAGGAAAAGGAACAGGAAATGGTGGCGTTAGACAAAGAAGCGGAACAGGCAAAGAACAGGCTGTCACAGGTGGTAAATCAAAATAGCGATTTGGAGAAGTTTATCACCATGGTGCCAAATTGGAAGGAGGAATTTCAAAATGCAGATACGCAGACCAAAAAGATGTTGCTGTCTGCCCTCATTGACCAGATAGAGGTAAAAAACGATGATATCAACATCAAATTTAGGATACGACTGGAGGACTTTGTATTACTTGAAAGTATTGGTTTACCTACCACTCGGTATACACCCGGTTCAGGGTGAAGGACATAATGGCAAGTGTATTTGCATAGATGGCGCTCTCCGGCCAGGTGGCGTAGATCTCGGAGGACACCACATTTTTGATATAGTCGCGGTAGCGGACATAGTAGTTCGGCGCGGTGGAATCGTTAGGCACGCCGTCGTGGACGACGATGAACTCGGGAATGACCACGCGGCTTAAAACAATTTCGCCGGATTCGTCCATGGGCTTGATCTCGTCCTCGGAAATTTTGGGCGGATAGTCGCCGTAGAGGGTGTGGTCGGGGATGGCGATGATCTCCTCCGTATCCTGCGTCATTTCTGTGGGCGTCATTTCGATATTTTGGACTGCGGTTACATCCGGCAATACTTCGACGCCGGAGACGATGACAGGCTCATAGCCGGGAGCAGTGACGGAGACCGTGTACTCCGAGTAGGGCATGGGGGAATTGGGAGTCAGGCTGTATTGCAGGGGCGGGGTTTCCAGATCAACCGTGTCAGTCTGCCCCGAGGAGTCAGTGCGCAGTGTCTCTACGGTGGAGTTTGGTTCGCCGGTAAAGGAAATGGTAATCGATGCGTTTTCTATGGGAATCAGCCCCACGTTTGCGGTGACATTGATTTGAAGCCGGCCCATTGCCGTATTATTAGTCTGCATGTTTTCGGAATTGGACGCTTCGCCGTTTATGTTGTTTACATCCATACTGATACCTCATTTAAGGGATTGCATGTTATGCATTTGTTATCTTTATGATATGCAATGAGGGTTGCACATGCTACCTTGAAAATGATATACTATCCATATGGTAGTGGACGAGATTTTAGAAGGTAAATTTCATGTTGACGACGGTACTCTGGAGTTTTCCTGCCCGCGAGTTACGCTGTCCCTTCAGGCAGACACGGCCTGCGAGGGGTCTTTTTTCGTGTACGGACCGGAAGGGGCTTTGACGGAGGGGAAGGTGTCTGCCTCCGACCTACGCATGGAGTGCGTCTCAACGCGCTTTGGCGGCAGTGAGGACGAAATTTTATACCGGTTTCA
Organism: Lachnospiraceae bacterium UBA7202; assembly: GCA_002490705.1. GTDB lineage: Bacteria > Bacillota > Clostridia > Lachnospirales > Lachnospiraceae > UBA3282. The sequence continues at coordinate 7,208 of DKUO01000019.1, forward strand.
TGCCGATGGGATGGAAGCGGGCGACGAGGTGTCCGGCTCTTTCCATATTATCTCAAACAGGGGAGAATACTATCTGCCCTTCGAGGTGAAGATAAGCTCCGATGAGATCGTTTCCAGCATGGGAGAAATCCGCAATCTGTTCCATTTTACCAATTTGGCAAGAGAATGCTGGGAAGAGGCGGTAAAACTTTTTTACTCTCCCGGGTTTCAAAAGGTGTTTACAGGGCATGACAGACAATATTATGCCGCCTACAAGGGACTTTCCGCAGTGCCGGGCAATGAGCACAATATGGAAGAATTCCTTCTGGAGATCCATAAGAAAAAACCAGTGGAGTATATCCCGGAGGAGCAGCAGATTAAAATAGAAGATCCGGTTGCATCGGTGCGCTATGCCCTTGTCATTAACCGGAACGGCTGGGGCTATACCCGGTTAAAGATTCGGGCGGAGGGAGACTTCCTGAAACTGCCCGAGGAGTCAGTGGGAGACGATGCTTTTCTGGGAAACATGTACCGGCTCAACTATGACATAGACACGGAAAAACTACATACCGGCTATAATTTTGGCGCGATTGTGCTGGTGCGGGAGAAGGGGACGATACGGATTCCCGTTACGGTGGTATGGCATGCGGCCGGCGGGCTGCTCTCTGGCGCCAGGCGGGAAAAGAAACAGCTCATGGTGCAGCTGATGGAATACTATCAGGCCCACCGCCTGAAAAAGATCGGAACGACGACCTGGCTTGCGGAGACGGAAAAGCTCCTCTCCCGCATGGAGCAGCTGGACGATCGGGATACAGCGGTGAAGCTTTTCAGAGGCCAGCTCCTCATGTCCCAGGAGCGCGGCAACGAGGCGAAATGGCAGATGGAAAAGCTGCGGGACAGGGTGGGCGCCGAGAGAGAAAAAAATCCGGCCCTGTGGTGTTATTATCTCTACTTGACGACGCTTGTCAGCGACGAGGACGCTTATGTGGATGAGGTGGCGGAAACAGTAGGGCGGATTTACGAGAGGAGAAGGGGAGATTGGCGGATTGCATGGCTCCTCTTATACCTTTCCGAGGAGTATACGCAGAGCGCCTCCCGCAGATGGATGCTTTTGGAGGAGATGTTTGCCCATCACTGCACGTCGCCGATGCTCTATATTGAAGCGTGGAATATTCTCTGCATGAACCCGGCCATGCTTCGGAAACTGGATCTGTTTGAAGAGCAGATCTTGATTTATGCAGTCAAAAACGGGGTGATGCAGGAGGAGATCCTTTTGCAGCTGGTGTATCTTGCGGGACAGAAGCGCGGATATTCCGAGAGGCTGTTCCAAATCCTGAAGGGCTGCTACGAGCAGACGAAGAACAAGGAAGTGCTTCACGAGATCTGTGCGCTGCTCATCAAGGGAAACCGTTTCGGAGAGGACTATTTTTCCTGGTATCAGGCCGGTGTGGAGGAAAATCTCCGCATTACAAGGCTTTATGAATATTATATGATGTCGCTTCCGGCGGATTACGAGGGGGAACTTCCCCGGATCGTACTTTTATATTTTGCCTACAAGAGCGATCTGCACTATGCGGTTACAGCCTATCTCTATGCCTATGTCCATAAGCATCGGGAGGAGCTGGAAGATATTTATGTAAACTACATGGCGGCCATGGAACACTTTGTCCTGGAGCAGATCAGACGGGGCCGGATCAACCGGGATCTCGCCTATCTTTACAATCATTTTGTGGAGCTTTCCATGATTGACGAACAGACCGCAAGGTCTTTGGTATCCCTGCTGTTTATGCGGGAGGTTCGGACAGGGAGCGAGGCAGTCAGGGAGGTGCTCTTATCCTATCCTTGCAGGGCGGATATCAAACACTTCCCGATGACTGACGGCAGGGCGTTTGTGCCGGTTTATGAGAGCGGCTGTAAGGTGCTTTTGGGGGACGGAGAGGGGAACTGCTTTACGGAGAGCGTGGAGTACACCGTGGAGGAGTTGATGAATCCGGTCAGGCTGGCGCTGATGATTGCGCCCTTTGTGAGAAACCATCTGGGCTATGCGGTCTATGCCTGTTACGAGTACCAGCACACCTTTGCGGTGCAGGAGGAGAATGCGGATCTCTTTGTCCTTTTGTCTGTCTCGGAACGGATCGAGGAGGAGGAAAAGCGAAAGATTCGTCCCATGGTGCTGGATTTCTTCTACGAAAAGGACAGGATGCGGGAGCTGGACGAGTATCTGCTCTCTTTGAAGCCGGAGGATGTGTACCGCAAGGACAGAGGCAAGGTCGTGCGTCTTTTGGTGAACCGGGGTATGTACGAGGAGGCGCGGGAATGGGTCAGGCTGTTCGGGCCTTACGATATAGATGCGAAGACGCTGCTAAAACTGGGCAGCAGGCTTTTGGAGCTGACGGAGACGGAGGACGATCCTCTGATGACCGGGGTGCTCTTTTATGTGGTGCAGAAGGGCAAATACGACGACAATGTGCTACAGTATCTGATACAATGGTTTTCGGGCACCATCAAGGAAATGCGCGACGTGTGGCGCATTGCAGAGTCCTTCGGCGTGGACACGTTCAAATTGTGCGAGAGAATGCTTGTGCAGATGCTCTACACGGGAGCCCATGTGGGGGAGAAGCTGGAGATCCTTCGCTCTTACAGCAAAAGCGGGGGCAGTGAGCGGATCCGGGCGGCGTTTGTGTCGGCCTGCTGTTACGACTATGTGGTGAAAGAGGAGATTACGGATTCCTATGTGTTTGAGAGCGTGTGGCAGCTGTACCAGGAGGAGGCGCCCCTCCATCTTGTCTGCAAAATTGCTTATCTGCGTTACTATGCAGACAGGGAGAGGAGCGAGCAGGAGGAGAGCCTGTGCGCGGTCTTTTTGGAATCGTTGTTATCACGGGGAATTGTGATGCCTTTTTACAAAAGCTATTATGGCTGTATGCCGCAGCTTAGCGCCTATCTGGATAAGACCATGGTGGAATACCGGGCGGCATCCGGCTCCCGGGTCATGATTCACTATCTGATTCAGGACGAGGGGGAAGAGGGGCAGGAGTATACGCATGAGGAGATGCGCAACATGTTCGGCGGCATCTGCGTGAAGGAGTTTATTCTTTTCTTCGGGGAGAAGCTGCAATACTATATTACGGAGGAGTCCGCAGCCGGCGGGCAGCTCACGGAGAGCAATGCGATCAGTAAGAGCGACGCGGGAGAGGAAAACGGCGAGGGGAGATTCAGTCTTTTAAACGACATTATGATCGGGAAGACCCTGCATGATTATGATACGGTGAGCGATCTGCTTCTGGAATATTTCAGGCAGGATCATGTGGTGGAGCAGATCTTCATACCCAGATGAGGTTAGGTTATGTTTCGGGAACGGAAAGAGGAGGAAAAACTGCATAAGGGAAGCCTGCTTGCCGGCTATGATCTGGGAGAGCGGTATGCCCAGATCAGCTACTGTCTTTTCGGACAGGGGGATGTGGAGACAGTGGCGCCTGTGGTGGGGACGAAGCAGTACAACATTCCTTTTATGTTATGTAAACGAAAAGGTACGAACCAGTGGCTCTATGGAAAAGAGGCGGTGAAGAGCAGCGGGGAGGAAGATATGTTCCCGGTGGAAAATCTGCTGTCTCTTGCCAGAAGCGGGGAGAAGGTGGAGATCGACGGGGAATCCTATGAACCGGCGGCGCTTTTGACCCTCTTTATCAAAAAGAGCCTTGGCCTGTTGAGTCTCATTTCTCCGTTGGAAAACATTGCCGCGTTCATGTTTACGGTGGACGGCATGGATGACCGTATGGTTGAGGTGCTCTTGCAGGTGGCGGCCAACCTGAATTTGAACACGGAACGGATCTATTTCCAAAGCCACACGGAGAGTCTTTACTCTTTTATGCTGTATCAGCCGTCCCAGCTGTGGGCTTATCAGGTGGTGGTCTGCGAGCATGACGGCAGATATTTAAAGACCTACCGCATGGAGTGCAACAAGCGCACCACACCGATTGTTGCGCTGATTGAGGAGGCACGCTACGAGACGCTGGTGGTGCCTCTGGAGGATGAGGAGAAAGAGATCAAGGAGGACGCGTTCCGGCTTGCGGACGAGAGGTTTTTAGCCATTCTGGAAGAGATGTGCGAGGGGCGTATTGTTTCCTCCGCCTATCTTTTGGGAGACGGTTTCCGGGAAGAATGGCATAAGAGGTCGTTGCAGTTTCTGTGCCGCAACAGACGGGTGTTTCAGGGAAATAATCTGTTCAGCAGAGGCGCGGTTTACAGTCTTCTGGAAAAATTCGATCCCAGCGAGGCGGGGCAGACCCACATCTTTTTGGGAGAGGATAAATTGAAGGCCAACATCGGCATGCGTGTGCTCAGACAGGGAAAGGAGTCGTATTTCGCACTGTTAGATGCGGGCGAGAGCTGGTATGAGCAGCATAAATCCTGCGAGATCCTTCTGGGGGAGGAGAAAACGCTCTCCTTTGTGATTACGCCTCTTACGGGAAAAAATGCCGAGACGCGGACCATTCCCCTTACCGGGGTCAGGGAGACGGGCGCTCCTTTTACCCGATATGCGCTGGAGGTGTCGATGGCTTCCCCCGATACGGTGCGGGTTGCGGTGACAGATCTGGGGCTGGGAGAATTTTTCCCGTCGGCGGGACAGCGGTGGGAGGAGTCCTTCTGCATAGTATGAGCTGAGGTACATAAGAAAAAATGGACAGTCAGATGATTTTGGGGACCGGCCGGCGCGCCGAGAAACCCTACTACATGGAAAGATTTTATGTAAACCTATATTCGGTGGAGGAATTGTGCTTTCTCTTTGTGGACAGGGCGGAGCTTCTGGACGGGGAGATCATACAGCGGGAGATGGTTCGGTGGCTGGATGAGGAGTGCGGTCTGGGGGATCTGGCCCATGAGCTGGATGCGCTGTTGAACCGTAAGGGTTCCACGGCGGCCTATGTGGGCGCGGTGTTGGAGTATGTGAATCTCTACCCGCCAGATGTGATTCAGAGGACAGAAGAGATTGTGCGCGGCAACGAGGGCCTGAGCCCCTATGAGCGGCAGAAGGCCAAGGCGGATTATCTGTTAGGGGAAAAGCGCTATCTGGCGGCGCTGCAGCAATATCAGAATCTGGCCCATACGGTGCCGGACAGTGAGAAGCTTCTTCTGGCAAAGCTCTACCACAATATGGGAGTGGCCTGCGCGGCTATGTTTCTCTACGGACAGGCGGCTGAATGGTTCCAAAAATCCTATGAGACCGACGGGAAGCGGGAAGGGCTGACCATGTATTTGGCGGCGCTGCGTATGGGGCAGCAGGAGAACGCATATATTGATTATATTGCGGCACATCCTGAGTATCATGATTTGTCCTTGGAGGTGGAGCGGATGGTCAAGCGGGCGGAAGGTTCGTTTGAGGGAACAGACGAAAACCGGATGTTAGTGACCTATCAGGTGATGAAGGACGAGGGGGCGGGCGCGATCGGAAGTTCGACGCCGTATTACGAGGAGATTGAGAAGCTGACTGCGGGGATGAAGAGCAGCTACCGCAGGAGTATGAGTTAAACGAGGAGGAAAAATGGGCTTTATAAAGAGACTGCTTGACAGATTTCGCAAAGATTATGACGAGTACGACGAGGAAGAGTGGGAAGAGGAGGAGTCTCCTCGCGAGATAGATTTTAACAACAAAGAACAGCGAAACGACTATGTGAAAAACTGTCTGGAAAAGATGGCGGAGGCCACAAAGGAGTTAGAGAACCTGAACTTCGAGTACAATATGGTCACCTCCTATCTGAAGGACATGGAGGAGATTGAGGCGCTGCCGCCGGAGGAGAGCGAACAGCTCAAGGACTGCGCCAGACGGGTGTCTTTACTACAGGAGCGGAAAACAGACTTCATGGGGCGGCCCCACCGGATTACGGACGAGAAGTACCGCATGGTGGAGCGCATGGAAGACCAGATGGAGGAGGCATTTGATAAGATCACCGATGCGGAGAATTATCAGGAGCTGATCCGCAAGGATTTGAGCCGGCTGGAAGGCGAAAAACACGCCTATCTCTACCGCAAGAATGAGGTGATGCGGCTGATTTCCGATACCAAGGGCATGGCCATTATCTGTGTGACAGCCCTTGGATTATGCGTGCTGTTACTTTTGTTTTTACAGTTTTTCCTCGACATGGATACCCAGCTTGGCTATCTTCTCACGGCAGGAGCCGCGGCGGTTGTGATTACCCTGATCTATGTCAAGCATATGGATGCAAGGCGGGAACTGAAACGGGTGGAGACGGGAATCAACAAGATTATCCTCCTACAGAATAAAGTAAAAATCCGCTATGTGAACAACACCAATCTTCTGGAGTATCTGTATATGAAATACGGGGTATCCAGCGCCAAGGAATTGACGGAAATGTGGGAGAATTATAAGCTGGAAAAGGAAGAACGGGAGAAATTCCGCAGGGCGGAGCTGGATTTGGATTACAATGAGCAGGAGCTTTTGCAGATGTTGAAGTGCTACCAGATACAGGACCCGGCCATCTGGCTGCACCAGACGGAGGCGATCTTAGAGCCGAAGGAAATGGTGGAAATCAGGCACAATCTGATTATCCGCAGACAGTCTTTGAGACGGCGGATGGATTATAATAAGGAAGTGGTGGCGGGCACTTCCCAGAGGGATATCAAGGCCCTTGTGGAGCGGTATCCGAAGTATGCAAAAGAGATTATGAAGACGGTGGAAGAGTACGAACAGAAATTCAATTCTTAAAAGTCCATGTAAGAGAGGCGGAAAGGAAGTAACTATGAGTACAGACAGATATGTGAGCCCTTTGTCGGAGCGGTATGCCAGTAAGGAGATGCAGTATATTTTTTCCCCGGATATGAAATTCCGGACATGGCGGAGGCTCTGGATTGCGCTGGCGGAGACGGAGATGGAGCTGGGACTTTCCCAGAACGGGAAGCCTGTGATCACGCAGGAGCAGATCGACGAGTTAAAAAGCCATGCGGAGGATATCAACTACGAGGTGGCGAAGGCCAGAGAGAAGGAAGTGCGCCATGACGTGATGAGCCACGTCTATGCCTACGGACAGCAGTGTCCCAAGGCTGCCGGCATCATTCATCTGGGGGCAACCTCCTGCTATGTGGGCGATAACACGGATATCATTGTGATGCGCGAGGCGCTGAAACTGGTGAAAAAGAAGCTGGTCAATGTGATTGCGGAGCTTTCCAAGTTTGCCGACGAGTACAAGGCGCTTCCCACGCTGGCTTTTACCCATTTCCAGCCGGCCCAGCCTACCACCGTTGGCAAGCGGGCCACACTCTGGGCGCAGGAGTTCTGCATGGATCTGGAGGATCTGGACTATGTGCTGGGCAGTTTGAAGCTTTTGGGCTCTAAGGGCACTACGGGGACGCAGGCTTCCTTTTTGGAGCTTTTTGAGGGCGATCAGGAGACGATTGATAAGATTGATCCCATGATTGCGGAGAAGATGGGATTTGACAAGTGCTATCCGGTGTCCGGGCAGACCTACTCCCGCAAGGTGGATACGAGAGTCTGCAACATATTGGCAGGCATCGCGTCCTCCGCCCACAAGATGTCCAATGATATCCGGCTGCTACAGCATTTGAAGGAAGTGGAGGAGCCCTTTGAGAAGAGCCAGATCGGATCCTCCGCCATGGCCTACAAGAGAAACCCCATGCGCAGCGAGCGGATTGCCTCTCTGGCCCGCTTCGTGATGGTGGACGCCTTAAACCCGGCGATCACCGCCTCCGTCCAGTGGTTTGAACGGACGCTGGATGATTCCGCCAACAAGCGGCTCTCGATTCCGGAGGCCTTTCTGGCGGTGGACGGGATTCTGGATCTTTGTCTGAATGTGGTGGACGGTCTGGTGGTGTATGATAAGGTGATCACCAAGCGGCTGATGAGCGAGCTCCCCTTCATGGCGACGGAAAATATCATGATGGATGCGGTCAAGATGGGCGGCAACAGGCAGGAACTGCATGAGAAAATCAGGGAGCTTTCCATGATCGCCGGTGCAAACGTGAAGCGGGAGGGAAAGGAAAATAATCTCTTGGAGCTGATCGCGGCGGACCCGGCCTTCAATATGAGCAAAGAGGATCTGGAAAAGACGATGGACCCAGCGAAGTATGTGGGCCGTGCACCCTTGCAGGTGGAGAAGTTCCTCGAGGAGGTTGTGAAGCCGATTCTGCGGGAAAATAAAGAACTGCTTGGGGTGAAAGCGGAGATTACAGTTTAAGAGCTTGCGCGGGAATGGGGAATGTGATAGATTAGAAGGAAACATAAAAAGAAGGCGATAGTGTGAAAGAAATAGAGCAGGACTTTGAGAAGACGGCGATGCGGGTATCCACGGTCAGCATTGCGGCCAATTTTGTGTTGACTGTCTTTAAGCTTCTGGCGGGTGTGATCGCCCACTCCGGCGCAATGATTTCCGACGCCATCCATTCGGCGTCGGATGTGTTCAGCACCATTGTGGTCATCATAGGCATCCGAATATCCAGAAAGGCGTCGGATAAGGACCACCCTTACGGGCATGAACGATTGGAATGTGTGGCGGCCATTGTGCTTGCCACCATTCTTGCATTTACCGGTCTGGGGATCGGTTATACGGCGCTTGGAAAGATTGTGGGCGGTGATTATGCAGGTCTGGCAGTGCCGGGACGGCTTGCTCTTGTGGCGGCGGTGGTCTCCATTCTGGTGAAGGAAGCGATGTACCAATACACGAAAATCTGCGCTAAGCGGATTGATTCCAGCGCTTTGATGGCGGATGCGTGGCATCACCGCTCGGACGCTCTGTCCTCTGTGGGCGCGCTGATCGGTATCGGTGGCGCGAGACTCGGTTTTCCGATTCTGGACCCCGTAGCCAGTGTGGTGATCTGCGTCTTTATTGAGAAGGCGGCTTACGAAATCTTTATGGATGCGGTAGATAAAATGGTGGATAAGGCATGTGACGAGGAGACAGAGCATGCTCTGATACAGTGCGCCATGGATCAGGAGGGAGTGCTTGGCGTGGACCTTCTGCATACCCGCGTTTTCGGCAATAAGATCTATGTGGATATCGAAATTCGTGCGGATGGGGAGGAAACCCTGCGGCAGGCCCATGCCATAGCGGAGCGGGTACACGATTCCATTGAGAAAAATTTCCCCAAAGTGAAACATATTATGGTGCATGTGAATCCCGGTTGATCTCTGTGGTGAAGGATGCTGCTGTGGCTTGCGTATCGGTGGAAAAGATAGTAAAATAAGGGAGACATCTTCAGTTCTGGGAGGAGTACGGAAACGTATCGCCAGTGTCTCGGTTCACACACAGAATATCCCGGAGAACACTTGGCGGCTGGAGATGTTTTTTCTTGACAAACAATTAAATAAGTGTTTAAATGTTCATATAAAGAAATGTAGAGGAAGGGGAGAGACGACCATGACAAAAAAACAGAAAAAGGTTCTCGAGAGAATTATCATTTCAGCATTTCTGGTACTGATCTGCCAGTGCATTGGGATAGAAAGTCCGTATCTGCGGCTTGCACTTTTTATGATACCCTATTTGATCATCGGTTATGATATATTGCGGAAAGCTTTTTTGGGCGTGATCCACGGTGAGGTTTTTGACGAAAACTTTCTGATGGCGGTGGCCACTCTGGGAGCCATCCTTCTGGGCGAATATATGGAGGGTGTGGCCGTTATGCTGTTCTATCAGATCGGCGAGTTGTTTCAGAGCTATGCCGTGGGAAGAAGCCGGGGAAATATCGCGAAGCTGATGGATATCCGCCCGGACTATGCCAATGTGGAGGTGGACGGGCACACCAGACAGGTGGACCCGGATGAGGTGGAGATCGGTACGATTATTCTGGTGCAGCCCGGTGAGAAAATTCCCATCGACGGCGTGATAGAGGAGGGGGAGGCGTCCCTAAACACCAGCGCGCTGACAGGGGAGAGCCTTCCGAGACAGGTGCGAAAGGGCGACGTGGTGATCAGCGGAAGCGTGAATATGTCGGGACTTTTGAAGATCCGTACAACCAAGGAATTCGGCGAGTCTACAGTCTCAAAGATTTTAGAGCTTGTGGAAAATTCCAGTATGAAAAAATCGAGATCCGAAAATTTTATCACCCGTTTTGCCAGATACTATACGCCGGCAGTGTGCTATGGCGCGCTGGCGCTGGCGCTTCTGCCTCCGCTTCTCAGTCTGGTTTTCGGATATGCACCCCATTGGTCCATGTGGATGACAAGAGCATTGACCACTTTGGTCATAAGCTGTCCGTGCGCCTTGGTGATTTCCATTCCTCTGAGCTTTTTCGGCGGGATCGGCGGCGCTTCCGCACAGGGGATTCTGGTGAAGGGATCCAATTACTTAGAGGCCCTTTCTGAGACGAAATATGTGGTGTGTGATAAGACGGGCACACTGACAAAGGGAGTTTTTGAGGTGACCCGCATGGAGGCGGCGGAAGGGTTTACCAAAGAGACGCTTCTTGCCTATGCGGCTCTCGCGGAGAGCTATTCGACCCATCCGATCAGCAAAAGCCTGCGGGAGGCCTACGGGCAGGAGATTGACGCGGGCCGCGTAAGAGATGTGGAGGAGATCAGCGGACATGGCGTCTGTGCCAATGTGGACGGGCGGTTTGTGGCGGCCGGTAACCGCAGACTGATGGAGAAGCAGCAGATTACGCCCATGGAACTGGGGGAGGCGGGCACACAGGTGCACGTGGCGGTGGACGGTGTTTACGCGGGGTGTATCCTGATCTCTGATGTGGTGAAGCCCGGCGCACGGGAAGCGCTGGCAGCCCTGAAAAAAGCGGGTGTGCGCAAAATAGTTATGTTAACCGGAGACGCCAAGGCGGCGGCACAGAGCGTGGCGGATGAACTCGGCGTGGATGAAGTGAGGAGCGAGCTTCTGCCGGCGGATAAGGTGGCGGAGGTGGAGCGGCTTCTTGCGGAAAAAGGGAAAAAGGAAAAGTTAGCCTTTGTGGGGGACGGCATCAATGACGCACCGGTATTGTCCCGGGCGGATCTGGGGATAGCCATGGGCGCTCTCGGTTCGGATGCGGCCATAGAGGCGGCGGATATCGTACTGATGGACGACGATCCGGCAAAGATTGCCCTTGCCATGCAGATTTCGAGAAAAACTCTCAGAATTGTCCATCAAAACATTGTGTTTGCGCTGGCGGTTAAGCTGGCCTGCCTGTTGTTTGGCGCGGTCGGCCTGGTAGGCATGTGGTGGGCGATTTTTGCGGACGTGGGCGTTATGATTCTGGCGGTGTTAAATGCCACAAGGGCGCTTGCGACCGGACGTGTACAGGTATCGGGAAGCAATTCGTAACAAAATTGTAATATTTTATAGAAATTTCTATGTCTTTCTTGCGCAATTTGTGATAGAATGGAAAAGATGAGTGGAGGTGACCTTATTTATGAGCACAGATTTGCGCAAGAGAAAGATCACTTATACGATAATACTGACCTCTGATTCTCCCAAGTCGGACGCTAGGAGAATGCACATTAAGACGGGCGCGCTGGCGGCGGTCTCTTTTGTGTTGTTTGTAGCTGTGATCTGCTACGCGGTGTATGTCACGATAACCATGGCCGGTTCCAGAGACCGAAATGCCAGACAGCTGGAACAGATTGTCCAGATGAAAGAGGAGAACGAAACTCTGACAGCGGAAAAGGAGTCTCTTGAGAGCAGAGTGTCGTCGTTGGAAGAGACCCTTGCCCGAAAGGAAGAGCAGGAGCACGAGCTGGTGGCGGCCCACGAGGAGAATTATATTCCGAGGGGATTCCCCATGAGCGGTGCGGCGCAGATTAAGGAAGAAGACGCCGCAGCGGAAGAAGGGGATGCACAGGACGACGGGGCATTGAAGGTTGAGGCCAAGGAGGAGTGGAAGGAACTGATTTTCACAGCCGCAGAGGGGACTAAGGTTGTTGCCACCGCACCCGGCACGGTAAAGGAGGTCAGGGAAGCGGAAGGAGAAGTCAGCTACGTGGTGATTGACCACGGAAACGGCTATATTACCACTTACCGGAATTTGGGAAGTCCCATTGTGGAGGAGGGCAGCCAGGTTGTGAAGGGCGTTGCGCTTTTTCTGGTGGGAGAAGAAAATACAGAGACAGGTTACAGCATCCGAAAGGATGACGAATATATTGATCCATTGGAATTAATTGAGATCAAAGGATAGGGAGGAAATTATGTTGGGAAAGAAAACAGCGGAACCGATCAACGCAAAGATCAGCAGTGTCATAGGAGCTGACATGGTGGTAAACGGCGATATCCACGCCAAGGAGGCTGTCCGGGTAGAGGGCAGCGTGACGGGCGATGTGGAGACGGAGGGCGCAATGATTATCAGCGCCAGCGGCAGGGTAAAGGGAAACGTGAAGGGCAGCAGCATTATCATCGGCGGTTCTCTGGAGGGTGATTTGACTTCCGGCGGCAGAACCGAGGTGGTTTCCACAGGTAAGGTGATCGGCAACATCCGCACCAAGAGTCTGGTTGTGGACGAAAATGCGGTTTTCCAGGGACAGTGTATCATGAATGCGGAAGGCATTCCTTCTTCACCTGCCCAGAATACGCCTGAGAAGACAGAGGAGCAGAAGAAGGAAGAGCAGGATAAAGAAAACAACAACAGCAGTAATAAATGGAATAAGAGATAAGGAAGAGTGGAACAGATATCTTTATTTGACAGAGAAATGCCACAGCCTCTGGCGGCCAAGCTGCGGCCTTCGACCCTTGAAGAGTATGTGGGGCAGGGCCATTTACTGGGACCGGGAAAAGTGCTTCGGAAGCTGATTGAACAGGATCAGATATCTTCGATGATTTTCTGGGGACCGCCCGGCGTTGGCAAGACAACTCTGGCAAGGATCATCGCCAATAAGACGAAATCATCTTTTATTGACTTTTCCGCAGTGACAAGCGGTATCAAGGAGATACGCACTGTCATGGAACAGGCGGAACAAAACAGACAGTACGGCGTCAGGACGATTCTGTTTGTGGACGAGATCCATCGGTTTAACAAGGCGCAGCAGGATGCGTTTTTGCCTTTCGTGGAGAAGGGCAGTATCATTTTGATAGGTGCAACGACCGAGAATCCGTCTTTTGAGATCAACAGCGCGCTTTTATCCCGCTGTAAGGTGTTTGTGCTGCAGGCGCTCACGACGCAGGAGATCAAGGAGCTTTTGCGGCATGCCCTGAAAGACCAGAGGGGGTTCGGCAATCAAACAGTGCAGATTGACGACGAACTTCTGGAAACCATAGCTGTCTTCGCCAACGGGGATGCGAGAAACGCCCTGTCCACGCTGGAAATGGTAGTGTTAAACGGCGAGATGGACGCACAGGGCGCGGTCACGGTGACAAAGGAGACGCTGGAACAGTGCACCATGCGCAAATCCCTTCTGTATGACAAGAAGGGGGAGGAGCATTACAATCTCATTTCCGCCCTGCACAAATCCATGCGCAATTCCGACCCGGATGCGGCGGTGTATTGGCTGGCACGTATGTTGGAGGCGGGGGAAGATCCCCTTTATGTTGCGAGACGCGTGGTGCGTTTTGCCAGTGAGGATGTGGGGCTTGCTGATCCGCAGGCGTTGCAGATAGCGGTGGCAGCCTATCAGGCATGCCATTTTCTGGGGATGCCCGAGTGCAACGTGCATCTGACCCAGGCTGTGGTCTATGTGGCGCTGGCGCCCAAGTCAAACGCCATGGAGGTGTCTTACAATGAGGCGAAGGCGGACGCCGTAAAGGACCTGGCGGAACCGGTGCCCCTTGTGATCCGAAACGGGGTTACGGGGCTTATGCGAGAACTGGATTACGGAAAGGGCTACCAGTACGCCCATGATACTGAGGAGAAGCTGACAAATATGCAATGCCTGCCGGACGCCCTTGTGGGGCGGGAATATTACCGGCCTGCGGGCATGGGTGAGGAAGCGGCTTTAAAAAAGCGGCTGGAAGAGATCAAGGCATGGAAAAAAGCCCATGCGCCGACGGACTATTGACGCAGGGTGCAATGACAGAGCAAGGAGGAATCAATTATGGTAAAAGCAGTGGTCGGCGCCAACTGGGGCGACGAGGGCAAGGGAAAAATCACGGATATGCTCGCTGAGGAAGCGGATATTATCGTGCGCTTTCAGGGAGGAGCGAACGCGGGACACACGATTGTAAACAATTATGGAAAGTTTGCCTTGCATACATTGCCTTCCGGCGTGTTCTACGGGCATACCACCAGCGTGATCGGAAACGGCGTGGCGCTTAATATTCCGCTTTTGATTAACGAGATTAAATCCATTACAGACAGAAATGTACCGATGCCGAAGATTCTGGTGTCGGAGCGCTGTCAGATCGTGATGCCCTACCATATTTCGTTTGACCAGTATGAGGAAGAAAGGCTGGGCGGTAAGTCTTTCGGCTCCACCAAGTCGGGAATTGCGCCGTTTTATTCGGATAAGTACGCAAAGATCGGTTTTCAGGTCAGCGAACTCTTTGCCGAGAAGGAACTGAAAGAGAAGCTTGTCAGAGTCTGTGAGACGAAAAATGTACTTTTGGAGCACTTATATCATAAACCGACGATGAATCCGGACGAACTGTTTGAGACTATGATGGATTACAGGGAAAAGATCGCGCCCTATGTATGCGATGTGTCCGCTTTTCTGGATCAGGCATTAAAGGATGGAAAGACGGTTCTTTTGGAGGGGCAGCTCGGCACGTTGAAGGATCCCGATCACGGCATTTATCCGATGGTGACTTCTTCCTCCACGCTGGCGGCCTACGGCGCCATCGGCGCAGGCATTCCGCCTTATGAGATCAAACAGGTGATCACGGTCTGCAAGGCGTATTCCTCAGCGGTGGGTGCGGGCGCGTTTGTGTCGGAGCTTTTCGGGGATGAGGCGGATGAGCTGAGAAGACGGGGCGGCGACGGCGGAGAGTTCGGCGCTACCACGGGACGTCCCAGAAGAGTGGGATGGTTTGACTGCGTGGCTTCCAAATACGGCTGCCGTTTGCAGGGAACCACCGATGTGGCGTTTACAGTGCTCGACGTGCTCGGATATCTGGATGAGATTCCGGTCTGCGTGGGGTATGAGATAGACGGCGAAGTGACCACGGATTTCCCCGTGACATATAAACTGGAGAAGGCAAAGCCGGTGTTCAAAAAGCTCCCGGGTTGGAAGTGTGGGACCCGCGGTATTCGGAAATATGAGGAACTGCCGGAAAACTGCCGCAAATATGTGGAGTATATCGAGGAACAGATTGGGTATCCTATTACCATGGTATCGAACGGCCCCGGCAGAGAAGATATTATTTACAGGGAGAGTCCTCTGAAGAAATAGGGGCGGTATACAGGGAGAGAAGGGCAGCGGGTGATGTTCCGCTGCCTTATCTGACTAAAAAACAGTGTTTGATCAGAATGGAGGGAAAATGATGTTACTGGAAAACAAAGTTGCGATTGTGACAGGCGGAAGCAGAGGAATCGGATATGCGACCGTGGAGGCATTTTTGAAGGAGGGCGCGAAGGTGGTGCTCTGCGCAAGCCGCAAGGAGACAGCGGATCAGGCAGTCTCCAAGCTGAAAGAGGGATATGCGGATGCTGTCATTGAGGGAATTTATCCTAATCTGTCTGACTATGCGGCGGTGAAGGAGGCATTTGACGGTGTTGTGAAAAAATACGGAAAGATTGATATTTTGGTCAACAATGCGGGAGTGTCGGAGAGCACACCCTTTACCGATTACACGGGCGAGACCTTCGATAAGGTAATGGATTTAAATATCAAGGGTGTGTTCAACTGCTCTAAGGTAGTGAGCGGCCATATGATTGAGGCGGGAAGCGGCGTGATTCTCAACACCTCTTCCATGGTGAGTGTGTACGGACAGCCTGCGGGTATCGCTTATCCCACGTCCAAGTTTGCGGTCAACGGTTTCACCCTTTCTCTGGCGAGGGAGTTAGGGCCGAAAGGGATCCGCGTCAATGCAGTGGCGCCCGGCATCACCTACACCGACATGATGCGCAGTGTGCCAAAGGAAGTGATCGACCCGATGATTGCACAGATTCCGCTCAGAAGGATGGGGCAGCCGGAAGATATCGCCAATGCTTTTGTATTTTTGGCTTCGGACAGAGCCTCCTATATCAGCGGAGAGGTGCTGCACGTAGACGGACTGGCAAGAAGCTAAAATTTACACTAGAAACGGAATGGAGAAAAGAGATGATTACGACAGTTATATTTGATATCGGAAATGTGCTTGCGGATTTTGTATGGGAGAAGCACTATCGGAGTTTCGGGTTCTCCGAAGAAATTTTTGAACGTCTGGCAAAAGCCACTGTGAAAAACCCTATGTGGAACGAGTACGACAGGGGCGTTATGACTGACGAGGAGGTTTTACAGGGCTTTATTGACAATGATCCCGGAATCGAGAAGGAGATTCGAAAGGTGTTAAAGGATGTGGGGCCCTCGGTGAAACGCAACGACTATGCGATACCGTGGATCAAAGAATTGCAGGGAAAGGGTTACCGCTGCCTGTACCTGTCCAATTTCTCAAGGAAGGCACACAGGGAATGTGCGCCAGCCCTTGATTTTCTTCCCTATATGGACGGCGGCATTTTGTCCTATCAGGACAAGGTGATCAAGCCCATGCCGGAGATTTACCAGCTTTTGATTGACCGCTATCAGCTTACGCCGGAGGAGTGCGTTTTTATGGATGATACGCCAAGAAACCTTGAGGGAGCTGAGAAATTCGGCATACATACGATTCATTTTCAAAATCAGGCGCAGGCCATAGAGGAGCTTAGGAAGCTGGGCGTGGAGGCCTAGCTTCTGCAAAGCTCTTCCGCCAGCGCCTCGATCTGCGCAGTGCTTTCCGCGTTCAGCGCAGAGCGGATCTGTACAGTAGTTTCCGTGAAGGTGATGTTTTTACAGGTCTCCAGCTTCGCCCGCATGGCCTTTGCCGCCGTAGGCGCCCAGGAGCCGTTTTCGATCAGGGCGACGGTGCGGTTCTGATAATTGCGCTCTGTCAGGTCATTGATAAACTCCCGCATGAACGGGAACATATCTGTGTTGTAGGTAGTGGTGGCGAGCACCAGCTTGCCGTAGCGGAAAGCGTCCTCCACGCATTCTGCCATATCTTCCCTTGCCAGATCGGCGACAACCACCTTCGGACACCCCTTTTTGGTCAATGTGTCGGCGAGAAGCTCTGCCGCCGCCTTTGTGTGTCCGTAGACGGAGGTGTAGGCGATCATAACACCTTCTGACTCTACGCCGTAGGAGGACCATGTCTGATATAAGTTTACATAATATTCCAAATTTTCTTTTAAAACAGGTCCGTGCAGCGGGCAGATGATTTGAATATCAAGGGTAGCGGCCTTTTTCAGAAGGTTTTGTACCTGCATGCCGTATTTGCCCACAATGCCGAAATAGTAGCGGCGGGCCTCGCAGGCCCAGTCTTCGTCCACGTCCAAAGCGCCGAATTTGCCGAAACCGTCGGCGGAGAAGAGTACCTTGTCATGGATATCATAGGTGACCATGACCTCAGGCCAGTGTACCATCGGTGCGGCCACAAACTGTAGGGTATGTGTACCGAGGCTCAGTGTATCTCCTTCCTTGATGATCTGTTTTTTTTCGGCATAGTCCATGCCGAAAAACTGCTGCATCATGGTGAAAGCAGGGGCGGAGGCGACAATCACCGCGTCAGGGTAAGCATTGACAAAGGCGTCAATGCTGGCGGAGTGATCCGGTTCCATATGCTGTACAACCAGATAATCCGGAGTGCGGCCATCCAGTGCGGCTTTCAGGTTTTCCAGCCACTCTTTCTCAAAGGAAGTATCCACTGTGTCCATCACGGCGATCTTGTCGTCGAGAATGACATAGGAATTGTATGCCATGCCGTTTTCCACGATGTACTGTCCCTCAAAAAGATCAATGTCGTGGTCGTTTACGCCTATGTATTTGATGTCGTTTGTGATTTGCATTTTCATATCTCCTTTTTGTTTGCATATTTTACAGCTGTTTGTCATTCAATTTAAGTACATGTTGTAGAAGTCTGTAACGGTGACGATACAGCTTTCCTGTGGATAGTGTTTTGTGTTGCCGGTGATGAGCGGTGCATGACAGAATCTGGCAACTTCATAGAACTTTCGGTCACTTTCATCTGTGAAAGGAATTTCCTTCATAGGGTCTGCTATGATTGATATGCCGTTGGATGTGATAGGCGCAAGCAGGCTTACTGTCTGCAGGCCATAAAGCGGAGACAAGGACATTGGTATCCAAAACAATATTCATACAGTCAGTCCCCTTTTCTGGCTGCGCTTATTTCCGCTTCAATTTCTTCGGCACTCATAAATCCGTTAGCTTGAGAGCGGTTCCGCATATTATTGAAAGCGATCATGGCTTTTGCTTGTCTGACGGCTTGCAGCATCACCTCAAAATTATCTTCTGAAATATCAAGCAGGAGTGCGGAGGGCTTACCGTTATTTGTGATGATGGCTTCCCCGTTTCCCTTGAGATTTTCCCAGATTGACTTGGAATCATTTCTTAAATCACGTACAGAATAAAAATTCAAAATATCACCTCCTGTTATGATATATGATACACGATTGTCACCATATTATCAACATAATTGACACAAACGTATTTCATGCGGAATTTGCAGTAAAGTGTGTCCTTGTGCTAATATTGAACTGAGAGAATAAGAGAGGTTCTTGAGAACGAAGAATTAGGTATTGCAGAATGTAAGGAAACATTTATTTGTTGCTACAAAAGTGTGACATCATGGTAGAGTTTTGACAGAAAGGAAAGAAATATGCATTACAATTATTGCCCAAAATGTGGGATGAAGCTGACAGATAAAATGGCAGGAGATGATGGGAAAGTGCCCTTCTGCGAACGGTGCGGCCAATATTGGTTTGATTCGTTTTCAAGCTGCTGTATTGTTTTAGTAGCAAATCAGTATCACGAGATTGCGCTTCTTAGACAAATGTATATGTCTGATCAATTTGCATCATTTGTTTCCGGTTATATAACGCCCGGAGAAAACGCGGAAGAAAGCGCAGTCAGAGAAGTAAAAGAAGAATTGGGAATTGATATTGAAAGACTGGAATATGCGGGAACATATTGGTTTGCGGCAAAGGAACTGCTCATGCATGGGTTTATAGGTTTTGCCTCGAAAGCAGATTTTCGGCTTTCAAGTGAGGTGGATTCGGCGGCCTGGGTTTCCGCGTTAAAGGCGCCTGAAACAATGTTTCCGGACAGACCGGGTAATGCAATGTATCCGATCTACAGAAAATACCTGAAAACAGTTGGATTATCTGAGGAGTGACGTTTGATGAATCAGATAAAACGATGACATGATAAAAGCGTTTTTATGAGGGAGGAAATATGCGGGAAGAATTTTCCAGAACGGAAATGCTGCTGGGCGGAGAAGCCATGGACAGGCTTTCCCGTGCGCGCGTGGCGGTGTTTGGCATCGGCGGCGTGGGCGGCTATGTGTGTGAGGCGCTGGCGCGCAGCGGTGTGGGAGCCCTTGATCTGATTGATAAGGACCGGGTGGCGCTTTCCAATGTAAACCGGCAGATCATTGCCCTGCAAAAGACCGTGGGCAAATATAAGACGGATGTGATGCGGGAGCGGATTTTGGATATCAACCCACAGGCGCAGGTGCGTGTACATCCCTGCTTTTTCCTGCCGGAAAATGCGGACAGCTTCCCGTTTTCCGAATACGATTATGTGGTGGATGCGGTGGATACGGTGATAGCCAAAATCGAGCTGGTGATGCGCGCGAAGGCGGCGGGCGTGCCGGTGATCAGCAGTATGGGCGCGGGAAATAAGCTGGACGCCACAGCCTTTCGGGTGGCGGATCTGTATGAGACGAGAGTATGTCCCCTCGCAAGAGTGATGCGCAGGGAATTGAAGAAGCGGAATGTGGATCATTTGAAGGTGGTGTACTCGGAGGAGGAGCCGATGAAGCCGGAAATTTCTTCCGATGACGGCAGGGAGAACGGAGGCGGCGAAGAGACGTGCAGTGACACAGCGCGCCGACAGACGCCGGGAAGTACAGCCTTTGTCCCCTCCGTGGCCGGACTGATCATCGCCGGAGAGGTGGTGAAGGATTTGGCGGGGATGAACGGGAGCATGGTTAATCATTAGGTGAAGAGGCAGCTTGGAAGAGCTGCTTCTTTTTTTAACGCGAATCTGGTATGGAGAAAAAATCAAAAACTGGATATTTTATATATGCCAAATAAAGATACAATAAGGGAAAGCTGTAGCTTACATAAACAGGAGGATGAATCATGAGCGAAGACAGGTATGCATTGAACAAGCAGTTGGCACAGATGTTAAAGGGCGGCGTGATTATGGATGTGACCAGCCCGGAGCAGGCGAGGATCGCACAGGAGGCAGGAGCCTGTGCAGTCATGGCGTTAGAGCGGATTCCGGCGGATATCCGGGCGGCAGGCGGCGTGTCCAGAATGAGCGACCCGAAGATGATCAGGGGGATTCAGGAGGCGGTTTCCATTCCCGTTATGGCAAAATGCCGGATCGGGCATTTTGCGGAGGCACAGATTTTGGAGGCCATTGAGATTGACTATATAGATGAGAGCGAGGTGCTTTCTCCGGCGGACGACGTTTATCATATTGACAAGAGAAAATTTAAGGTACCTTTTGTGTGCGGGGCAAAGGATTTGGGTGAGGCGCTTCGCCGGATCAACGAGGGAGCGGCCATGATCAGGACAAAGGGGGAACCCGGTACAGGCGACGTGGTGCAGGCGGTGCGCCACATGCGGAAGATGAACAGCGAAATTGCAAGAATTACCTCCATGCGGGAGGATGAGTTGTTTGAGGAGGCAAAGCAGCTTGCGGTGCCCTATGAACTGGTGGCCTATGTGCATGACAATGGCAGATTGCCGGTGGTAAACTTTGCAGCAGGCGGCGTAGCCACACCGGCGGACGCTGCGCTGATGATGCAGCTTGGCGCGGAAGGCGTTTTTGTCGGATCGGGAATCTTTAAGTCTGGCAATCCGGCAAAGCGTGCGGCGGCCATTGTCAAGGCGGTAACCAATTATCAGGACAGCAAACTTCTCGCGGAACTGTCTGAGGATTTGGGTGAAGCCATGGTTGGCATCAATGAGCAGGAGATCGAGCTTTTGATGGCCGAGAGAGGGAAGTAAACGATGAAGATTGCGGTACTGGCTGTGCAGGGAGCATTCGCAGAGCATATAGACAAGCTGAAAAGATTGGGAGTAGACTGCATCGAGCTGAGGCAGCGGGCGGATCTGGAGCAGGATATCGACGGTTTGATTCTGCCCGGTGGAGAGAGTACCGTTCAGGGAAAACTGTTGCAGGATCTTCAAATGCTGGAGCCGCTTCGGGACAGGATCAGCCGGGGTCTTCCCGTGCTTGGAACCTGCGCGGGACTGATCCTTCTGGCCCGAAAAATCAGTAATGACGGGGCAGTCTGGCTTGGCACGCTGCCTGTTTGCGTGCAGCGAAACGCTTACGGGAGGCAGCTTGGCAGCTTTCATACCGAGGCGGAGGTGAAAGGAATCGGAACAGTGCCCATGACCTTTATTCGGGCGCCTTATGTGGAGTCACTGATGGAGACGCAGGATGGGGAAGCGCTTGCCCGTGTGGATGGCAGGATTGTGGCGGTCCGGTATGGAAACCAGATCGGCACGGCGTTTCACCCTGAGCTGGATGAGGACGACCGTATTCATGAAATGTTTCTGCACCTGTGCAGAAAAAACAGCGCCAGATAAGCGTATCACAGGAACGGATAGGTGACTGGGTTAACGGGAGCTTTCAGGGGAATCCTGGTTTTCCGGCGGGAGGATTTCTTCCCGCCGTTTTTTTAACAGATCAAAGGACCAGATCAGAAGCCAGAGCAGGATCGGCAGGCCCATGGTGGCGACCAGACACCCTGCAAAGAGACGGCCGGAGTCACCCAGATCCAGACAGGCGACCACAAACGCGCCGATATACATGCCCACCAGAAGGACGACGCATACAAGCGCCGCGATCTGCTTCGGGGCTATTTTTCTTTTCGGCGTTTCCTGCCGGCGGTTTTGTGATTTCGATTGTTCTGTTTGTGGGGACATTTCGGGTGCTCCTTATTCTTTTTCTCTGATTATAAAATATTTACCTGACGTTTACAATGAGCATTTAAAAATGGGGACGGACACAAACTCCCCCAATTGTATTTCTCACATTGATATGGTAGAATAAAAACCATTATACGATAGAAAAACTGGGAATCCTAGCGGGGAATATGGAGAGAATACGATGAAGAGATCTGGAACGGAAACCAATAAAATAAGGGAAAAAAATCAAATATATCACGCAGTTTACATGCTTATGGCGGCGGCCTTTCTGTTTATCGTTGTTTGGGCGGCGGTAGCTAACAGAGGACAATCGCCGACGGCGCTGCTATCGGAAGGAAATGCTGCTTTCGACGAGGGATGGTGTCTGGAGGACGGCAGTGCGGCGGATATGGAACATCTGCACGAAATGCCCTCCGTGGAGCCCTATCGGGAGCAGGGGGTATACCACAGCCTGCCGCTTGATCTGGGCGAAGGGAAGTTCCTGTGCTTTCGGACGAAGAATATCAATTATCAGGTGTATGTGGGCGGAGAACTCCGCTACGAGCCAAAGGTCAGGGAGAGCCACATTTACAACAAGTCTTTGGGCACAAGGTGGAACTATGTCCCGCTTTATCGGGAAGATGCAGGCGCGTCGGTGGAGATTCGCTTTCAGACGGTATATCAGGACGCCCGGGCGTGTATCGATCACATCGTGCTGGGCTCGGCGGCAGGGGAAATCACAGGCACCTTTACGGAAAAAGCGGTCGCTTTCTCCACCTGTCTTCTTTTGCTGTTTGCGGGTCTGCTTTTGATTATCGCGGATATCCCGGCCAACCTACAGATGGATAAGAATCATGAACTGTTGTATTTGGGCCTGTTTGCGATCAGCATTGCCATCTGGTGTCTGGCGGAGACGAACCTGTTACAGTTTTACACGGACGACAGCAGACTGCTGCAAATCGTGTCCTGCGGTTCGCTTATGATGATTCCCATTCCGCTTGTGCTCTATCTGGATGCGGCTTTCGGTTTTCAAAAGAAATGGGTGGTTCCGTGCATTTGTTTCCTGTCCGCGGCGGAATTTACCCTCTGCACGATTCTGCACTTTACGGGCATCATGGATTATCATGAAACGCTGAGCTTGACCCATGTCATGTTGGCGCTTTCGGCGGTGCTGTTGTTGTACGCGCTCCTGAAAAATGCGTTTATGACAAGGGAAAGCAAAGTAAGGAATGTCTATAAAACCATACGGACCGTCGGCCTTATGTGCATTTGTTTTGCTACAGGGATAGATATTGTGAGGTATTATTACGGGCATAACAGCGACAGCGCTATGTTTGTTCGCATTGGCCTGCTGATCTTTATTCTTTGCTATGGAAGCGCCAGCCTGGAGAAGACGGTGAATGCGGTCAAGCTTGGCGTGCAGGCTGAATTTGTCAGCCAGCTTGCCTACCGGGACGGTCTGACGGGCGTAGGGAACCGGACTGCTTTTCAGGAGAGGCTGGAAGAATTGGAGGGACAAAAGAGGGAACTTCCGGGGATTGCCATTGTCATGTTCGATGTCAACGATTTAAAGTATGTGAACGATAATCTGGGACATCAGCGCGGAGACGAGCTGATCGTGGGCAGCGCGAATATTATTAAGAACGCAATAGAATCGGAGGAGGGCGCTGTTTTCCGCATCGGCGGAGACGAGTTTGCGGGTATTCTTTTTGGCGAGGA
This sequence comes from Lachnospiraceae bacterium UBA7202, assembly GCA_002490705.1. Lineage (GTDB taxonomy): Bacteria > Bacillota > Clostridia > Lachnospirales > Lachnospiraceae > UBA3282. The sequence continues at coordinate 30,908 of DKUO01000019.1, forward strand.
TGTGAGCGGGCGCTGCGAGAAGGCACTTTCCCGTTTTAAACAGTTGATGGATGGCCATAACGCTGTAAAAAATCAGTTTCTCCGTATCAGCATCGCAAGCGGTTATGCGGTCTATGATAAGGAGCAGGAGGATGAAATGTTGATGGATGTGTACCAGCAGGCCGACGTCCGTATGTATGAAAACAAAAAGCAGATCAAAAGCGACCAGATAAAACCGGACGAATACTACGCGCGAAAGAAATGAGAAGTGCAGAATTTACGGAAGATGATAAACGGATGGTGACAGACGATGGAGACAATGGCTTTAGATATCTTTACGACAAATGAGGAGAAGGCCAACCGATATACGGCTCTGTGTACGCTGAATGCGGCGGGTGTGGCGGTGTTGATGTGGCTGCTCAATGTATGCGGTTTTTTTATTGTGGACCAGCATCTGATGAATGTGGCCATGCCCTTTGGCGTGGCGCTGTTTTTGCTACCCTCTCTGCTGGTGCGGATATGGAGATGGGATGAGCGGCTGTTAAAATATGCGATCATGGGCTGTTTTCTGGTGGGGATCGGTATTTTAAATTCAGCCCTGACCATTCAGCTTATTATGGCGTGGTCCTGTCCCGTAATTCTGTCCTGTCACTATTACTCCCCGAAATTCACCCATTTTACGCTGATCGGAGTGCTTCTCTGCATGCTTTGCGCAACTTATGTGGGATTGTATTGGGGCGTGTGGGATTCCAATATGATGCGGAGTGTGGATTCGATAGGTGACGCGGCATTTCGGGCGGAGTTTATCCGGGCGGCGACGGCGGCGGGAGATAATCTTTTACTGCGGGTGTTTAATTTTTATTATATTCCCCGCGCGGCGATTATTATTGTGGTCTATCTGATCGGTGTGACGCTCTCAAAGCGGACTCACGGCCTGTTGAAGCAGCAGGAGGAGGATAACCGGGAGAAGGAGCGGATCGGTGCGGAGCTTCATGTGGCCACCCAGATCCAGTCGTCCATGCTGCCCTGTACGTTTCCGGCTTTTCCAGAGTATGAGGAGTTTGAGATTTATGCATCCATGAATCCGGCCAAGGAGGTGGGCGGCGATTTCTATGATTTCTTTCTTGTGGACAAAGATCATCTGGCGATGGTGATCGCGGATGTGTCGGGAAAGGGCGTGCCGGCGGCGCTGTTTATGATGATCACCAAAACGCTGTTAAAAAATGAGGCCCAGTCGGGCGCTTCACCGAAGGCAGTTTTGGAAACCGTGAATAATCAGCTCTTGGAAAACAATGAGGCTGGCATGTTTGTCACAGTATGGCTCGGTATTTATGAGATTTCCACCGGGAAATTGACGGCGGCCAACGCGGGACATGAATATCCGGCTCTGAAGCGCGCGGGCGGCAGTTTTGAACTTTTTAAGGATAAGCACGGATTTGTGATGGCGGGAATGGAAGATGTGACTTATAGCGAATATACCATGGAACTCCATGCCGGGGATGTGCTGTTTGTGTATACGGACGGCGTGGCGGAGGCGACGGACAGTAACGAAAGGCTGTACGGTGTGGAGCGGATGGTGTCTGCCCTGAACCAAAAGCAGGACGCGGACGCCCGGGAATTGTGCGAGACGGTCAGGGCGGATATCGACCGATTTGTGGGGGATGCGGAGCAGTTTGACGATATCACTATGCTGGCGCTACGGATCAAGAAATAAGCCAGTTTTCCGGGAGAGATGATAATGGAAGGCTTGGGCCGAAGAGACCTGCGAAAAATTAGGATTGGTGAAAAACAGAAAAATCCCCGGAAACATTTCACAGCTCCGGGGACTTTTCTGTTATTAGGGGAGGATAAGTATTACTTATCTTTAGCATACTATCATTGTTGCCCGTTTTTTGAGGCTTATACATGCATTAAGAAAATTTTTTAATAAATTTCATCTACCCCATCTTAAAGAAATATAAATTTACTTTTTTTACGAAATGGTATATACTTAGTGCAAATGCGGCGACGCATCATGCGGTCTGCCTTTGTCCCGGACGGGACAGGCTGACGGAAAAAGATTACAGGATAAAGGTGGTAAGTACAATGGCTTTATTACAACAGTGGCGCGATATGGCGTATTCGGAGACGGCGAACAAGGGAGACTTGCAGAGACTCTGGTCCGCTTATTTTCAGAAGGAAAAGGAGATTTACGCACAGCTTTTGAAGACCCCGGACAAGGCGGTAAAGGGTACGGTCAAGGAGCTGGCGGATAAATATGAAGTGGATCTGATGACCATGGTGGGCTTTTTGGACGGTATCAATGACAGCCTGAAAAAAGCGAATCCCATCGAGGAGATGGAGGAGGATACCAAGGTAAGCCTCGGCTTTGACAAGGAGCTTCTTTATAAGAATATGGTGGCGGCCGGTGCGGACTGGCTTTATAATCTGGAGGAGTGGAACGAGATCTTTGACGAGGATAAGAGAAAGGCGCTCTACAGGGAGCAGAAGGAGTCCACGACCGTCCGCAAGGACAAGAAGATTTATCCCAACGATCCCTGTCCCTGCGGCAGCGGCAAGAAATATAAAAAGTGCTGCGGTAAGAATGCATAAGCTGTTGTGGATGAAATGAGAAGTTATGTAAACTATTTGCCGGACACTTTTTCGTAGAAGATGATAAAAAGAAAAAATTAGCACTTTACTTTTAAATTTCTCTGGCATAAAATAAGAATATGATTTTGCAGGGCCCTGAATCAGGCGGCTGTGCAAACGCTATTTTGCAGAAATCAATAGAGAACAATACATTGACGAGAAGAGTAGGATGTGGAAAGCAACAGAGAGAAGCGCGTAAAGCTGAAAGCGCTTTTGCGGGAAGCATTTGAAGACCAACTCCGAGTGGCTTTAATACAGCCCGTTGACTCACGTTACAGTCAAATGAGTGGTTTCTAAAGCCGTTCTGTACGGCGGGCGAAACAAGAGAGGTGGAACCGCGTAAACATACGTCCTCTGCACAGTCTGATTGACAGTGCAGGGGATTTTATTTTTAAGGAGGAAGCAAAGATGACACCTACAGAATGGAAGGAAAAAGCGATGGATACCGTAAATGGTAAGCTCACTCTCACAAAACTGGATTTTTGTCTGATCGGGGCAATCTGTTTTTTGGCGGGAATCTGCATTGGATTGTTGGCGGCGCCGTTGACGCGCGGTATCACCGTTTTGTCCCACAATGTGAATAACGGAAGCGGAAACGGCAGTAAAAACGGCAGCAAAAACGGGAATAATAAGAATGGAGGAGAATTATGAAAATCACATTAAAAGATGGTTCAGCAAAAGAATATGCGCAAGCCATGAGCATCTATGACATTGCGCTTGATATCTCGGAAGGTCTTGCCCGCGCGGCATGTGCCGGTGAGGTGGACGGTGAGGTGAAGGATCTGCGGACAGTCATTGACGCGGATTGCAGCCTCAATATTTTGACAGCAAATGACCCGGAGGGACTGCGGGTCGTCAGGCATACGGCGTCCCATGTTTTGGCGGAAGCGGTGAAACGGCTTTTCCCGGAGGCGAAGGTGACCATTGGGCCTGCCATCGACGAGGGCTTTTACTATGATTTTGACGCCGCGCCTTTTTCCAGAGAAGATCTGGACAAATTGGAAGCGGAAATGAAGAAGATCATCAAGGAAGGGCATAAGCTGGAGCGTTTTACCCTTTCCAGGCAGGAAGCCATCAAATATATGGAAGAGAGAAACGAGCCCTACAAGGTGGAGCTGATTCAGGATCTGCCGGAGGATGCCGAGATTTCCTTTTACGATCAGGGAGGTTTTGTGGATCTGTGCGCAGGCCCTCATTTGATGAGCACCAAAAATATTAAGGCATACAAGTTGATTTCTTCCTCCATGGCCTATTGGAGAGGCGACTCCAACAGAGCACAGTTACAGCGTATTTACGGGACTGCCTTTGCGAAAAAGGAGGAGCTGGAAGCGTACTTGGAGCATCTGGAGGATATCAAGCGCCGGGATCACAACAAACTGGGCCGTGAAATGGAGCTTTTTACCACTGTGGATGTGATCGGACAGGGCCTGCCGCTGCTTCTTCCCAAGGGGACGAAGATGGTGATGAAGATGCAGCGCTGGATTGAGGATCTGGAGGATAAAGAGTGGGGATATGTGAGAACCAAGACCCCTCTTATGGCAAAGAGCGATTTGTATAAGATGTCCGGACATTGGGATCACTATAAGGAGGGCATGTTTGTTCTGGGAGACGAGGAGAAGGACAAGGAGGTGTTTGCCCTGCGTCCCATGACCTGTCCGTTCCAGTATTACTGTTACAAGAACACCCAGCATTCTTATAGGGATCTGCCGATCCGCTACGGCGAGACGTCCACCCTTTTCCGCAATGAGGATTCCGGTGAGATGCACGGCCTGACCAGAGTCAGACAGTTTACCATTTCCGAGGGCCATTTGATTGTAAGGCCGGACCAGATGGTGGAGGAGTTCAAGGGCTGTATTGCACTGGCAAAATATGTTATGTCAACCTTAGGACTTTTGGATGATATTACCTGGCACCTGTCCAAATGGGACCCCGAAAACCCGGAGAAATATATCGGCGAGCCGGAAGTGTGGAACGAGACGGAAGCGCACATCCGAAATATTTTGACAGAGCTCGACCTGCCCTTTACGGAGGAAGTGGGCGAGGCGGCATTCTATGGGCCGAAGGTGGACATTAACGCGAAGAATGTGTACGGAAAAGAAGATACCATGATCACGATTCAGTGGGATGCCCTTTTGGCGGAGCAGTTTGACATGTATTATATTGACCAGAACGGCGACCGCATCCGCCCGTATATCATCCACAGGACTTCGCTGGGATGCTATGAGCGGACACTGGCGTGGCTGATTGAAAAGTACGCGGGGAAATTCCCCACATGGCTGTGCCCGGAACAGGTGCGCGTGCTACCCATTTCCGAGAAGTACGAAGCCTACGCGGAGGAAATCCGAAAGGAGCTTGCGCGGGCTGATATCGACGTGACGGTGGATAACCGCTCCGAAAAAATCGGTTTCAAGATCCGGGAGGCAAGACTGGCGAAAGTGCCTTATATGCTGGTAGTCGGCGCCCAGGAGGCGGAAGACAAAACGGTGTCCGTCAGAAGCCGTTTCGCTGGGGATGAGGGCGTGAAGCCGCTCGCAGACTTTATAGATCAGATTTGCAAAGAGATTCGGACCAAAGAAATCCGGAAAGAGGAAGTTCCCGAGGAACAGAAGAAGGCGTAAGGAGAGATATGGTTTGTGGTAAAAAAATGGCGGGCAGGGATAAGGTTGGCTTTTTCCTGCTTGCGCTTGGCGTGATGATGATCGGCAGGAGCTTTACGCTTTGTTTCAGCAATGATATCTGGTACGATGAACTCTTTACCGTGGGAATGGCGGAACATTCCTACGGTGAGCTGGTTCGTTTTACAGCGGCAGACGTACATCCGCCGCTGTATTATTGTATTGTCAAGTTGTTTGCGGACTTATGTAAACTTATCATTTCTTCTGCGGGGACGGTGATACCGGCGAAAGTGGTTTCCGTTCTGCCCTATTTGATACTGCTGGTCTACGCCGTGACATTTGTCCGCAAAAGGTGGGGCGTCTTTACAGGAGGACTGTTTTTATTCTGTGTGACAGCCATGCCCCAGCTTTCGGCATATACGGTGGAGGCGCGGATGTATGGCTGGGCGCTTCTGTTTGTGACGGCGGCTTTTTTGCACGCCCAGGGGCTGATTGCGGCGGGCCGCGCCGGGAGCGGTGTCGGCGACGGCGGGATTCCGGCGGGCAGCTCTGTGGGGGACGGGACGAGAAACTTGCATGGGGCGGCTCTCGTGATCTATGGCCTTGCCGCCGCATATACCCAGTATTTTGCCTGCGTGGCGGTGGTGATGGTCTATCTGTATCTATTTCTTATGCTGTGGCGGCAGGATAAGAAGCGGATCAGGGAGTGGCTGTTTTGTGTGGCGGCGTCTGTGATCGGCTATGTGCCGTGGCTGTTTGCGCTGGCGGGGCAGATCAGTGCGGTAAGGGAAAATTACTGGATTCTGCCGTTGACCTGGCGGTCCCTCGGGGGATGCGTCAAGTTTATTATGAAGCCGGCATTTATCAATGACACGGTCAATACAGTGCTTGCGGTGGTTCTGACGGTGGGATATGCCGTGATGTTTCTCTGGTGCGGCTGGCAATATAAACTCGAACATAAGGGGAGAGTTTTGACGAAAAATGGAGAAGAAACACATTTTGTTACGGCGGCTGCCGGAATAGGGGTGCTGGCCGGTGTGGTTGGCTTTGGCTTCGCAGCGTCCCTGCTGCTTCGGCCGGTCTTCGTTTATCGCTATATGATTCCCGCGCTCGGATGCTTCTGGCTAAGTTTTGCGCTTTGTACAGATGAAATATTATGTAAACTTAATGCTGATTCAGAAAAAATAGAGAACCCGGAACAGGACGGACGACGCAGAGCGCCGATGGAGAGCTGGCGGCGGGGCTTTGGATATGGGTTCCTGCTCCTCGTCGTGGTGGCCGGCCTGCGTGATTACCGCGCTTTCATGGGCGAGGAAGAGTATAAGATAGTGATGATGAGGGAAACGGAGACGGCCCTTTCTCTGATCGGCCCGGAAGATACCGTTCTCTATAATTTTGACCAGATGCAGGCGGTGACGGGGTATTATCTGCCGGAAACGGTGCAGAGGCTGTTATGGCGGGTACAGGGAGAAACGCTGATTCAGGAAATCACTTCGCCATGCGGTTATGTGGAGGATGTGGAAGAACTCCGTCAAATGCTGGAAGAGATGCAGGGAGAAGAAAAAATAAAAAACCTCTGGTTTATCGGCAGTTTTAACAGCAGAGACGATATCGTAGCCGAGTGGCAGAACGCCGGATTGGAGGCGGAGCAGATGGGCAGCTTTTTGTTGGAACGATATTGGTTTAACCTGTATAGAATTTCGGATTCTGACCATACTACCTTTTAGAGATCACTTTTGGAGATTGGAAGGAGGTAACTATGGCGGAATTAAAATGTGGCGTGTTGAATTGCAGCTATAATCAGGAGGAGTGTTGTTGTAAAGGAGATATCATGGTGGGCGGCAGTCATGCCTGCGATTGCGACGGGACTTGCTGTGAAAGCTTTTCCCAGAGGCGGGGTGATTCCTATGTCAGTTCCCTGGAGCATCCCTGTAGGACCATCAGCATCGACTGTGAGGCGGCAAAATGCGTGTACAATTCGAACTACAAATGCCATGCAGAGCATGTGGATATCAAGGGCGGCGGAGCTTGTGACTGTAGGGAGACGTCCTGCGCAACGTTCAGAGAAGCCTGAACTGTTTAAATTTGGTCTGGCTGAACTGTTAGTAAACAGGTTGCCAGTTTTGTATTTTTATATTACAATAAATATGTTGGACGCAAGCCGTTTGGCTTGCGTCTTAGTATAGGGGAAAGGCAAACGTTGATTGATGAATAGAAAAAAAGTGAATTTCCTCTTGTCTCTGGGATGTGCTTTTATTTTGGCAGCCTGCGGGGACGGTGAGGCAGTACATACGGGCGCGGATCTGCCGGCGGCGGAGGAGACCGCGCTTTCGGAGGAAGAGAGCGGCGATGCGGCAGACGAAAATGCGGTGACACCGGTGACGCCGGTGGAGATGGATGAAACGCTGCGAAATCAGCTGACAGAAGAAATGTTACAGGAAAATGAGATGGACACTTCCATCGTGGAGAGTGCGCCGGTCACAAAGGGATGCAGCTTTACTCTGCCGGCGGATTTTTCGGAGTCGGAAGACATTGAGGGCATGTATGTGACCAAACGTTATCCTATTGACGCCTCTACGATTTACTACGTGGCGCTTGGCAGGGATGTGGCGCTACAGCTGATGACGGAGGAAACTTTTAAAGCGCAGGCGGAGGAAAACTTCCGCAAGGAATACGGTGAGGATATCGAGGTGAACATTGACAGCTTTGAACGGATTCAGATCGATGGCTGTCCGGCCTTCCGCATTCTTTGCCACTATCAGGTGGGCGATACAAAAATGTCGCAGCTGGAATATGCGATCAATGCGGATAAGAGCTATGTGATCACCTATTCCCAGACGGACGATTATGACCGCATGGAGGAGTACGAGGCCAGTGCGGAGACGATTCATCTTGATTTTTGAAGGAAGAAGGTTGACATTGCTTTCATCCTGTGCTATAGTTTCAGTTGTGTGAAAGCACAGACAATCAAGCAGAGTATCCGCTCTCACCTTGCAACGATCAGGTTCGCAAGCGTTCATAGCTCTTAGACAGACCGTTGGGAAACGGGGTTTTTGGGTGTTTATGATCGGGTGGATAGCTGTGCTGTTCACTCTTTTTTTGCGCGTATAAGCAGAGTCAGAAAACAGTTTTCTTATGGAGGGTAAAAAGATTAGCGACTTATTTATCAATGAGCAGATCAGAGACAGGGAAGTACGTGTGATCGGGGCAGACGGAGAACAGCTTGGCGTCATGCCGACAAAGGAAGCGATGAAGCTTGCAGAGGAAGCGGGCGTGGATCTGGTTAAGATTGCGCCGACGGCGAAGCCGCCGGTCTGCAAGATCGTAGACTATGGCAAGTTCAAGTATGAACAGGCCAGAAAAGACAAGGAAGCAAAAAAGAAACAGAAAATTGTGGAGATTAAGGAGATTCGGCTTTCTCCCAACATTGACACAAATGATTTGAACACAAAGGTGAATGCTGCCAGAAAGTTTATCAGCAAGGGTGACAGAGTAAAAGTTACGTTGCGTTTCCGCGGTCGTGAAATGGCGCATATGAATACCAGCAAACATATTCTGGACGATTTCGCAGAAGCCCTTTCCGATATCGCGGTGATGGATAAGGCGCCGAAGGTGGAAGGCAGAAGTATGACCATGTTTTTGGCTGAGAAGCGATAGTTTCCCGGTTAAAATAAATGATATCTTGGATTGATATCTTGTAACAGGAATAAAAATACAGGAGGAACAGTAAAATGCCGAAAATGAAAACCAGCAGAGCTGCTGCAAAACGTTTCAAGGTGACCGGAACGGGTAAGTTAAAGAGAAATAAAGCGTACAAACGCCATATCTTAACCAAAAAGACGACGAAGAACAAGAGAAATCTCAGAAAGCCTGCGATGACGGACAAGACAAACGTAAAGAATATGAAGAAGATCTTACCGTACCTGTAAGCGCCTTATTTTATAAGACGGCAGAGCAGATTAAGGGATTGGTAAATTTTAGGAGGAAAAAGACATGGCAAGAATAAAAGGCGGCATGAACGCCAAAAAGAAACATAACAGAGTGTTAAAGCTTGCGAAAGGCTACAGAGGCGCAAGATCAAAGCAGTATAGAGTGGCTAAGCAGTCCGTTATGAGGGCGCTTGCATCATCCTACGCAGGCAGAAAAGAGAGAAAGCGTCAGTTTAGACAGCTTTGGATCGCCCGGATTAATGCGGCGGCAAGAATGAACGGTCTGTCATACAGCAAATTTATGTATGGCCTGAAAAACGCGGGTGTGGATATGAACAGAAAAATGCTGGCTGAAATGGCAGTGAATGATGCGGCAGGTTTCACGACGCTTGCGGAGCTTGCTAAAGCAAATCTGAAATAACTTTGTGAATCAGGGACATGGTGCTTATGCCGTGTCCCTTTCGTATGTTCTGTGGACATAACGGTATCAATAGAGACAGGAGGTTCTTATGGGAGCGTTAGACGGATTACAGCCGAAAAGTGTGTTTCATTTTTTTGAGGAGATCAGCCGGATACCCCACGGGTCCGGCAATGTGGGCCGGATCAGTGATTATCTGAAAGAGTTTGCCAAGAAGAGGGCGCTTTTCTGTGTGCAGGATTCTGTGGGGAATATTGTTATCGTCAGGGAAGCCGCTCCCGACTATGAGGAAGAGGCGCCGTTTATTTTACAGGCCCATATGGATATGGTAGCAGTGGCGGCGCAAGGATACGACATTGATATGAAAAAGGAACCTCTCAGGCTGAAGGTTGAGGACGGGAAGGTTTATGCCGAGGGGACAAGCCTTGGCGGCGATGATGGGATCGGGATGGCGTACTGTCTGGCGCTTTTGGATGCGGAGGATCTTTCCATGCCCCGTCTGGAAGTGATTTTGACGGTGGACGAGGAGACAGGCATGGACGGCGCCAAGGCGCTTGATCTCTCTATGCTGCGCGGAACCCGTATGATCAATCTGGATCAGGAGGAGGAAGGCGTCTTTACGACCAGCTGCGCCGGCGGCGCAAGGGTGGAAGTGGACATTCCTCTGACGAAGGAACAATCACCGGAACAGGGGATGGAGAGACTCACGGTAAAGGTCGGAGGTCTTCTGGGAGGCCATTCCGGTGTGGAGATCGACAAGGGACGCGGCAATGCCAACTGGCTTTTGGGTGCGCTTCTGTGCGGACTGTCTCTGCGGTATGACATAAGACTGGTTTCCATGCAGGGAGGTCTGGCGGACAATGCCATTCCCAAGGAAGCCGAAGCGGAAATTTTGATACGCGAAGCGGACAGAGAGGAAATACTTTCTTTTCTGGAAGAGGACGAAAAGAAACGGAAAGAGGAGTTTCGGGAAACCGATCCCGGATTTAAGGTGGGAAAACTCTTCCATAATGGTATAGTTTCGGGAACTTGCTATACAAAAGCGTCCACAGCCAATGCTCTTGCCTGTATCTGTAAACTGCCAAACGGCATTATTGCCATGAGCCCGGATGTGGAAGGGCTGGTGGAAACCTCCCTCAATCTCGGCGTTATGTGGCTTCGGGAAGAAAAACTGCATTTACAGTATGCAGTCAGAAGCAGTGTCGATCAGGCAAGGGAAAATCTATGCAGGCATATGCAGGAACTTCCTGCGGGAAGGGGCGCTTTGGTGACGGTTAAAAACGCCTATCCCGGCTGGGCTTACCGGAAGGATTCCCCTCTGCGGGAGAAGATGGTGCGGGTTTATGAGCGTATGTATGGGAAGCCGCCGGTGCTGGAGGCCATCCACGCAGGGTTGGAATGCGGTATTTTGGCCGGAAAAATTCCCGACTTGGACTGTGTCAGCATTGGCCCTGATCTGGAAAATGTGCACACAGCGCAGGAGCGCATGAGCATTGCCTCTGTGGAACGTGTCTGGGAATTTCTGGTGGAAGTGCTGACAATCAGGGATAAATGACAAGGCATATTTTTCAACAGATGTTGACAGATATTGGGAAAATATCGTAGAGTATAGTTATGTAGTAAGCGAAGGTAGCTCTGGGGAGAAATATGGTTATGACAAAAACGGAAATGAAAGATGTACTGACGGGACTGGACCGATATGAGGTATTTCTGGAGAAACTGGAAAAGGAAATAGAGAATGTCGGCGATGACCGCATCGTGATTATCTATACGGACATCAAACACTTTAAATATATCAACGATACTTATGGCTATAAGGTTGGGGATTCCCTTCTGAGGGATTTCGTGAATGAGTTCATGAAGCAGAAAGCAGTCATTCTCTGCGCCGCCAGAGTGTATTCCGATAATTTTGTCACAGCCGGCAGGATTCCCGCGGATGGCCCGAGCAATGAAGAGTTCCGTGATATCATTTATCAGTCGAATCTGGATCGGGAGAAGCAGTTCCGGGAAAAATATTTAAACAGCAGGCTACAGTTTTGTACAGGAATCAGCGTGGTTGATAAGAACAGCAGAAGCCTTGATGCGGAGACGGCGGTTTCTAATGCAAATCTGGCGCGTAAGGTGGCCAAGGAGATGGAAGAGGACTGCTGCGTCCTGTTTGACCAGAGCATGATGGAGGGAATCAAGCGTGAGGTCGAGATTACTTCCAGCATTCCGAAGGCGCTTTCCCAAAAGGAATTTCAGGTCTATTTCCAACCGAAGATTGATACGGAGACCCTTTTGCTGATCGGCGCAGAGGCATTGGTCCGTTGGCAGAAACCGGACGGCACTTTTGTGTATCCTGACGATTTTATTCCGCTGATTGAGCGGAGCGGACAGATTGTGGAGGTTGACTATTATGTCTACAGGCAAGTGTTCAGTTTCCTTGCCAACCGTCTGAAAGAGGGGAAACGGGTGGTGCCCATTTCCGTGAATGTGTCGAGAGTGCATTTAAATAGAATGCGTATCGTAGAGTATGTGAAAGAGCTACAGGAAGAATTTCATGTGCCCTGTTCGCTTGTGGAGTTTGAGCTGACGGAGAGCATTTATCTGGAAGATACGGAACGCGCGCTGGAATTGATTAGAAGTTTACATAAAATGGGATTTAAAATTTCCATGGATGATTTTGGTTCCGGTTATTCGTCCCTGAATTTACTCAGTAAGCTTCCCATTGATATCATAAAGCTGGACAAGGTGTTCCTGAAAGAGGGCGAAATGCAGGAGAATGACAGGATCATCATTTCCTGCGTGGTGGACATGGCGAAGAAATTGAAAATAACGTCTCTGTGCGAGGGTGTGGAAACGCAGGAACAGTGTAATTATTTAAAAGAAGTGGGCTGTCAGATACAGCAGGGCTTCTACTTTTCAAGACCCATCCCGCAGGGGGTTTTTGAAAAATTGTTGGAGGAAAGCAAATAAGCGGAGAGCGTGGCAAAATAGTGGAAAAAGTTTTGAGATAAGGCTTGCAATTCCCCGATGGATTCGCTATAATAATATTTGTTTTTCGGGGTGTGGCTCAGGTGGTAGAGCGCTACTTTAGGGAAGTAGAGGCCGCAAGTTCAAGTCTTGTCACTCCGATAGAAAAATACCTGATAATTACGGGCTTCCGTGGTTATCAGGGTTTTTTAGTTTCAGGGGAATTTATCATTTTGTACCATCTTTTATCAGCTTTTATCATCCAAATTAGGGTACAAGCTGAGAGTGCTAATTGAACGAGATATGGCGCGTAGAAAGAACGCTTCCTTTTGCGTTATATCAGCAATAGGACTGCATTTGTATTTTCGATATTTTGGGGGTATAATATAATTCAAAATATATAGAAAGGGGTTCTATATGGCAGAGCGATTAACAAGAAAACAGATGGCAGAAAAATATCCGAACCAAAGCATAGGAATCACGAATATTAAATATGAAAACAATGACGGCGTAACAATAGAATCGGCGGAAGTTGTCTATACGCCGGAAGATAAAACTCCGGAAGAATTACTTGCCTTACAGGTATCGGGCTCAGAGGATATTATGTGCTGGTATACTACGGGAAGCAAAGTAAATGTAGGGGTGTTGACACTATGCTAAAAGAAGAAATATATAATTTAGATACAAGAGAAAACAGTCCTGTTATCGTATTGCCGTGGTCAAAATTGCAGGGTTTTAATTGATACCGGCGCGACATTGCCAATGTGGTTAAAAGGTGTAACCCCTTTGAAGCTTAAGGGTGCGGTTAAAGAAAATCAAACGGTTAATTTGAATGGAGTGGGCGGAAGTTCAACAGGAGATTTATATAGAGTTAATTTTGAACTGGGGAACATTCATTTCAGGAATTTACCCATCGTACATAAAAAAATCGACGTAGCGGATGCTTATATGATATTGCCGGCGACTCTGTTTGAGGGAATGATTTATGAGATTGATAATATCAGTCATAGATTGAAAATAAAAGTTGACGATAAAGAATATTATAGAAACTTTAGGATCAAAGACAAAAGTGGCATACCATATATTTATTTGGCAAATACTTATGAGACAAAGGAAGATGCGGAGGCAAATATCATAATATAGAAATTATTTTGACTGCGGATCGTAAAAATGTTACAATTACATTGTAACACATGGATGGAATACCTTTTTCTACAATCTATTGTCCGATAACGAAAATTGGGGTACAAATTAGGGTACATTCTACGGAAAAAATGTGAAAAGCTTGTTTTTTCGGGATTGTGCCTAAAATGCGTTTCCCCGAGAAACGCTGCCTGTTATCTTGTCAAATCCTGCACCCATTTATATTTCCGAAAACGCGCCATAACCCATGGAATTTTGCCCACTTCGTCCAAACAGGTGCAGGCATAAACCGCAAGGGGATGCCAGTGAAAGACAAAAGCCCCGGCAAGCGCCAAAGGAATGGCGATGATCCACATGCAGACGATCAGGCTGTATAAATCAAAGATGGTGTCGCCGCCGCCGTCCAGAACGCCGTTTATGGTAACGGTATTGACACATCGTCCGATCATGTAGAAGGACATAATGACCATCATTCCGGTAAGATATTCTCTTGCCTGATCAGTCAGGACCACCATATTCAGGATAAAAGGTGTTACGGCAAGCACCAGTGCGGTAGACAGAAGGCCGATAATATAGGAAATATTTTTGAGCTTGATTCCGAACGCTTTGCCCAGATCAAGACGTCCTGCGCCGAGCTCGTTTCCGACCATAATGCCGGCCGCGCTGCCGATGCCGTTACACATGCAGCAGATCAGATCCCGCACAACCGCAGCGACAGAGTTTGCCGCCGCGGCGTCAGTTCCCATATGTCCCATGATTGCGGTATAGGAAGTAAACCCGACGCCCCAGCACAAAGAGCCGCCCAGAAGAGGCAGGCATTGTCTCAGGAAATCGGTTTTCAACTGTTTTGACTGCTTGATAAATCTGCCAAGCACCGGGCGGATATAGGTTCCCTTGGAGGAAACGGCGATGCACAGAGCCAGTTCAACCAAGCGGGAAATCGTGGTGGCAAGTGCGGCTCCCTTCGCCTGCATTCGCGGCGCGCCTAATAACCCGAATATGAACACCGCATTCAGGGCGATGTTCAGAAGTACGGCGCAGGAACTGATGAGGGCCCCCGGTTTGACATGATCCGATACCTTCATCATCGTAAGATAGCATTGAGAGACCCCGGTGAGCAGATAGGACCAGCCTGCAATCCGCAGATAGGAACTGCCAATGGAGATCAGGGAGGCATCATTTGCAAAAATGCGCATGAGCTGTCCGGGCATAAGCTCGCAGGCGAGGAAGAATATTACGGATATGATTCCGCAAAACCGGAGTATCATATTAAAAATATCTTCCAGTGTCTGCCTGTCGCCCTTCCCCCAATACTGTGCGCCGAGAATAGCGCCGGCTGCGGCGATGGCGCCAAGAAACATATTTTGGACAAATTGAATCTGAGTTGCCAGAGAGACGGCAGTCATTTCATCCTGCGCAATTTTCCCAAGCATCAGGGCGTCGCCCGCAGCTACCGATGCCAGCATCAGGCTTTGCAGCATAATCGGCAAGGCAAGCCTTGTCAGGTTCCTGTAAAATTCTTTTCGGTTGATCTGTGTTTTCCATTCTTTTTCATTCATAGTAATCCACATGATATCATGAGCGCAGAGAAAAAACAAGCGACTGTAAAAAAGGCATTAGCTTATTTTTGGAAAAAGCGCTAATTGAGAACGCATTATTTGAAGATGCAATGCTATTGACATCCTTCCGGAATTCCGTTAGAATAAAGCTGTCAAAGAAATTCTAACAGGTGTGCGTTCTGCACGATCAAGACAGTTTCTGTCGGATTTTCTCTTTGAAACATAATGAAAACGGCAGGAGAGCGGATGAGCGGGCACAGTCTGTTGTAGCATATCATATCCTGCCACAATAAGGGAGGATAACATATGTCAAAACGAAGACAAAAGAAGAAAGGTGTTAACAGGAAGTCGAACCAATTGCAGAATAGGAAACAGGTGCACCGGAATGTGAAGGACAGACTTTTTCGGTATCTGTTTGAGAAAGACAGAGAAGCGCTTCTGGACTTATATAATGCGTTAAACGGTACGGTATATCAGGATTCATCACAGCTTGAAATTGTGACGATTGAGAGTGCGGTTTATGTGGTGATGAAAAATGATCTGGCCTATATCCTG
Organism: Lachnospiraceae bacterium UBA7202; assembly: GCA_002490705.1. Lineage (GTDB taxonomy): Bacteria > Bacillota > Clostridia > Lachnospirales > Lachnospiraceae > UBA3282. The sequence goes on from DKUO01000019.1 coordinate 46,692, forward strand.
ACCGGTACATTAAATATATACGAGCATCAGAGCACGTACAGCCCGAATCTGCCGGTTAGGTTTTTGATCTATCTGGCGCAGGAATACCAGATGGTGATTGAGAAAGCGGAGAAGAGCCTCTATGGAACCGGGCGGATCAGTCTGCCGACACCGCAGTGTGTTGTCTTTTACAATGGTATGAATGAGATGCCGGAAGAGAGGATATTGAGGCTGTCGGATGCTTTTGAAAATAAAAAGGCGAGAGCAGATGTGGAGCTTACTGTGCGGATGTTGAATATCAACTATGGGCATAATAAACAGCTGATGGAAAAGTGCAGGGTTTTGGAAGAGTACTCACGTCTGGTAGCCGTGACAAGAGATTATATGACTGTCGAGAAAGATATACAGACAGCGCTGAACAGGGCAGTAGATTACTGTATTGAGAATGATATCTTAAAGGAGTTCCTGTTAAGGAATCGTGCGGAGGTGTTGGGAATGTTATTGGAAGAGTTTGACGCGGAGAAATATGAGAGGACAATACGTGGGGAAGGCAGAGAAGAGGGCAGAGAAGAAGGTGTAAAGACTAGTATTCGTTACAGCATAGAGATTCTACAGGAAACAAGTCAGCCAAGAGAGTATGCCAAGAAGAAAATCATGGAGAAATATACTGTTTCGGAGGAAGAGGCGGAGCAGGAGTTTTTGTTGTATTGGAAATAGAAAAAAATGTTTTAATGATCTGCTCATTATAAAAATCGGGTAGCTCGAAATGTTCGAGCTGCCCGTTAAATTTATATATGAAAATCTTTTCTGGGATGCTTCGTTGCCAGTATATTTCGCTGCTTTGCCACAGTGACATGGGTATATATTTCCGTAATGTTGATCGAACTGTGTCCCAGCATTTCCTGAATATAGCGGATATCCACGTCCGCCTCCAAAAGACTTGTCGCAAACGTATGGCGGAACATATGCGGCGTTATGTGCTGGTCAATAGATGCGAGCGAGGTGTATTTGTTGATCATTCTGCGCACGGACTGATCAGACAGCGCTTTTCCCGATTGGTTTACAAAAAAATGGCTGCAGGATTGTATTTGCGTATGAAAGGCATTTCTGTATTTTACAAGAATGTGAAGTACCGATTCTGTGCCGATCTGAATACGGCGTTCCTTGTCGCCCTTTCCGTAGATGAGAATCGTGCCGTCGTATAAATTTATGTCGCCGTCCTTCAGGGAACAGAGCTCCGATATTCGCATGCCGGTGGCAAATAGCAATTCGGAAACGGCGGCGTCCCTTAAGGCATTTCGCTTCTGGTAAGTGGTCTTTGCACTTTTTTCCTGATTATATATAGTGGCTAAAAATAATTCAATCGTAGGGAGCGGTATGGTTTTGGGGAGGATTACCGGTTCCCGGAAATGAATCTGGATTTTGTTAAAGGGATTCTGTTCGATGATTTCCCGGTATTCCAGATAATGAAAGAAGGCTTTGACGGATGCTATTTTTCGTTTCACGGTTTTGGGTTTGTATTGCTCATGGAGTCTGGCTATATACTGTTCTAATATTTTAGCGGTTATTTCGGTGATGTCGGTATCAGGGTTTTGTTCTGAAAACTGCCGTAGATCAATCCGGTATGCCTTGAGTGTTTTTTCATCAAGGCATTTTTGTGAATGGCAGTATTCCAGATAGTTTTTCATGCATGTGTTTACAGTGTCCATGGTCTCAATCTCCTTTGGGTTTTTTACTATCGTAGCGCAATTTTGCCCAAAAGGGAAAAGGAGAAAAATGTTTCCTGAAAGAGGGTAATTTATACGGCAGCAGCTATCCATTCCTCAAGCCATGTATGAACAAGATGGATCCATTCGGCCGCCGCCGCAGCGATGCTTGACCCATCGGCAGTCATAGTGAGACGATTGGCAAGAGCCAATCCGTGTCCGCCCTTTTCAAACATGTGAAATTCTGTCGGGATATGATTTTTTACCAATTCATTGACTAACAGCAGAGAGTTTTGTACCGGCACAGATGCATCTTCATAGGTATGCCAGACAAAGGCTCTGGGTACTTGCTGCCCGATATGCTTTTCCAACGACATATCTTCCTTTTTGCTATCGTACTCATCCCCCAGCAGATTATGGATAGAATCCTGGTGCGCGTGTTGACCGGAAGTGACTACAGGATATCCTAATATCAGCGCATTGGGCTGTAGGATTGACGTATCTGTTTTCAATTTTTCCGCAACCCATGGGCGATTCCAATACACACCATAGCTAAGCGCCAAATGGCCGCCGGCTGAAAATCCTGCTATAACAATTTTCGTAGAATCTATCCTCCATTCCCGGGCATTTTCTCTCAATAGCGCCACCGTTTTCCCCAATTCCAATAACGCGGCAGGGAACACGGCAGGGGCGACGGAATATCGAAGGACCGCCGCATGATATCCCATGGCTAAAAACTGCAATGCAATCATTTCGGCCTCTCTGTCCGAAGTATAGGCATAGCCGCCTCCGGGACAAATAACGATCATAGGTCTTTCAGAAACTGGTATTTTTTGCGTGTAATCTATTAAATACAAATATACGGCGGCATTTGAAGCAGGAAGCTCTTTTCCCAAATCAATTTTTATATATTCCATATGCGCAATCCCCTATCATGATTTTGCCGAAATCTTTTTGGCCGATTATTATTTTCTCATCTTTTTCTCTTATAATAACCCATAGCTGGAAACAAAAAAAGTATTTTTATAACATAATATAATTCTTTCGTTAGGAAATTGGATTTTTGCTATTCAGGGAGGTGTGGGGATAGAGGAATTATTTACATACCGATACGGAATAATTACAAGTTACGAATAGGGGGTATTTTTTGTTGTATTATGTCATAAAAGATCAACTATTGAATACAGATGGGGAGAAAAATGGGCAAAAGAACAATATACATAGCGGCGGTATCGCTGCTTTTATTCTGTACATCCGCCATGAACTGTCATGCGGAAGAGACGGCGATGGCAAAGGAGAATCTGAATATTGTCTTTGCAGTAGATCACAGCGGTTCCATGAACGAGCAGGACGTGGGGCAGATGATACCCAAGGTACTACAGATATTTACAGATACCATGCACGGAGAAAACATAAGGATCGGGTATCTTGCCTATAATGACATGATTGTTGCGCAGAGAGCGCCTGTGGCAGTGGATCAGGAAGACCAGCGCCTGTCATTGAAACAGACGATTGCAGATGCAGAAAACCGGGGAGAGACGGATATCGGCCTTGGGCTGAGAGAAGCCTATCACCTGATGGATGGATGCAGTGGGAAAAAGATGGTGGTGCTGATATCGGACGGCGAGACAGATCTGGCACAGTCCAATACGGGGAGAACGGAGGAGGATTCAGAACAGGATATAGAAGAAATCGTACAGCAGTGCTGGACAGAGGGAACGCCCATTGTTACAGTGGCTTTCGGCAGGGAGTACGAGGGCGAAGAAGCCGTTTTGAGGAAAATATCGGATCGGACAGGGGGAGAGAGCTACGACGCGGACAGGCCGGAGGAGCTGATCTCCATTTTGTATGATCTGTTTCACACGGATTTCAGCTACAGTGTCAGGGAGATCACCGACAGCGTGTACGACAGCGGAAGCCAGCGGATTAACTGCGGCCTGGATGGCATGTCCTATGACGAGTTGACGGTATTGTTTTTTTCAGACCGGCAGATTCAGGAAGCAGGGGTAATCAGCGGCGGAGAAAGAATTTTATCGGAAAGGAAAGACAATTATGCGGTGGTAAAACTATCGGAAGTGGCGGAAGATCTGGCGATTGAATTTGAAACGGAGCAGAAACAGCAGATATCAGTCTTTTTGGTAGGAAGAAGAAATATAACGCCTGTAGTTGAATGGGAAGGCGATATCTACAAGAACAAAGAGACAGAATTTAAGATTCATTTTGCAGATGAGAACGGACTGCAGCCGGCGGCATATACGAGTCTTGAATGGACGGCGGAATTCCGAAGTATGACAGACGATATTCGGGTGCCTTTGCAGCTGGAGACAACGGATACGGGGCTTACAGGAAAAACGGTGTTTGATTGTTCGGGAAAATACAGCCTGTATCTGGCGGCAGGAAGGAATACGGAGAATACCTATGAAGTATCACAGATCAACGTGCTGAACACCCTCCCGGTCAGCATGAAAAATGACCGTATTGAGCTTCTCACAAGGTCCGGGGAACAGATGATAGACCTGACAGATTATTTTGCGGACGATGATGGCGATACACTCACATTTGAACTACAGGAACTGCCGCAGGATGTGCTTGCGGTGAGCGTGGAGGGGCATTTCCTTCATATTACCCCGAAGGGAAGGGGGACGGGCGATATTGTTCTTCTCGTCTCTGACGGGGAGGGAAGTCTGATTGGGCGCATTGCGGTGCGGGTGAGATCATGGATGGAGGTCTATCCGGCTGTGCCGTTTCTTGTGGTATGCCTTATACTGTTTGCTGTTTTCAAAATATACCGTAGGAAGAAAACGGTTATCACGGTCCCGGAAATGAAGGAGGAGAAGAACAGATACTATTTCACCGGCAAGATCAACGTCTATTTCACACTGCTTCCGAATGGAACGGATGAAATCCCGCCGCTGACTTTCATGTTACATCCGATCAGGGAGGGAAAGATCACCGTTGGGGATATGCTGAAAAATTATGGGGAGCTATCTTCCCTATTGGAGCTGGATCACATGTTTCTGTATCCCACAGAAAATCGGAAGATTATTTTCTATCATAATTCCAAGGCGTCTGTCATGATAGGAAATTCGATTGTGTGCCGCAGGATGCAGTATGCCCTTTCCTACGGAAATGTGATTTATGTGACGTCTCAGGACGGGACATGCGAGATGGAGATGCATTATGTATCTACCAACTAACGGGCAAAAGAAGGGAAATTTGAATCAGACATATAAAAAATTTTTAAAGAGAAAGAGAGGACGAGGCAATGGATGTAATCACGCAGACAAACAGAACAATTCTGTTTGAGGAGATCAATCCGGAGAAAAATGATCTGCTGACCCTGATTGGGGATGTGAAAGGCAAGAGCAGTCTGGATGACGACAAGGTAAAAGAGATCAACGAGAATCTGCTTGTCAGCAGCTTCGACGAGTTTCTGGACAAATTTGCACCGGTGGTGTACTCATTCTTCAATGCGAATAATCAGAAGGTGATGTACAGTCTGAAAAAGCCGGAAAACATACCGGAAAACTGTATTACAGAGATCCCTTTAAATATGGAGAATGATTTCCTGAAAATGCTGTTGACCCTGATCAGCACCAAGGGGGCATTGGGAATCGCCAACGTGGATTTTAAATTTGACAAGATCCTGGACATGATTTCGCCCAAGAAGATCATGGATGATATCAGGCAGTCAAGAAAAGAGATACAGTATGTGTATGGACAGTACGAGGCGCTGGATGACGGAGATCCCAAGAAACTGGATGTGGGGGACAAGCTGAATTACATGTTTGAGCAGGCCAGTCAGAATTATAACAATGTCATGGCAATGCTGCCTCTCGCCATAGAGGATATCAAGACAAGACTGCTGATGGGGGATCGTGAAAATGCGGAGGGAGGACAGAAGTTTAAAGCGGGTCTTCTCAGCATGGGCAATGACGGAGAGCTCAAGATTCTGGAGATCAGTAAAGAGGAAAACACCCAGCTTGCAGTGGTGGACGACAGCGCGAATGCGGGCTTGATTACGGCTTTTCAGGAGGATTACGATGCCCTCAACGAAAACCGTTCCGACTATGTGAGAGATCTGGTTGTGAGAACCTTCTGTCCGCTGACATCCACCATGGAGAGTGAGGTGGATCTGCCCAGAGAGATAGCCAACTACAACAATTATCTGGATTTCTATAAGCAGACAAAGGACGATTTCGTGAAGGTAGTGAAGCCGCTAATTGAGAAGATGCTTGGTGTGAAGACATTTTTCGATCAGTACAAGGTGAAAGAAAACGGGATGCGGCCTACGCTTTTAGTGACAAACACAAGACTGGAGCAGCAGGTTAAGGCGCACAATCTGCCCCGGCTGGTGACGTATCTGAACACGGTGAACGACAAAAATGAATTTGAGAATACCATATGGTTTGGCATTGTTCCAAATCTGGAGCTGGAGCAGAGCAAGGGAATGAAACTGCAAAGAATTCGTTTTGCGGGGAATGAGAAGGTAGAAAAAACAGATCAGAATACCATGGAAGATCTGGCGAACCTGATGAATGCCATTTATCCCTATAAAGTAACCACCTTTTTCAGTTTTCAGGCGGGAGAGGAAACCACCTTCAACGCCATGGCTTCAACCGGCGTGGAAAAATATAAAGAAAAGTGCAGTATGCTGATGAAGCGGGAATACAGCGAGTATGTGGTGCCCTGCATTCCCAATGTGACGGTGATTCCGAAGGATAAATCGGGTCTGATACTGGATAAGAAGATGGTGCTGAACGAGGAGGGCGGCGCGGCGCTCTCCAAGGAAAAAGAGGACATCATGAAGCTTTGGATTGAGGGCGTCTATATCGGGGCAGCGTATGAGGCGGCAGGCCTTGTGGCGGCATGGCAGTGCCCTGAGTATTTAAAGGAGCGGTTCCCGAAGACGAACAGAAGCTATCCGGGGGTGCGGTTTGATATTGAGGCGGGCAATCATGCACTGTGCGCAACGACCACAATGACCAAAGAAATATCCGGCTTTACTAATACAATCAAGAATTCCATCAACAGCAGCGGCTTCGGATTCGTATTTTCCTCCGAGAATGCACAGCATAAGGGCAAGGATATCCGCAACATCATGGTGTATAAGGCCAGAAACCTGTTGATGAATGAGAATGAGTTTGAGCCCATATACAAGACGCTGGTAAGTACCTATATTGAGCGGATTTTGCGTTTTTACAGCAATGACTTCAAGAAGGACAATATTTTAAGCTTCTTCAGCAACAACCCGGACAGCCAGAAGAGTAAATGGGGTGCTGACAGGGACTATGTCAATTCCATTTTGCAGGAGGGGGATGAGCTTTCCTATGAGATTGACGATAAGTCTGGGATCTGCAATATATTGATTACCTTTAACAACAATACCAAGAATTTGAAAGTAGAAATGGGTAGAAAAACAAGTTAATTCCAGAAAAGAAAAGGAGGATGAAAAATGGGATTACGATTAAAAATTGAAGGAAATGAGAGCATTCTACTGAACGAGACAATCGTTACCGGAGTCAAATACGGTGCGGATATTCCGAAGGACTCCAACGCCCGTTCAACCGATCTTGGGTCTACCATCAAGATTACGGGAAAGATTCTTGCGGCGGTGGGCGGTGAAGCTGCCGACGACACCATGAAGATGGCTAAATGGGCTTTGGTGCCGGCAGAGAACGCAGACTGTTACAGGAAACTGGAGATTGACGTGGTCAATGCCTCTCAGGTGGTAAGGCAGGTTACGCTTCCCAACGCGTTTGTCATCGGCTATGAGGAGGATTTTGCGGATGAGAGCGGTGTGGGCACCTTTACCCTGCTTGTGAAACAGAAGAAAGACAAGATGGCGGGACTCGCATTTGAAGGCGGGTTTGCAGGAGAATAGAAAGGAGATCGGCTATGGGATTCAGATTAAAAATTGAAGGCGGCGCGGCAATTGAGTTAAAGGAGCAGAGTATCACCTCTGTCAAGTTCAGAACAGATATCCCGCAGGATTCCAATGCGCGCTCTACGGATCTCGGCTCTACGGTGGAGATCACAGGAAAGATACTGACTGCGGTGGACGGAGAGCCCTTTGACGCGACCAAAGAGATCGGCAAGTGGGCATTGGTTCCGGCGGAGCGGGCGGACTGCTACAGAAAGGTTACGATAGAAGTGATTGCGGCTTCTCAGGAAGTGCGGAAATACACATACCCGAACGCTTTCGTGGTGGACTACAGGGAAGACTATGGGGACATAGAAGGCGTGGGAACGTTCCACCTGATGATTAAGCAGAAGAAAGATAAGATGGCAAACATTGCAGTAGAAGGCGGGTATGCCGTATAAGATTTGAGCGGAGTCTACGGCGCGGGTATGTCCCGCGCCATAGATTTCGGCGGTGTTTTCTGAAAGAAAATACAGGGAGACCTTATGGATTATTATCGGATATTGAATGTGGGCAGGAACGCCACACAGGAGGAGATTAAGAGAGCTTACCGGAAACTGTCAAGAAAGTATCACCCCGACAATGCGGGAGAACAGGCAAGAGAACAGTTTGACAGGGTACAGGAAGCCTACGGGGTACTTGGAGACGAAGAGAAGCGTACTGCCTATGACGAGCGGTTAAAAGCCGATGAGGCAGGCGGCGGAACGGGGAAAACGGCAGACCGGGGTACAAACAGGCGGCAGGCGGATAAACAGGAGGACTATTACAAGGATCTGGCAGCCTTTTATACTGGGGCCTACAAGAACAGTTTTGACAAGTTTTTCGGGGCGGGCATAAAGAAGCAGACGGGGCAGGAAAGCGGCGCCGCGCCCATGAATACAGATAAGTTATTTGAATCCTTTTTCAAATGCAGGTAACAGGAGAAATGTAATGTGGAAGAAGATAACAGATGCAGGAATTGTGCTGTGCGCATCGGCTCTCGCCGTATATGTGGCGGTAGAGATCACAGAGATATGGAGATGGCCGGTGTTTGTGTTTTTGATGGCGCTCGCTATTTTTGCATTGAATAATTTGATAGATCAATTTACACCCCATGAGCGGGAACGGAAATATGGCAATCCGGAGGGAACGGATTTTGGCGTCAGAGAGCTGATTTTGCTGGATGAGGACGAGAAACCGGTCAAAGCATGGGATCTGGCGGGAAAAGTATCGCTTTTAATCGGCAGGGATAACCCCTATGAACCGGTAGATGTAGATTTGGAGGAATGTGAGTTCAGCGCCCTGATTGATGAGCAGCATGCGGTATTGAACTATTGTCTGGATGCATGGTATGTAGAAGATTTAAATTCGATGAACGGGATTCGCGTTCGCAAGATCAATGACGGATTGTGCTATCGGGTGATAAAGAACAGACCCTGCCGGCTGGAATCCGGGGATATGTTGTTTATTGCAAATACGAAATTGCTGATTACCTGAAAGGAGTAGACATATTATGAGTCTGATGAGATGTCCCAACGGACACATGTTTAACACGAGAAAACATGGTAACATTTGCCCCTATTGTAATATGGAGGCCGATGCGATGGAGGAAGTCAAAACCCCGGAAGGGTTTGAGGCGCCGATGGAGCTTTTGGAGGAGGAAGTCCCACCGGTCTGTGGCTGGCTGGTATGTATCGAAGGAGCAAGGGTCGGCAAGGACTATAAAATCAAAAACGGCAAGAATTTCGTGGGCAGAGGGGATGATATGGATATCCAGATTCTGGGGGACAATGAGATTTCCCGGAAAAACCATACAATCATCGTATATGACGCCAAGAAGAAAAATACGGTTATCCTGCCCGGGGACTCGGCAGGAATTACCTATCTTAACCAGGATGCGGTTTATGTTCCCACGGAGCTGGTGCCCTACGACACGATAGAACTTGGAAGGAGCAAATTTGTATTTGTGCCTTTCTGCGGCGAACATTTTGAGTGGGATGATGTGAAAAAATGACAGTACAGATCATTCTGGGTATGCTGGTCATGTGCTGTATCGTGAGAGGCATTTTGCAGATTTTGCAGAAGAAGCCTGCTTATGATGCAAAAGACGGCGTATCACAGACTACCGGAAATAGAGAGATACAGGCGGATGTTTTTGAGAGTAAGATCACAGAGGCAGGAAAGCTGGCGGTGCTGGCGGACGGCATCGGTAAAGAAAATACGGGGAAAGTATGTGCGGCATTGGCCGTAAAAGAGTTTGTGGAGGCATTTTCGCTTTATAGATCGTTGAATAATCCCCGGTATTTTTTTGAACGAACCATGTACGGGCTTCACAGGAGTATGCAGAAAGTGCTGGAAGAGCGGCAGGGCGGCGCGAGCATAGGCGTCGTGCTTCTGGCCGAAGAGAAGCTCCATTATGCGATGGCGGGACAGATCAAAATCGCGCTGTTTCGTGGAGGAGACCTGATACCCCTGTGTGAGAGTCAGACCGTGGATGTGCTGGCACAGCGGGCGTATCAGGAGGGCAAGATCAGCCGGCAGGAAACGATATGGTCCCTGAAGGACAAAAAACTATGGAACTATGTGGGAAAAGACGGGTTCTGCCAGATGGAGGCGTGTGAAGTGCCGGTGCAGTTAAAAAAAGGCGATCTGGTAGTGATGATGACGAAGGGCATTTATGAGGAGGTGTCCTTCGCAGAGATGGAACGGATTCTGGAAAATGAAATGCTGACGGCACAGGGCAAAGCGGACAGGATTGTACAGTGCGCGGATAGATCGGCGGCACAGGATAAAGAAAACGGGAGCATTGCGGTGCTTTTGACAGATGGGGCAATGAGATGAGAAGAGAGAACGCGGGATTCCGAACCGGATTTGTGTCAGAGGAAGGAACGAAGCTGCTCAACCGGGATTATTTTGCATATGTGGAGATGGACGATTATGCCTGTTATGTGGCGGCGGACAGTCTGGACGATGAGAAGGAAGAAAACAGTGCAAAAGTCGTCGTGGAATGTATCCTGAGAGAATTTACGGAACATCCTACCATGCGTTCCTTCACCCTGAAGAGGATGATCAGAAAGGCGCACAGGGAACTGCTTAGAAACAGCCGGGGATTGAGACTGCGGGCTTGTGTTTCGGTTGCGGTGACAAACTATGTAAAATGCAGATATTTGACTGTGGGAAACAGCAGATTTGCGCTGCTGCGCAATGATCGCTTCCTGTATGAGAGCAAAGATCAGTCTTTGACGGAAAATCTCGTACAGCAGGAAGCCATTCCGCGGGATAAAGCAGCGATCCACGAGGAGCGCAATAATCTGTACTCCTATCTGGGACAGAATAACGGCCGGATAGATATTCAGGTCTCCCGCAAGCGAAAGCTGGCAAACGGGGATATCCTGCTTCTTTATACAAGAGGGATCTGGGAAAACTGCAACTATGTGGAGCTCAAGGACACCGCAAAGGATGCGAGTACACCGCAGGAAATGGCTGATAACGTGGAAGAGCTGATCCTTGGCCGGCAGAATGGAGAGATTGACAATTATACGCTGGCGGTCACCTTTGTGGACAAGGTATACCTGAATCCCAAGAAACGATGGTCAGTCAAACAAGTGCTGGCGATTGTGATTCCGATCCTGATCGTGCTGTTGGTCCTAGGCATCACTTTGTTTGTGCGCTACCGTATCCGATCCGGCTGGAAAAAAGATATGCAGCAGCACAGGGAAAGCGCGGATCAATATATCGCATATGACAATTATGAGCCGGCGGTGGAGGAATATAAGCAAAGCATTGAACTGGCAAAGAAGCTAAAGGATGAAGAGAGTCAGGAGGAATCTGAGAGACGGCGGCTGCTGGCGGAGCAGATTTTGCTGGCGGACCAGGCCATGGAGGACGGGGACTACAACAAAGCGCTTGAACTGTATGGGAAGGCAAAGGAGCTTTCCGGGCAAACCGGGGGAAGCGGTGCGGATCATATCAAAGAGCAATGCGACAGGATCGCCAAGTATCAGGAACTGTACGAACTGCTTGAGAGCGCGGAGACGAAGGAGTCTTACGGGGACTATGCCGGTGCGGCAAGTCTGTATCAGCAGGCAAAAAAAACAGCCTCTGAACTCTATGATCAGGATGCCCGAAAGGAGGCGCTGAACAAACAGCGTGAGGCGGAGGAATCGCTGGAACAGATGCGGCAGGAGCAGATGGCGGCAATGGAGCAAAAAATCCAGCAGACCATAGAAGATGAGAAGGTGGCTCAGGAACTGGAAGACCAAAGCCTGATGAATGATAAGAAAAATGCGCTTGAGCTGGAGAGCAAGGGGAATGAGCTGATGAATAATGAGGATTACGTCAGCGCTATCCCCTATTTCCAGACGGCAAAAAGCATGTATGCCAGTCTGGGTATGGAGGACCGTGCGGCGGTATTAGAGGAGCAGATCGAGGCCAGCGAAAAACTGGCAAAGGAGGCTAAGAGAAAAGCGGAAGAGGAGGCCCAGAAACAGTCACAGGAGGAGAAGGAGGCTGCGGAGGCCAAGGCCGCCGCTGACGAGGCGAGACAGGCTGTGCAGGAGATGAAGGACGCCGAGAAGGATAAGGCGCTGGAAGAAGCGAAGGAAGCGGCGAAGGAAGCCCAAAAAGCAGCAGAGGAGAATAAAAAAGCGGCGGAGGAGAATAAAAAGGCTGCGGAGGAAAACAAAAAAGCGGCAGAGGAAGCCAAGAAGGCGGCGGAAGAGGCCCAAAAAGCGTTGGAGGAAGCCAAAAAGGCGGAGGACGACAAGAACACGGAAGAAGATGAAGATGCGAAAGGGGAAGGGCAGAAGGGAGAATGATGGGGTATACCTACAGATTATCCGAGAATACGGAAGAAAAAAGGGAAGAGCTGGCAGCGTATCATCTGGACAGTCTGAATGGAATGACCACCTATCAGCTTCGGGAAATCTGTCAGAAGGAACGGTTGGTGGTTCCCATGGGAAGCAGGATGGAGCGGGAGGAATTGATCCGCTTTATTATGCGGTACCGGGGAATCCGTGAGCATCGGCATATCACAGACTATATGGAAGAGGGGATAGAGCGTCTTCAGGATTGCCTGGATAAAGTGACGCTGTTGGAGGAAGAGGACCTTCATATGGCTTATCCGGCGCATCTTGTTCTCTATGAGGATGAGGGAATTGAGCTGACAGATCATTACGAGGTGTCGGGAAATTTCTCTATGTATGAGGGAAATCTGCTGTTAGTGGATGAACAGAACCGCATATATACCTGCATGTATTTAAGACAGGGAGAGGGAGGAGATTTCTACCTGTTAAAGGGGAAAACAGTTCCGGTACATAAAACAGAGAATCATAAGTTCTCGCTGTTGTATTTTCGGCGGGAAGAAGTGTCGGAGCTTTTGTATGAACTGTATTATGGGGAGACAACTACCATTCCCAACCAAATGGTCTGCATAAAAACACCGCTTTTGGCCGTGGATCTTTGGCCGACAGAGGAGACCGCCCTGCCGCTTATCATAGATTTCGGAAGCTCGAACACGACTATGGGGCGGTACGATGACGACGGCACGGTAAGAATTGTGCGTGTGGCTGATACAGAAGGGGATCAGTACCGGGAAAGCGAGATGATTCCCAGTGTGATCGGCGTAGCCGGCGTGGCGGATGACAAACCGGTCTATCGCTTCGGATTCGAGGCAAGGCATCTGGCGGCGTTGGCATATCACGACGAGGACTGCCCGGTATTTTATGATATCAAACGCTGGGTAAGCGCGCCTGACAGGGAGCAGGAAGTCATCACAGGAGATGGCATTAAGATACGGATTCCGCGCAAGGAGATGCTGTCGGCCTTTCTGTCCTATCTGATTCATACGGCACAGCAGCAGTTTAAATGCCGCTTTAGCTGTATTCAGTTTTTGACGCCGGTCAGGCAGAAGACGCGGTTTGAGGAACTGCTTCGGGAACTGCTGCCGGATTATCGGGTAGAGTGTGTGCTCGATGAGGGAATGGCGGTGCTTTTTCACAGTATCAACGAATTGATTCTGTCGGGGAAATATACCGAAGATGTGTGGTATCAGGCTCTGATCATGGACTGCGGCGGCGGAACGACAGACCTGACAGCCGGAAGATTCCGCATTCGGAATAACAGAGTTTCCTATGAAATAGATTTGGAGACCGGCTACGAAAACGGTAATACGAATTTTGGCGGGAACAACTTAACTTTCCGCATTCTACAGCTCTTAAAATTAAAATTGCTGGAATCTCTGGGAGAAAACAGATTTCAGTTTGAGGCAGGGTTTTCTTTCCGGGATAAGGAGGCCGCTGCGCGCCTGGACCGTCTGTATGAGGAGGCGGAAACCTTTCTGCCGACCCGCTTCGCAGAGTATGAGCGCAGGAGCAGAGAGGAGTATTTTCGGGTTAAAAACAACTATTACTATCTGTTCGGCATTGCGGAGACTATCAAGGAAAGCTTTTTCCAGAAAGCCTTGCGCTACGAGCTGAAAACAGGATGCGGAGAGGAGATACCCTTAGATAAATGGAGGATTTCCATACGGGAGAGGGGACGGCTGGTATCCTGTAAAAGAGATTTTTCCGTCCTTTTTTACTTATATGAGATTGAAAATCTGCTGCGGCTTGATATCTATGAGTTGATGGCCCGCTTTCTCGAAAAGCCTTTTATGAATGGAGAACTGGCGGAATACGGCATGCTGAAATTGACAGGGCAGTCCTGTAAATCCAGTCTTTTTACGGAAGCGCTCAAGGAGTTTGTACCGGGACGCCTGATCCGAAACGAGCGGGATTTGGAACACGGAAGCGAACTGAAAATGTGCTGTCTGGAGGGCGCGATCAGCTATTTTAAGAATCTGAAGCTGGGTTACATGAAAATTAACCAGAAATACAGGGTAAACGCGCTTCCCTATGAGGTGACCGCCTATACCCATGAAAATCAGGAGAAAGTGCTGATACACAGTCTGCGAAAGGAACAGGATATCGGCTGTATTTCCCGTTTCAAGATCGGGGAACAGCTTGATCTCTACCTCAGGGACGAGACCGGATGCAGGCTGACGTCCTATCATTTCGGCTATGATGTGTCGGCGTTTGTCCATGTGACACAGGAGAATTTCAACGAGCAGTACACGGGGACGGTCATTCAGGAAGAGACAGACATTATCGTGGAGGGAGAGATCAAATTTTTCGTATGGCCGGCCAAGGACAGATGGGGATTTATCGTGCTGCCGGTTCTGCGTGAAAATGAACTGCTGCAATGCGGCGAAGAGACCTTTTTCGCCTTTGAAGATGATACGTGGGAAGAGAATTTCTTTGACGGAAGGAAATAGACTATGGCGGACATGGAGGAAATGATTAAGGAAGAGATCAGCCGGATCAGCGGCTTGCAGGAGCGGGTTGTGTTTAAGGATATCGTAGAGCGCCTTTTTCTGTCGCTGTACGAGACCAATCAGGAAATGTACCGGGAATTGGAAAGCCGGATTATGGATGATCTGGTGTTTGACATAAACCGCTATCAGATTACCGTTGGAATCGTAGAAAGAGCTTATCTGGACCCCTCGCATCATCTGCTTTCGCCTATCAGAGAAGAGGACATGTCTGTTCCGGCGTATGACATCTTGGAGATGAGGCAGCAGATTGAGGAGACGGGGCAGAGCCTTGTCGGGACCTATTTTATGGAATGCGACTATCTGGATATCCGGCCGCTTCTGGAAAAGAAGAGGATAGCAGGCAGGATATACACTGACAAAGGAGAGTATCCTGCGGAGTTTGCAGTCGAAAGAAATGAAGCGTATCTACAGGAGATCAGCCATCTGTATGAGGTGTTTGTCAGCAATGGTGTTCCGTGGCAGACCGTGAATGCCCCTTATCTGTATAAGTTTGTCGATGTTTATCTGGAAAACCTGGCGGAGGAGATCACACCGGCGCAGAAAATCGTTAAGATTGAGCCGGATCTGGAGGAACTTGCACAGTGGGCCCATGACGATTATGTCCCCATATGGAATATCAGGAAGCTAACGATGGACAGTGTGGGATTTCCTGTTCCCTGTGAGGATCACAAGGGCTACGAGCATACCATCTCGATCAGGGAGTATGGCAGCGAGCATGTGTATCTGATCGACGACACGACACATATCTACAACGTACGCCAGACGGAAAACAGGCTGATTGTGATGGGAGAGGAAGCGGAGGCGCGCAAATGGCAGGTATATATGATAAAAAACGGCGCCATCCGGCGGTTTGACCGTTTTACCTATCCTCTTATGACGAATGGGCGTAAGGACGAGTTTCTGGAGAGATTCAGCCGCAGACAGGGGAGGAGAGTCAGGACGGAGGGGGAGCTTTCAAGATTCATAGGCAGCTACGGAATGGAGGACTATGTGGTTTACGAGGGCTATGAGATTTTGGACCGCAAAGAAAGCGGGGAGGCTTCGGAATCTTATTCCATGAACGGTTTTATTCTGGATGAGATACGGGAAAGCGGATATGGGAAACGGCTGGTGCTTCTGTTTCGGAAGAAGAGCGCGCTTACCTTTCTGCTCAGGGACATTATGAGTTTTCTTGTATCGGAGGTACAGCTTATGTATGGCGAATATATGTGCGAGGGAAGGCTGTTATGAATTATCTGTGGGAGATCCTGCTGCAGGCAAAGGCGCAGGGAATAGAGAAGGAGGACATCCGTTTCCGTCAGGCGCGTTCCTACAGTCCCTACATAGAGCTGGCGGAGGAGTATTTGAATATCACAAAACTGGAGGAGCCCTGTCTGGTGGAAATCAACCCGAACTACAGGTTTCAGCAGGTGTTTCAGGAGCTGTTCCACCCGGATGTAAGGGATTATCCGGCGCTGCGGGCAGGACTGTTTCAGCTTTTGCTCCATCAGATCGGAGAGAATGATATCCGCGCAGGGATGACAAGGGAAGAATATTATAAGAAGATTCTGGGCAGGGCCTTTGCGGATGGGGATTACGGGGCGGAGAAAAGGGAGGCATATCTGCTGTTTCAGGGAAGCGAACGGGAGATACTGCTGGAAGGACTGCTGACACTGTACCGGGAAGGGGACAGCATAGAGCTGTTCCGCCGTGTGATGACGGCCCTGATTCCCCGGTGCATCGTGTACGCCAGCAACGATGATCCCTATGAAATCCTGATTTATGTGGGCGCAAGAAGGAGTGAAGGGCTGGAGAAAAAGGTGGATTTTGTCATCGAGCAGTTTTTGAACATTCGCTACCGGCCGGAATTGTACTACGAGTATCATTTCGGCATCATCGGGATGGAGGAGACGATGCAGGTGGGAGAGATCGCCATCTGTTAATGGGAGGAAGGCACGTGTTTCGGTATGAATATCCTATTTTTGAACATAAAAACTTATTAAAAAAAAGTATGCTGGATGAACTGCGGGATTATCCCTTAATTCTGAGCCGCATGTTTTTTGCCGGATATGGCGACGGTATCTTAGAAGGGTGCGGTTTACGCTGGGAACAGGATGTGCTGTATCTGGAGCCGGGACTGCTTCATTATCAAGGGGATATTTACCGCATGGAAGAACCCTGTCCGTTAGAATGCACTGCCACAGACCGGCTGACCTATCTGAAGGTGCGGTTTGCCACCATGGATTATGAGAGGGGAAAGCGCGGCGGTATGGGAGAAATCCTGTTAAATACCATTCCGGCGGAAAACGGGGAGATAGAGTTAGGGAGATTTCGCTTGCAGGAGGGGGCCAGACTGCGGACGGTATACGAGAATTTTGAGGATTACCAGACGGAGTATGACACAGTAAACCGCATTCACACTCCTTACGCCGGGCCGGGAGGTGCAGGACTGTGGCCTCAGCTTCTTCGGGTCTATGCGAAAGAGCTTTTAGAGACGGGAACGACGGATGTGTATGACGTCAGCTTCGCGATGACGGTGCTGGGGACGGACGGACAGGCGGCGCCTGCGTGTGTCGGATCTTATCTGTCAAGGGCAGGGGATGGGACGGGGGAACAGGGTTCCAACGAAGAATGTTATCAAAAACTGCTGCGTATCCTAAAGGACCGCAGAAGCGGCGGGCAGGGATGGAAACAGCCGGAGGGCGTGAGAGGGCAGATGATTTTGCTGTAGAGAGAAAAAGAGGTGGCAAAAATGGCATATGTAGATGAAAAAATAGCGCTCTTAGAGCGGGAGGCCAGACGGCAGGAAAAAGAGGCGCAGGAGGAAAAAACGCAGCCGGTGCAGCAGGACGACATGTGGTATCTCACGCTGGAAGAAATGCTGGAGGCAGTACGGGAAGGGACTGTGACATTTCCGAATCAGGAAAAATTTGAGTTTGTCATCAGGAAGACGCTTTCCGAGAAGATTGCGATTCCTCTGATTAAAGACGGTTTTACGGGGGTGGAAGAAAGCGAAAAGCTGTCAATCTTTTATGACGAGGAGCGCGGAATCAGCCAGATGGTAACGCTTGCGGACAAGCCGCTTGCGGAGGAAAGTATCGGGGAATGGAAAAGGCAGATGGAGGAAGGGATGCAGGAGCTGAACCTCTATACGGAAGTGACAGAAGAAAAAGTATTGGAAAATCTTGACTATCTCATATCCCGGACACCTACAGCTAAAGGATGGGTTTATAACATCTGTTATCGCCTGAGAGCGGGCAGCGGCAGAGTGGCAGGGAACTATAACTGCTTTGAGAAGGATAAAAAGACTTACGGGATCATGCTGGAGGCGTTGGTATTACGATTGAACGAAACGATAACAGATGATATGAAAGTGTCGTAGGCTGCTGCAAAAGGAGTGTGCAGGATGGAAAACGCAATTACTTACAAAGATTTATACTTGTCTTTCGGTGAAGTGATCTCCATGGACCGGCTTGAGATCGTGCAGAGTCCAAACCGGCATGGCAGGCTGAGTTTGTCCGCGGTCTTGAATGGGGAGGGCAAAGGGGAAGTGTTTGACGAATTACCGGAAGATGTCTCTGTATTCTATCGGGAAGGCGGGGAAGAAAAAGTCCTGTTTAAGGGCATGGTAACGGATAGCAGCATGAAACGGGTCGGTAATCACAGGAAACTGGAATTGAAGGCAAATGATGCGACCTATCTTTTAGACACCAAACGTAAGACAAGATCCTTTCAGGACACGACAAGAACCAATCATTCCGTGATCGCGGAGGTCATGAAGGAATATCCGGAATGCATCTGTATGAAGAATCTGCCGGAAAAACCTATTGGGCGGATCTGGTTCCAGTATGAGGAGACAGATTGGGAGTTTTTGCGGCGATTTTTAAGCAGCTATTCCGACAGCCTGTATGCGGACGCGACTTATCACACAGCGCGTTTTCAGGCCGGACTGTCGCCGGAAGATATAGAGGTGGAGTGGGATGACTGTCCTTACTGTATGGGAAAGAATCTGGAACGGTATGATTTTCTGTCCCAGAACGGCTTCGACGGGATTGGGATCGACAAATTTATCGAGTATTCTGTGGACAGCTATGGTCTGTATACGCTTGGAAGCAGACTACATTATAAAGGACGCAGATGGTATGTGGGAGAGCTGAAAAGAAGGCTTATGGACGGGCTTCTGACATCTACATACAGATTACAGCAGCGGGAAGGCCTGTTAAAACCGCAGGAGTATAACCGCCGGATCACAGGCGTTTCGCTGGATGGGAAAACCGTACAGGTGCAGGGGGATACTGTGCGGGTGGCGATGAACGGCGATATGACGACGGAGCAGGGCACTTATTGGTTCCCGTATTCCACGGTTGCGTCTTCGGCGGACGGAAGCGGCTGGTACAGTATGCCGAAAGCAGGCGACAGCATCCGTGTTTATTTTCCTACCTGTGACGAGAAAGAAGGGTATGTGGTGACAAAGCATGACAGCCACATGCCCGCTTCAGAGAAGGCGCCCGGCGGCGGTTCAGGCAGCAACGGTGGCGGTAGATCAGGCGGTGGTTCGGGCAGCAGCGGTGGCGGTAGATCAGGCGGTGGTTCAGGCAGCAACGGCGGTAGTTCCGGTGGCGGCTTTGGCAGTGGCGGCGGTGAAGCAAGCGGCGGTTCTGGCGCTGACGGCAGTTTCAATAGTGGGGTGTCTGCTGTAGGCATTGGCGCAGCTGTAGGAGGTACGGACGCACCGGCGAAGAAAGAGGAGGAGAAAACGGAGCCTGAGAAAGTAGATCCGATGGACAATCCGGATGATCGAAATTTTTTAACAAAGGATGGCTGGGGGCTTCATTTGTCGTCTGATGGGGTGAGTCTGACAGCGGGAGAAGCAACAGAGCTCCTTCTGAAAAGGACAGGGGAGATTGTACTGAATGCTCCTGTGGGTATATCAATTTATGCAGGGAAAAAGCTGTCTATAACAGCACGGAAGGTTACAGTGCAAGCCGGTTCCTATATAGAACTGAAGGATGAATCCGGTTCGGATATTGCAATCAGAAAGCAGAGTATCAAGCTGCACGGACAGGAAATCTATGAAAACTGAGCGAGAAAAAAGGTCAGAGAGGAGCAGAGGGTATGGCGTATGGGATTCATGATTTGGAGCTCACGGGGTTGCAGGTCAAAACAATATTGTCTGTGCATATCAGTCATGAACCGGGAGAACATGGACTTCTGGAACTGACGGCGGATATGGGTGAAAAAAATATGGATATCCCTGTTCAGGAGATTGGAAATGGGGAAAAAGTAGTATTGTATGGCAAAAGAGACGGGAAAAAGACCATTATTTTCAGTGGCATCATAACGAATCTTACCGCAAAGAGTATGGGAAAAAGCTGCCATGTAAAACTTACGGCAAGGTCTTGGAGCTATCAGATGGATATTAAGAAAAAGGCCCGGTCTTTTCAGGACACCTCTATGACATATGGCGCACTCGTGTCACAGATCGTAGGAGAATATCCGGGTGCGGAATGTCGGATTCTGTTTGCGGATGTGCCGCTTGGGGAGATTGCCGTGCAGTATCAGGAAACCGACTGGCAGTTTTTGAAGAGAATGCTGTCCGCGCTGCATGTGCCTTTGGTATGCAGTGAGGTAAGAGAGAACCTCTGCATTTATGCAGGAGCGGCGCAGATCCCCGCCCGGATGGATGTGATATCGGTGGAGGGCGCATGGAAGGATATGGATGCGCTTGCCTATTGGAAAGAAGCCGGGGAGGAAATGACAGATACGGATGTCATTGGTTATCGGATAAAGCTGGATAATACGATTCCGCTCTATTCAGATATCACGTTTCGGGGCAGGAAGTTAACGACAGAAAGGATTGAATATTTCATGGTCGGCAGTACCATATATGAATTTGTAATGCTCCGAAGAAAATCGGGAATCCTGCAAAAACCGATCTATCCCATGCAGTTAGTCGGAACGGCATTTGAGGGGACGGTTAAGGAGGTGCAGGGCGAGAATATGAAAATTCATTTGCAGATTGATGACGCCTATCCGGGAGAGGATTGTTATTGGTTCCCATTTTCCACAATGTCTGCTTCTCCCGACGGAAGCGGCTGGTACTGTATGCCGGAAATCGGGGATCACGTCAGAGTGTATTTCCCCTCGAAACGGACGGGGGATGTGATCGCGATCAGTGCCGTAAACATGTGAAGACTGCGGCGGTGTTTTTGGATAAGGAGGTGTTTGAGGGATGAAAAATCCGGAGACAAAATATTGGAAAATTATCAGCGGACAGGAGGTAAACCTGTCTCCGAAAGGGATTGTGGTGCAGTGCTGTGACGGGGCAGTCAAGATAGAGGTGCTTAAGAACGGGATAGTCAATTTTTATGCACAAGATGAAATTCAGATAGCGGTAAAGGGAGAAATTAATGTAGACGCCAAACGGATGGTAAAGATGCTTGGAGAAAAGACCGTACAGGTGGGATCGGTTAAGGGCGGCAGAGTGATATTGGATAAAAAAGGGAATATCACAGTCACAGGGGTCGAAGTACGTATGAATTAAGCGGAGGAAACATATGAAACGGGCAGAAGCGTTGGAAAAGTTCAGGGACAGGCACGGCAGTGAAAAAGAAGAATTAGCCCATGAATTCGAGGGCGGCATAGAGCAGGGAGTGGAGGAAATGATGAGCCGGTTTTTCGGCGCGTTTGGTGAGATTGCGGATCAGGCGCAGGAACAGGGAAAGCCTTTGTGCGTTTTTTTCCAGTTTTCCCTTCTGCGCTATGATCTGCTGCAGGACCGGGCAAGAGTCAGATTGGATGTGATGGATGCAAGCTGGGTTTTGGATCAGGCGTCTCTCTGTACGGAATTTGACCTGTCTTTTCTGTTTGCACCCTATTTCAGATGGCGGGAAAAACTGCTGAAAGACATGCGGGAGTACAGAGGAAAAGTCAATCAGTACGATGTGGAGCGTATGGTACAGGAAGAAGTCATGTCAGCGGCCGGGACTTTGACGCAGGTTTTGCGCCTTCTATTGCGCAGAATCGAGGAGCAGGAGGATTTTGCAAGGATTCCCAAGGGGCCGTTCTGGGAAATCCAGTTCGGAGAATACCGGGACTACAGTGAACCCATCATGCGGATGAACAGGGAGCCGCGAAACGAAGAGGTATGGCTGGAAAAGATAAAGGATGAAGAGGAGACACCCGGCAGAATGCAGTTTAGCTGGTGGCATAAGGCAGAGTTGACAGGCGGAAACTGTCTGGGAAAAAATCTGGATTACATTGTGTTTGAAGAATGCAGTTTGGAAGGAATTGATTTTGAGAGAGCGCAGATGACAGGGGCAAGGTTTCTAAACTGTAGGCTGGAAAACTGTAGCTTTAAGCAGTCGAATCTGACACAGGCGGAGTTTGAGCACTGCCAATTTACAGGCTGCGATTTCGCGGGGGCGGCCTTGCAGCAGGCGGTTTTTTCGCTGGAGGGTCTGGAAGCCGAATGGTTCGATGAGAAGCAGCAGGATGAGATGTTAATTTCCGGAGGGATGGAAGAATGAAAAGGAGATATTTCTTTATGGATCAGGATGCCGTTTTGCCAGACGCCATAGGGCTTCGGGATTTTGATATTTATGGGAAACGGCATATTTTTACGATGGACGATGTGGAGCAGATCAATGATATTACGGCGCTTTATCTGGATGAGACAGCGGGGGAATGCGCTCCGGATTTTATCAAGAGTCCTGTTTACATGGTGTCTGAGATGGCTTTTGATGTGATTGATATGTATGAGGACGATCTGCTTCGCAGAAAAATTGTGATGATCCACAAGGAAGAGAGCAGGCAGCTTGTATATTATCATCTTCTTCTCAGAGAGATGGAGATGGTTCATACATTGACCGAATACTATCCGAACGGCATGGAGAAGCGGCTGGTATTGGATGCAGCGAAGATAGGATACCATAAAGCCTTTCTGCTGGCGGACAGTAAGATCAAGCTTCCAGTGGTGAGTTTAGAAGTAGTGGAAAGTTTGTTACGAAGGGGCGTGACAGGGGTAACGTTTCGGGAAGTGGAGGTGGCGTGATGGCAGTGGATTTGAGCAATACCTATGTAGTACACTGTGCGGATACGGTCTGCACGATGGGAATGCGGGAAAGTAAGATTGTGCTTGAGAAATCCCATGGTGTGTTTTTGAAGAATCAGGCGCAAATGACGGTCAAGGATCAGAAGGGCGGGGTCAACGTGATCTGTTTCGGCGGGTGCTATAGCGCGGAAAATCCCTTAACAGTAGCGGAAGCGGAAAAAATTGCGGGAGATGTCAAGGAAGCTACGGGACAAAGCTTTGAGGATCAGGTTAAGGATATTTTTACCACAGAAGGAGAGGGCGGCAAAATAATGGCGTGTGTTGGAGAGTGTACTCCCGAAATTGTCTCCGTACAGTGGGATAAGGAAAAGGAGGATGTGTCGGTAGAGCCGGGGCAGAATGCGCTCTTAGGGGAGGCGACGCTGACCTGTAAATTTGGCGGAACCATTAAGATCATAGGGGCAGGGCAGCCGGAATCGACATAAGAGAAAGACAGAAGCAGCGCGGAAATAGGATTTGTGTAAGGGACACAGGAGGAAGAGACCATGAGAATGACATATCGAGATCTTGTCATAGAGCTGCCGATCGACGGCATTCAGGCAGTGGATTCTATAGAGATATCCCAGAGGCTCAATGAGCATGGGAAAGTAAAGATTCGACTCATGGTTGAGGAAGAACAGGCGTTAGAGCTGGTGGAACAGGCGGACAGCAGTTTGCGGATATCTGTCAGTACGAGCGAAGGCCGTATTCTGTTCTGCGGAAAAGGGAATCGCATCAGCGCCCGCAGGGATGAGGGGCTGCTTTATCTGTATGCGGAATTTTACGGGTACACAAGAGACTGGGACCAGACTGAGAAAAGCCAGAGCTTTTGTAAAGGGAATGATACCTATGAGCAGGTACTGCATAAGGTCTTGTCGGAGTATGCGGCGAAGGACATTCGGGATGAGGCGACCGGCGGAGCAAAGATACCGGGAATGCTTTTGCAGTATGAAGAAACGGACTGGGAGTTCTTAAAGCGTCTTGCCAGCCATTTTTCCACGTATTTGCTGGCGGATGACACTACGACAAACGGCAGGGTATACTTCGGCATCCCCCATATGGATAAGGGAAGTGTCTTAAAAGACGAAGAGTATACGATGCTGCGGGGGAAAGAACGCTATGACGGGATGGAAGGAGCGGAAGAAATACTGTCACAGGATATGACCAGATGGCGCATCAGAACCAGAAAGCAGCTGGCTTTTGGGGAACAGGTCATGTTAAACCATATCGAAACTGTGGTGACAGCGGTAAATATTCATACGGAGCAGGGGGATCTTGTCTATGAATATGAATTGTCCAGAAGGGCGGGTATTTTATGTAAAAAGAAAAAGAATAACAGAATCTATGGAATGAGTATTCCGGCCACAGTGAAGGAGCGGAAGGGAAATCAGATTCGGGTAAAACTGGATATCGATCCGGTTTATGAGGCGTCCGACGACCTGAAATATTTTACCTATGCCATAGAGACCAGTAACTTTTACTGTATGCCGGAAGAAGAGAGTCGCGTACATATCTACTTTCCCAGCCACGACGAGCAGGATGCCATGGCAGTTCACGCCCTCAGTGCGGGCAGTGTGCCGGGTGGTCCGGCAGGAGGAGCAGGGAAAAATCCGTCGGGAAACATGCCGGCAGAAAGCACCTCCTCAGGCAGTAAGTCTTCAGGAAAGAAACAGAAAGCATCGTCCCATGACGGCGGCGAGAATGATGGCGGCACTTATGGCGGTGGAAATACAGACGGCGGTTACAATGGCGGTCAGTCAAATTTCACAGGCGGCGGCTTTGGAGGCGTATTGCCTGTAGCTGCGGCAAGCGCCGTTTCCAAAGCAGCAGAAACGCCGAAAGCAGAAGAACAGAAAGCGGAGAAGGCAAAGCCTCCGAAAAACCCTCCGTTTAAGGTGTTTTCCGATCCCAGCGGTTCTTT
Source organism: Lachnospiraceae bacterium UBA7202 (assembly GCA_002490705.1). Classification (GTDB taxonomy): domain Bacteria; phylum Bacillota; class Clostridia; order Lachnospirales; family Lachnospiraceae; genus UBA3282. The sequence goes on from DKUO01000019.1 coordinate 71,643, forward strand.
TCTGGAGCTTGCGCCTTATGGGATCACTATGTCACCGGGGCAAACGGCGGCAGTTATAATGAATGCTACAGGCTCGATGTCGATTAACTGCAGCAGACTCACTGCGTCCACAAATATGACGGCTTTTATGGGCGGCGGAACGCAAGGGGCTATTTCGGAGATTGTGATTTCCGCAAAGGATGAGATGAATGTTGCTCTGAGCGGTGGTGAAAGCAGCATTAAGCTGGGGAAAGATGCAGATATCATGGCGGCGTTTATCAGGAAAGACGCCGAGGTAAAACGGGCCCCCATGCCGCCTGCGGACAGAGTGGTGGAGATACTGACGGCGGGGGATGCGAAAGCCAGGGAAGACGTGAACCTGGAGGCGACAGGGGCGTTGATGGCACTGGCACAGAAGAAACAGGAGGGCAAGCAGAAAATCTGGAATGGGTGCCTTGGCGTTCTCACCGTGGTGGGTACAGGGGCACTGACCGTGATGACTGGGGGCGCGACAGCGCCGCTGTTTTTGGCGGCAGCGGGCAAGACGCTCAAGGACACAGCCAATATCTTCGAGGGTGCGCAGGATATCTACAAAGCGAACAGAGGAGATATGTCGCGTTCTTTCAACTTTATAAGAGATACTGTGTTTCAAGGAAACGAGGAGGCATATCAGTTTGCCTCTTCGGCGATGGATATTACCTTTGATGTTGTGTCAGGAAAAGCACTCAAAGGCAATATCATGAAATACGGGCAGTGCAATAAGTATGCCAGCATGTTGAGCAAAGTTGGGAACATGTGTAATAAATCCAAGGGTGTAAACTTTGCTGTTAACATAAGCGGGGACGTGTTCTTCGGGGCAGCCGGCGACTACATACAGACGGGAAAGATCAACCCGAAGAACCTGGCGGCGAATGTGGCGACCGGTACGCTTAAGGGAATCGGCATGAACACCCTACAGTTTGGAAATGGTGCGTTTAAGAGCGAGCTTGGGAGAGAAGCGCTCAATACCGGCATCGGGACAGTGTTCGGAATGAGCGTGGACAAGACTGCCAGCGATCTGCGGGGCGAGGAGTACAATGCCGGCGCGAGCTTTGTACAGAATCTCATTCAGGCGGGGCTGGGGCAGAGACTAGGAGATCCCTTTGACGCCGCATCAGGAGCATACATAACGACAGAGCACGAATTCATCCTGCCGGATGTGCTTGCACCCATCTATCTGACCAGAAAATACTGCTCCATCGATGGGAAGAGCGGCTGGCTCGGGAAAGGATGGCATTTCTCCTACGAGGGCAGACTGTGCCGCGACGAGGAAAAGGGCATTCTCCACGTGCAGCTTCCTGACGGGTACTGTGCGGCCTATGAGGCACAAGAGGCGGGCAATGGCGGCATCCTATACCGCGACGTGGTCGGAAACGGCAGATACCTCCTGTCCCGGGATGACATGGCTGACCTGTGGAATGTGACGGACACCCATCAGTTTAAGACTTACTGTTACGACGGGGCGGGCCTGCTTGTCTCTGCGGTGGATAAAAATGGGAACAGTCTGTTTCTGGAATACAGGGACGGTGTTCCCGTGCGCCTGACCACGCCTCTGGGATATGAGGTGGCATTCACCTTCCGGGAGGGACGCCTTATGCGCATGGAGGACAGTGCTGGGCGTGCCGTGGAATACCGCTATGAGCAGAACCTCCTGACAGAAGTAGTGCATATGGACGGGGGAATCTCCCGCTATGCCTATACTGCCGAAGGGTATCTGGAAACCACTACGGACCAGACAGGGCTGACCTACCTGATCAACGAGTATGACGAAAAAGGGCGTGTGACAAAACAGACCCTTGCCGACGGCGGCGTCTATCAGGTGCAGTACGATGACAGGAAGAGACAGGTTACCATGTCGTACAGCGGCTACCCGGGCGCGTATACCTATACCTGCAATGAAAAGATGGCGGTGACCAAGGCGGCCTATCCCGACGGGACGGAGGAGACCTTTGCTTACGATGCTTGTAACCAGCTGCTCGAAAAGACCGGCAGGACGGGAGCTGCGACCCGTATGGAGTACGATTCCTGCGGCCATCTGGTCAGGGAGACCCTGCCGGAGGGGCTGGAGCGGATCTATACCTATGACAGCAGGGGAGATCTGGTATCCGTGCGTGATAACGGCGGCAGGGAGCGGATCTTTGCCTATGACGGCCTCCACAACCTGATCCTGCGCGGCGAAAAGACTGCGGAAGGAAAGTGGCGGGAAGAAACCTTCCAATGGGACTACATGGGCAGGCTCACGGCCGAAGAGGACGGGGAAGGAAACCGGACCCGCTACTGCTATGAAAAGACGTCCGCCTACCCATACCGCACCGTCTATGCGGATGGCGCCGAGCTTTTGTGCGGCTATGACGAGCTGGGGAGAAAGCTGTGGGAGGAGGACGATACCGGGCGCGCCGAGTATGCCTATAACAGGAACGGCTGGCAGACCATGGAGCGTGACGGCGAAGGAAACGAGACCCACCGCCTCTATGACGGCAGCGGCAGGCTGACTGCCCTCTACAGCCCCAGACAGTGGGAGGCAGGGAACGGGAAAAGGACCGAGTACCGCTATGACTTTTTAAGCCGCCTGACTGAGACTATCTACAGTGATGGCAGCCATGAGAAACAGTACCGGGACGGCGAAGGGAACATCATCAAAAAAGTGCATCCCAACGCCTACGACCCGAAGACAGGGGACGGGGAAGGCACCCGCTATGACTACGACGGGGAGAACCGGATGCTCCGCATCCATTACCCGGACGGCGGCGTGGAACGCTTCTTCTATGACGGGACGGGGAACACCCTCAGGCACGTGCTGCCCGGACAGTATGACGCAAACGCCGACGACGGCGACGGATATACCTACACCTATGATAAAGAAGGGCGCCTCCTGACCGTGACCGCACCCGACGGGACCGTGGAAGAAACCCGCGCCTACGACCTGTGGGGGAACCTTGCCGTAAAGACTGACGCGGACGGATACAGCAGTCATTATACCTATGATCTGGCAGGCAGACTGGCCCGGGAACTCGTGCCAGTGGGGGACGGCACAGGCGATCCCGCCTACTGCATGATAGAGTACGCCTATGATGCAAACGGGAACTGCATTAAGGAGATCCGTTACGGCGGCAGTTATACCGAAGACGGTATACAGAAAGAGGCAGGGAACGACCTCACCCTGACCTTTGCTTATGACGCCAGAAACCGCCTCGTGCGGGCGGAGGACAGCCTTGGAGCAAGAGCTTCCTGCCTCTATGATGCCAGAGGAAACCGCGTCAGCGAAGAACAGCTCATTTCTGACGGGGAAGACGGCGGCCGGTGCGTCGTTCGTAAGACCCGTTACCGCTATGATAAGGCGGGGAGACTGACCGAGAAACGGGAAATTCTGGACAACGGGTTCACAGGGGAAGGGAAGGACAGCCCGGAGATGGCCGTCACCCGTTACGCCTACGATGCAAACGGCAACCGTACCGCCATCATAACCCCCGAAGGGTACCGCATCACCAGAGAGTACGACTGCCGCGACAGACTCACCACAGAAAGAGTGGAGGATAAAGAAAACGGCACTGCCCTGACGACTGCCTTCACCTACGACAGGGCAGGAAACGTAACCGCAGTCAGACAGCAGGGCGCGGAAGGAAAGACAAGGGAGATCACCTACGACCGGGACCTGAAAGACCGCCTGACCAGAGTGGAGGAACTGGACGGCCCCGTGGTTATGGCGTCCTACGATAAGGACAACTGCATGGCAGAACGCAAAGCGCTCCTGCCCATGAGCGGCGAACAGTACAGCAGCACTCTATACAGCTATGACATCCACGGCAGCCTGACCCAGAGCTGCGAGGACGGGAAGATAACAGAGTGGAATGCGTATGATAGAAAGAACCGCCTGATCAAGAATATCGACGCAGACGGCATCATCATACGCTGCCGCTACGGCATACAGGACGAACAGAGACAGCTGATTACCTTCGCAAGCAGGAAACAGGACAGGGCTGCCCAGACCCTCTCTTATAACCCAAGGGGCATGCTGACAGGAACAGAGGACGGCTGCGGGAACAGGACAGGATATCAGACTGACGCATGGGGACGTATCACCGCCATCGAGACAGCAGAAGGCGGACGGGAGGAGTATGCCTACGACTGCGCAGGGAACGTAACCGCAAGCACCGACGCAAACGGCAACACCACCCGCTACGCCTATAACAGTCAGGGGAAAGTCTGCGCCATCACCGACCAGAGCGGCAGCACCGAGACCTTCCGCTATGATAAAGAAGGACGGGAAATAGAGCACACCGACCGAAACGGCACCGTGACACAGACCAAGTATAACGTTTATGGGAAGCCAACCCTACAGGCCTGCACCTATCAAAAGGGAAACCGCTGTATCATGGGTACATGGGAGTATGACTCCTTCGGACAGCTTACGAAGTCCGTAGCGGGAGGCTTCTGCTATACCTACGAGTACCGCCCTGACGGGAAACTTCTGAACAAGTGGAACAGCGGCAGGAAAGTCCTCTCCTGCACCTACTACCGGGACGGCAGCCTTAAGAGCCGGACTGATGTGAGCGGAAAGCCCCTGTACTATGAGTATGATAAAAACGGCAGGCTCAAATATCTGAAAGAGGATACAGATACCATCCTGACAGAATACCGCTACACAAACGCGGGCCGTATCAAGGAGATCATAACGAAAGACGGTATCATAACCAGCTACGATTATGACGAGGACGGCAATGTCAGCCGCCTCACCATCGGCGACGGCACGGAAGAGGGCCTGCTTTACGACGCTTTCCTGCTCTACGACCTGAATGGGAACCGGACGAAAAAGACAGGGCGCAGACTGGATGCAGCCGGGAAACAGGCAGAAATGGCGGTTTCCTACCGCTACGATTCCATGAACCGCCTGACCTGCGAAGACCGTAACGGCACAGGGGAGAGGTATGCCTATGACCTGTGCGGGAACCGCCTGCTTAAAGAGCAGTACAGCGGCAGCTTCGTTGACGCGGCGGAGGGGTACCGCTATAATGAAAGAAACGAGCTGACAGAGCGCATCAAGGCGGGAAGTCTTACCGCTTACCGCTATGATAAAAACGGTAGCATCGTCTCGGAAGAACAGGAAGGGAGGAGAAGTGAATACCGCTACGACCTGTTAAACCGCCAGACTTATGTGAAAACGCTGGACGGGAAGGAACAGGAAAACTTCTACGACGGGGAAGGTCTGCGAGCGGGACTGATTGAAAATGGCAGGAAGATGACCCTCCTGTACCATAACGGCGAAATCCTGACGGAATGTGACGGGGAAAGTGCGCCCATCAGAAGGCATATCCAGGGGCTTGGACTGTCTTATGTGCAGACATTAGGTGATAATGCTTATCACGCTTACCATCAGGACGAGCAGGGGAGCACAGCTTATATCACAGGGCAGGGCAGAAAAACCGAGAATATCTATCAGTACGATGCTTTCGGGAATCTGTTGGAAAAGCGCGAAGATGTCAGCAACCGCATCCTCTATACCGGACAGCAGTACGATCAGGAGACAGGACAGTATTACCTCAGAGCAAGGTATTATAACCCTGTAGTGGGGAGATTTTTACAGGAAGATACCTACCGCGGTGACGGGCTGAATCTCTATGCCTACTGTACGAATAACCCGGTGGTGTATTATGACCCGAGCGGGCATGGGACTCAATATCGCGATAAAGTGCCGAAAACGGTTGATACGCCAGCGGGGCAGGTTGCGAAGAAAAACAAAGTAACAAATCCAGATGGGAGAAAGGGTGGTCCAGCACACCGAAAAGTGGTAGATGAAATAAAAAAAGACGCAAATAGAAGAGGATTAAGTTATAATACAGAGGAAAAGTTTGATACGCCTGGTGGATATAAAAACAGCAGATATGCGGATGTTGTTGTATATGACAGCCAAGGAAGAATTATGGAAATACACCAAGTGGGAAAAACTACGAAAAAGCACGGAGCGCCTGTTTCAAGAGAAAGGCAAGCTATTCGTGACATTCGTTCGTCAAATGATTATACAGGTGTACCAATAATTTATCATCCGTATGATAGATAGAAGGAAGGAAGCAATATATGAGTAAACAATTTAGTTTTATCATGGATAAAGCAGACGAAAGTGAATTTATAAAAATGATACTTGATAGTGGTGGTAAGGTATTAAAAAATATAAAAAGAGGAGTAGAGAAGGGAGTTGTGCAGGTATATTCTTTGCCAGAGGATATATGGATTTTTCTCTATTTGACTAAAGATGAGTTTGGAGAAATGAAGCCAAGAAATATAGAAAATGATATTCAATATATTGATTCGTACGCGTCATCTGTCATTGAGTTTCGAGAAACGATACCAAGAATTAAGCTAAAGCAGATTCAAAAGGGAAGATTATATTTGAATAACAAATATTGGGATGAAAACGAACAATTGATTCAAAAAGATGAAATGCTTGATAAATGGTACAAAGAATTAGTGAGATGGATAAAAAAAAGATTAAAATGTGTGGAGACATATTCTTATGGCAGAGTTGTAAAAGAATATGTGAGTGAGTCTTTAGTAAAATATGTAGAAGATGGTTTTAATCTGTTAGGTTAAGAACTATTAAAAAATTACTTACATTAAACACGGATTAAATTGTTCTCTACATTATTGGATATTGTGGAATCATCAATGCTAAGCGTAAGGGGCGAACTTGAAACTTGTCTCAACGCTGAATAATTGCGCGGATCGCATAAACCATAAGCAGACCCATGGAAACTGTTTAAATCCTTCGGATTAAAACATTACGTTTGGAGCGGAGCGGAAGCGCGTCTGCGTTGGTTATGCGATCTGCGCAATTTCAACAATCAAGGAGATTTGAAATCACCTGTTAAAGGGTATATGAATGATGAATTGATGGAGTTACAAGAGAGGGAGATTAAGGTTGAAAAAGAATAGTAGAGA
>DKUO01000010.1 GCA_002490705.1 Lachnospiraceae bacterium UBA7202
TCATAGGTCACTTGACACTATCTTATCCAAAAAATCCCTGAGTTCTTGAATATCAGAGCTTTTAATTTCCTTATTGTTATATAGTGCAGTTATCATATTCTGTATCGAATTATTATACAGCTTTTCAAGAAAATGTTTACTTGCTCCAGCCTTGTATTCATTTTCTGAAATAATCGAAGTATACAGATTTCTTCCTGTTGAACGGTCACAACTGATAAATCCTTTATCAACCAGCCTTGCTAATGATGTCATTAACGTGGAAAGCTGCCAACTCCTCCGCTCCTGTAATTCTTTCAAAATATAATTTGACGTTACAGGATTTCCGTTGTTCCAAATCACCTGCATAATTTCCAGTTCCGCCTCCCCTAATTTTTTTAGCTTATTTCCCATATAATATACGTCTCCTTTTATACGTTTGTATAATGTATTATACGTTCGTATAGCAGAACTGTCAAGATAAACCTTATCAATTTTTGCATTATATAGGTCTTGTCCCAAAAATTCTATATATGAAAAGGCAAAAAATAGATTCTCCACTTGACAATGTGGCAAAGATGGTGTTACCGTTTGAGAGATTATCAGGAAAAATTTCATAAAAGTAAGAAACTGTGAGGATACCCTATCATGACGATTAGAGTTGCAACACCGGAAGATGCCGAATCCATTCGAGAAATTTATGCACCCTATGTGGAAAAGACAGCAATTACCTTCGAGTATGATGTGCCGTCTATTGAGGAATTTCAACAGAGAATAGCTGATACATTAAGGGAATATCCCTATTTAGTTGCCGTAAAACAGGAAAGAATCATCGGATATGCTTATGCCGGTTCCTTTCATGCACGGGCGGCATACAAACATTCCGCAGAAGTGTCCATATATCTCAATGAAAACCAGCATAAAAAGGGAATCGGGAGACAGCTTTACCGGGAATTGGAAAACAGGTTGATCCGGCAGAATGTATTTATTCTATACGCCTGCATTACCACTACCGAGCGCGATGATGATGAAAATTTGACTGATGCAAGCATTCGTTTTCACCAAAAAATGGGCTATACCCTCATCGGGAAGCATAACCTATGCGGATATAAATTCCATAAATGGTACAGCGTGATTTGGATGGAAAAGCTGATCGCTGACCGGGCAGACAGGCCAAACGACTTTATTCCGTTTTCCGATCTGCCCCGATGTGGAATACAGTAAAAGATTATGCCAATAGCTGTTCATGGAATGTCGGAAAATCATTGACAGGCCTGTTAGCGTAATTCCATCTTACAAACAGTCTTGAAGTATGCTATAATTGTCGCAGGGTCAGCACCCTGCGACCAAAGAATTGCTTTGCAATTCTTTCGAGAAAATTTTAACGCATCCGCTTCTGTGGGGCGTTGCCATTGTATTCAGGCAAAAATCCCCGCTTTGCTGCGGAAAATATCAAGGAGGAATCAAAATGGGAACCAACAAGTATGCGGGAACGCAGACAGAAAAGAATCTGGAGGCAGCGTTTGCAGGCGAATCGCAGGCAAGAAACAAGTACACCTACTTTGCTTCAACTGCCAAAAAGGAAGGCTATGAGCAGATTGCCGGTCTTTTTTTGAAAACGGCAGATAATGAAAAAGAGCATGCGAAAATGTGGTTTAAGGAGTTAAACGGCATCGGCGACACAAAGGAAAATCTTGCGGCGGCCGCAGACGGCGAAAACTTTGAGTGGACAGATATGTATGAAGATTTTGCCAAAACGGCGGAGGCGGAAGGTTTCTCTGATCTTGCCGCGAAATTCCGTCTTGTGGGCGAGATCGAAAAACACCACGAGGAAAGATACCGCGCCCTGTTAAAGAACGTGGAGACAGCAAAGGTATTCGAAAAGAGCGAGGTCAAGGTATGGGAGTGCCGCAACTGCGGTCATATTGTCGTCGGCACAAAGGCACCGGATGTCTGCCCCACCTGCAATCACCCGCAGAGCTATTTTGAGGTTCATGCAGAGAATTATTGATTCTGCATCAAACAATACGTCCAGCATAATCGGGCAGGGAAACTTTTCCCTGCCCGTCTTACGTCATAAATTTACCGCTCCGCTTAACTGGAAATGTTCCACCATCTCTTTCAACGCCGCGGCAATCTCGTTTACATTCTGGATATTCTCCAGAATATCGCTGGATCTGGCCGAAAGATCATTGCTGTCCGTCGCAATCGTCACCACGCCGGTGGTGCTTTCGGTAGTGGCAAGTCCCACATCTTCAATGGAGGAAGCAACCGCCTCGACGGATGCCAACAGCTCCTGAGAAACCGCGCTGAAATCAGTAACCAGCTCGTTCACATACTCAGCATCCCCGTTATAGTCATCCGCCACCTTTAAGAACATGCCGTAGTCCCTTGAAACGTCCTGTGCGACAAAATCCAAAAGCTGTCCGGCAAACCCGGAAAGGTTATTGACCGCTGTTGTCACATCCCCGGTAAGCTTCTGAATATTTTCTACAATCACGCGGGTCTGCTCCGCAAGAGCCTGAATCTCACCTGCCACAACGGCAAATCCTCTTCCGCTTTCTCCCGCCCTCGCCGATTCAATTGAGGCGTTTAACGCCAAAAGGTTCGTCTGAGAGGTAATGCTCTGAATCGAATTCGCCAGAGTTTTAATCTCATCTACCACCTGCGCGTCCTCTAATGCCTGCTTCAATTCTCCGCTGATATGCCTTTTAATATCAGAAGCTTTCTGCTTGCTTAACGCGGTATTGCCCTTCGCCGCCTCCGCTCTTCCGTGAATATCCGATACCTTCAGCGCACCTTCCTGCGAACGGGCAGCAACGCTTCTGGACACATCCTCAATCTGTTTTGCCATCTCCCCAATCTGCGTGGAAGAAGCCGACGTCTCCTGCATGGCCGCCGACAATTCCTGCGTAGTAGCGGAAATATCCGTAAGCTCATCATTTAACGCCTGTACATCCGTCATCACGTTCGATACATCCTGTGCCAGAGAAAGGCCGCAGCCCTGCACCTTACCCAATACGGAATCAAGGGTCTGCGCCAGCACCTCCATCGCCTCTCCCAGCGTCCCGAACTCATCTTTGCGCTCCAGCAGCTTGTCCCCTGCGCGCACTCTCAAATCTCCTTCTTCCAATTTCTGCGCCATATCAACAGTAAGCTTTAACGGCACTATGATATTTTCGGCGATATAGATAATCAGCGCAGTAAGAGCCGCCAACAATATAACCGCACAGACCACCAGATATGTAATCCATTTCTTCGTAATACCATCAATGATTTCCGACTCTGCCGCCAAAGTATCTGCAATCTCATCGGTATAATTTCCCGTGCCGACCACCCAGCCGAAAGGCTCATAATACTTTGAGTAGCCTCTCTTCGGAGAGGCCGTTGTCTCCCCGTTTTTGGGAAACTCATAGTCAGAATATCCGCCCTCCGGCTGCTGCCCGTTTGCAATAATGTCTTTCATATAATAGGTGCCGTTTGCATCCTGACTGTTTATGCGGTTCGTGCCTTCCGTCTCATTTCCCAGAAGTACAATGCAGTTTCCCTCCGTATCATCCGCCCAGAAATAGCCGTTCTCGCCGTAGCGGAGTTCTCTGAGCATATCCGCCGCCTGTTGTTTTGCCTCCTCCAGTGTACACTCGCCGGATTCATACTTACTGTTATAAACCTCCAGCATGGAAATCGCATTTTCCACCTGCATCTTAATCTGTTCATCGTAGTTGCCGTACAGCTCCTGCGTCAGCGTATCCGCCGCCTGTTCTTCAATGCCGCTCATACCCCTGACCGCAAAAAAGGCACAGCAAAGCATCGCTGATACCATAAGAACAGCCAGCACCAACAACTTGTACTTTACTTTTAAATTCTTCATTTTTCCCTTCCCCCGTTATCAAATATATGATATCTTTACAATATACACCTTTTTGGAAATAAAAACAATCTGATACAGCCAGCAATAAAATGTTTTTTGTGCAATTTCTTTATATTGTACAATTGGCATACACATTTCATACAGAAAGGAGTTCACCATGATCAATCAGTTTGAGTTTTTTTGTCCTACCCGTGTTGTGTTCGGAAGAGATAAGGAAAAAGAAATCGGAAAGCTTGTCAAGGAATATGGCGGTTCCCACGTTTTAATTGTGTACGGTGGAAAGAGCGCTGCCCGCTTGGGACTGCTCGATCTGGTGAAATCCGCCCTTAACGCAGAAGGGATCGACTATTCAGAGCTGGGCGGCATTGTGCCCAATCCCCACCTGGAAAAGGTGTACGAAGGGATCCGTATCGGGAAGGCAACGGGAACTGATTTTCTTCTCGCCATCGGCGGCGGCAGCGCCATTGACACAGCCAAAGCCATCGGTTACGGGCTTGCGGAGCCGGACCGGGATGTGTGGGAGCTGTTCCGCCACACCAGAAAGCCGTCCGCCTGCCTGCCTGTCGGCTGTATCGTCACCATTGCGGCCTCCGGCAGTGAGACCTCCAAATCCTGCGTGATCACCAACAAAAAGACCGGCGAGAAGCGCTCCTGCAACAGCGCCTATGCGTGCCCGAAATTTACGCTCATGAATCCCGAACTCACATACACTCTGCCGGATTATCAGACGCAGTCGGGATGTACCGATATCATGATGCACACCATGGAGCGCTATTTTACAAACGGCGCAAAGATGGAGCTCACGGACGCCATCGCGGAAGGACTTTTAACAACCGTGATGAAAAATGCCCTGATCCTCCACGAGGAGCCAGACAATTACGACGCCCGGGCGGAAGTCATGTGGGCGGGCAGTCTCTCCCACAACGGCCTCACCGGCTGCGGCAACACAAGTGACGATTTTGTACCACATAAGCTGGAGCATGAGCTGGGCGGTATGTTTGATGTGACCCACGGCGCAGGACTGGCAGCCATCTGGGGAAGCTGGGCAAGATACGTATACAAGGACTGTCTCCCCCGCTTTGTGCGCTATACAACCCACGTGATGAGAGTCACAGAAAAGAACACCGATGAAGAAACTGCACTGGCCGGTATTGAGGCCACAGAGGATTTCTTCCGAAAGATTGGTATGCCTGTCACCCTCTCGGAGCTTGGCATTTCACCCACGGAAGAAGAAATCGAAAAGATGGCCGGAAGCATCTTTGGCACCTATGGGGATATCGGTTCCGCCAAAAAGCTGACCAAAGAAGACTTCATTGCCATCTACCATGCCGCCAGATAAATTCCCCGAAACGGCACATATTTTCCGTATAGCACGCAAAAACTCTCCCGTTGAGGGAGAGTTTTATTTTCTTCCTTTTGTTCCCAAAAAGGTGGGATCGCTCTGGTAAGCCTTAAACTTTCTCTCGATCTCCTCCTCCGGCAGTACACAGTGGTAAATCTCCAGCCCTGCCACCTTGCCGTGATAGGATTTCTGGTACTCGTCCCCGCCTATGATCACCTGTTCCGGCACCTTCAGATTCGGCGCCTTATCCCTGCTTCCGATCAGCATACCGTTGAAATACAGTCTGACCAGCCCTGTGATCACGTCGCAGGAAACACACATATAAGCCCACTCTCCGGGCACTGCCTGCCGTCCGAAAATGTCAAACCACTCGTTTACTTCCCGATCATCCTTCATGCGGAACACACAGCTACAGATCCCATCCGAAGGCACAAGGCTCAGGAAACCGTCCATATATGTTATGTAAACTACGCTTGTCCAGGTCTGTACTTCCTCCGTTTTGACCCACAGACAAATGGTAAAGCTCTCACTGTACATGACGGACTTCGGCAGGACAACCATGTTTTCCTTCACCTTGCCTCCGGGGAAGGAAAGCGCCATCTGGCCTGCCACCACACCGGGCTCATAGGTAATCCCCCCGCCCACAATCTGTCCTTCATTTTTTCCGTCCGCATCCAAGAGATGATGGTCAAAGGAATACACCGTGGGAATCCGGTTACTGACAAAGAAATAGCGGTCCTTGTACTTTTCAAAAAATAACTCCGGCGGCAGCGCCTCCCCATAAAACTCTCCCACGCCAAGCTGGGCGCCGAAATTGGCCAGTGCACCGGCCTGCACGGTATTTTCTATTCCCTGGGCCACAATCATAAACTGCAAATCCCGGCCCAGCCCGATCACATTGCGAAGCAGCAGGAGGGGCCGTCTGTCATTGTCCATATCGGAGTGCAGCAGCTTCGGGTCCAGCTTCAAAATATTTGCCGGCACGTGCTGCAAAACTTTAAAGGAAGAGGCGGAACCGAAATTATCAATGGCAATCTCAAATCCCATATCAGACAGCGCCTCCACCGCACAGACAATTTTCTCACTGCGCCCGAGAAAGCTCTCTTCTTCGATACAGAGTTTGATCTCCGACGCCTTAACCTGATAGGTCTCCAGACACTTCCTGATATGCTGTATTCCATCCGCCTGCAGGATATATTTGGCGGAGACGCGGACATAGATCTGAAGCGTTTCAAAAACCGTGTCCTGCCAACGTTTTTTCCACCGGCAGACCTGTTCAAAGACCATCTTATCCAGCTTGGCAATGACGCCGTACTGTTCCAACACCGGAAGAAAGGTCTCCTCTCCCAAAACTTCCCTCTCTGAAAAATTCCAGTGCAGAACGGCCTTCGCCGCGTACACATCAGAATTTTGCAGATAAACCATGGGCTGGAACCGCAGTACAAACTCCTCCTCCCGAAAGGCGGTAAGCGCCCTGTCTTTCATCGCCTTCTGCGCCGCAAGCTCTCCCCGTATCACCTCATAGTTTACATAACTTCCCTTTCCATTCTTCTTAACATAGTACATGGCCTCGTCGCCCTGCTCCAGAATGACGGATAAATTTTCCGAAACGCTCTGACTGCTGACAAAACCAATACTGAAAGAGAGAACCTCCCGCAGGGACTCGTCGAACCCCTCCCGGAGTCTTTGCTGGAGCGGCTCCAATTTCCCTTCCGTCTCCTCCACGCCCGCTTGCGCATCGCAGAGCACCACAAACTCATCGCCGCCCAGCCGCACCACAAGCTGGCCGGGGAACATCTCCTGTAAAAGCGTGCTAACAAAAATAAGCAGCTCATCCCCCTTGGCATGTCCGTACACGTCGTTGACCAGCTTAAAATTGTCAATATCCATATAGAGGCAATGGACACACGCCCCCTCCGGCAGTGCTTCCCAGATCTCGTAAAGACCTCTTCTGTTAATCATCCCGGTCAGATAGTCCACATTTTTTTCGCTCTTGATTTGTTCGTCCAGATGCTCAAATAGTGTTCCCATGCTCGCCCTCATCATTTTTTCTTTTGTTTCTATAAAAAGAGGCCGCTGCTATCACCGGTAAACCGGCGTCGCAGCAGCCTCTGGCACTGGAGTGTATGCCCGAAATTAATGTCCCTAGCCCTTGACCGCTCCGGCCGTCATGCCCTCGATAAAGTATCTCTGGAAGCAAAGGAAGATGATAAATACCGGAAGGATACCAAACATAGAACCGGCAATCAACACATCATAGTTGTTTCCGTAGGGTGTAAGCAGGGTGTTCAAACCAATCGGAAGCGTAAACTTCTCCGCGCTTCTGTATACCAACATCGGCCAAAGCACGTTATTCCATGAACCCATGGCGCACAGAATTGCCATAGCCGCAAACGCCGGTTTCGTGATCGGCATCATGATCTTAAAGCAGATCCCGTACTCGGTTGCGCCGTCGATACGGCCCGCATCCAGAAGATCCTTTGGCAGACCCGACATATACTGTCTGAAGAAGAAGATCGTGGATGCGCCGCAGATACCCGGCAGCATCACGCCCCAGATGGTGTCAACCAGCTTTAAATTAATCATTTCCTTGTAAAGAGGAAGGATCAAAATTTCAAAAGGAACCATCATGGTAGCGATTACCAGAAAGAACAGGAAATTCTTCAGTTTATAGTTGTACATGGTCAGGCCATAGGCTACTATGTAGCAGACAAGCAGTGTCAAAAATACCGTGACAAGCATCAGTACCAGACTGTTCTTATACCACATGAAGTATTTGTGTCCGTCCACGTTATCACCGAACAGATAAGTATAGTTGGCGAGTGTCATTGTGCTAAAATCCAGATTGATACTGAGTCCCCGGCGGATCAGCTCGGTACCGGGCCGGAAGGACGCAATCAATCCGGCAAACAACGGATATACGATCAGAAAAGAGAGAACCGCAAACAGCAACGTAGCGAAAACGGTTAAAATGTTTCTCTTTGTCTTCATTCCCATAGTTTCTGCGCCTTTTACAGAGGTTGTTTCTGCCATATCAGTCTTCCTCCTTCCCTAAAGTCCCGTTCACAACAAGCTGTACGATATTGATCGCCAGTGCGATGACAAGCAGGACGATACCTACCGCGCTGCCGTATCCCAGCTGGTTCTTGGTAATACCGCGCTTGTACAGATATCCCACAATGGTCAGACCGATATTGTTCGGTGAATCGGGACCTGCCCACAACATGTAGGATTCCATGAACATCGCCAGACCTGCATACACGCTGATTGTCAGCACGTAAACGGTGGTCGGCTTCAAAAGAGGAATGGTAACATACCGGAATTTCTGCCATGCCGTCGCACCGTCAATATCGGCCGCTTCATACATGGAGGTATCAATCGCCTTCAATCCGGAAATAAAATAGAGCATATTTACACCGGTCCATCTCCAACATGCCACGAGCAGAAGGGCGCCGAGACCGGTAGCTTTCATCTTCAGCCATTTAAACGTTCCAAGTCCCAGAGCCGTCGTGATCACATTCATCTGACCTGTGGGATACTCAGAAAACATCAATCGAAACAACGTACCGGAGATAACTACGGAAGTAAGTGCCGGCACATACAGGCAGGCTTTCCAGAAGCCCTTTGCCTTCACCAGTCTGGAATCCATCAGCACCGCAAAAAACATCGGGAACGGAATCAACAGAACCAGCGTTAAAACCATATATTGAAAACTATTCTTAATTGCCGTATGGAATACGGTATCTTTAAGCAGCTTTTGAAAGTTGCTCACTCCTACCCACTCTGTGCCGGTAGGTTTGATATCCTGAAAACTCATAGTGATGGTACTGCATAACGGATAAATCCAGAATAACAGAAAACTTAAAATAAAAGGAAGCACGAACACATAGGGCGCCGCCTTCTGTGAATAGAAAAATTTTTTAAATTTATTCATACGCACACACTCCTTACCTTGCCCAAATACACGATCAAGCTCCGCCTGATCTACCCCATTATTGACTTGAAAGCAAAGAGGGGATTGCATTCACAATCCCCTCTATTCAACTCTCTTACCGAGCCCGCGTCAGCGGCGCTCGCGTAGATAATCCCGAAGGGATTTTCTACAGTTACTGCTCGAGATCAACTACATCCTGAGCTGCCTGCAACGCCTCGTCAACGCTCACGCCATTCTCAAGGATATCGTTCAAGGTTACATTACACATCTGCTCGTTGATAGTCGGGCTGATAGCTGTGGTGTAAACGGTGCCGATATCATCCTTGATGCTGTAAAGCACATCGTAAGGATAGTTGATGAAGAACTGGTTGTACTGGTTGTTGTCGTCATGTGCGAATGCATCGTCGTTCCAAAGAACGGTGTTACATACGTCGAAACCAAGGTTATCCCAGATCAGCTGCTCACCTTCCTCGGACATCTTAGCCCAGCAAAGGAACTCGGAAGCCAGATCCTTGTCGCCTGCCTGCTGTGTCACAACTGTACCGGTACCGCCGATACCTACGGAACACTTCTGGCCTGCCTCAAATACAGGACACTTCGCGATGTACCAGTTGCCCTTCTCCTCAGGCATATAGTTGGTGAAACGGCTCATGTACCACATTGCCTTCGGGAAGGAAACGATGTTGTGGTCCAGAATGTTCTGGAAGCCAGCCTCTAAGTCAACGTGTCCGTCAGGAGATACCATTGCAAGACCGCTGTTTACCCACTCCTGCTCCATGGTGCACATCTTCTTCACAGACTCAAGCTGTACGTTTGCCGTACCGTTCATGCCGCCGGTCCAGTCCTCACCGTACTCAGCCATAGCGATCCACTGCCAGTCACAGCCTGCCGTATCAACAGAAGTCCAATGCTTGCCCTCTGTTGCAACTGCATCCACATACTCCTGGCCAAGCGCTGCGTAATCATCCCATGTCACAACTGCGTCGATCTTAGCAATTACATCATCATTGGAAATACCCATAGCTTCTGCCATTGCCGCTACGTTATAGTACATTACGGTAGCGCCTACGTGATAAGGAATACCGTAATTGTGTCCGTCGGTTCCGGAATAAACGGCCATTCTGGCAGGAACCATCGTAGACAGATAAGGAGCCGCGTAATCGTCCTGAGGAACAAGCCATGTGTCAAGACCTGCTACCACGTTGGGGAACTGTCCGATCTCCACGTCGCAGATATCAGGTGCGCCTGTGCCTGCGTTCAGGGAAGTTAAAAGCTTTGTATGCATATCTGCATAAGGATATGTAGTACAGGTAATCTCGATGGTTCTGTCGGGATTCTCCTCGTTCCACTTCTCAACCATGTTGCCATAATGCTGTCCGTGAATCTCCACGAATGTCCACATTTCCATGTGTGTGCCGTTTGGATCACCAAAGGTAGCGGTAGGAATCTCCTCCTCTGCTGCCGCCGCATCCTCTGCGGGAGCCTCCTCTGCCGCGCCGTCCTCAGCCGCTGCGCCGTCACCGCTGTCTGCTGCGGGAGCCTCTGTTGCCTCACCGCCATCTGCTGCGGGAGCTGATCCGGCATCACCGCCGCCGCAGCCAACAAGAGTTGTCGCCAGCATTGCCGCTGTCATCAAGGTAGCCAATACTTTCTTTTTCATTCTTCTTCCTCCTTTAAAGAATATGCTGTTCGATAACCACAAATGTTTCATCTAAATTACTTTAGGAATTCTGCGGGGTTTTTTCTTGCCAAAGCGGCTGTTTCCCGCGAAAAAAATGTGAACATTTTCTGTTCCTGCTTAACATAAATTAAGCAACCTGTACATTTTTTTTTTTTTTGTGGTTATCTTATGTTCATATTGTACAATAACAGGAGAAGCACGTCAATAGCTTTTTGAATTATTTTAGTTTTTTTTGAAATATTTAAAGTTAGATAAATTTGTTCATTTATCTAGTTCCTGCAAAGCGCCCCATTTTTCATAGGGACAGCCATTTTTCTTCATCGCCGCCCGCAGCTCCACAAAACATCCGCAGGCCCTGCACATGCCGTCCAAAAGCAGATCGCACTCCTTACAGAGAGAGAGCCGCTTCTCATAAAGCGGCTCCTCAACCTTTACATCCTCGTCCAGATTGGCAATGTAAGTATGCAGATTCTCAAAATACGCTTTCTGGTCCATGTCTCTGGTGAGACATTTGCGGCAGATTCGTCTCTGTTCTATCTCCATATGGCGTATCCTCTTTTTTATCTGATCCGGAAGCTGATCACGCTGCCCGCAGGGGCCGTGAAGCTGATCTTCCCATCCTTCGCCTCATAGGCGGTAAAGCTCTCCTCCTTCACGGTCTCAGGCGCCTCAAAGGTGTTGTGGGCATGCATCTCTCCCCGAAGCACAGCCGCCGTGATCTCCTTCGGCGCAAGTTCCATAAAGGACATCTCCACCGGCGCATCCTCGCTGGTGGAAAGATTTGCCAGCGTCACATTCACATAGCCGTCCTTGTCTACCGAGACAGACTCGTCAAGGAAAGGCACCTGATTGTCCGCAGCCGTACCGATCATCTTATTGCCCTCGATACAGCTCTCCAAAAGATCCGCGTCCTGATGATGCTTATACATATGGAAGACATGATAGGTGGGCGTCAGGATCATCTTCGGCCCTTCCGTCAGGATTACGGACTGCAGCACATTGACCATCTGGGCGATACATGCCATCTTCACCCGGTCACAGTGCTTATTAAATATATTCAGGGTAACGCCTGCCACCAATGCGTCACGCATGGTATTCTGCTGATAGAGGAATCCCGGGTTCGTGCCCGGCTCCACGTCAAACCAGCAGCCCCACTCGTCCACGATCATGCCGATCTTTTTCTCGGGATCATACTGATCCATGATCGCGCCGTGCCGCTCTACCAGCTCTTTCATGTAAAGCGCTTTCGCCATGGTCTGATACCAGACCGTCTCATCAAACTCCGTGGCGCTGCCCTTATTGTCCCATCCGCCCGGATGCACGTAATAATGAAGGGATAAACCGTCCATATAGCCATTTGGCACCCCGCCGGGCTGGGGCGGTGCAAAGCAGGTCTTTAACACCCCTTCTGTCCAGAAATAGTCCGCCACATTGGGGCCGCCGCAAATCTTCTTGATGGGCGCCGCATTGTCATAATGGCGCACATAGGTCTGGTATCTGCGGTACAAATTCCCGTAATACTCCGGCGTCATGCTGCCGCCGCAGCCCCAGTTTTCATTGCCCACACCGAAATAGTCAATCTTCCATGGCTTCTCATGGCCGTTTTTCTTTCGCAGGTCCGCCATGGGAGAAACCCCGTCAAAGGTGATGTACTCTACCCACTCGCTCATCTCCTGCACCGTGCCGCTTCCCACGTTGCCGTTCACATAGGTCTTACAGCCAAGCTGTTCACAGAGTTCAAAAAATTCGTGGGTGCCAAAGCTGTTGTCCTCCACCACGCCGCCCCAGTGGGTGTTAATCATCTTCTTGCGGGTCTCCTTGGGACCGATGCCGTCCTTCCAGTGGTACTCGTCCGCAAAACAGCCGCCCGGCCAGCGAAGCACGGGAATCTGCATTTCCTTCAAAGCGTCCACCACATCCTTGCGCATCCCGTTCACGTTGGGGATGTCCGAGTTTTCTCCCACATATAACCCCTCGTAGATGCATCTGCCCAAATGCTCCGAAAAATGTCCATAAATCTCCGGATTGATGTGTCCCTTCCTGTTTTTCTCATTGATAAATAATTTTGCCATACCCTCTTCCTTTCTTTTATGTTATGTAAACTTAAATACCGGTCTGCCATTCTCCCAGCCAAACTTCATCAGCATCGCGTGGCGGTTCGGATTGTAGAGCGGGTCGCCCACGATCTCCGTCTCCGTCCTCGCGTGATAGACCAGAATATCATTGCCCTCCTCGTCCACGGTGAAGCTGTTGTGCCCCGGCCCGTACACGCCGAGGGAATCGTCGGAGGCAAGCACCGGATAACGCTCCTTTTTCCATGACCGGGGATCTAACAGATCCGAGTCCTCGTCCGCCGTCAGCATTCCCATGCAGTAGGCGACGCCTGTATCTGAAGCGGAATAGGTCATAAAGATCTTGCCGTTTCGTTTCAGAACGGCCGGCCCCTCATTGACCCAAAAGCCAACCCGCTCCCAGTCGTAATCGGGCGTGGTCAAAAGCACCTGAACGGTCTTTAACTTGTAGGGCGTCTCCAGCTCTCCTATATATAAATTGGAAATCTGTTTCCCGACCCCCACTTTTTCGGCCCAGATATAATACCATCTGCCCTTATTCTCAAACACGGTGGCGTCCAGCGAAAAGGCTTCAAAGGAAAACTCGTCGTCGTCGGCTCTTCCCATCTTCCCCTTCTCCGTCCATGTGCCGGTAACCGGGTCCTCATCCTTACACTCCAGCACATAGGGCCTGATCTGCCAGATATCGTCCTTATCGCCGCCCGCAAAATAGATGTACCATGCACCGTTAATATAATGGAGCTCCGGCGCCCAGATATGACAGCTCATGACGCCGGAATCGTGTTTATGCCAGATCTCCACCTCCTCGGCGTCCGCAAGTCCCGCAAGCGTCTTTGCCCTGCGAAGGACAATCCCGTCATAGGCCGGCACGGACGCCGTAAAATAATAACTGCCGTCCGTATGCCTGTACACATAGGGATCTGCACGCTGCAAAATCCATGGTTTGTTATATTGTAGTTCGCTCATCATTCCCTCCGTTTCGACTGCTTTTCACGAAGTCTTTTTATTTTTTTAAATTATTTTAATCATATCTAAAATTATATTGGATCATTCCACAAAAATCAACCGTTACTTTCGATTTTTTTGGATAAATATTCTAAAATAATGTTTGGGCCGATCTTTTCTCCCTGCATATGATAAAGTAAATCCCCCGCAATAAGGAGAATGCCCTATGTCAGCTCTCCCCTCCGTGGTCATCGCAGGCCGCAGCGAAACTGCCCAAAACTACGAAAAAGCGTTGGAAAGGCTGGGCATCCCCCACCGTACCTTTCTGCTTCCTGAGGCCGCAGACCATGCCACCCATCTGCTCCTCCCCGGCGGCGGCGATATCACGCCCGCCTTTTTCGGCCAGACGGACCACGGTTCCCGAAACGTAGACACTGAACTGGACCTTCTGCAGTTTCAGCTCCTCTCCCGCTTCGTCGAACAAAAAAAGCCCGTGCTCGGTATCTGCAAAGGGCTTCAACTCATCAATATTCATTTCGGCGGCGATATCACACAGCACATTGACACCGCCGATTCTCATAAATGGATTGGCCGCGACCAATTCCACCCGGTCTTTCACTGCGATCTGGGACGGCGCGATTTCTTTTACCAGCTCTACGGAAACAGCGCCAGAGTAAACTCCGCCCACCATCAGGCCGTAAACCGCATAGGCGAAGGGCTGATTCCCGTCTGCCGCGCGGGGGATAGCGTAATTGAAGGGATGGTTCACGCTGTCCTTCCCATTCTGGCAGTACAGTGGCATCCGGAACGTCTTCCCGAAGGTGGAGGCGATTCACTGCTTTCCTATTTTTTCTCGCTGTGCTGAGATTTCAAATGGCGTTCCAGTTTCGCCTGCTCCTTGACATGAAGCGAAACCATGTCAAACAGGGCGCGCATAATCTTCATCACCACCTCGGCGGTCTCCTCGTCCACCTCGCCTATGGCCTTGCCGATCTTCTGGACGCTCTGAAACCAATGGGCCGTAAAATCAATGAGATTGTCGGTCTCCGACGCCTGCACCACCCTGTACAGGGTATCCACAAAAATATGCATCTGCGCCTGATCTAACGACAAAATCCATTCGTTGAGCGTCTGATCCATAAACTTCCGTCCCGGGCGGATCTCATCCACAATGCGGAAGGCGTCCTCCTTCACCAGCCATGTGTAAGGATTGTGCTGGGCCAGCCCGATGGTCTTGCTCTCCACCACCTGATAATTGCCCTCCGTGTAGAGAAGCATTCCCACCAGCGAAGAGCGGGGCACGGTCTTGTGAATGCGTTCTTCGATTTCCTGCCACGCGCCCTGCGCTCTCACCTCCGGGCGAAATCCCGGGCCGTCGTGATCGTAGATGGCGGCAATCCGCTCCCGCACCTGCGGCTCACAGTGCATGGACGCGTAGACCGCAAAGTTTCCGCCCTTGGAATGCCCGCCCACAAAAAACCGGCCCGGTATCGTCTGCGCCGCCTCTTCCAAGTATGCCGTGCTGCGCTTCTGTCCCGGCACCGGCTCCGAGAAAGCCAGATTCAGATCCTCCTTCCAGCCGACGATATTCTCGTCCGTTCCCCGAAAGACCACATAAACGATTTCCTCCGTCAGCCCGCACACCACAGCGGAAAACTGGCTCTCCTGCTCCGGTTCTATCTGGTTTACATAATTCCACATACGCATCTGCCCGAAACGTCTGCTCTTTAAAACGCCCAAAAAAAGGGCCGTATTGTCCTTTCGGTAGCGCTCGTCTGCATAAAGATGATCGTAATCCGCATGCGCCGCGATCTCCGGCAGGCTGACCGGCCCACGCCCCTCCCCGGGGCCCGGCACGATACCGTCAAATTTCAGGTAGGACAACTGGCTGATCACCAGACTGTCCACGTCGCTGAAAGGTTTCTCCTCGAAGCTGTAATCTCCGTACTCCCTCAAATAATCCAAAATTGTTCCCATGTTACCACCGCTAGATTCTTGCCTCCAGATGCTCGATATTTTTGATCAAAACGCTGACCGTCCCGTCAGGATTGGTGATAAATTCCACGCATCCGGGATTTTTGTACTGTTCCATCGGAATCTTGATCTCGATTCCCGTGTCCGTGAAAAGGTGCTGGCTCTGGTATTTGCGCGTTGTGGTTTCGCTCTGGGGCTCTATGTTTTCCTTCACCATATTATACTTTTCCATTTTATCCTGAAAAGCCACCTTTAATTCCGGCTGATCGTCGAAAATTTTCTCCGCGATCTCCTCCACAACAAACCCGCCGTTTTCCTCGATTTCCTCCTGTATGATGCTTTTGGCCCGCATCTGTCTCTCGAACCGTTCTCCTTCCGCGAATCCGTCCTTTTGCACGCTCTCCACGGCACGCCCCACAATAGCCAGCTTCGATTTATGGGAGAGGTGGGCGCTGCATTTTAAAAACAGGAAAGAAAAATAATCGGTCTTTTCCCCGTTCACCTCATACTTTTTCTCCACCACCCAGAGGGCAAGGTCCGATAGACGGATAATCGCCGCCTCCGTGAGACGCTGGCTCTGGGAGGGCAGAATGGATTTATGCCGGATCAGCTCGTTGCTGTTTCCCTCTCCCTCAAGCGGCATGGTCCGGTGGGTGTACTGTGATTTGTAGTTCATTTTCAGGAGCGCCAGATACTCCTCCTCTCCCTCCCGAAACCGCGCCACCATCAGATCTGCCGGCGGAATATCAATGTTCGCGCTCATGATCGAAAACAGCATTCCGGCGATCTCCTGGCTCACTTCGATGAAGTTTTCATCCTCGTAGGTGGAAAGGATTTGGTAAATCTCAGACTCCCGCTCATAAAAGCGGCATTCCCTGGCGTCGTCCCCGCCCCCGATCCGTCCGATATGCTCCCGCACAAACTCCGCCACCTCCGAACCGTACTCCAGCTCTGTGTCGGAGAGCACGGGCATCCCGATGGTGGGATCCAAAATATGTACAATAAGATGTTTGATTCTGATGTCTTCTTTGATCATAGGTTCCTCCCTAATTGTATTTCCCCGGATAATCCGTTCCGGTTTCGCTCTGCATTAAGTTTACATAATGTTGCGGATCCTGTTCCATCAACAGCATGGTGTGAAAGGCCTCCAACAGCATCTTGTCCCCATTGCTCTTCATCTGGGTCCGGTCTCTGTCAAGCTGCGCCTTGAAATGGTCCATCTGCCATACCATAATGTCGATCAGACTGTAGCCCTCCACCTGATATTCACAGAGGAAATTCTGATGTTCCAAATAATACAGGAACTCCCTTGACACCCCTTCGGAGGCCGTGAGCATCCCGAAGAACCGCTCCAAAAACGCCTCGTCCTCCCCCGCATAGTGACAAAGGGCTCTCGCCCATTCGTAGGCCCTCGTTTTTTCCTCACCGGTCATTGTCTCTCCTCCTCAGTTCTTTTTCCCCGGATTTCCACATAAAATATCCTAAACAACGCTAGGACGTGTTTTCCATGGCAATCTTAGAACAACTCAACGATCTGATATGGGGCCTCCCTCTGATTGTCCTGTTATTGGGCACCCATATTTATTTTACCTGTAGGCTGCATTTTCCCCAGAAAAACCTTTTCCGGGCAATCCACCTCTCCCTGTTTTCCCAGACAGAGGACGGACGGAATCTGTCCCCCTTTTCGGCACTTTCCACCACGCTGGCCGCCACCCTCGGCACGGGAAACATCATTGGCGTATCCACCGCCGTCGCGCTGGGCGGCCCCGGCGCCATCTTCTGGTGCTGGATCACCGGGATTCTGGGCATGGCAACCGCCTACGGCGAATGCTATTTAAGCCTCCTCCACCGCCAGAAAACGCAGGCAGGCGTCTATGTGGGCGGGCCCATGTATGTGTTAAAAAATGGTTTACATAACAAAAATCTCGGTGCGATCTATGCGCTGTGTACGCTGGCTGCCGCTTTCGGCGTAGGCTGTACCACACAGGCCAACTCTGCCTCCGGCGCGGCCTCCCAGAGCTTCGGCCTGTCTCCTCATCTGGTCGGCATCGTTCTTGCCGCGGTGACCGGCGCCGTCATTCTGGGCGGTATCAAAAGCATCGGCAGACTCTGCGAGCGCACCGTCCCCGCCATCACCTTTCTCTATCTCTTCGGCTGCCTGATTCTGTTACTTCTCTACAGACACCAGCTGCTCACCGCCGTGATCTGGATTCTGAAAGACGCCTTTTCCTTTTCCGGCTTTGCGGGAGGCGTTGCCGGAGCCGGCATACAACAGGCGCTTCGCTATGGCATCGCCAGAGGACTTTTCACCAACGAGGCCGGTATCGGCACATCCGCAATCGCCGCGGCAGCCTCCAACACAAAAGACCCCAAAACACAGGCCTATGTCTCCATGACTGCCGTTTTCTGGGATACGGTTGTGATGTGTCTGTTAACCGGCCTTGTCATTGTCTGCAACATGCTCGGCGACCCCGCCTCCACTGCCGGCGTCGCGGAAACGGATCTGACTGCCGCCGCTTTTTCCCATCTGCCCTATGTGGGAGACACCTTCCTCACCATCTCACTGTGCGCCTTTGCCGTAACCACCCTGATCGGCTGGTCCTACTTCGGGGAAAAAGCCACGGAATACCTTGCCGGAACCCGGGGCATCCCCCTCTACAAGTTTTTCTACGTCCTGATGATCTATCTGGGCGCCATCATCCCCATGCGCCTGGTATGGGAGTGCACCGACCTGATTAACGGTTTCATGGCGCTGCCAAACCTGCTGGCGCTATGGGCGCTGCGCCGGGAAATCAAGTCATAAGCTTCTTTTTTCTCTGTGCGCCCGCCTGTAATAGGTATAAAAGCCCACACAGATCAGCGCGGACAAGAGCGACCCCAAAGGCGCCGCCCAGCCCATGGGATACAGACTGTCCGGAAAGTAAACGCCCGCAAGATAAGCCCCGGGAATACGTATCATAACAATCGCTATGATATTATGTAAAAAGGAGATTCCTGCCTTCTGGTCTCCGCAGAAATACCCGCTGAAACAAAAGTGCACCGCGGCAAAAAGCGTGTCAAAGGCATAAGCCCGCAGATAGTCGCAGCCCGCCGCCAGAACCAGATTGTCTCTGGTGAACAGCCCCACCAGCGTCTGCGGCAGGAACTGATTGTAAACGGCACAAAAAGCGCCCCAACAGATCGTAATCAACAAACCGTATCCAAGGGAAGCCCTTGCCCGCTCCGGCTTGTCCGCCCCCATATTCTGAGCGGTAATGGCGGAGATCGCCGAGAGAAATGCCGAGGGCACCAGAAACATAAAACTGATGATCTTTTCCACAATGCCCACCGCCGCCGAGGCAATCAGACCTCTGCTGTTGGCGATCACCGTAATCACGATGAAAGCCACCTGAATGAGTCCGTCCTGACAGGCAATGGGCGCTCCCACCTTGCAGATCTGGGAAATTGCCTCCCTGTCCGCCCGAATATCCTGCCTTGTCATCCGAAAACCGAAATCCCGTCCGCGCATCACAAGGAAGGAGAACAACACGCTCACGGCCTGTCCCAAAATCGTCCCCAAAGCTGCCCCCGCAGCGCCAAGACCCATGCCGCCGATGAAGGCAAAATCCAGCGCAATGTTGACCCCACAGGCCACCGCCACGAAATACATGGGCCGTCTGGAATCCCCGGCTCCACGGAAAATACTGCTTATTACGTTGTAAGCGGTGATAAAGGGCACCCCCGCAAAACAGATCAGCAGATAGAGTCTGGTCTCACCCACCGCCTCCCGGGGTGTAAGCATAACATTTGTTATCAAATCTACGCTGAGCAACAGTCCCACTGTGAGAACTGCCGCGAAGGCCGCAAAGAAGACAATCGACGCGCCCACAGTCCTGCCCGCCGCCCGCTCATCCTTCGCGCCCACATATCTGCCGATCCGCACCGTAATTCCCATGGCAAGCCCTACAATAATCACCGTCAGCATGTGCATCACCTGACTGCCAATCGCAACCGCCGTGGTCGTCTCGGAACCGTTATACAGTCCCACCACAAACAGATCCGCCATCCCGTAAAAGGTCTGCATAAAACAGGCCAAAAGATAGGGAAGCGCAAACCGAATCAGATTTTTCCAGATATTCCCCTCCGTCAGATTGTTCTGTTCCATTTTCCACCTATCCTAAAGCCACATCCAAAATCATCATAATCACAAAGCCGATCGCCACGCCTACCGTTCCAAGATTGCTGTGCTCTCCGGCCTGCGCCTCCGGTATCAGCTCCTCCACCACCACATAAATCATGGCTCCCGCCGCAAAGGCCAGCAGCACGGGCAGCGCCGGAACAATCTGCTTCGCCAAAAGAATCGTGATAAACGCGCCTATGGGCTCCACAATCCCCGACAGCGCCCCATAAGCAAACGCGCGCCCTCTGGTAATGCCCTCACTGCGAAGCGGCATGGAGATAATCGCCCCTTCCGGAAAATTCTGAATGGCAATCCCCACCGCCAAAGCAAAGGCCCCCGCCATGGTAATACCTGCATCCCCGATCAGTGCACCGGCAAAGGTCACGCCCACGGACATTCCCTCCGGAATGTTATGCAGGGTCACCGCAAGGACAAGCATAGTTGTTTTTTTTAACGAGGTTTCCACACCTTCCGGCTTATCGCTCTCCAGATGCAGGTGCGGGATCAAACTGTCCAGCACCAAAAGAAACGCCATACCGCCCAAAAAGCCGCCCGCTGCCGGCAGCCACGCGATCCTTCCCTGTTCCCCGGCCATATCAATCGCCGGAATCAAAAGAGACCACACCGATGCGGCAATCATAACACCCGATGCGAAACCGAGGAGCAGCTTTTCCACCCCTTTATTCATCCCTCGTTTCATGAAAAACACCATTGCCGATCCAAGGGCGGTTCCCACAAAGGGAATCAGTAATCCCGTAAACAACTGCATATCCCGCTTACACCTCCTGAAAATCCCTATTATAGCTTACGTTCTTCGGACAAAAACGGTTCTATCTCATCCGTTATCTTTTCTTTTTCCCACCGCAGACCAGATCATAGCTTTCCCCTATCATCCGTTTGATATCCTCATCCGGAATGGTACCGTCCAAAATCACCGTATTCCAGTGCTGCTTATTCTGATGATAGCCGGGAATCACAGCCTCATAAGTCTGCCGCCAGAACTCCCGCCATTCAGGGTCTACCTTTATATTGATCCGCATAACACCCTCATATTCGTATGTCCACAAAAACGCCTTCTTGTTTTTGCGGCACCTCACCAACACCCAGTTTGGATCATGAAAGGGCATGTCCTGATAAACATCGGGAAATGTCATGCCATAGCGCAGCGCTTCTTCTCTTGTCTTCATCCCATCACCTCAGCGTTTCCAGTATAACACTTTCGCCCCCGCATTTTCAATGCCCTTCCTGAACGGAACAGAATCACGGCGACAGGCCCGGGGATTTATGGTATACTAACCTTAATACAAACTAAGCCAGACGGAGACGAAATTCCGTCCGGCAGCAAAGAGAGGGATATGCCTATGGACAAAAGCAAAGAAATCAGAAAACTGTGTCAGGAGAAAGAGATCCGCATGATCGATTTCAAAATGACCGACATCGACGGACGTTGGCGTCACATCACAATACCGGTGGAGCGGTTTGATGAGAATGTCTTCGTCTACGGAATCGGCTTCGACGGTTCCAACTACGGCTACGCGCCTATTGAAAAGAGCGATATGGTGTTCCTGCCGGATCCTGACACCGCCTATGTAGACCCGTTCGCCGAAGTGCCTACCCTGACCATGTGCGGCAATGTCTGCGTCATCGGAAAGGGAGAGAACACACCCTTTGACCAGTATCCGAAAAACGTCAGCCTGCGGGCCATGGACTACATGAAAAAGGCCGGTATCGCAGACGAAATGATCATCGGGCCGGAATTTGAGTTTTATCTCTTCGACTCCGCCCGCTATGAGGTTTCCCCCAGACAGTGCGCCTATCAGATCGACACCAAACAGGCCAGCTGGAACTGCACACTGGACAATCCCGGCAACAACGGCTACGAGGTAACCCACGGCGGCTACCATATTGCCGCGCCCCAGGATGTGGGTTACGATCTCAGGAGCCGCATCTGCATGGAAATGGAAAACTGGGGCATCAAAGTAAAATACCACCACCACGAGGTGGGCGGCCCCGGCCAGATGGAGATCGAGGTAGAACTGGCGGATATGCCCGCCATGGCGGACAATACCATGATCATCAAGTACATCATCAAAAATATGGCGGCACGGGAGGGCAAAACGGCTACCTTCCTGCCCAAACCGATTTACAAGGAAGCAGGCAGCGGCCTCCATGTACATATGCTGTTGAAAAAGGACGGAAAGCCTCTTTTCTACGATGAGAACGGCTACTCGGGTTTAAGCCAGACGGCCCACTATTTTATCGGCGGTCTGCTCTCCCATATAGCGTCGCTGTGCGCTTTCACCAATCCCTCCACCAACTCCTTCAAGCGTCTGGTGCCGGGATATGAGGCTCCCGTGACGGTGGGCTACGCCACCTCCAACCGCAGTGCGGTAATCCGTATTCCCGCCTACGCGAAATCCCCGGAGGCAAAACGGTTTGAATTGCGCAATCCCGACGCCACCGCCAATCCCTACTATGCTTACGCGGCTATCCTGATGGCCGGCCTTGACGGCATCGAAAAGAAGATCGATCCCGCCGCCAATGGCTGGGGCCCTTATGATTTTAATCTCTATACCCTCTCTCCTGAGGAGCAGAAAAAAATCAAGGGTCTTCCCAAATCTCTGGAGGAAGCCCTTGACGCGCTGGAGAAGGATCACGACTACCTGACCAAAGACGGCGTATTCCCCGAAAGACTGATTGAGGTCTGGCTCGACCGCAAACGCGCCGAGGCAAAACAGGCGGCACAGATACCTACCCCTGCGGAATTTATGATGTATTACGATCTGTGATTCCTGCGTCATAAAAATTCATCAAAACGAAGGAGGAAGCCCCTACAAGCTTCCTCCTTTTATGTTTCCTTCTGTTCTGTTACTCTTTTAAAATTGCGGACAGAGTGGTCAATATTTTCATAAAGCATGACGCTCATATTCTCCACAATCTCGCTGTAGTCCTCTTTCATGCCATGGTCAATCCAGTTAAGCACCGTTCCCACAAAGCCGTACTTATAAAAATCCGTAATGCTGTCCTTTTGTTTCTCCGAAATCCCCGTGCCCCGGCACTTTTCCTCCACCACGTCCCTGACAATGTCGTAGGTAAACTGATAAAGATACCGTTCCACCCTCTCCCTGCCGATGCTGCGGCAAACATTTGTGATAAATTCCCTGTTCTCCAAAACAGCCCCGAAGATCCGGCTGATTCCCTCCTGCCATGTGTCGCCGGTCTTTTTGTCCTGCAAGGCTCTTTTCCCATCCTCCACGCAGACCCACTCCACCAGATCATAGATATCTTTAAAATGGTAGTAGAAGGCCATACGGCTGACGCCGCAGTCCGCCGTGAGATCCTGAATCGTTATCTTTTCCAGTCTTTTCGTCTGCATCAATTTTTTCAGAGATTCGCCCAGCGAAATCTTTGTCGCGTTTGTATTCGACATTTTCTCACACCTCCGGTTTCTCTGTCTGCTTTTCTCTCAAAACAGCTATCACCTTGTCGTAATTCTCCGGCCTGTGCGGAAAGGTGCAGTTAGAGCAATCCTTGATCCGCCGCCCCTCCTTCTCAAAGTAAGAAGGGCTGCCGGGGCAATGCTCTTTCCCATATAACGGGCAGTAACAAAACAGACAGTTAAAATCGGACAATCCCGTATGACAGGGAAAATATTGACACGCCCTGTTTTCAAAAAAACGATAAGAATTTTCCATACCTATTATTATACCATACTTTTATTTGTTCCGTGTTTTTCCTTTTCTCTGTGACAGCAGGCACACCATCTCTATCTCCTCCGTGAAGGGGAACATATCCACCGGCACAGCCTCCTCCATCCGATACCCGCTGTTCTCCGTCAGATACTTCAAATCTCTGGCAAGCGTCTCCGGCTCGCAGGAGATATAAACCACCCGCTTAGGATTTATGCGTACCAACGCATCGAGAAACTCCTTCGTGCTGCCGCTTCTCGGCGGGTCCATAAAAACCACATCAACCTGCTCCCCCGCCTCCGCCATCTGCGTCAAGAAACGTCCCGCGTCATTCTGATAAAAATCCACGTTCTTTATGCCGTTTCTCTTCGCATTCGCAACGGCATCCCGCACCGCATCCCTGTTTAACTCCACTCCAATGACTTTTCCCGCCTGTCCTGCAACAGAAAGCGCAATCGTGCCGATCCCGCAATAGGCGTCCACCACCGTCTCTACCCCTGTAAGGCCGGCATACTGCGCCGCCTGCCGGTAGAGCGCCTCTGTCTGTACGGAATTCACCTGATAAAAGGATTTCGCGGATATTTTAAACCGTTTCCCGCAGAGCTCGTCTTCTATATAGCCTTTGCCATAGATAACCTGCTCCTTCCCTCCCAGTACCATGCTGGTTTTCCTGTTATTGACGTTGATCAGGATTGTGGTAATTTCGGGATGAAGTTTACATAACTCATTAACAAAATTCTTTTTGGAAGGGAGAACCGGTGATCCCAGCACCAAAACCACCATAATTTCCCCGGTGGCATGTCCCACACGGACAAGCACATGGCGCAGCAGCCCATAGCCGCTGTCCTCGTCATAGGCCTTGATCTTAAAAGACTTCGCCAAATCACGAACGGATAAAATAATCCTTCCCGCCTGCTCCTCTTCCAACAGACACCCTTCCACCGGCACTACCCTGTGGCTCTTTTCCTGATAGATGCCGGATACGATTCCTTTTCCCTTCTGGAAATCAAAAACCGCGTGTACCTTGTTGCGGTAGTGGGCCGGCTCGTCCATTCCAAGGATCGGCTTCACCCTGCCAAACTCCTTGATGAGCTGCTCGGCCCGTCTCTGCTTTATTTTTAACTGCTCCCCATAGGGCGTATCCGTGTAACGACAGCCGCCGCACTTCTTCGCCACCGGGCAGAGATCCTGTTTTTGTCTGTCCGCTTTCTTTTCCATCTTTTCCTCTTTCTCCACAGTGCGGTTTGATCGCCTTGTCCGCTCAGGCACTGCTCTCTCATTGCTTACATGAAAAACCCCGAGTAAATCCTCGGGGTTATTTTATCATATTCCATCTGTTTACAACAACAATTTCATACCGCCTACGCGGAAGCGATCTGTACGCTCTCTATCCCCTGCGCCAAATCCGTGGCAAGCGTCGTATCCGCCTCATTGATATGTATGGTAAACACCTCATTCTTGCAGCCCATATTCCCTAAAAGGCGCTCCAAGAAGCTTTTCTGCTGCCACTCCACAAAAAAGGAAATGCGGTTGGAGACAAAAAGCTTTTCCAGCTGATCCTTGCTCTCTGCGTCATATACCTTGCAAAAGGATATCTCATGATTAAAAAATAATGCATTCAGATTAAGCGCTGCCATACCGCCACCTCCAAGCCCCTCATTCTTTTATGTGCGAACAGCTTTATGTTAACTTCCTTTTCACATTATATAACGCTTATCTGCCAAATTGCAACCATTTTCTACATTTTCAACAATATAACCAAATATTTATGTAAATCTTGTGAAAAATCACTCCTCCGTCCATGGTTTTCGCTGATTTTCGAGCCAGTACGCCTTCCTCGTCTCATACTGCTCATTGATCCAGTCCGCCGCCTGCTCCACGCCCTCCGTTGTCATCGGCACCTCCGTCACAGTCTGTTTTTCTTCCGGCGTGCGGTAAATGCCGAAGGGTTCCGGCCAGACGGTCACCCTGATCTTATCCTCCTCACCGTCTTTGGTACGCTTGAGCATATAGCGCATCCCGTCCATACTGCCGGAGTATTCCTCTTTCTTAATGTAGTTGAGCGGATGAAAGGTATCTTTGTCAAGCATCTGCCGGTCCTCCTTCTATCGCTTCCTTTTATCTTACAGCATCATAATGCGACCACATACGTGCAACTCTTATTGTTCCCTCATATTTTACTCCAGTCCTCATTTGGATCATATACCGAACATTCTTCCAACGGCTCTTTTCCTGCTTCGATAATACTTTCCGTCATGCCCGGTATCGAATTCAAATATAAGGTTTCCTGAATAGCATTCCAGTCTTCTTCCGAAATAAGAACGGCATTTTTCCCCCGATTATTCGTAATTGTAATTGGCTGACTGTTATTATTAACATCTGATAATATTTGATATATATTTTCTCTTGCCTTTGTCACGCTGATCGCAGTCACGGTATCATCTCCTTTCCGTTATATTATACCGTACGCTTTTGCGTACGTCAACATTGTTCTACATATTTATATTAATTCCATAAATAAAATTTTAAATTCCTGATAGTGTCACCTATGGATAAATAGAGAACCATTCTTGCCGCAAAACAGTTGGGAATATTCGTATTGTAGATTGTAAAGTGAGGTCAGTCCACAGAAACGCGGACTGGCCTTTTAAAATGTATGGATAATTAAAAGTTATCT
>DKUO01000043.1 GCA_002490705.1 Lachnospiraceae bacterium UBA7202
CGCCCATGGCGCGCAAACCAAAAATAAGACCCCGCATCTCTCGATGTAAGGTCTTATTTTTCTATGTCGTAGCTAATTTAGTTTGCCTCTTTTTAGAATAAATTTCCGTGCCCTACGACACCTTTCATGGCTCATTGCTTCTCGGAAATCGCTGCTTGCGCCGCCGCCAGTCTGGCTATCGGCACCCTGAACGGGGAACAGGAAACATAGGTCAGTCCCACCTTATGGCAGAACTCCACGGACGAAGGATCGCCGCCATGTTCGCCGCAGATACCCAGCTTGATATCCGGTCTGGTCGCGCGTCCCTTCTCGGCCGCCATCTGTACCAGCTGGCCTACGCCGCTCTGATCCAGTCTTGCAAAGGGATCAGATTCGTAAATCTTGTTCTTATAGTAATCTCCGAGGAACTTGCCCGCATCGTCACGGGAGAAGCCGAAGGTCATCTGCGTTAAGTCGTTCGTACCGAAGGAGAAGAACTCTGCCTCCTCGGCGATCTCGTTTGCAAGAAGCGCCGCACGGGGAATCTCGATCATCGTGCCGATGTGGTATTTGATATCGGAGTTTTTCTCCTTCTTCACCTGCTCCGCCACTTCCACAACGATATCCTTGACGAACTTAAGCTCCTTCTTCTCGCCTACCAGAGGAATCATGATCTCCGGAACGATATCGTAGCCTTTCTCGTTCTTCACCTCAATGGCTGCCTCCATCACGGCTCTGGTCTGCATTTTTGCAATCTCGGGATACGTCACTGCCAAACGGCATCCGCGGTGTCCCATCATGGGGTTAAACTCATGGAGGGAATCACAGATCTCCTGCACCTCTTCCGCCGTCATCATCATCTCTACCGCCAGATCGTCGATATCGCCCTGCTCCGTAGGTACAAACTCATGAAGCGGCGGGTCAAGGAAACGAATGGTTACCGGTCTGCCCTCCATCACCTCATACAATGCCTTGAAGTCGCCCTTCTGGAAGGGAATCAGCGCGTTTAACGCTTTCTCTCTCTGCTCCTGGGTTCTTGCCAAAATCATCTGACGAATCTTCGGAATCCTGTCGGGATCAAAGAACATATGCTCTGTTCGGCAAAGGCCGATGCCTTCCGCACCGTACTTCACGGCGTTTGCCGCGTCGGCAGGAGTGTCCGCATTGGTGCGCACCTGAAGCTTGCGGTATTTATCCGCCCACTCCATGATCCGCCCGAAGTTTCCGCTGACGGAAGCCTCCACGGTTTTGATATCTCCTTTATAAATCTTTCCGGTGGAGCCGTCCAGAGAAATGTAATCGCCCTCGTGGAATACTTCTCCGCCCAATTCAAATACCTTATCCTGCTCGTTGATGGCAATCTCGCCGCAGCCGGACACGCAGGCCGTACCCATACCTCTGGCAACCACAGCCGCGTGGGAGGTCATACCGCCTCTCACCGTGAGAATTCCCTCCGCCGCGTGCATACCCTCGATATCTTCAGGTGAAGTCTCGAGACGCACCAGCACCACTCTCTCGCCCTTCTCATGGGCTTCTTTCGCCTCGTTTGCGGTGAAATACACCTTACCTGCCGCAGCGCCGGGTGATGCGGGAAGCGCCTGTCCGACCACCTGTCCCGCTTTCAGCGCGTCGGGATCAAAGGTGGGATGGAGAAGCTGATCCAGAGACTTTGCCTCAATCCGAAGCACCGCCTCCTCTGGTGTGATCTTTCCCTCGTCTACCAGGTCACAGGCAATCTGTAGCGCCGCAGGCGCGGTCCGCTTGCCGTTTCTGGTCTGTAGGAAGAAGAGCTTGCCCTCCTCGATCGTAAACTCCATATCCTGCATATCGCGATAGTGGTTCTCCAAACGGTTCGCGATCTCCATAAACTGTTTGTAACACTCGGGAAGATCCTGCTCCAGTCTGGTGATGGGCTGAGGGGTACGGATACCCGCCACTACATCTTCACCCTGCGCGTTGATCAGATACTCTCCGTAAATACCTTTAGCGCCGGTGGACGGATTTCTGGTGAAAGCCACACCCGTACCGGAAGTATCACCCATATTTCCGAATACCATAGCCTGTACGTTGACCGCAGTGCCCCAGTCACCGGGAATATCATTCATACGTCTGTATACAATCGCTCTCTCATTATCCCAGGAACGGAATACGGCTTTCACCGCCTCCATCAGCTGTACCTTAGGATCCTGCGGGAACTCTTCGCCCTTGTTTTCCTTGTAAATGTTCTTAAAACGGACAATGATCTCCTTCATGTCGTCCGCCGTCAGATCGGTGTCGTACTTCACACCCTTAGACTCTTTGATCTCATCCAGAATCCTCTCAAAGAACGACTTCGGGATCTCCATAACCACATCGGAAAACATCTGAATAAATCTGCGGTAGGAATCATAAGCAAACCGGGGATTGCCGGTCTTCTTCGCAAAGCCCTCCACGGCCGCGTCCGTCAAACCCAGATTCAAAATGGTATCCATCATACCCGGCATGGAAGCTCTCGCTCCCGAACGAACCGAAACAAGAAGAGGATTCTCGGTATCGCCAAACTTCTTGCCCTGCTTCTTCTCAAGGCCCGCAAGCGCCGTGAAAATCTGCTCCTGAATCTCATCCGAAATCTGTCTGCCGTTATTGTAATAATCTGTACAAGCCTCCGTCGTCACGGTAAAGCCCTGCGGAATTGGCAGACCCAGATTAGTCATTTCCGCTAAATTCGCCCCTTTTCCACCGAGAAGATTTCGCATATCCGCGTTACCTTCCTCAAACAAATACACCCATTTCGCCATATTTTTGCTACCCTCCATTCGCGAATATAATAATGACTCTAAGCAAGCTGCTGCGCT
This sequence comes from Lachnospiraceae bacterium UBA7202, assembly GCA_002490705.1. Lineage (GTDB taxonomy): Bacteria > Bacillota > Clostridia > Lachnospirales > Lachnospiraceae > UBA3282. The sequence goes on from DKUO01000043.1 coordinate 2,814, forward strand.
TTCGTATATTTTACCATATTCTTGAAATTTTAACACCGTTTTTTAAAATTTTAATCAGAAAGAAACGCGCACAAATTAAAACCAGAGTCAGGAGAGAGAAAAACGTCGCTAACCTCCAATACCACGGCTCCTCAAAAAGCACTTCTAACGTGCCCTGATAACCATCAGGCAGCTCTACCCGAATCCTGTTATTTATCCCACTTGTTATCGTAAACTCTCTGCCGGTTTCCGTGTCGATACATCTGTAATAGTCATATGCAAATCTTGGAAATTCCAACCAAGCGTCCGCAGACGCAGTACAGGCAGCCGTCATCTGGTTTCCCATTACCCCAACATCCGTAACAAGCACATTTTGTCCCTGGACTTCCTGATTTTCCTCCGTCGCGCACCGATCCGTTCCCCGCAGCAGATACTCTCCTTGTACCACATTATCATCCTCATAGAGAACCGTCGAACCGTCGTAGACAACCAGATTACCACCGCGCCGCATCACAAGATCAACACAGTACATGCCCTGTACCGCAGTAATCAGATACAGCCCAATCAGCAGATATTTCATCTTTTCCGGGGATATAACGGCTTTCATCTTCCCTAGTGCCAATCCTGCCGCATAAATCAGCAGTGGAATGCCAAGGCTCAAAAAGCGCATAGGAAACTGGATGCTTGCCACCACATTTCTCACACCCGGCACCGCCGCCAGTCTGTTCCACGGAAAAAAGCAGGTTGACATCCATATACTTACGCCTGCAAGCCCTGCCACAAACAGGAATGTCCGCCTCTCTCCCGTCTCCCAATTCTTTTTTACCAACACCCATGCCATGAGCGCCATCATGACAATCATACCGAGTCCCAACGACACCGGATATTTGCCGCCAAATCCTTCCACTGTCCGCATCGCAACCCCCGTGCCTTCCGTCGGCAGAGAGAACAGTTCGTACAGCGTCAGTCCGAACTGCTGAATCCCGTACTCATATTTCTCACCAAAAACCATGATTTCCTGTCTGGAATAATCCAGAAAAGGGACGATAAACCCTGCACACAAAAGGATTGCAAGTGCCGCGCCCTTTCCAATTTCCTTCCATCTTCCCTGACGCGCCACCCGTCCGATCAAAATGATTACCGTGATTCCCAATATAATACATACCATCTCAAAGCTTAAAATATGGGTCCGCAACACACCCGTCATACCGACACCCAGATACAGCCAACCATATCTACTCCCTTTTTTCTCTTGATCTGAGCACAAAATTTCCTTCATTCCCAACAACACCAACGGCAAAAAAAGATACGCCGAATACTCTCCCATTGCCCCTCGGAGATACACATTCAAAATACGGTTGACAGACAGAGAAAACATAGCTGTACACAAAAGACCGATATATCTGTCTTCACACAGCTTCCGATAACAATAATAGGCAACTCCAACGGTAGCGATATGAACAAGAAGCAAATACGCTTTATAGGCATATACAAGGGGAACGCCAATCATATACAAAACAGCCGAAGGATACAAGAACACATCCCCGTAAAAAATCGAAACCGGGTAGCCGTAACCGTTACACCACCCCGGCTGAATCCTGACCGGGAACTCCCCGTCTTTCAATCCTTCCGCCAATCCCACAATTCTCGACAGATGGAATATTGTGTCGTGTCCCGACACCTGACTATCAGAAAGTACACACATTGTACTGATACAGAGAATTCCGATCAATCCCATAACAATATAAAAATGCGCTCGAAGCCACCGCGCCAGTTCTCTCCTTTTCCACACCGCAACGACAGCTATGTCCACCATAAACAGTGCGGCACAGATCCGCAGCATCAGATAACAAAAAGTTTCCCGAAATTGTCTCTTAAGCATAATGCTTTCAATCCAAATCACTGAATCCTCATTTCTCGTTTCCAGACTTATCAACAGATCGTCAATCTCGCTGTTGACCCACAGACAAAATTCCAGATGGTTTTTTCTGGGATCCATCCGGTATTCATCCGCAAAAATAATTGGATAGCTGCCGCCGTCTCCCGTCCGCGCTTTGCAGGTCAATCTGTAAGAAGCGGCGTCCCTCACCACAGAATAGTCCACGAATACCTGATAAACGCCCGGCTTCATCGCCGCAGAAGTAGAATACTCTTGCAGCTTTTCCGTCTGATAAGTGCAAGCCGCGCTCAAATCTGCCTGTGGGAAATATCCGATCACCGCTGCACCAAAAAAAAGTGCCAGGATATTCACAAGCACCAAGATCAACCACACCGTCTTCTTTTTCATCTTATGACCCAACCTTTCGCGCAATTATCCCTACCCCGTCATTCCACAACGAAAATATAAACTTCACGTCCTGCTTCCCTTTGCCGGGAGAAAACTGTCAAAGATGAACACGTCATACTCTCCCCTGCGCGCCTCCAGCTCCTGCTCACTGCGGATGGTCCACGCTGCGGCAGGATGGCGGTAAAGCCGTCTGCATATCCTTCTGCCCGGCTCCTCGCTGAACTTATGGTTATATGCAATAAAATCCGGCTTGGTCAAAAAGTTAAACAATAGATGGGTCATTGCAAAATAAAGGACATTCCAATACTCGCCCTCCCTGCGGAAATTGGAGGAGAGTTGTCCCCGCACCACATTCCTGTGATTTTGCCGGAACCACCAAAGCACCATGGGATTAAAGGATTCTATGCAATAGGCCCCCTTGTAGGCGCGAAGCAGCTTGTCAATCGCCTTACAGCAGGAGACATTGGCCGTCTCCGCTTTGATCTCCACGATCAGGGGCACACGGCCGTCCACCATCGCAAGCAGATCGGAAAATCTGGGAATCCGTTCAGCAGAGTGGCAGAGCGTATACGCCTGCAATTCCTCGTAAGTGTGATCCACGACCTTTCCCTCCGCGCCGCAGATTCTATCCAGCTTAAAATCATGGAAAATAACCGGTACGCCGTCCTTCGTCACCTGCACATCCAACTCCATGCCAAGCCCGGCTTCCACCGCTTTTTGAAAAGCCGCCATAGAGTTCTCCGGCGCATCTGAATCGTTATCGTGAAGCCCTCTGTGGGCAAAATATACTTTTTGAAAAAGAGTGGTGTCCGGCCGGTTAAACATGCGCGGCATAATCGCCAGCATATACAAAACAGCGAGCACCGCAATACACACCACAATCACTTTTATCACCGTCAAAATCATCGGTCTTCCCTCTGCACCCGTTCGTCAAAGCAGGTCTTTCATGCCACTGCTATTGTACAACTGTGCCGCCTGTTTTTCAACCTCACGATTCTTAATATTTTATTCAGGGCTCGCCAATCTGATCACGTCCCCCCTTTTAATCTCTTTGTCCGCCGACTGGATAATCCGGCTCTCCTCCGTAAGCGCTCCCTCCACCGCTGCAAATTTATCGTTTTTATCAACCACGCTGACATTGATTTCTTCCACGTAATATTCCGTGCCGAGAATCCCCTCCCGCTCGCCTGCCACATACACGTAGCTCTTGTTCTGATCTTCATGCAGGGCCAAAAGAGGAATACAGCAGGATTGTTTTTCTCCGGCCTTTGCGCAGGTCATCGTCCCCGACTGACCGGGCGCGCCCGTCTCCTCGGGAAGCTGTATCCGCGCGGTGAAGCTGCCCGGCGCATTCTCGTTCTCCGCCAAATAATCCACCCTTGCATTGACTTCCTTCCTGTCTCCCAGTTTCAGCTTCACATCATCACTTAGGTTTACATAAGTTTTCTCCTCCTTCGTCAGCGTGACGCAAAACTGATAGGGCGCTTCATCATCCGCCAGCAGAAAGGAAGCCGTATCCGGCACCCTGCCGCCTGCCTGCACATAGACGTCGGTCACCATGCCGCTCATCGGCGCCGTGATTTTTCCGCCGCCGTCCAAAACCGCCTGATAGGCGGAAAGCTTCTCCTGTATGCCCTCCGCCTCCGCCTGATAAACGGCAAGGGCCGCATCCTGATCCTCCTCGGAAATCACATCCTCCACTTTCCGTCCGGCATCCTTTACGGCGTTGTCCCGGTTCCACTTCGCGTCCGCTTCCGCATAGGCCGCCGCCTGTAGTTCCTGCTTCAGCCTCTCCTCTTCTTCCTCTCTGGCTTTCCGCTCCGCCTCTATCTCTTCCTCCGTCTTTTGTTCCCCGTCCTCCTTCTTCCAGTCATCCTCATGGGCGCGGTTCTCCGCCTGCAGCTCGTCCAGCGCTTCCTCGGCCTGCGCCACATTCTCGGCGGCCCTGCCAACCAGCGTATCCTGATATCTGGCAAGGGCGTCGTAATCCTCTCTGGCCCTGGCCTCCTCAAGCTCCTTCTTCTCCTGCGCCAGCTCCCGGTTATGCAGAATCGCGTCGATTTGCAGCTGGGTCTTCTGACGATCCAGTTCCTGCTGTGCCATAATTTCCTTCATATCCTCCAAATCCACCGTAAAGAGAAGGTCGCCCTCCTCCACCCTGTCGCCTGCCTGCACGGAAACCGCCACCACACGCAGTCCTCCCAGAGCCGTCACTGGAAGCTTCGCCCCTGCTTCCACAATCCCCTCGGCCTCCACCACATGCTCGATATATTTGGATTCTATACCGCAGGTCGTCACCATAGGAAGTCTGGAGGCATAGATGCTTTTTGAGATCAGCGTGCACAGCCACATAAAGATCAGAAAAATAATAAATCCGTAGCCAATTTTCTTTTTATTCATGACTCTTTACCTCTATTCTTTTAACCCCGAATAAATAATGCCCTGCTCCAGATAATCCTGTCCCATCACAAACACAAAGGCCGCCGGAATCAGGGTGATAAAGGATGCACAGAGGGCAAAGCCCGCCTGTGTCCACGAAATCTCCGGCAGATACAGGGACAAGGGCCAAAGCGCCTTATCTTCCAGAAACGCCAGCGGCTGTTCCATCAGGTTCCAATACTCCAAAAACCCTAATACAATGGCAGACAATAATCCGCTTTTCCCCAAAGGAAGCCCTATTTTCAAAAATATTTTAAATTCACCCGCGCCGTCGATGCGGGCCGCCTCCAAAAGCTGCACCGGGATCTGCCGAAAGCCGCCGTAGGATAAAAAGATGGGAAAGGTGGAGAACACGGCAGGCAAAATAATTGCTCTGTGGGTATTGAGCAGGAAAAGCCGGTCCAGCACCAGATAGCTTGACAGCATGGTCACCTGAAAGGGCAGAAGCATCAGCACCACATAGAGCGCAAAAAGCATCCGGCTCCCCCGCACCCGGTAGGCTGCAAAGGCCCATGCCGCAGGCACCCCCACCAGAAGCTGTCCCACCAGAATGCAGCCCACCATCTTGACTGAATTCCAGAACAGCACAAAGAAGGAGGGCGTCAGGAACAGCAGCCTTCCGTAGTGTTCAAAGGTGGGATAATCCGGCATCAGCTTCCAGCAGATAAATCCCTCTCCCCCGCCGAACACCGGGCCAAGATACTGCCCCAGCTCGATGCCATCCATCACCGAGCCCGTCAGGATCAGAAACACCGGAAAGCAGATCAAAAGCGCCGGAAGTAAAAGAAGCGCCGCCGCTATGTATTTTTTCATCAGCCGTAACATTCTGTGTCTCATTCTTCCTTATCCCAAAGCCTCTGCAAAAGCATAATCGCCGCAAGCAAAACAGCGCCCACGCAGACCGCGGCGGCCGCCATCTTGTCAAATTCCATATTCACAAACCAGTTATTGAACAAATGCTGCAACAGATAGATATCCTCCTGCGGATAGGAGCCCGCCACCAGATAAGCCTCCCTGTAGATCTTGAAAGAGTTCAGGAAGGACAAAATCACTATCGTATAAAAGCTCCCTTTCAGATTCGGCAGGATAATATGGCGGATACATTTCCACCGCCCTGCCCCGTCCACCTTGGCGGCCTCGATGTACTCGTTCGGAATCGACAGAATACCGGCCAGCCAGAGCACCACCGTGTACCCCGTATTCTTCCACAGATAACTGGCCACCAGCACCCAGAAGGAGGCGTCCGTCGCCAGATAATCCACCGCAACCGTTCCCCACAGTCCCGTCATTTCCCCCAGCTTTGTCAACGCCAGATTGAAAAATCCCTGCCTGTAAAAGACCATTTTCCAGACCAAAACGATGGTAGCCGTGGGCATGGCGAGCGGAAACAGATAGACCGACTTGATCAGCCCTGCGTTTTTAAAACCGCTTAAGGGAAACGCAATCAGAAGCCCCACAAGCACCAACAGGGGAATGCAGACAAAGGTAAAGCGCAGCGTGTTTCCCACCGCCAGCAGAAATGCCTGATTGTGAAAAATCACGTTATAGTTTTTCAGACCCGTAAACTCCCCCGTGACCGCCGTCTGCACGGAGCGCTTCATCACATCCAGAAAGGGCAGCAGCACAAACAGCATCACCCCGCACAGACTCGGCAGCAAAAAAAGCAGAAAGGGAAGCCGTCTCTTATTCCGCCATGATAATCGCGCTCTTTTCCCGTATACCATCCATCATTTCCTCCAAGCTGCATATCCCGTCCAGATAAACCGCAGCCGTCTCTCGAACTGCATCCTCCAAAGCGGTGTTTTGCAGATAGGGCGTGCGCACCGTTTTCAAGGTATCACAAAGTTCTTCCGTTTCCTGTTTCGTCGGTACATACAGCGTAAGCACAATGAGCAGTCCGTCGTCTCCGGAAAATCCATGACTGCCATAGGGCTCTCCCGGCTTGCGCAGACCTTCCGGCACCTGACCACCCAGACTCTCCAGATACAGCGTCAGCCCCTCCTCATTGACCGGAAAGCCCACCGGATAGATCATGCTCTGCATCTCTTTCGACAGGATCATCTTCATAAAGTCTCCTGCAAGGTCAGACTTTTGAGAAGACGCATTGATTCCCATCAGGGTAACAGGCGTAAACGCATCTTTGACGCCGCCCGGAATCTGCTCCAGGCGATACTGTTCTTTTCCCTCCGCCTGTTTCACGGACTGCAAAAGCCCATAATTATACCCGTTTAACAGTTCACCCATGCTCATTTGCACGTTGCCGCCCACAATCTGGATTCCGCCGCCGCCCAGATCATTGTAAGCCGTGGCCTTATCATTGCTTGTCACCTGCATTTCCGTATAGCCCTTATATTTCATCAAAACCTGATTCGGCAGCCCCTCCATACAGGTGTCATAGATACGCTTCATCTGCGCGATATCATCGGAAATCTGCTCCCTATCCGGCTTTCCGTCCTCTCCGATCCACTTCGGTGCACAAACCGGAAACAGGGCGTCAAACAGCATATCCTTGCTGTACAGCTCCATCAGCTCCTCCCCCGGATGCTCTTTTCTCAATTTCTCAAACAAATCTGCCAAAGCGGAGAGATCCGACACTTCGGCCATATCATCCTGTTTTGCACAGTACATGGGAAGGGTAACCGCCGCCGGTATCATGGTGATCTTCCCGTCTTTCGTAAAGCTCTCTTTGATATTCGGCAAAAGGGGCTCCTCCGCCTCCATCTGTGCCAAATAGGGACTGATATCCATGAGTACGCCCTTTTCCTGATAGGAATCCAAGGGCAGGCCGTCTAGGATCAGCAGATCAGGCCCCTTGCCCGCCATGAGCTCCGTGTTTAATTTCTTGATCGCGTCTTCTCTGGTAACGCCGTCCTCCTCTCCCATACCTACACGGTACTCCACATAGACGTCTGGATTTTTCTCCTGATAGCGCGTGATCGCCTGTCTGAGTATGTCGTTTTCCGTCAGACTGTAGGCGGAAACCGTCTGGGACGGTGTGGAAGGCATATTCGGATCATAGGTAAAAGAAGCCAGTTTCCCTCTGGAAAACGCCGCCAAAAAGCCATCGTTTGCAGTCCGCATCATGACAGACACCGGTTTGCTGGGATCGCTTAAGCTGCAAAGTCCGCCATTGATCACCTGCTCCATCACCGCGCCGCCGATCACATGCCGGTGCAGCCCTGCGGCTCCGGCCAGATAAATCCCGCCGTCCTCCGCCGGAAAAATAGTATAGGTGGAAGAAAAGACGCCGCTTTCTTTCTTATAATTCTGCGCCACAAAATCTGAAAATACCTCGTCCTCAATTTCCTCCCGGGTGTCCAGATCATACAGGAAGATACCGTCCTGCTCATTTTTGGCAGCCAGATAATGATCCCATACATAAAAAACATCGGGGTTGACATCGATCTGCATCACCAGCCTGCTTTCCCCCGTCTCCCGGTCTACCTCATAAACCTCCTCGCCGCCCGTGGCAAGATAAAGCTGCTCTCCGTCCTCCGAAAAACTCAGTTTGGAAATGTTTTCCATCTCCCCGCCCGGAACGGAAAACCGTTTTTCTTCCCCCTGCGGAGAAATCAGGCAGAGCCAAATCCCATTCTCTTCATCCTCTTCTCCTTCGGCCGTTACTTCCCCGTCCGCCTCCATGCTTTCCTCCTCCGTCTCCTCCTCATCGGATGGAAGAACATAATCCTTACAAAGAAGGGCCACACTCCCGTCGGGAGCGCCCTTCATATCAATCACATATGCCTCCATCACCAGATCATACCAGCCGGGCAGGATGTCCGCCTCCCAGGTTGTGCCTCCGTCCTTGGAAACATACCGGCCCTCCGACCCGTTTTCCAAAAGTTCCAGCCGTCCGTCTGACAGCGCTGCCAGATCCGTCACCTCACCGATATCCAGTGTCTGGGAGGATTCCATATACCGGCCCATGGCCGTGTCGCCGCTTTCCACCCCGTTTGCACCGTCCGTTTTCCCGTTCTGTCCCTTCCCGTCTGTCCCCGCAGGGCCGCCGCATCCCATCAGGGATACGGCCATCGCGCCTGCCAGACATACCGTCAGCCACCTGCCTGATCTGTTCATGTTTACCTCCATTTCGGAGGATTTTTTTATGCTTACGCAATTCAAAACCCTCCTGTTGTAGTATAGTTTTTGACAAATTCCCCTAAAATTCTACTCTGCCGAATAAATTTCGACTTTTGCCATAATCTTCTGCACCGCCTCGTCAAGGGACAGATACCCGTCCAGATACTGCCCGCCGATGCTGATCACCGCATCTTCCACCACGGCGTCCGCCACATAGGGCGTATGCACCTTCTGGCAGTACTCATACAATGCCTGATACTCCTCCTTCGTGGGCATATAGATATTCATACTGAACTCCCTGCCGTCTCCTGTACTGCCGCCGACGCTGCTCGACACCTCGCCGTAGTCCGCATCCATGCCGCCATTCTGCATCACTTTCCACTGGGGAGAAAGCTGCTCCTCCAAAGCCTTCTGATTGGTCATGAAACCTTCAAAGAGAAGGCTCTGCACCTGCGTTCCCATGAGCACATCGAAGAACTGCTCCGCCTCCTTCTGATGCGCGGAAGATGCGTTCAACCCCACCAGAATGGAGGGAACAAAGACGCCCTCGCTCATCCCGTCAAAGAACTGAAACACCTCGTCGGAAAATCCATCCACATGATACATGGACATGACCCGCTGATAATCATAGGTATCGTACAACATCCCAGCCGCAAACATGCCGTCTCCCATCAGGAAATCGTAGGTCGATTGCCCCACAGCGCCCAGATGATGATAAAAATAACTTCTCTCCGCAGCGCTCTCTTTATAAGAGTTCTTCTCGTTGGCATACTGTTCTTTCAGATAATCGGGCAGTCCCTCGTTGGCGGCCTGATACATCCTCTGGGTATCAGACAGATATACCCTTAACTGCGCTTCGTCAATCTTCCCGGACGCATCCGCAAAGGCCGTGGCGCCCACCGGCAGGAACCGGCGCACGGTGGATTCTCCGGAAAAGAAATCGCAGATTCCCACATCGGGATTCTCTTCCCTGAGTCTTTCCATGGTATCCGCCAGAGACGTATAATCCGTGACGCCCTCCACATCCGCCTGTCTGCCGCCCACCATAGGAAGGGAGAAGGACACCGGCATCAGATAGACGCCTCCGTTTTCCGTAAAGGATTCTACGATATTGGGAAGCAGCGCCCCGTCTCCTGTAAGCCCGTCGATATGCGGCTTTAAGTCCATGAGAATCCCTTTTTCTATATAGGACTTTATGGGAAGTTCATCCAGAATGATCACATCCGGGCCCTTACCGGCCATCAGCTCCGTGTTCAGTTTCTTGATGGCATCCTCTCTGGACTGGCCGTCTGCACCGCCAAGCGCCACCTCATATTTCACAAAAGTGTCCGGATGCTCTGCCTGATACTGGGCGATGGCCTGCCGCACCGCATCCCACTCTTCCAGCGCATACACCGTCACCAGATCCTCCGGCACTGTTGGCACATCGGGATCGTAGGTATAGCGGATCAGCTGCCCGCCCGAAAAGAGCACCAGAAATTCATCCTGCGGGAGCGTGGTCATACCCCTGAGATTCATGGCCGGATTGCTGAAACTGGAAAGCGATCCGTCGATGATCTGTTCCATAGCGCTGCCGCCGATCACATGGCGGTACACACCGCCCTTACCCGCTATATACACGACTTCTTCTTCCCCCGGGACTACATAGACCGTGAAGGACTCGTCCGCATAGTATTCACCCAGATAGTTTTCTTCCATGAACTTTTTCAGCACGTCGTCTGCCACGACCTTTTCTTCCTTCATATCGTAGAAGGTGACGCCCTCATAGGCTGTCATGAGTATCATATAGTCGCCCTGAAACTGCACCAGATCCGGCTGAAACTCCAGCGTCATATAGTTGCTCAGAGAGCCGTCCGCAAGATTCAGCTCGTAGAGACAGCTTGCTCCCGACACCCTCACAAACAACCGGTTCTCCGGGGAGACCCAAATATCCGATACAAGACCTTCGTCAGTCAATTCCTCAATCACCTGCGAACTGCCGTCCGGCCTTCCCACCAAAAGTCCTACATGAAACTCCCCCGTACCGTTCGTATTCGGCGAGGACAAAACATAGACCGCACCGTCCAGTCCCGCCCGCATCTGAAAGACATAATTGTCCTCCGTGAAGGCGTCCATATCGTCAATTCCCGGAATGGGTTTCGTCTCCCAGGTCTCCCCGCCGTCTGTGGAAATGATCTGTCCCACCTTCTCATCCAGCACCAAAATGCTGCCGTCGGCAAGCTGTGTCACGCCATAGTCTTTCGTCACATACTCGGAAAGATCGATGGGATTTTCCACGTACCGCCCCATGGCCTTTTCCCCATTTTCTGACGCGTCACCCTTCTCGTCTGCCTCGCCCGTGCCTGTATTCGTATTTACTCTGTCCGTCTCCTCCGAGGCCGCGCCCTGCGTCCCCAGCGCGCCGGTCTGCCCATTCTTTCCGCAGCCGCCAAAGAGCCCCATGGCGAGCATAAGCCAGACCGCCAACATTCGCTTACTCCGCCGCTTCTGCCTGTTATTTCCGTTTTCGACTTCTCTTCTATGGATCTCTTTTTTATTACAACTCATCTTCCCTGTCACCATGCCTTTCCCTTATACAAATTCCATCATGACTATGCTATCCGCAAGGAAGCTTCCGTCGTCCTGCCAGTTTCCGTTTATGGTGACCGACATTCTCTCTTTTAAATCCGCAAACGTTCCCTCTCTTGTGGAGACATCCTCCGGGCTGACGCCGCCGTTTTTCACGGTCCGATACTCATAAACGCAGTTTTCCGCCACATGTACCGTGATCATATCTTCTTCTTTTTCATAACCCGGCGCCGCGGCGGTCGCGAAACTGGCGCCGTCCTCCGTCCAAGTCTCATGCTTGCAGATCACAAAGCTGTCTGCTGACAGACTCCGCACGTCCCCGTCTATTTCGGTATTTCCGACGGACGGTGCGGCATTGTCTTCTCCCCCGCCGCCCTGTTCTTTGTCTGTCTGACCGGCGTTCTCCGGTGCATCGCTCCCGGCGTTCTCCTGACCGGCATCCTCCGGCGCATCGCTCCCGGCATCCTCCTGCCCGGCCTTCTCCGGCGCGTCATTCCCAGTGTCCTCCTGCCCGTTTTCAATTGTCTCAATCTGTAGTCCTTCTTCCTCTTTTCCACAGCCGCCGAACAGCCCGGCCGCCACTATGAGCGCCGTCAAAACCGCCAGCGCCTTCGCTATCTTTCCTTTTTCATCAAATAAATACCGGTTCATACTCTCACCCTTCCCTATCTTATTTATTATAGCAAGCCTTTCTCTAAACAATCTCTAAAAATCTTTACTCATACACTTCGATGATCACTCTGGTTGCAACAAAAGTTTCTCCTTCAAAATTCCCTTCCACTTCCACGCCCTGTCCCTCTTCCAGATCAGAAAACGAGGCTTCCTGCATATCAATCCCTGCACCGCCTCCCTGAATCATCCAGTGCTCCACCTTCGTATCCTCCGTGAATTTCACCGGAATTTTTTTCGCGTCCTCCACGTTTAACAGTGTAACCATTCCGTCCTCATCTGGCACCGTAGTCTGGGCCAGAATCATGCCGTCCTCCTGCGGACTCTGCACTGTGCCGCCGAGGGACTCCGTTCCCTCCGCCCGGTTCAACTTCTGCCCGGCAGGTTCCGTTTCGTCCGCGTCCTGTTCCGTTTCCTCCTCTTCGGCATCCGGCTTCCGATCCTCCTCCTGCCCGTCCTCCTTTTCCGTGTCCTCCAGCGGATGAGCGTCCTGTTTTTCATCTGTCAGATCTAACTCCTTTACCTCCGTCTGCGGCTCATTTTTCACTGCGCTCGCACATCCTGCCATCATCATTCCCACACTCAGCGCCATTCCGATCACCGCTATCCTTCTTCTGTCTTTCATCCTGCTGCCTTCCTTTCTTTTGTTTTAACAGAATGATAACAGCCCATCCTCTAAATTCTCTCTAAAAAATATAAAGATTTCCTTATGACATTTTTAAGAAGAATTATTATTTTTTCGTTATTTCCCTTGTCTCCATTCCTATATCTTTGTTATAATAAATTCAGAAAACAACGCAATTACGACCCGTCTTATAATCTTAAAAGGATATAAATCAATGGTAGCAATTTCCCTTGGACACATAAACACTTCCCTTTTAGAAAAAACATTTGGAAAAATAACGACAAGTGAAATTATTGTGACAGATGAACGCCTTGCACACATCAGAGAACGGCATCTAATCGATTTTAAGCTATTTGAAAAATATGCAGCAGAATGTGTAGAAAATCCTGATTATATCATAAAAGATAGCAAAAATCCGGATACTGTCTTTATGATCAAAAAATTGCCGGATACAAACTTAAACGTAGTATCAAAGCTGGCGTTAGATACCAAAATGAGCGGATTTAAAAATTCTGTCATGACCTTTTATCGTATCAGAGAACGCAACCTCAAGAAGTTAATCGCCAAAAACGACTTACTTTACAAAAAAGAGTAATTAGACTATAATTTGAATATCATATAAATAAGAACAGGATATTTGAGGTAGAGATTGTGCTGCTACGCACCCTATGGGTCAAAAGAGATGTGGGACAGGGCACCCCCACCAAATATCCTTTTCTTGCAATTATAACCACTGAATGATCGGTGGTTTTTTTATAAAAAAAGGACGCTCTGACATTTACCGCCAAAGCGCCCGCTTTCTTTTTCCGTCTTCTATTTTCTCAAATGCTTTTTGAGCACATCCATAAACAGCTCAATATCAAGCGGCTTCGCGATATGATCGTTCATGCCGCTCTTTAAGGCCGCCGCCTTGTCCTCCTCCAACGCATTCGCCGTCATGGCAATAATCGGAAGCGTCTTGACGTCCTCTCTTGGCAGGGAGCGGATCGTCCGCGTTGCCTCGTAACCGTTCATAATCGGCATCTGCACATCCATCAGCACCACATCGTAATAGTTCTCCGGCGACTTTCTCACCATATCCACCGCGTCCGTTCCATCCGGTGCAGACTCTACCTCGAATCCGCTCTCCGTCAGAATCACTTCCGCGATCTCACGGTTCATCTCGATATCCTCCACAAGCAGAACCCGCTTCCCGCTGAAGTCATTTGCCTGCCAGACAGCCTCGTCGCTTTCCGTTTTGACTTCCATATTGTTGGCTGCCAAAAGCGCCGACTTCAAATCCGACATAAAGAGCGGCTTTGCACAAAAGGCAGTAACGCCCGCCTCTTTGGCTTCCTCCTCAATGTCCGTCCAATCGTAAGCCGTCAGAATAATGATAGGCGACTCCTCACCGACCACGCTGCGGATCTTTCTGGCCGTCTCTACACCGCTTGTCTCCGGCATCTGCCAGTCAATAATATAGGTGTGGTAGGAATCCCCCTCGTCACGCGCACTCCTTGCGCGGTACACGGCCTCCCTGCCGGAAGTAGTCCACTCGGCGCGCATACCGATGGTCTTTAACATCTTGCTCACACTGTCGCAGATATTGAGGTCATCGTCCACCACAAGCGCGCGCAGTCCTTCCAGTTCCTTGATCTGTTCTGCGTTCTTCTCCACATCCTGTAGTTTTAAACTGAGGTTCACCGTAAAGGTGCTGCCCTTTCCGACCTCGCTTTCCACAGAGACTTTCCCGTTCATCATCTCGATAATATTTTTGGTGATCGCCATGCCAAGACCCGTACCCTGAATCCCGCTTTTGGTCGTTGTAGACTCTCTCTCGAAGGGCTCGAAAACATGCTTCACAAACTCCGACGACATACCGATGCCGTTGTCCTTGATGATAAATTCATAATCGCCGTATCCGTGCCGGAACGTGGTATGCTGTATGATGCGGAAGGTAATCATGCCGCCCGCCGGCGTATACTTCACCGCATTGCTCATCAGATTGATAAAAATCTGGTTCAGCTTTAACGGATCTGCAATCACATCCTCGTTAGTCACCTCAAAGGTATCAATAAAAAGCTCCAGCTGCTTCGCCTTCATCTGCGGCTGAATGATGTTGACCAGATTGTGCATCAGCTCAGAGATATTGCATTCCTGTTCATGAATCTGCATCTTACCGCTCTCAATACGGCTCATATCCAGAATGTCATTAATCAGACTGAGCAAGTGATTGCTGGAGGCAAGAACCTTCTGCAGACACTCCTTCACCTGATCTCTGTTATCGATACGGCTTGCCGCGATCGTGGCAAAACCGATAATAGCGTTCATCGGTGTACGGATATCATGGCTCATATTGGCCAGGAATGTGGTCTTCGCCTCGTTGGCCTGTCTTGCATGCAAAAGCGCATCCTGTAATGCCTCTGTCTGCTCTTTCTGTTTGATTACCTGTTCCGTAATATCCCTAGAAACAACCAAAACAATTACATCGCCTGACATGTCATCCTTGGTCATGATAAAGGTCTGGCGCATACACATACGGCTCTCATCTTTATCCGGTTTCCCCCAATAATCCACATCGACTTCCACTTCTCCTTTTTCAAAGCAGTCCCGCAAATACTCTACGTTCACGACACTGCTGTAATCCTCAAGGGATTCCGGAAGGATGTACTGTTTCCATCTCTCAAAGCATTCCGAAGCCTTACACGGCGCCTGTAATCCCGCCCTCTCAAGCAGAGAAATCTGTCCGCCGTCTAAGCTCTCTCTTACAATATCCTGCTCGATCAGATCTTTCGTCAGATTAAATTCAAAGGAACTAAACGCATTGGAGGTAATCGCAATTCGATACTGCATCTCCTTGCGGTTCATCATCGCCATTTCTTCTTTTCTTCTCTGCTCCCGCAGCTTCATCTCGGAAATATCCTGCCGCAGATACAGCATTTTAACCGCCCGTCCCTCTTTCCGCTCGATACAGACGACAGTCATCTGCTCCCACGCCTCCTGACCGTCCCGCATCACATGGCATTCATAGGTAAAGGTATCCTGATCGGCCAGATTTTCCACGATCGATTCCGCCTTCAGCGTCTGTCTGAAATTCTCCTGCGCCTCCTCGCCGATGATCTCCATGCTGTGATCCTCCACGATATCCGCATAGGCGCCCTCCGTCATCGCCTGATTATCCGAAAGCTTCATCCCCGCAGTGTAGGAGTAAACACCTGTCTCCAGATCCACCGTCAGATATTTAGAGGAAAAGAGCGTATTCAATCCCTTCAAAACATAGCTGATCTGACGGTTTTCCACCTCCAGCGCTCTCCGCTGTTTCACTGAATTCACAACAACTACGATAAAGTAAACGGCAAAAAGCATGATCAATGCCACTTCCAGACCAATCCCCGCTTCGTTGGCCCTGTTGATCATACCCTTTGTGACATTCGGAGGAAACGTTTGTACCAGTACAAAATCATAATTCGGAAGATAGGTCACGCAGATAATATCCGTCGCACTGCCCCCTTCGCAGATAAACGCGTTCTGACCTCCGTTCTCAAATACCGCTCTCACTCCAGCCGCCGTATGGCTGTCAATAAAGCCCCTGCTTTCCAGAATATCCGGCAGACTGCCTTCCCCGTAATCCTGATCATCGGAGCTGGCTATCACTTCTCCGCTCGGCATACACAGCCAGGTGGGGCAAAATTCTCCGAAATACGTGGTGTCCAAAATCTTGTTCAGATATTGTTCCGCCACATAAGATCCCCGGATGATGCCGATAATTTCCCCATCCAGCTGTACCGGCGCATAAACCATAATTCTTTTTTCTTCTTCCGCAAGGCGCTCGTCAAATACAGCCGTAATTCCGCTTTCGCCCTGCATACCCAGCTTAAAATATTCACGATCTGAAGAATTCACAGTCCTGCCGTCAGACAGATGGGTAACGCCTTCCGCATCAGTGAACCGAACCGTATCAAAAACAGAACTTGATTCTATTCCCTTAAGCGTATCCGCAGGGACAGTGTCTCCTCCCAGATAGGTGTCAAAAAAATACCCGTAAGTCGTGATAATACGCAATCCGTTTTCAAACTGATCGGATATCTGCTGCGCCATCTGCCGCGTCGAATCCTCCGCATAGTTTTTGTTCTGCTCTATGATTCTTGCTTTATTCTGCGCCGTATAGATGTTAAATAAGATAACTACCAGTACCAACAAAGGAATGGAATAAATAATCGTATGAAATACTTTTTTCCTATTCATGTTCATGATCTACATCCTCTAAAATATTATGTATTAGTATCTGTAATGCTTCAATGTCAACAGGCTTGACAAAATGTTCGTCCATCCCCGCCTGCAGCGACTTCTGCCGGTCCTCCTCCATCGCATCCGAGGAGAGCGCGATAATCGGTATCCTGGAAATCCTTTCGTTTTCCAGTCTGCGAATCGCTCTGGCCGTCTCGTAACCGTTCATTCCCGGCATCTCGATATCCATCAGTACCAGCGCATATTTACCGGGTTCGGAAACCTTCAAAAGTTCATAGGCGCTCACACCGTCACAGGCTGACTCCACCCGGTATCCCAGATTCTTGAGAAGCTCTTCCTCAATCTCCCTGTTGATACCGTTATCCTCCACCAGAAGAATACAGCTTTTATCCTCCCCGCCTGCCGCATGATCAAAAGAAGTTTCCTCCTGCTCCATAAAGGAACCCTGTACGGGATATTTGATCGGAAGCTCCACGGTAAAGGTGCTGCCCTCACCGACTCTGCTCTCCACGCTGACACATCCTCCCATGGTCTCGGCATAACTTCTCACCACCGCAAGTCCGGCGCTTGGCATACCGTTATACACCGCATCTTTTTCCGGTTTTGCCGGCTGAAAGATTTCCTCCAGCCGATCCTCCGAAATACCGCAGCCGGTGTCCGAAATCACAAACCGGTATATGCCGTGATCTTTCTCCTCGCTTTTCTCTTCCCGGACCGTCAGGCTCACCCGGCCCTCAGCGGACGTATACTTGATCGCATTGTCAAGCAGCTGGTTTAAAATCTCCCGCAGCCTGATATAATCAACCTCCACCGAATAATGGAAAAGCCCGGTCTTGTCCAGCTTAAACTGAATATGCTTTGCCTTAATCGGACGTTCGGCGCTTTTTTCCACCTCTCTTAACAGCTCACCGAGATGGTATTCCCGTTCCGTCAATTCCGCTCGGGAGGGTTCATTCAGGTTATCTTTTAAAAATTCATTGAAAACCGCCAGAAGTTCCTCACCCGAATGGTGAATTTTTTCTATGCATTCTCCGACCTTACCCGGATCTCCGACGCATCCCTTCAAGAGCTCCGCATACCCTATAATAGCATTTAACGGCGTCCTGATATCGTGGGACATGTTGGCAAAAAACGTGTTCCTTGTAAACCGTTCCGTCTCCGCCTGCCGAAGCGCGGATTTTAAAAGCGACTGCCTCTCCACCTGCTCGGTGATATCCCTGGAAACAGAGAGGGCAATCACATCGCCTGTATGCTCATTCTTCTCCAGGAAAAAAGTATAATGGCTCAGCCGTTTTCTGCCGTACATATCCGTAACCCAGCTGTCATACACCTGCTCCCGCTCGCCCTCTTCATAACAGCGGATCAGCCGTTCAATATCAAAAAAGCGGTGATACTCATCTAATTCTCTCACTTCCGTAAAGTCCGCCCAAAACGCGGCAAAGTCCGAATATTTTTCAAATGGACGGATTCCCATATAGGCAAAAAGATTCTGTACTTCTCCATCCCCGTTCAACACGGAAGCCGAGATAAATTCATCTCTTGTCAAGTTGATCTCCACAAAGGAAACCGCATCATAGAGAAGCGCCCTCTTAAAGTAATCCTCACGCAGATGAGCGGTATAGAGCGCCTCATTTACCCGCTCCAGCTCCGTCATCCGATTCTGAATCCGCTCCGTCGCATCTTCGATAAAAACATAAAAGAGATCACCATAGACCTGTGTCCGGACAAAATGCCCGTAGTCCTCCACCCAGCGCACCATGCCGTCCTTCCTGACGATCCGGTATTCCACATAGTCAAGATCGTTACCGCCGTGCGCAATCTGCGTATGGATGCTGTCCTCCACTTTATCAATATCCGCAGGATGGACTAACCCTTTAAAGGTGTATCCCGTCAGTTCTTTAAATTCCTCCAGCGTATCACATCCAAAAATCCGAAGCATGGCTCCATTGATGTAAACCAGTTCTTCATTGCCGTCCGCATGATATATAAAAAAGCCGCCTGGCATCCCCTCCGAAATCTGCTCGATCACGGGCAGTGTCTGTTCGTCAAAACTGATTGTAAACGCTTTTTTATCTCCGTATTGTCTCACTACCTTCCCTCCCAGAATTGATGATACCATTTAATTAAAAAAAAGAAAAGAGCTTAGAGATTTTTTAAAGAAATCTGTGGTAAAATATTCGCGAGGGTGAAAAAATGCGGATACTACTTGCGGAAGACGACGAAAAGCTGAATGAAACGCTGGTTTACGGGCTGAAACAGGCCGGTTTTATGGTAGACTCCTGCTTTGACGGCGAAGACGCCCTTTTCTACGGAGAGCAGAACATCTATGACGTCATTCTTCTGGACCGTATGCTGCCCTCTATTCAGGGCACCGACGTGCTCACATCCCTCCGGCAAAAGGGCATCACCACACCGGTGATCCTGATCACTGCCCTCGGCACCCTCTCCGACAAAGTGGAGGGTCTGGATCTGGGCGCAGACGATTATCTGGTGAAACCTTTTGCACAGGAGGAGCTCTTAGCCAGAATCCGCTGTGTCACCAGACGCCCCCGCCGAATCGTAAACGAGGAAACCATCCGGCTCTCGGATCTCTTATGGTTTCCTGCTGAGAACCGTCTGACCGGCCCCCTGGCAAGCTGCACCCTCTCCAAACGGGAGGCTGCTCTCCTCGAGACTTTTTTAGGGAGCGGCAGCACCACCCTTCCCAGAAGCCTCCTTCTCATGAAAGTATGGGGCCCTGACAGCGATGTGGAGGAGGGAAATTTGGACAACTATATTCATTTTTTGCGCCGACGCTTAAAAACCGTCGGCAGTGTACTTACCATAAAAACCGTCCGCGGCGTAGGATACTCCCTGACGGGAATTTCATAACGCTTTTGGTATCTGTTCATTCGACGGGAGGAAAACATGTTCCGAAAAGTCCATCTGTATCTGACGGCGCTGTGCGCCGGCATCACCACCGCCATTATCCTTGTGATGTCCCTGCTGTATCTGTATCTCTCGGAAAAAGAGCTCTACGAAACCCAATACCGTTCCTTCCAAAACGATGTCAACACCATCGCTACCAGTCTGGAACAGCAGTCCGTGATCTCCATGGAATGGCTCTCCAAGATGGAATCCCGCAGCGGCTATCTGTTCTATGCGCTGGATAACGGCGTTCCTTTTCTCTACAACCGCCTCACCGACCGCTCCGACTCCCCCGACACGGTGAGCCTTCTCTCCTCCTGTCTGGCCGTTTACAAAACCAGCGTCGAATATACTTACATTCAGGAAGAACTAAATAACGGCGGACTCTATAACACCTGTTTTCACGCAGAATTTCCCTTCAATCCTACAGGCGGGAAACACGAATATTACGCCAGCGTGATTGAACTGCAAAAAAACACCGCCTCCCTGCAAATCGTGATTCTCTCTCCCCTGCACCTTTTACAGGAGCAGATCAAACGCCAGAGAATCCGTTTTCTCCTGATTGACGCGGCCGCTATTTTTCTTCTGACAGTTTTTTCCTTCTTCTTCACGGGAAGGCTTTTACAGCCTGTCATTGAGAGCCGAAAGAAACAAACTGCTTTCGTGGCGGCGGCCTCCCATGAGCTTCGCACCCCTCTGGCGGTCATTCTCTCCGCCGCTGAGTGCTGCCGGGATGCCGAGAAAGATAACCGCATCAAATTTCTGGATACCATCAGACAGGAAGGCGGTTTGATGGCTTCCTTAATTAACGATATGCTGACCCTGAGCGCCTCCGACAACCACAGCTTCTCCGTTTCCCCCGCCCCTGTGGAGCTGGACACGCTGTTAATCAACGCCAGCGAAGCCTTTGAACCTCTGGCCGCCGAGAAAAAGCAGTCCCTTTCCGTCACCCTGCCGGAAGATGCCCTTCCTCCCTGCATGGCCGATGCGGAACGCATTACGCAGCTTCTCTCCATTCTGTTGCACAACGCTATCAGCTACACGCCGGAGGGCGGTTCCATCTGGCTGTCCCTTCTTTGCAAAAGAAACCGCTTCTATCTCTCCGTGTCGGACACCGGTCCCGGCATTTTACCGGAGGACAGAAAAAAGATTTTTGACCGTTTTTACAGGGCAGAAAAAGCCCGAAGCGCCAAGGGGCACTTCGGGCTCGGGTTGTCTATCGCCTCTGAAATTGTAAAACAGCACCACGGTTCCATCACCGTAAGCGACCGGGCAGGCGGCGGCAGTGTGTTCACCGTGACGCTACCCCTTTCCCATACTTAACGAAAAAACAATCCAGTTCTCCTGATCAATTTTCTGGTTCCTGCATCCGATCTCACAATTCCATTCCCGGCACAAGCATTTTAAGTGATACAGCCCCAGCCGTTTCCCCGACGGTAAAGAAAATTTCTTTCCTGTCCATGCCATTGACCGCTTCCATGGCATTGTCAAACAGGATTCCAAGCATTTCGATCACATGGTAGACCGGCACGAGGCATTGTCTGATCTCAGCCGTGATCCTATAATCCACTTCTATGCCGCGATCCCCCGCCGCCCGGAACTTTCCGTATAAAAAGCCTGTCAGAGCCTCATCTCCCAGCAGCAGTAAATCCGTATATTTATTTTCCTTCCGTAATTGATTACAGTAATCTTCCTCTGTCTGCGCAAGCCCCTCCTTTGTCTGTTGGGTATAACGAAAGGAAGAGATCGTCTCCATATGATTCTTTAACGCGTGCTGCTGCAATCTGACATTCGTCAGCAAATCCTCATAGTTCTTCTTATCTTCTTCTATCTCATCAAGACTCTCCTTCATCCTTTCCGCCTCGCTTCTGGCCGCATCCCATTTAAAAATGGCATACAAGAGCAACAGGATTGCAGGAATCGCCAGCAGGTAATACTGCATATGCACTACACGGAGGTCACGATTACGATACCCAATATAAAACTGATGATCGTTTCCGCAATTGTCCCCGGAAACCTTGTTTTGCAAAACACAAATAGAATAATCCACGGCAGAATGCTATAGATTCGATGCAGATGACAGCTGTTAACCACTTCCAGTATGACAAAGATAGAAAAAAACGATCCCAGCGTTTTTCCATCCGGCCTGAACCGTTCCCCGTTTATGCCGTAAAAGCAGACAAGGATTGCCAGCGTTTCCGCAATCAGTGCAATAGGTATCCACATACTTATTGAAAACATCCTTTCATTTGTTTTTTGTACCTAACGCCGATCTCAACCGTGCCCAAGCCGCTCTTCAAATGAATCAGCCGATTGGGGACATCCACGTTCTGAACATATTTCTTATTTACGATGGTATTCCGGCTGCAGTGGATAAAATCGGGACTGTCCACTTCCTCCAAAAGCTTTTTCACGGTAATATAAGGTATTTTTAATACGTCACCCTGTCCGGTATAGATGTGCATGATATGCTCACGGCTCTCCGCGTAGGTGATATCTTCCCGTTCCACTGCCAGAATAATCCCCTCCTTGCGGAAAAACAGCGTCTTGCTTTCCTTATCGCTTTTCGGAAATTTCAGGCACTGTTCCACAGACTGCTTCACCTTTTCTTCATCGAAGGGCTTTTCAATAAAACAATAGCAATGCAGCTTCTCATAGGTGTACAATCTGGAATCTTCCAGCGAAGTGATGAAGATAATCGGTACAAAACGGTAGGACGCCACCTCCCGGATATTTTCCGCAAATTTTAGTCCCGAAACATCCCCTGGGCGGCTTGTATCCAGAATAATATCAATCAGAAACAGGTCGATAGTTTTCTCCATGGCGCACTGATAGGCGTCCTTGACGTCGGCAAAGGAATACACCTCCGTCTTTCTATCCACTTCCCTGATGATGCCTGCCAGATGCTCCTGTGCCGCTAGGTTGTCTTCCAGAATCAAAATTTTTTTCATTGCCGATCCTCTTTTCTGCTCTTCCATAGAATACCCTAAATGTCAGAATCTTACAAGTTTCAAAAGCAGAAAAATCGACGATATTCCACAACCCTTCCGGCTTGAAAATACCGTCGATCCATTTTTCCTATGAATAAACTGCGCTTCTATATCACCATCTGTTTTCCCGGTTGGTGTTTTCCGTATCCGTCTCCTCCAGTTCCCCAAAACTGTGCCATTCTTCACTCTTATAAAATCCGATAGCATACATATAACCCGGTAAAGAAAACACAAGGACCAGATGCAGCATGCTTTTCCCGGCGTCTCTGAGACGCATAACAGCCGACACCAGCATAATCACGGCGATAGCGATTCCCAAAACCAGGCTTCCGTTTTCTCCAAGATGCTTATTCATGACGGCCATGAAAATCGCGATAAAAACGATCGTCCCCATTGCAATCCAGTATTCCTTCTGTCCCATTTTTCCCTGCTTGAGTTTTTCCATTTTTCATAATCTCCTTCTTTTTCCTATACCAGTATACAAGCTTTTCTTTCATTCGACAGTTTTTTTGCCCAATTCCCGTTTTTCTTTACACAACGCTCTTTTCTTGCCACTGTTTACAGGTTTTTGTCATTTGAGGAGATGAAAAACAGCATTCAGTTAAAGACTGTTGGAATATCTTGAATACGATCCCTGATCTCCTCAAACTCTTCCATCGTGACAGGCTGCTCACGATACTTAAATTCGTCTTCCGCCGAATAATGGCTCTTCCCGTCATAGGAGGCAGATAACCGATAGAAATCCACTAAGCATCCGCAGGCGTCATATTGCTTGATAAAATAGTATTTTCTTCCTACGTGCGACACATCCGCACTTACAACGACTCTCTTTCCGTCCATTTCAGCAGTATAAGATTGATTGGCGGTGCCGTATGCCTCCATCACATTGTAAACGGTATTGCCGATCACATCCAAAAAGATACTATTTCCCATGTAGTCGCGCATAACCAGCTCATCATCGCCATCATTATCAAAATCCACATACTGCATACGCCCCATGCCATCTCCCATGATGAAATCCATGTAGAGATCAATATAGCTTCTCATGGCAAAACCTTCTTCCGGAATATCCCGGGCCTTTTGCACCTGATACAGCGCGTCGATTTTGCCGTTGATAAAATCATCCAGCACTTCCCTGCTGTCTGAGACTCTTCCTATATTTTCACAGGCATCCTCTATATTGTCATATAAAAACCCGCAGGGAATCAGCTGATCGTAACCCCGATCGGACAGCCTGCTCAAAAATTCCTCATTGGCAATTTCCTCTTGTGTACTGTATGTATGCCATATATAGTCAGTGAATTTCGCTTCTAACTCCAATGTCAAAGAACCGTTTTCATAGCTCAGGTAGTGATCGCATCTTTCTCCGTTCTCACTGCCATGTACACGGATCAAACCCTGATAGGGAACATATTCAAACCAGTAAAAGGCTAAATCCCCTGAAAAATCTTCCAAGACATGCTTGGGCGCATACGCCTTTGCCCTGATCTCGGCATCGGGCATGTCTATTTCCGCGATCTGTGAATCGTCAAACATATACAGGCGGTACTCTCCGCTCTGTAACACCAACAGCTCCGGCATGGTATCCTCGTCCAGATAAAGGAGGGACATCCTTTTGACGTCCTCGTCCAGAAGCAGTTTTTGATATGCCGCTTTCCAGCTGTCTCCCTGCTCTGCCGTTTCTGAACTCTTTTCTGAAATATCCCTCTGACAGGCGCATAAACCTATGCTCAATAAGCATATGCACAGCAAAAATATCTTCTTCTGCATTTTTCTCCCCACTCTTTTGAAACTCGTCACTATTTTATCTATTATAAAGGCTGTTGCATCCGGTGTCCACAGGCTGCTCATCAGTACGAAAAATTTGTTTGACATATTTTAAGCAACTTTATATAATAATACCAGAGACGGAGCAATCCGCCATCGAAAATATTGTTCGCTCACCGATAGCGACTAATAAATATCCGGTTCGAAAATATTGTTCGCTTACCGGAAGCGTCTAATAAATATCCGGCATGAAAATTTTAGCCTTATCGCTTAGGTGATAAGGCTATTTTTATGGAGAGAATCTTATGAATTACCAAGAAGGATATGTCTATCATATTAAAGACGAATATTTTGTTATAGCAAATGATCCAAACCTTATGCAAAATAAGGAAAATGGCAATTACCGCCCAACCTTCTACTGTATGCGCGACGAAAAAACATCTTTACTTTGGCTTGTTCCCCTCAGCAGTCGTGTGGAGAAATTTCAGGCAATTTTTAATAAACAAATGGAAAAATATGGGAACTGTCTGACTATTGTTATGGGAGAATATGACGGAAAACAGGCCGCATTTCTTTTACAGAACATGTTTCCGATTACAGAAAAATATCTTGACCATATACATACCCGCAACAACAACCCTGTACCTGTGAAATACTCCATACAAACCGAAATAAGCACAAAGATGAAACGAATATTACAACTTCACGCACGAGGGAAAAATATTGTTTTCCCTGATATTTCAAGGCTTGAACAGCTAATGTTGTTAGAAGAAGCCAAGTCTGATAAATAACCGCAGACATGGCTTCTACTGTTCCTGATAGTATTTTTCGTTCGTTTTACCTTCCCACCTTCGGTCTCGGATTTACCCGCGCGCTGGGAATCTTGAAGAAAACATAGGCCTGTGCCAGATCCGAGGCCGCCTTCGAGAGCACGGCGGGATTGGCGTCCAATTCGGCGTTCTCACCCGTGGCCCGCTCGATAGACTGCTGTTTCAGAATTGCACTGCTCACTTCTTTTCTCGCGAAGGCGATCTGCTCCTGAAATTTCAGTTCGTTCTCATGTTTATACCACGCCTTCTGAGCTAAATCCAAAAACAGCTTATGCCGCTTGGCCTTCTTTTCCAAAAGAAGTTTCTCCCTCTTTTTCTCAGAAGCATCCGTGCGCTTTTTGCGCCTGCTGCGGCCGCATTCCGGCTTCTTTCTCCACGATGTATCCTGTTCTTTTCTCCACTGCATTTCCTGCTCTGTCCCTATAAATCCGTCCATAAAACCACCCTTTCCGCCGTACCCGAACAACCGTGTTTCTTCTATATATAATAATACGAATCAGAAAGGAATAAAGTTTCAAATGGTTTCAAATCCATCCTCCTTGAAAAAAACCTGCTTTTGTGTATAATGGTATGAGTAACCGAAATAACCAAAAACACAGAAAACATGAGGTTTCAACATGATACAGGCAAACAATGTTACATTACGAGTCGGAAAAAAAGCCCTCTTCGAGGACGTTAACATCAAATTCACGGAAGGCAACTGCTACGGACTGATCGGTGCAAACGGCGCCGGAAAATCCACCTTTTTAAAAATTCTGTCGGGCGTTCTGGAGACCACCAACGGCGATGTGACCATCACCCCCGGTCAGCGTCTCTCCGTGCTGGAACAGGACCACTTCAAATATGACGCGTACCCGGTTATGGATACGGTCATTATGGGCAACGAGCAGCTCTATCAGATCATGAAGGAGAAGGACGCCATCTACGCCAAGGAGAATTTCTCCGACGAGGACGGCATCCGCGCAAGCGAGCTGGAGGCGGAATTTGCGGAAATGGACGGCTGGGATGCGGAGACCAACGCGGCCATGCTCTTAAACGGTCTCGGCATCGAGACGGATATGCATTACAGTGAAATGTCCACCTTAAACGGTAACGAGAAGGTCAAGGTGCTCCTTGCCAAAGCCCTTTTCGGCAATCCCGATATCCTGCTTTTAGACGAGCCCACGAACCATCTGGATCTGGACGCCATCGCCTGGCTGGAGGAATTCCTGATCGGCTTTGACAACACGGTGATCGTGGTCTCCCACGACCGTTATTTTCTGAACAAGGTCTGCACCCACATCGCGGACATCGACTACGGCAAAATCCAGCTCTACGCAGGCAACTACGACTTCTGGTACGAATCCAGCCAGCTGATCATCAAACAGCGCAAGGAAGCCAATAAGAAAAAGGAAGAGCAGATCAAGGAACTACAGGAATTTATTTCCCGCTTCTCCGCCAATGCAAGCAAATCCAAACAGGCGACTTCCAGAAAACGCGCCCTGGAAAAAATCGAACTGGACGACATTCGGCCCTCCAGCCGTAAGTACCCCTATATTGATTTCCGCCCCGAACGCGAGATCGGCAACGAAGTGCTCACCGTGGAGGGAATCAGCAAGACAGTAAACGGGGAAAAAGTGCTGGACAATATCTCCTTCATCGTAGGACACGACGACAAGATTGCTTTTGTGGGCGGCAACGAGTTGGCGAAAACCACCCTCTTCCAGATTTTGACCGGGGAACTGGAACCCGACGAGGGCACCTACAAGTGGGGCGTCACCACGTCTCAGGCCTATTTCCCGAAGGACAATACGGCGGAATTCGACAATGACTACACCATCACCGACTGGCTTATGGGCTACTCCCCCGTCAAGGACGTCACCTATGTGCGCGGATTTCTCGGCCGTATGCTCTTTGCCGGCGAGGACGGTGTGAAAAAGGTGAAAGTGCTCTCCGGCGGTGAGAAAGTGCGCTGTCTCCTCTCCAAGATGATGATCAGCGGCGCCAACTGCCTGCTCTTCGACGAGCCTACCAACCATCTGGATATGGAAGCCATCACCGCATTAAACGAAGGCATGAAGAAATTCAAGGGCGTGGAACTGTTTTCCTGTCACGACCATCAGGTAGTGCAGACCACGGCCAACCGCATTATGGAGATTCTGCCGGACGGCAGCCTGATCGATAAGATCACCACCTACGACGAATATCTGGAAAATGACGAAATGGCGAGAAAGCGTACCGTCTACACCAGCACCGCAAGCGAGGAAGAGGACGACTGATCATGAGGGCTATTGACCTGCACACTCACACCGCCAAATCAGACGGAAGCTTTTCCCCGACAGAGTTGGTCGACTATGCCATCGAGAAGGATCTGGCCGCCGTGGCCATCACGGATCACGACAGCATCGCTGGCCTGGACGAAGCCCTCTCCCACGCATCTGCCTTAAAGGAAAAGGAGCTTCCCTCCCTTGAGGTGATCCCCGGCATTGAATTTTCCACAAAATATGAAAAACAGGACGTGCACATCGTAGGCCTTTACATTGCCTACGATTGCGCCGTCTTTCAAAAGGCGCTGAATGACTTCGTAAACTCCCGGGAAGGCCGCAACATAAAAATGTGCAAGAACCTACAGGATGCAGGCATCGGCATCACCTATGAGAAATTGCAGGACATGTATCCGGGCGCAGTCATCACGAGGGCGCACTATGCCTCCTTTCTCTGTGAGTACGGCTATGTCAAAAACCGTCAGGACGCCTTCGCCAAATATCTGGGCGATCACACCAAATACTTCGTTCCCCGGGAGAAGGTTACTCCCGCTCAGGCTG
This sequence comes from Lachnospiraceae bacterium UBA7202, assembly GCA_002490705.1. Classification (GTDB taxonomy): domain Bacteria; phylum Bacillota; class Clostridia; order Lachnospirales; family Lachnospiraceae; genus UBA3282. The sequence continues at coordinate 30,986 of DKUO01000043.1, forward strand.
TGGATCTGATTCTGAAAGCCGGAGGCGTTCCCATACTGGCCCACCCGCCGCTCTATCACATGGGAAACGAGAGACTGGACGCACTGGTCTCCTCCCTGAAAGTGGACGGCCTCATGGGCATCGAAAGTTTTTACAGCACCTATACCAATCAGGATGTGCGGGATATGTTACGGCTCGCGGATCAATATGATCTGCTCTTAAGCGGCGGCTCCGATTTCCACGGCGCCAACAAGCCGGGACTGGATCTCGGCTGCGGCTACGGAAGGCTGTTTGTCCCGGAGGATCTGCTTGAAAAAATCAAGGAGGCACGTCAATGAAACTGCTATTTACCGATTTGGACGATACGCTCTTAAATAACCAAAGTCTGGTCTCCTCTGAGACAAAAGCCTTTCTGGATGAATTTCTGGCAGACGGCAACCGCCTGATTCTCTCCTCCGGCAGACCGCTTGCGAGCGTTCTGGAAGTGAAGGAACAGGCCGGCCTTTGCCAGCCCGGTATCTTTGTAAGCAGCTCCAACGGCACGTTGGTCTACGACTGCGACAACCGGCGCATCATCATGAAGAAATGTCTTCCTCTCTCCTACGTCTCCTACCTGCAAGAGCAGGCGGCGGCGCTCTCCCTCCATGTCCACACTTACCGTGAGGAAAAGGGCAAGAGCGACGCCATCATCACGCCCGATGAAAACGAGGAAATCCGCTATTACCGCCGGAGAGTGCATCTGCCCCTGATCATCAGTGAAAACCTGTGCGATCCCCTCACCGAGGGACCCTGCAAACTGTTGGCTATAAGTTTACATAATCCAGAAAAGCTGGAGACCTTCCGCAAAAATATCGCAGACTGGGCCGAGGACAAAATCCAAACCATCTACTCCAACAAGCAATATTTGGAGCTCTTTGACAAGAGCGCGGGCAAGGGCAGTTCGCTTCGTTTCCTGTGCGATTATTTGCAGGTTCCCCTCTCCGACGCCTATGCCGCCGGAGATGCGGATAACGATATTTCTATGTTGGAGGCCGCCGGATGCGGCATCGCTATGAAAAATGCCTCAGACAAAGTAAAAGCCCACGCCGACGTTGTCACAGACCTTGACAACGACCGGAATGGGCTCGCGGATACCATGTATAAACTCATCAGCCTTCGACGATGAGATATCTGCCGTCCCCCACGTCAAATACCTCATCCGCTTCCAAAATCTCCTCCTCGTCGGCGCCTTCCATGTCAATTCCCTCCTCCTCAAAGAATTCCCACACCTCTTTCACGGAATTGACTACCACCGCCATGCACTCCTCCAAAAAATTTTCCGCCTCCTCATAGGTTTCGGCTACCTTTTCCGGATAGAGTTGAAGCTGATTCTCCAAAAAACACTGCACTACCTTCTCGTCAAACACAGTTTTTACCTCCCCATTTGCATTATAGTTTACATAACTTCATTGAGCCCGCCAAAGAACGACCACTTACATCAGTCCCCGCTTCTTCAACTCCTGACAAAGCCGTCCTACGGGCAGACCAACCACATTGTTATAATCCCCACAGATTCCCTGAATATGCGCCGCAAAGAGTCCCTGAATCGCGTAGGCTCCCGCCTTATCCATCGGCTCCCCGCTGTCCACATACCTCTGTATCTCTTCGTCAGTCATGGCATACATCGTCACGTCGGTACACTCGGAAAAAGTGGCGTACATAGGCGCCATATCCTTATACTTCCACGCAAGCGTCACGCCCGTGTAGACCTGATGACTGCCGCCCTGCAAATCCTTCAGCATCCGCGCGGCCTCCTCCTTGTCAGAAGGTTTTCCCAGGATCTTTCCCCACGCGCTCACCACCGTGTCCGCCCCGATGACGACGAAATCTTCCTTTCCCTCCGCCGCAAGGCGTCCGCAGACGTCCACCGCTTTCTGGTAAGAGAGTTCTTCCACCACCTCGTCCGGTTTCTCCTTCGTGATCTTCTCCTCAACCGTGCTCGGCACGACTTTGAAAGAAAGCCCCACCTGTCTGAGCAGTTCTTTTCGTCTGGGCGACGCCGAAGCCAGATAAATTTTCATTTGCAAGTCTCCTCTCTCGCAGTGCAGTTCGTGAAATTTTAAATTGCTGTCACGTGTGATGTACCTTCGGGATAAAAACCCGCTTGTGCGACGCCCCGGTTTTATCTCTCGCCGCTTCTCTCGCCGCTTCGCAAAAGGCCAGCTGTGCGTTGAATTTTTCCTTTCCACGCCCATCAACCTTTGCATAGCTGCCGTCCGGCTGCAAAATCTGCGCCTTTACTGTATCCTTGAGCTGACAGTCCAAAATAAACTTCAATTTCTCCTGTAGCGCAGGCTTCTCAATCGGAAAGAGGATCTCCACCCTCCGCTCCAGATTTCTCGGCATCCAGTCTGCGCTGGCGCAGTAGTATTCCGGCTTCCCGTCATTCTCGAAGTAAAAGATTCTGGCATGTTCCAGAAAATTCCCCACAATGGAGCGAACCGTTATATTTTCACTGACGCCCGGAATTCCCACACGCAGACAGCAGATTCCGCGGATAATCAGGTCGATCTTCACCCCCGCCGCGCTCGCCTCGTAGAGCGCCTCGATGATTTCCTTGTCACAGAGTGCATTCATCTTAGCTATGATCCTTGCCGGCCTTCCCGAAAGCGCATACTCTCTCTCCCTGCCGATCAGGGAAAGGAACCGGTCTTTGAGCCAGTGGGGCGCAAGGGAAAGGCGGTTCCAGCTTCTCGGCTCCGAATACCCCGACAACATGTTAAACACCGCCGTGGCGTCCTCTCCGATCATTTCGGAACAGGTAAAATAGCCCACATCTGTGTAGAGCTTCGCCGTAGAATCATTGTAATTTCCGGTACCCAGATGCACATACCTGCGTATCCCGTTTTCCTCTCTTCTGACAACAAGTGTTATTTTACTGTGCGTTTTCAGGCCCACCAGTCCGTAAATCACATGGCAGCCCGCCTTCTCCAGTTTTTTTGCCCATACGATATTGTTCTCCTCATCGAATCTGGCTTTCAGCTCCACCAACACGGAAACCTGTTTCCCGTTCTCCGCCGCCTGCTCCAAAGCCGCGATAATGGGGGAATTGCCGCTGACACGGTAGAGTGTCTGCTTGATGGCAAGCACATCCGGGTCCTTGGCCGCCTGCCTGACAAAGCGTACCACCGGCTCAAAGCTCTGGTAAGGGTGATGCATGAGAATATCCCCCTCGCGGATCTTCTCAAATACGTTGGCGTCCTCCGGCAGCTCCGGCACCGGCTGCGGCGGAAAATAACTGTGCTCCTTCAGATGGTCAAAATCCTCCATGCCGTAAAGCTTCATCAAAAAGGTCAGGTCAAGAGGCCCCGCAATGGCAAAAATATCCTCCTTCGGCACCTTCAGCTCCTCTCTGATCAGCTTCAAAAGCCGGCTGTCAATGCCCTCCTCTACCTCCAAACGAATCACCTGTCCCCACTGTCTCTTTTTCAGCTGCTTCTCAATCTCCTGTAAGAGATCCTCCGCCTCCTCCTCCTCGATGGTCAGGTCTGCATTTCTCATAATGCGGAAAGGATGGGTACATACAATATCATAATTCAGGAAAAGCCTGTGAATGTTGCGCTCGATGACTTCCTCCAGAAGAATCAGCCTTCTCCCCTCTTTTGCAGGGATCTCCACCAGACGCGCCAGGACGCTTGGCACCTGCACCATAGCAAATTCCAGCTCTCCGTCTCCGTTCTTTTTCGTCATGAGCGCGCCCAGATTCAGGGATTTATTACGGATCAGCGGAAAGGGCCTTGAGGAATCCACCGCCATGGGCGTGAGTACCGGATAGACATTTTCCATAAAAAAATTGTCCACAAAGGCCCCTTCCTCCTTCGTCAAATCCTCATGATGCGTAATGATCCGCAGTCCGTTTGCCGTCAGCTGGGGCAGAAGGGAACGGTTATAAGTGTGATACTGCCTTTCCACAAGCTGATGGGTCTTCTCGCTTACTATGGCAAGTTGTTCCTGGGCCGTCATGCCCGCGATATCCCGCTTTTTATAGCCGGCATCCACCATGTCCTTTAGGGACGCCACCCGCACCATGAAAAACTCATCCAGATTGGATGCCGTAATACTTAAGAATTTCAACCGCTCGAACAGCGGCAGCTGCTTATCCCTTGCCTCCGAGAGCACTCTCTCGTTGAAGAGCAGCCAGCTTAACTCCCGGTTCGTATAATATGCTTCGTCGGAAAATATACTCTCCTTTGCCATTTCTTCCGGCCTCCTTCTATTCTAATCAGCTCCGCTGTCTGATCACCGGACGCACACTGTAGACCTCCTCAAAAAAGTTGGATCGCTTGGTAAACAATCCTTTTTCCAGCGTGATATCCACAGACTCATCCACAGTGATGATTAATTCCCGTTCCTTTAACGTGGCTTTGACGTCCTTAAACTTCTGCTTATGGCTTCTGTCCAGTCCGTTGGCCACCTTCAAAATAGCGGTCAGCTTCGCAATCGTCAGATAAGCCTCCCTGTCGATGGTGCCGCTTCCCGTCACCTCGGCGTAGTTGAAATCCATATGGTTATACTTCACCACGTTGGCCACGATCTCCCGCTCCTTGTGGGAAAGGCCGATAATCTCCGTGGACATGATAATATTGTAGGAACACTCTCCCAGATTCACCAGACTGATATATTTGCCGCAGTCATGTAAGAGCGTGGCAATCCGCAAAAGCAGTCCTTCTCTTCTTCCGAGACCATGCACCTTTTTCATACTTTCAAAAATGGTCATGGCAATTTTTTCAAGTGTCTCGCCCCGGCGTTTGCTTCCCATATAGCGCTTGCTGATGTTCTGGGCGCAGGCGATGATATCCTGCTCGAAATCATGCTCTTCTTTGATGATCTTATGCTTTTGCGCGTACTCGTATGCCATGCCGTCGCAGAGCGTGGCCCCCGGCACCCAGATCATATTGGCGCCCATCATCTTGGCAATGCGGTTGATCAGCACGCCGGAGATATACAAAAGCGGTACGTTCTCCTCCGGTATATCCAGCGCCTTGGCGGCCTGCTGGGAGGATTTGGCGTGAATCCGCTCCAAAAAACGCTCCACTGCGGAGGCTTCCACGCTGCTGTCCTCAAGACCCGCCACGCCTTTCCCCACAATAGAAGAGATATAATCGTCTACCACAATAATATTTTCAATCTGCCGTTCTTTCAAATGCAGCTTCTTGAATACCTGTATCTGGGAGCTCACCATCTCATCCAGAATCTCCCCATACTGCCTGGGACTGATATTCAGCCTTCCCAGCCGGTCTTGGAGGCGCAGTACTCCCAGCCGCAGATTCTGGGTCGTCACCAGCGTATCCTTGTCAAACAGGGAAATCTGGATACTGCCCCCGCCGATATCCACAATCGCAGTTCCCTTTTCGACCACCTTATTAAACCGACCCCTGGAGGCGATCGCCTTATAGTTCAAAAAACGCTGCTCCGAATTGCTGAGCACCTCAATGCTGACGCCTGTGCGCTGGGCAATCTGATCCAGTACAATCGCCGTGTTTTCCGTCTCCCTGATCGCACTGGTGCCATATGCCTTATAGTCATCCACCCGATAGCTCTTCATGATATCCCTGTACTCCCTGAGTACCCGGGACAACTCATCCACCCGGTCATAACTGATCTTTCCCGTGGCAAAGGTGTCCGTTCCCAGATCAATCCGATGCCTGATGTGATCGATCTCCCGCAGGCCGCTTTCGGCGGATATCTCAAATATTTTCATGGCAAGCTCATAAGACCCCACATCGATCGCCGCAAATGTTTTCATGCTCCCCTCCCCGTCTGTCCAAGCAAAAAGTCAATAAACTGTTGTGCCGTCCTGCCGGAAAGCCCCCCATGTGACAACTCCCACTTATTCGCCAAAAGATAGAGATCCTCCTCCGGCACTTTCAGACCGTTTCTGTCCGCCAGCGTCTTTACGATCTGCTGGAACTGCTTCTTATCCGGCGCCCCGAAGAAGATGGTCACACCGAAGCGGTACACCAGAGAAAGCTTCTCCTGTACCGTATCCCCCGCATGCATATCCTCGTCCCGCCTGTCCGCCTTGTCGCTATAGTTCTCCCGGATCAGATGCCGTCTGTTGGATGTGGCATATATCAGCACATTCGCCGGTTTTTTCTCCAATCCGCCCTCGATCAGCGCCTTCAGGTACTTGTACTCGACCTCAAAATCCTCAAAGCTCAAATCGTCCATGTAAATGATAAATTTATAATTTCTGTTCTTGACCTGGGCGATCACCGCGTTCAGATCCTGAAACTGATGCTTGTACATTTCAATAATACGCAGGCCCTTCTCGTAATATTCGTTGGCAATCGCTTTCACGCAGGAAGATTTCCCCGTGCCCGCATCCCCGAATAAGAGACAGTTATTGGCGCGTCTCCCCGCCACGAAAGCCTCCGTGTTATCGCACAGCTTCTGCTTGGGAATCTCATACCCCACCAGATCATCCAGATAAACATGGGCAATATTCCGTATGGGAACAATGGCCGCGCCGTTTTCCGTGTGTTCCACACGAAAAGCCTTGTGCAGTCCCAGATCCCCCACCCCGTATTCCCTGTAAAACTGGGTGAGCGTCGCCTTCATGGCCGCAGCGTCCTCGTTCTTCTTAAAGTGCTGTGCCAGAGTACAGATTCGGTCGCGAATCCGCCTGTTATAGACCTTGCTGTCCTCCGAAGGCCCTTCATAGTTTAAAACCACGGAAAATTCCGGTGCCTTTAAGACCTCCATCATTTCCGTAAAATCATAATCAAAAAACTCCTTGAAAATCGCAATATCATGCAGCACAAGCTCGTTGATGCTGCCCTCCACTTCCCCCCGCATTTCGCAGGCACAGCTGTAACTGTTTTCATTGTTCACCAGCAGATTGGTCAGATAACAATGCCAGAGATTCCCATAAAATCCGTGATCCGCCGCCTGCTGGGAAAGCCTGTGCATACATTTGTAAAAAAGCGGCATCGCCCTGCCGTCTCCGGAGCGGTAATGCTCCATCAGCCAGACCACGTCCCGCAGAATATCCCCATCCGCAAACTCCTTATATACAATCAGTTCTTCTTCTCTCATTGCAGACCAACCTCCACAGCCTTTCGCTTTAATAATTTCCCAATATTTTCATGTTGCGGGCCTCGTCCCGAAGCCCCCTCAACGCATTCTTCACAGCGCTGTCCGCAAGATTCCCCTCAAAGTCAATGAAAAACCGGTACTCCCAATTTCGGTCTTCGATGGGACGGCTCTCAATCTTCGTCATGTTCAGATTGTTATAGATGAAATGGGACAGCATATGATAAAGAGACCCGCTCTCATGGGGCACTTCCAGACAAATGCTGATCTTCCCCGCATCCTTTCTGAATATCTTCTGGTTCGTAACGATAATAAACCGGGTGGAATTGCTTTCCGACTGATTGACGCCCCGCTCCAGAATATCCAGGCCGTAGATTTTGGCCGCCTGTTCACTGGCGATGGCCGCCTGCGTCACATCCCCGTCCTCGCTCACCTTACGCGCCGCAAAGGCATTGTTCTTTAAGCTGATCTGCTTCCATTCCTCATGCCTTCCCAGATATTTGGCGCTCTGCATCAGAGACTGCGGATGGGAATAGACGGTCTTAATCTGTGACAGCTCTGCCCCCGGCACCCCCAGCAGACAATGCTCAATCTTTAAAATCTGTTCTCCCACAATATAGTTTTCAAACTCCACCAGAAGATCATAGATCTCGCTCACCGTTCCCGCTGTGGAATTTTCAATGGGAAGTACCGCAAAGTCCGCGCTGCCCTCCTCTATGGAGGTCATAGCCTCCCGGAAGGTATCCACATGAAAACTGTTGACCTGCTCCCCGAAATAGGTCAGCATGGCCATATGGGAATATGCGCCCTCCGCACCCTGAAAGACAACTCTCGCCTTCTGCGTCTCCAGACTGTCCACCATGATAAAGGGAAGCCGGCCAAGGGAGCCGGCCTCCACCAGCTTTTTGTACTGCATCTTTCTGCTCATGGACATAATCTGCTCAAAAAGCTCCTGCACGCCATGGGCGTTAAAGGCATTGTGCGTCAGGGAACGCAGCGTTTTCAGCTTCTCCTCCTCCCGTTCCCTGTCAAATACCTGCTTTCCCGTCTCTATCTTATAATCAGCCACCTTGGAACAAATTTCCATGCGTTTCTCATAGAGCTTTACCATCTTTGCGTCAATCTCATCCAACTGGCCGCGCAATTCCAACAAATCCATTTTTCTCTGTCCTTTCCAATCTCACACTACCCTTAAGTTTACCGCAATTTGTTCTTGATAGCAAGCAGGTTTAACGATATAATAGACGCGATGGCAATGAGCAGTGCGTGCACTGCGGAGATGAGAATAAGAGCGTTATCGGGAGGATTGTTCCATGACAAGCAGCCAAAAAAATATCCTGTTTCTTTCTGTAACAGGCGTTATATTAATAGCCTTATTTTTATGCATAATTCTAAGCGGACGCATTCCCATGAACGACGATTTCACCGTGGGCAATACGCCCGGAAACCTGAACAACGGCGGCTATTTCTGCGAGGCAGACGGAAAAGTATACTTTGCAAACGCTTATGATAATTATTCGCTCTACTCCATGAATCCCGATGAGTCGGAATTAACCAAATTAAACGACGGCGCCGTCTCTTCCATCAATGCTGCTGGAAAATATCTCTATTATGCACAAGTCAGCGGCGGTGACAGCGAAAAGAGCGGCATCGACGGCGCTATACGGATGGCCGGCATCTATCGGAGCAATCTCAAAGGGAAATCCGTTATCGGCTTAGACCGCTGCGATATTGTCACCATGCAGCTCTGCGGCAATTACCTCTACTATGAGAAATACGACAAACAGATCGGCACCTCTCTGGATAAAGTAAGAATTGACAAAAAAGACCGGCAGACTGTAGCGGAGGCGATCATCAATCCCAACTGCTACGTAGACGGCAGAATTTACTACAACGGCGCGGCGGAAGATCATTACCTGTACGCCCTGAGTGTCCCCGACGACAGGGAGAGCGTCATCTGGCGCGGAAACATCTGGAATCCCATCGTACAGGGCGGCTATGTTTACTACATGGATGTCCCTGAGAATTATCGCCTATGCCGCTACAATCTCTCAACCAATGTGGTAGAGATTCTGACCAATGACCGGATTGACATGTTCAATGTCTATGACAACTATATTTATTATCAGGTCAGTTCCTCTGATATGCCGGCCCTCAAACGTATGCTGATCGACGGGAGCTCGCAGGAGATTGTCCGCGAAGGCGTATACCAGAATATCAACATTACCTCTCAGTATGTATACTTCAATGCCTTTAACGAGAGCACGCCGGTCTACAAGACCTACACCTACGGCCCCATCAACGTGACCACCTTTGATGCCGCAAGAGAAGCCGCTCTGGCTCATGCAAAACCGGAAAACCAAAGCGGCGAAGAAGAATAACACAAAGTACCAAAAAGCTGCCCCTGCGAATGATCGTTCGCCAAAGGGCAGCCTTTTTAATTGTATAACACGTGTTTTTCTCCGTTCTTCTCCACTTCCGCAAGCAGCTCCACAATCGCCTTTCCCACTACCGGATGCCTCTCATAGGGGGCAATCTGTGCAAGCGGCTTCAACACAAAGTCGCGATTACACATATCCCGGTGCGGGATGGTCAGCTGATCCGTGTCCATCACCGCCCCCTCATAGAGAAGAATATCCAGATCAAGCGTTCTCGGCCCCCAGCGTTCCTTGCGCTCTCTGGCCTCTGCCTTCTCGATCTCATGCAGCTTTTCCAAAAGCTCCTCCGGCGTGTAGAGCGTTTCCAGCGCAAGAGCGCCGTTTAAATAATCGGCCTGCTCCACCCCGCCGTAGGGCGTAGTCTCCACCCAGTCGGAAACCCGGAGCACCCTGCATTTTTTGTCCGTAAGCAGGGCATCCACCGCCGCGCGCAGATGCGCCTTCTTATCTCCGATATTGGAACCGCAGGCGACATAGGCCCGCCGCCAGCCTCTCACGATCTTTACGGACACCGAACCGAAAGGTACGGTGATCGGCGCCTCCGGTTTTTTGATCTCCATAGTGACCTGCCGCACATGAGGGAACTGCAAGAGCAGCGCCTCCGCCGCCCTTTCCGCCGCCGTCTCAATCAGCTTGTAGGTATGCTCTGTGAGAAAGGTATGGAGAAAGCGGCATACCACGCCATAGTTCGTCGATAATCCCAGATCATCCGCCATGCCCGCCGCTCTCGTATCCGTATCAAGAACCACGCTGACGTAAAAATTCTGTCCCTCTTCATTCTCCTGCGGGTATACACCGTGATAGGCATAAACCTGCAAATCCTCCACTATAATCTGATCCATTCCCACGCTTGCCTCTCGTCAATTTTTATAACCGTCGCGAATCGCCTCTGTCATTCTGATCGCGCGCACATTTTCCTTCACATCATGCACACGGACAAACATAACACCCTGTTTTACGCCGTAAACGGTGGTCACCAGCGTTCCCTCCATGCGCTCGTTGACGGGCAGATCCAACCCCATCCCGATCACGGATTTGCGGCTTGCCGCAAGTAACAGCGGATAGCCCAGCGAATGAAACTTCTGTAGATTGTCAATAATCTCCAAATTATTTTCATAGCCCTTGCCGAAGCCGATACCGGGATCTAAAATAATCTTGTCATAAGCGATTCCTTTCTGGTTCGCCAGCTCCAATGTGGACTCAAAATCCCAGAGCATCTCCTCAATCAGGTTGTTATATTTAGCCTCCTTGCGGTTATGTACCAGACAGCAGGGAATCCCCGCTTCCGCGATCACAGTCGCCATATTTTCATCATATTTAAGTCCCCAGATATCGTTGATCATATCGGCGCCCGCAGTAATGCCTGCCTTTGCCACCGCAGATTTATATGTATCCAGGGAAATAGGAACATTAAATCTGGATTTGATAGCTTCAATCACCGGAATGACCCTATCAATCTCCTCCTGATCAGAAATCTGTGTATAGCCCGGTCTTGTAGACTCGCCTCCCACATCCACTATGTCCATACCATCTGTTATCATTTGTTCAACGTGATATAGAGCCTGATCCAACTCTTCATACTTTCCGCCATCGGAAAAAGAATCAGGTGTTACGTTAAGTATTCCCATCACATAAGTATGTCCTTTTGTTCTGAAATCTCTCTGTCCTATTCTCATTTTCTGCCCTCCGTATTTTTATTCTTATAACAGCTTATCCACAGGATTTGATTATGTTAAATCCTGATTATATACTTTATCCATTCCCACCATGCGGAAGAAAAGCTCCTGCCACTTAGGATCTTCCTGAAAACAGCCTCTGGACGCCACTGTCACCGTCCGGCTTCCCGGCTTTTCCACCCCCCTCATGGTCATACACATGTGTTCCGCCTCCAGCATCACCATGGCGCCTTGGGGGTGCAGATGTTCCATGACAGCTTCCACAATCTGTATTGTCATCTGCTCCTGAATCTGGGGTCTTCTGGCGTAAACCTCCACCGTCCTCGCAAGCTTGCTTAACCCCACAACCTTTCCGTCAGGGAGATAGGCGATGTGCGCCTTTCCGTAAAACGGCATGAGATGGTGCTCGCATGTAGAATAAAAGGTGATATTTTTTAAGAGAACGATCTCGTTACTTGCCACCGAAAATGTCTTCGACAGATGCTCTCCCGCATCCTCATCCATCCCTGCAAAGATTTCGCCGTACATGCGGGCGATCCTGTCCGGCGTCTCACGCAGCCCCTCCCTGGTCACATCCTCACCGATGCCTTCCAAAAGAAGCTTGACAGCCTCCCTAATTTTTGTCTGATCTACCATGGGTGTCTCTCCTGATCGTATCTCTATGTATCACAATATCCATCAGCTCTCCCAAATAGGAGAGGGAGCCAAAGGCTATGATTACGGCCTCCTTATCTTTTCCCGCAAGCAGATAAGCAATCTCCACCGCCTCCTGCACGCTGTCCGCCGCAGTCACAGCGCCGTGATATTCCCTTGCTGCCTGCGCCAGATCAAGCGCCGGCAGAGCACGGTCTCCTACAGGCGGTGTCACCGTGATAATATGGGAAGCCAGCTCGAACGTGCTGCGAATCACCTTGTCAGCCTCTTTGTCCTTTAACATTCCCATTATATAAATAATTTTCCTATTTGTAAAATAAAACTGAATACTTTCCGCCAATTTTTTTGCGGCGTCCTCGTTGTGGGCGCCGTCCGCGATGAAAAGCGGCTTCTTTGCAATCACATCAAACCGCCCCGGCCACTTGGTCTCCAAAAGTCCCCTGCGCAGCTTTTCCTCCGGGACTTTGTAACCGCAGCGTCCCAGCGCCATGACCGTCTCCACCGCCAAAACGGCGTTCTCAATCTGAAACTGTCCGAGCATGGAAATCTCCAGATTTTTATAGCGGTCATAGTCAAAGCTCTGCTTCGTCACGCCATATCTGACATGTTTTGCACGGGAAACGTCCGCGGTCAGGAATTTTCCTTTCTTCAAAAGAGCTGCCTGGCGCAATATCTTCATCACATCGGGAGGCTGTTGTGCAGATATCACATAACACTTGTTTTTTATAATGCCCGCCTTCGCGGTGGCAATCTCCTCCAGACTATCCCCCAAAATATCCATATGATCCATGCTGATCGAGGAGAAAACTGCCGCCAGCGTCTGCTCCACCACGTTGGTGGCGTCCAACGCACCGCCCAGACCCGTCTCCAAAACCACCAGATCGCATTCCTTATCCTGAAAAAACAGAAAGGCCACCGCTGTTTCCACTTCAAAAAGCGTGGGATGGGGATGTCCCTCCTCCACCATCAGCGCCGCCGCGGCCTTTACCGGCTCCAAATATTTGCAGAGACCCGACTGGGTAATGATTCTGCCGTCCACCTGAAAGACCTCTCTGTATTCCCTCACCGCCGGAGAAAGATATCTTCCCACCCGATATCCCGCCTCCTGCATCACCGTAGAAACATAGGCAAGTACGGAACCTTTACCATTTGTCCCGGCGATATGCACAAATTTCAACTGCTCCTGCGGATTTCCCAGCTTTTCACAAAGCCGGCGCATACTGTCAAGCCCCATAACCCTGCCAAGGGGCCTCAATTCGTCAATGTACTGCATGGCTTCCCGATAGTTCATGCCGGTCTACACTCCGTTTCATGCTTTTCCCGTCTGTTTTCCACATCCCTGTATAAATAGATTTCAGACGGTTTATACTATAAAATATGAAAAAATTATTGCACAACTTCATTCACTGCGGGCTGCTGGGATGGTTTCTGGAAATCACCTTCACAGCCTTTCACTCTTTCCGCAGGAGAGACTTTAAACTGCCCGGCGCCACCTCCGTCTGGATGTTTCCCATCTACGGTCTGGCCGCCCTGCTCGCCCCAGTCTGCCGCCTGCTTAAAAACCGCTCCCTGCTATTTCGCGGGCTCACCTACACCGGGTTGATCTTCACCGGGGAATTTCTCACCGGCATGTGGTTGAACCGCCGGGAACTCTGTCCCTGGAATTACGAGCGCTCCCGCTGGAATCTGGGAAAAGTAATCCGGCTGGACTACGCTCCCTTCTGGTTCGTCACCGGCCTTCTCTTTGAACGCCTCCTGCGGGAAAACGACCCTTCCCTGCGTCCGGACTAACCTGCGTCAATCCATATCAATATCGTCCGCGTCAATATTCAGCGTGTTTAACGTCCGCCGCTTTCTTCTGGCCTCCTCGGAGGCACGCAGGATATAATTCTTGATCTCCTTCGCATTCTTGATGTGCTCCAGATACAGCTGCGGATGCGTATTGTCCCCTGTATAACAGGCCACTGTACCCAGTCCGAAGATACGTTCTGCAAGACTGGTTTTCAGCTCCACATCCTGCACTTTATATAAATAACAGTCGTTTTCTGTCGTGTTGAACAAACCCGCATTAATGGTAATCACCTGATCGTTTACCGTGTATTTCGTAAAACTAAAGGGCAGGCCGAAGAACAGCCAGCGTTTACGCTCCACATACTGTTCCCCGCGTCCCTCCCCCGCGCTGTCGTCCTTTTGCATCATTTCTTCTCTGTTTTCCTCCATTGCGATAATCTCCTCCGATTTTCTGTGGACTGCCAAAGCTGTCTCCAGACAGCCTCTTGGGATTCTTTCTAATTATACACTTTTATCAAAACAATAGCAATAATATCCGCCTTTTGTCCCACTTGCGTCCCTCCCTCCTTTGTGCTATGATATACAAAATATAGTAAGAACCTATCAACCATGCCACATGATAAGGAGGACTCCACATGACCGCGAAAGACTGTATCCTAGGGCGCAGAAGCATCCGCAAGTTTAAGGCTGATGCTGTTTCCCACGATCTTATATCCCAGATCGTTGAGACCGCTTCCTACTCTCCAAGCTGGAAGCACACGCAGATCACCCGCTATATTGCCGTAGAAGGCGCCTTGAAAGAAAAAATCGCAAGAGAGTGCACTTCCCTCTATCCCCCCAACGGCGATATCATTGCAGCAGCGCCTGTACTGATGGCTGTTACGATTATCAAAAACCGCAGCGGTTATGAGCGTGACGGCTCGTTCAGCACTCCCAGAGGAGACGGCTGGCAGATGTATGACGCCGGTATCGCATCCCAGAGCCTCTGCCTCGCGGCATACGAACAGGGGCTTGGTTCCGTGATTCTCGGTCTTTTTGACCAGAGTGCGGCGGAATCTCTGTTGCAGCTTCCCGCAGACCGTGAACTTGTGGCTCTTATTCCCATTGGCTATCCCGATGAGACGCCTGTTGCTCCCAAGAGAAAGCCTGTGGAGGAATTGCTATCCTATCAATCATAAATTTCCAAAATAGAAGAGAATAATCTCTTCTATTTTTTTGACTATCTTGCAAAGGAGTGTACCATTTCTATGAGACATTTGATGAACCCACTTGATTTTTCCGTTGATGAGCTGGAAAAGCTCTTCGATCTGGCTAACAAAATTGAGGCCGATCCCGCCAAGTACGCGCACAGCTGCGAAGGGAAAAAGCTGGCCACCTGTTTTTATGAGCCAAGCACGCGCACGCGCCTGAGTTTTGAGGCTGCCATGCTGAATCTGGGCGGGAAGGTCCTTGGCTTTTCGGACGCCGCTTCCTCCTCTGCCGCAAAAGGCGAAAGCGTATCGGACACCATCCGCATCATTTCCTGTTATGCGGATATCTGCGCCATGCGCCACCCCAAAGAGGGCGCTCCCATGGTAGCGGCCTCCCGCTCCGGCATTCCGGTAATCAATGCCGGGGACGGCGGACACCAGCATCCTACGCAGACCCTTACGGATCTGCTCACCATCCGGTCCCTGAAAGGAAAACTGGGCGGATTTACCATCGGGCTGTGCGGCGACTTAAAATTCGGACGCACCGTACACTCCCTCATCAACGCGCTGATCCGTTATCAGGATATCCGTTTCATCTTTATCTCACCCGAGGAATTAAAAGTGCCGGACTATATCACGGACATGCTTTCTGAAAAGGGTATCCCCTATGAGGAGGTGATCCGTCTGGAGAACTGTATGCCCCAGCTTGACCTCCTCTACATGACGAGAGTGCAGAAGGAGCGCTTCTTCAACGAAGAGGATTACGTGAGACTGAAAGACTTTTATATTCTGGACAAGGAAAAGCTCTCCGCCGCAAAGGAGGACATGCTGATCCTCCATCCCCTTCCGAGAGTCAACGAAATCTCGGTGGAGGTCGACGACGACCCACGCGCCGTCTATTTTAAGCAGGCACAGTACGGCGTCTATGTCCGCATGGCTTTGATATTAACTTTACTCGAACTGGCGTAAACTGGCGTAAAATCCTTCGGATTTAACGCCGCGAGATTTGCTTCGCAAACTCGGATACAAATACCGGCATAAAAACGCCCCAAAAAAGGAGGACTGTAATGTTAAACGTAGGAAAAATTGAAGAGGGCTTTGTGCTCGACCATATCGAAGCCGGCAAAAGCCTTGAAATCTATCACCACTTAAAATTGGATAAACTGGACTGCACCGTAGCGATCATCAAAAACGCCCGCAGCAATAAGATGGGAAAGAAAGACATTTTAAAAGTGGAGTGCGATATTAACACCCTGAATCTGGATATCCTTGCTTTTATCGATCACAACATCACCGTCAACGTGATCAAGGACGGGGAGATCGTAGACAAGAAGGAGCTGGTTCTCCCCCGGGAAATCCACAATGTGATCAAATGCAAAAATCCCCGCTGTATCACCTCGATCGAGCAGGAGCTGCCGCATATTTTTGTTCTTGCAGATGAGGAAAAAGAAATCTACCGCTGTAAATACTGCGAAGAAAAGGCAGGAACCTCCTCTACCTGGTAGATTCCTGCCGGTTTTGAACCGCTCTCTTTGCAAACTTCCCCGCCGCCTTTTCCAGACATAAGAGAAGCTTTGGGGAAAACTGACCGCACTCTCCCCGCATAATCATATCGTAAGCCTGTGCGGGCGTGTAGGCGCTTTTATAACAGCGTTCGCTGACCAGAGCGTCGTAAACGTCCGCCACCGAGACAATCTGCGCGGCGATGGGAATATCCTCTCCCGACAATCCCTCGGGATATCCCTTCCCGTCGTACCGCTCGTGATGATACCGGCAGATCTCATAACTCACCCTGCCGTATTCGCTCTCCTGAATATCCTCCAGCATCTCTATGATCTCACACCCTTTCAGGGTGTGTGTTTTCATGAGCGCGAACTCCTCTTCGGTGAGCCTGCCCGGTTTCAACAAAATGGCGTCCGAAATCGCAATCTTTCCCACATCGTGCATAGCCGACGCCGCGGCAATCACATCGACGTCCTCCCTGTCAAGATGATATTCCGGGCAGAGCGCGGCCACATATTCGGCCAGAATCCTTGTAAAATCTTTTACCCGCCTGACATGGTCGCCCGATTCCAGATTCCGAAACTCCACCACATTACTCATGGTCTCTATGATGCGTTCATTCATGCGCCGCAGTTCCTGCGCCTGCTTTTGCAGTACGCTGGTCTGCAACGCAACAAGTTCTTCCAAATGACGTCTGGTATAGCGCCGTCCGTCATCTTTCTCATTCGTGTGTGAAATTACGCCCGAATTTTTCATACAACCTCACTTTTTAGACCTGCGCTACATCCTTCATGGAGAAGCTGATTCTTCCCATCTTGTCCTTGCCAAGACACACTACCGTCACCTTGTCGCCGAGGGTGAGCACATCCTCCACGCGGTTGATTCTCTCCTTCGCGATCTTGGAGATATGCACCATGCCTTCCTTGCCCGGCGCGAACTCGATGAATGCGCCAAACTCCTTGATGCTCACCACCGTACCCTGGAAGATCTGTCCTTCCTCAAAGTCGGTCGTAATCATCTTGATCATATCCACAGCCTTGTCCATCATCTCATGGTCCGTACCGCAGACGGAAACCTGTCCCTCATCGTTGATGTCGATCTTCACACCCGTGCGGGCAATGATCTCGTTGATGGTCTTACCGCGCTGTCCGACCACATCACCGATCTTGTCGGGGTCAATCTGAATCGAAATGATCTTAGGCGCGTAAGGCCCAACCTCCTTGCGGGGCTCCGCAATCGCAGGCTTCATGCAGTTTTCCATAATATACTCTCTGGCTTCACGGCACCTTGCGATAGCGCCCTCCACGATAGGCTTGGTCAGGCCGTGAATCTTAATATCCATCTGGATCGCCGTGATCCCTTCATGGGTACCGGTCACCTTGAAATCCATATCCCCGAAGAAATCTTCCAGGCCCTGAATATCTGTCAAAAGCACAAAATCATCATCCGTGTCGCCTGTCACCAAACCGCAGGAGATTCCGGCTACCATCTTCTTGATCGGCACGCCCGCCGCCATCAGAGACATACAGGACGCACAGGTAGAAGCCATGGAGGTGGAACCATTGGACTCAAAGGTCTCGGACACCGTGCGGATCGCATAGGGGAACTCCTCCTCGGAAGGAAGCACCGGAAGCAAAGCTCTCTCCGCCAACGCGCCGTGGCCGATCTCTCTTCTGCCGGGTCCTCTGCTCACCTTGGTCTCACCTACAGAGTAGGAGGGGAAATTATAGTGATGCATATATCTCTTGGATGTTACATTTTCATCCAGTCCGTCCACCTTCTGCATCTCAGAAAGCGGCGCCAATGTGCAGACGTTACAAATCTGCGTCTGCCCTCTGGTAAACATGGCGGAGCCATGCACTCTCGGAATGATGTCCACCTCTGCGGCAAGCGGTCTGATCTGATCCAGCGCTCTGCCGTCAGGACGCTTGTGGTCTTTCAGAATCATCTTCCGCACGGTCTTCTTCTGGTACTGGTATACCGCCTCACCC
The DNA here is from genome assembly GCA_002490705.1 of Lachnospiraceae bacterium UBA7202. GTDB lineage: Bacteria > Bacillota > Clostridia > Lachnospirales > Lachnospiraceae > UBA3282. The sequence goes on from DKUO01000043.1 coordinate 49,282, forward strand.
AGCACGGCAAGGTAATCTTCCTTGTCAGCGAACGCCTCCTCCAGCCTTGCAGTGATATTTCTGATATTCTCCTCGCGCACCTGCTTTTCGTCGGTGAAGACGGCTTTCTCCATCTCCTCGGGCGTCACGATCTTCTTCATCTCCTCAAACAGCTCATCGGGAACCGCGCAGCTTTCATAGGAATGCTTCGGCTTACCGACCTCAGCCACAATCTTATTGATGAACGCGATCAGAGACTGGTTAATCTCATGGGCCTTAAAGATTGCCTCCAGCACCTTTGCCTCCGGCACTTCATTGGCGCCCGCCTCAATCATCATCACCTTTTCCGCAGTGGACGCCACCGTCATTTTCAGGTCGCCCTTATCCCACTGTTCCTGAGACGGATTGACAATCAGCTCTCCGTCCACCATACCCATCTGGGTCATCGCGCAGGGGCCTGCAAAGGGAATGTCCGAAATGCAGGTCGCGATGGCCGTACCGATCATAGCCACCAGCTCCGGACGGCATGCCGGATCCACGCTCATAACCATATTGTTTAAGGTCACATCATTGCGGTAGTCCTTGGGAAACAGCGGTCTCATGGGCCGGTCGATCACACGGCTTGTCAGAATCGCGTTCTCGGAGGGCTTACCCTCTCTCTTATTGAAGCCGCCCGGGATCTTTCCTACCGAATAAAATTTCTCTTCATACTCCACACTACAGGGGAAGAAATCAATCCCCTCCCTCGGTTTATCGGAGGCTGTCGCCGTAGATAAAACGGTAGTCTCCCCATACTGCATAAAAGCGCAGCCGTTTGCCTGTTTGCCGACTCTGCCGATGTCCACCCGAAGGGTACGACCGGCAAGTTCCATTGTGTAACTCTTGTACATAATCTTCTCTCCTTCTTCTCTTTCTTCTACTCTTTGCTACAGTTTATCACGCGCCATTCGCAAAATCGCTTCGGTCTGGATAAACTGTTGTATTAGAAAAGCGGATTTAGGGTCGGACCTGCCAACCCTATCTCCGCTCATCAGCCCTACTTATTTACGAAGCCCAAGTTTCTCGATCAGTGCACGATATCTCTCGATATCTTTGTCTTTCAGATAACCAAGCAACCCACGTCTTTGACCTACCATTTTCAGAAGTCCTCTTCTGGAATGATGATCCTTCGGATGCTCTTTCAGATGCTCGGTAAGCTCCTGAATCCTCTCTGTCAGAACCGCAATCTGTACCTCCGGTGAACCGGTATCGCCCTCTGATCTTGCATATTCCTTGATAATCGCTGTCTTCTTTTCCTTAGAAATCATGTTTTCTCCTTTCCCTCAGGGTTCTTCCCTGAATAACCGCCGGGCACCAAGAAGGGGTCGGAGTGTCCCGCCTCTGCGTGTCGGCTAAAATTCATACCTTGATAGTTTATCACAATGTTCCATTGTTGTAAAGCAATTTTTAATCCTGTAGTATCCTGACCGCCTTAAAGGGCGAACGGTAAGACACACTGGAAATACGGATACCTGTTCTGGGATTGCTTGCATGAATCACCTGTCCGTTTCCGATATAAATCGCCACATGATTGATGGTCTTGCCCTTTGCGTAAAAAATCAGATCTCCCGGTTTCGCCTCGGATACTTTGATGGTGGTGCCGCAGTTTGCCTGCGCCCTGGAATTCCGGGGAAGGTTCACCCCATACTTTTTAAAGACGCTCATGACAAAACCGGAGCAGTCTGTCCCGTTCGTCAGACTGGTGCCGCCCCACACATAAGGATTCCCCAAAAATTCCTTCGCATACTGACAGATATCCACGCGCACATCAGCGATTCCCTGCCCGTAGAGCAGTTCCGACATGGTAATTGCCGTGCCCAGTTCCGCGCTGACCTCTACATATTCCCCGGAGACATACACTTCATCATCATCCAGAAATACTTTTACCCAGTCGCCTTCCACGGCCGACACTTCAAGCTCCTCTCCCCTCGGCACCAGCGTGATGACCTCCGACTCCGTGTTGGCTTCCGCCCTGACTTTTAAGCTGTCTGTGGTAACCGTTGCCACAGTTGTGGCCAGTTCCTCCGCCCTGAGCTTTGCCATAACGCCGGTGAGGAGGTAATCCCGGCTCACATAACCATCCACGTTCCCGGACTGGATGTGCGCCCACTCATCATCCATCTCAATCACCTCGCAGGCGGCATCCTTTGGCAGTTTTCCCACAAGCCTGCCATCCTCCGCGGCAATCGCCCGAATATTCAAATTATCGCTCACATCGGAGATTCCCAGATTGGTATACCCCCAGTTTGCTTCCTTTGCCCTCTCATAGGCAAGCGCATAGTCCTCCGCCGTCTTATCCGCAATCAGAACCACGCCTGCGCCGACGATATCTTCCTGCAAAACATCCTGCGCCGTCTCCTCCCCATCGCCCAAGATGCCGCCTTCTTCGTCAGTCGATTCTCCTTCCGTCTGCGCAGGTTCCCGGTCCAGATCCAGCTGGCCGATCGGAAGCAGATCCGGTATCGGCGTGGTGGCCTGTACCGGCAGCGATATCCCCGCAATCATAACGCATGTTATGATGAGTAAAATCTTCTGTTTCTTCATAACGTAAAACCAATTCCTCTCCCTGCCGTCTGTCATGTCCCTTTAGTTTGGCTCATAATAGCTGTTGGCAAACGCGATATTCGTCGCATGATCCGCCACTCTCTCTAGCCCCGACACGATATCCGAAAACAGAGCGCCGGCCTCGGGCGAACACTCGTTATTCGACAGCCGTTCGATATGCTTTTGCTGTAATTCCTTTTCTTTCTCGTCGATGGCCTCCTCCAGATTCCTGATATCCTCCACATGTTCCTCCGTGCTCTTGACAAACATTTCAAAAGAGAAGCGCAGAATCGTGTTGACCATATCCATCATTTCTCCCAGCTCCCTCTGTGCCTCCTTGGAAAAGCCCACGCCCGTCTCCTGCCTGTGCACCGCCGAATCCGCAATATTCTCCGCGTGATCGCCAATCCGCTCAATATCGTTGACCACATGGAACAGGGCGCCGATACTCTTCAAGTCCTCGATCGGCAGGGTCGTCTGGTTGATCTTCACCAGATAGTTGGTGATGGCATGGCTTAAGAAGTCGATGTTCTTCTCCACCTCGTAAACCTCTTCGATCTCTTCCTGATCCAATGTAATCAAAGCGTTCATCGCGCGATTCAAATTTTCATCCGCAAGGGAGCCCATACGATCCAGTTCCTTGATTACCTCCACCACAGCGGTGGCGGGATTTAAGACCACCTTTTCCCCGATATATTTCAACTGATAGCTGTCGCGGTATCCGATCTTCTTGTCGTCGCCGGGCACCAGCAGATAAGTGAGTTTCACGATCTGCTGGATAAACGGCATCATAATGATAACCTGAAATACCTTAATCAAAATATGGGCATAGGCAACCGTGCGGCCCGCATCCCCGCGAGCCAGATAGGTAAGGCCGGCGACAATCTCTTCCACCGCAAGCGAGAATATTATGTAAACAATAATCGTACCGATGATATTGAAAACCAGATGGATCGCCGCCGCCCGTTTCGCGTCCTTCTTACCGTTTAACGAAGCCAGAAGAGCCGAAGTACAAGCGCCGATATTACAGCCCAAAATGATAAACATGCCGATATCCATACTGAGCAGCCCCTGATTGGCAAGAAGCACCATGATACTGACTGTCACCGATGAGCTCTGAATCACCGCTGTGAGAAACGTCCCCAAAAGCACCGCCAGAAACGGCGACCGTAACGAGGAAAACATGGCAAGCACCATCGGCGAATCTTTCATGCCGGACATGGCGCCCGACATCGAACCCAATCCCATAAAGAGCACACCAAAACCGATGATAACTTCTCCCCATCTGGAAACCTTCTGTTTTTTGATAAACATGACGATCAACACGCCCGCAAGAAGGATCACCGGAGCCACTTTTTCTAATTTAAAGGAAACTAAGAGCGCCGTCACCGTTGTACCGATATTAGCGCCGAAGATCACGCCCGCCGCCTGCGTCAGCGTCATCAGACCGGAGTTTACGAAACTGACTACCATGACCGTACAGGCTGATGATGACTGGATCACCGCCGTAAAGAACACACCTACCAGAATTGCCGTAAAGCGGTTGGTCGTCAGCCGCTCCAAAATCCCTCTCAGCTTCGCGCCAGCAACCTTCTCTATGCTGTCGCTCATGATGCGCATGCCGTACAAAAACAGCCCAAGGCCGCCCGCCATGGAAAGAATGATTGATAGACTCATGTGATTGTAAACGTCCTTCCTTTGTTCTTTTCCCCATTGAAAAGCTACACTTCTCTATTGTATCGAAAAAAAAATCCTCTTACAAGCCCCTATGTCAAAAAAAAGCGTTTCTGCCCGACTCTACATCCTCCTCAATCTGACGGCGCAGCGCTTCCACGCTGTCAAAAGTCCGCTCAGGCCGGCGGAAGGCCAAAAGCTCTACCGTCATATCCCTGTCGTAAATTTCCCCCTCAAAATCGTAGAGATATGTCTCTACTCCCACAACCTGTTCCTCGGATACCGTGGGTTTACAGCCCACATTGGTGATACCCCGGTAAGACCTGTCATTCAGAAAGGCTCTGGAATAGTAGACGCCGTTTGGCGGAAGCAGTTTACCGGCGTCCGGCAGGAGATTTGCCGTGGGCATGCCAAGCGTCCTGCCAAGCGCCCTGCCGTGCACCACCCTGCCGCTCACGCTGTAAGGCGCCCCCAGCATCAGGGTGACGTCCTGCATATTTCCCGCACGGACCGCCTCCCGCACTCTTGTCGAGCTGACCTCCTCCCCCTTCACGCGAACTTTCTCGATCAGCTCCACCTGATAGCCGAAATGCTCCGCATACCGGGCAAGAAGCGCATAGTCTCCGGCGCCTCCCTTCCCGAAGGAAACGTCCGGCCCGGCACAGAGGTAAGCCGTACGCATCTGCTTTGCCAGATAGCGGGACAAAAAATCCAAAGGCTGTGTAGCCGCCGTATCCCGGTTTAAAGGGAACTCAATCAGTACATCAATCCCCATCCCCGAAAAGACAGCCCGCTTTTCCTCTCTCGTGGACAGCTCTTTCTCATCCCCGCCGAAAAAAGAGGCCGCGGAGGTGTCAAAAGTAAACACCACCGCTTGAAGCCCCCTTTCCTTCTGTGCCAGCACCTGTCCCAAAAGTCTGCGGTGTCCCAGATGAACGCCGTCAAACTTTCCGAGAGCCACCGCACTTGGTTTCTCTAAATGAAATTCTGTCGTATTCTCAATAATCTCCATAGCGCCTGTCCCGTTACTTTCCTTTTCCGGTTTTATCAAAGAAACATCTTTTCCGGCTTTGCCTCTTTCCGCTCCTCATCGTACCGGTAAATCCCGTAAAACCGTCCCGCCTCATCGTACATGCGAAGCCGTTCTTCCTCCTTCAGGCTTCCTGCCTCCGGAAGCAGTTTTGCCGGAAGCCGGTTTCCATTCTCCAAAAACCGCTTCCCTTCCGCTGTCACAGTCACGGCCCGGGCGGATGCGAACACGGCGTCGGGCGGTATTATAACATCTGATATTTTATTTTTATCCCGCAGCCTTTCAATCTCCGAGAGCCGAAGCGCCTGATCGAGCCCGAACATGCCGACCCGGCTTCGCGTCAGGGACGCCATCGCACCGCCGCACCCCAGCCGCTCCCCGATATCATGGCAGAGTGTGCGGATATAGGTTCCCTTGGAACAGACCACGCGAAACCGCACCTCAGGCAGAGCCGTCTCCAAAATCTCCAACTCGCTGATCTCCACCCGTCTGGGCCTGCGCTCCACTTCCCTGCCGGCTCTGGCCAGTTCATACAGCCTTTTTCCGTTCACCTTGAGGGCGGAGTACATGGGCGGTGTCTGTTCATAGCCGCCGAGAAAATGCAGGATGCTCTCCCGCACCCTTTCCTCCGTGACAGCCGACAGCGCTTCCCTGTCCGCTTTCCATAACACCTGTCCCGACAAATCCTGCGTATCTGTGGACACCCCGAGCCGCAGTGTGGCAATATACTCCTTATCCCAGTCTGTGAGCAGATCGCACAGCTTTGTGCCCGAACCAAAACATACAGGAAGCACGCCGACCGCGTCCGGGTCGAGTGTCCCTGTATGTCCTATTTTTTTCTGTCTACAGATTCCCCTGAGCTTCGCCACCACATCGTGGGACGTAAACCCTGCCTCTTTATAAACATTCAAGATTCCGTTATACATAACCACGCTGTCTCTTTCTATTTCTGTTCCTTCTTCAGCTGGGCCGCAATCTCATGGGAAAGATTGTTGATATTGTCGTGATATGTACCGTTCATCGTACAGCCGGCAGCCCGCACATGTCCGCCGCCGCCAAATTTGACAGCCACCTTCGACACATCGACAAGTCCGTTTGAGCGCATGCTCACCTTGTATTCCAGCGTACCGGTCTCATACATGAAGATCGCGCAGTCCACACCCCTGACACCTTGAAGCTGATTCACAATGCCATCCAGATCCTTTGGCCCCACCTGATAGAACTCCATCATCCGGCGGCTCACCATGCTGACAATACACCTGTCATCCATAAACCGCACACTCTCCAAAATCGCCCTTCCCATGATCTGGGTCTGTACATAAGTTTTCTCGAAGAAGGTTTCCTCTATCAGGCTTGAAAAATCAAATCCAAATTTAAGTAATTCCGCAGCGATCTGCAGCGTATGCGGAGACGTGTTGGAATAGCGGAAAACACCCGTGTCATGGGCGATGCCGATGTAAATCGCCTTGGCAATCTCCGTATCCACCAGTTCCGGCTCCATCAGATCGTAGAGCAGTTCCGCCGTGGAACTTCTCTCCGGCTCCACAATATTGATATCCCCGCTGCCCGTGTTGCTGATATGATGATCGATATTGATACGCTTGCGCGCCCGTCTGAAGATAGACAGGGCATCGCCGAGCCGTTCGTCATTACAATCCAGCGCGATAAATACATCATAACTTTTGTCAGTATTAAATTCGGATTTAATTTCTTCTATTCCTTCCAGGACATGAAAGGTCGCCGGAGGTTCTTCCAGATACATGTCAATCTCCGCCTGCGGCAGTTCCTTTTTCAGATAGCGGTATAAGGCCATGACAGAGCAGACGCAGTCTCCGTCTGGTCTTACATGCCCGCCAACCGCTATAGACTTTGCCCCTTGTAATTCACTACTGATTTTCTTCATTTTCATTCCCCTTACCTGTCTCCGCTGCTTTTCGGTCCGACTCCACCACTTCCTCGATCCGCTTCGACATATTGACCCCGTAAGCGATCGACTGATCCATGATAAACTGAATCTGCGGCGTATTTCTCAAATTGATCGTGCGCGCCAGCTGTCCCCTGATATATCCCTCCGCGCTCTCAAGCCCGGCAAGCGTATCCGCCTGCGCCTTCTCGTCGCCGAGCACACTGATCCACGCCTTACAGGTCTTTAAATCCGGAGCAACCTCTACCGCAACTACAGAAGTCATAGGTGCAATTCTGGGATCTTTGATCTCCCCGCGGATCATCTCCGCCAGTGCGCGCTGCACCTCCCCGTTGATGCGGGTGTTCTTGACACTATTCTTCCTCATCGCTTCCTCCATACACCCCGACTTTGTGATGTTGTTGCACAAAGTCGCGTCTCAACTTGTTGAGACAGATCACCTGGGTACCTCCACCATAATGTAAGCCTCTACCACATCCAGCTCCTGCATTTTGTCAAAGCCCTCGAACACAAGACCGCACTCAAACCCGGCCTTCACTTCCTTCACGTCGTCCTTAAAGCGCTTCAGGGAAGCAAGTTCGCCCTCGTAAATCTGCTCCTCGCCCCTGCGGATGCGGATCTTACACCCTCTCTGGAACTCGCCGTCAAGCACATAAGAGCCTGCAATATTGCCGATGGCGGATGCCTTGAAGATCTGGCGCACCTCAGCATGCCCGATGATCTTCTCCTCGAAAATCGGGTCTAACATTCCCTTCATGGCTGCCTCGATATCCTCGATCGCCTGATAGATCACCTTATAGAGACGCACATCCACGCCCTCGCGCTCCGCCACAGTCTTTGCGGTGGCGTCCGGTCTCACATTAAAGCCGATAATGATAGCCGAAGATGCGGAGGCAAGGGACACGTCGGATTCGTTGATCGCGCCTACGCCGCCGTGAATGCACTTCACCACCACTTCCTCGTTGGACAGCTTCATCAGGCTCTGCTTCAATGCCTCCACGCTGCCCTGCACATCCGCCTTGACAATCAGATTCAACTCTTTCAGATTGCCTTCCTGAATCTGGTTGAACAAATCGTCGAGAGACATCTTTGTCTTAGTATCTGCAAGCATTTCTTCCTTATGCTGCGCCATGTAGGTTTCTGCATAGGATTTTGCGCTCTTGTCATTCTCGTGAACGATAAATACCTCGCCCGCGCTGGGTACATCGGATAAGCCGAGAATTTCTACCGGCGTGGAAGGCTTCGCCTCCTTCACGCGTCTGCCCTTATCGTCAATCATGGCTCTTACCTTGCCATGGCTTGCCCCTGCGGAAATAAAGTCTCCCACATGCAGCGTGCCCTTCTGTACCAGTACAGTGGCCACAGGGCCCCTGCCCTTATCAAGCTCCGCCTCAATGACAAGACCTCTGGCATTTCTGCTCGGATTCGCCTTTAACTCCAAAATCTCCGCCGTGAGCAGAATGGTCTCCAAAAGAGTCTCTATCCCTTCTCCCGACTTTGCAGACACCGGCACAAACTCTGTGGATCCGCCCCAGTCTACCGGGATCAGCTCGTACTCTGTCATTTCCTGCTTAACGCGGTCGATATTTGCATTCGGTTTGTCGATCTTGTTGACCGCTACAATAATCTCAATCCCCGCCGCCTTGGCATGATTGATGGCCTCCACCGTCTGCGGCATAACGCCGTCGTCGGCCGCTACCACCAGCACAGCAATATCCGTGGAGTTTGCGCCGCGCATACGCATGGCCGTGAAAGCCTCGTGGCCGGGCGTATCTAAGAAAGTAATGCTCTGTCCTTTGACGCTTACCGTGTACGCACCGATCGCCTGGGTGATACCGCCCGCTTCCTTATCCGTCACGTTCGTCTTACGGATGGCGTCGAGCAGAGACGTCTTACCGTGGTCGACATGGCCCATCACACAGATAACCGGCGGACGTGCCACCATAGTGGACGAATCTTCCTCCTCTTCCCGAAGAAGTTCCTCTATGACGTCGACCTTCACCTCTTTCTCACAGATGATCTCATACTCGATGGCGATATTCTCCGCCTCCTCAAAGCTCACATCGGAATTCAGGGTGACAATCTGTCCCTGTAAAAACAGTTTTTTAATGATCGCGGAGGGCTGGATTTTCATTTTATCCGCCAGTTCCCTGATCGTCAGGCTGTCGGGAATCGTAATCACTTTGATCTGCTCTTCCTTAGACTCCTCCGGCTTCTTTTCCGGTTTGATGAACCGGCCCGCCTTATTGCGGTTCTTTACTGCCGCTTCATCCTCCTCATAAATATGATCCTTCTTGGAGCGTTTATTCCTGTCTTGGTTTGCCCTGCGCTTTTCCTCGTCCCTGTGATTGGACGTATCCTTACCGGGCGCCTCAGCGACAAAGTCCTTCGGACCGTTATTTTTCCGAAATCGATTGTCCGACCCGCCATTTCCTCTCTGAGGGCGTTCACTATTTCCACCGCTCCTGCCGCCAGAGAAGGGAGCGCCGCCGCCTTTGCGATCAGTCTGACCGCCGTTATAATTCGTCCTGCTCTGATTCTCAGGTCTGCGATTTTCCCCTGCACTGCCCACTCTCTCCTGTTCCGGAACCGGTCTGCTGCCGGCCGCCGCATTCTTGTTATTTTCCCGTTTTTCCTGCTGCCGCTGTTCCAGTCTTCTCTCCTGTTGCTGCTTCTGTCTGACATCGTAAGGTTCTGCTGTCACCGGAATCGGTTTCTGCGTCGGGCGCACGATTTTGTGGGGCGCATTCTGGGGCTGCACCGGACGGGAACCGTTAGACATTGACCGGTTGTTTCCCCTGTTTGGCTGACCGCCTCCCGCGCTCTGACCCTGAGACGGGCGTCCCGCCATCTTGGAGTTGTGAGGGTTGCTCACGAAGATAATCCGTTTCTTCTTTGGCGCCTCCGCCTTCTCCTCTTTTCTGGCGCTTTCCGCCGCAGGGGCTTCCGCCTTCTTTGCGGCAGGCTCTGCCTTCCCGGCCTTTTCCTCCGCCGGCTTGCTTTCCTTTTCAGGCGCCTTCTCCTGCCCAGAAGAACCGAATTCCTTTCTCACAAGCGCAATCGCCTCATCCTCAATGGAACTCTGCGCCACCTTCACCTCATATCCTTTGGCCTGCAAAAAATCGATCAGTTCCTTACTCTTCCTGTCTACCTCTTTTGCCAGCTCATGTACTTTCATCTTCGCCATACTCACTACCTCCACCTATTTCGAGTCTCCTAAATGCTTCCGTATCGAATTTGCAAATCCCTCATCTGTCACTGCAAGAACCGATCTCTCTTCCTTGCCCATGGAATGTCCGAGCACATCCTTCGTCCCATGGATCGCAAAGGGAACATTATAAAAATCACACATGTTACTATACTTTTTTCTGGTATTACCCGACGCATCCTCGGCTATAATGACCAGACTTGCCTTACCGCTTTTGACAGCCTGTTCCGTCGCAAATCCGCCACTGACAACATTTCTGGAGCGTTCGGCGAGTCCCAGCATAGATAATACCTTATCCTTCTCCGGTATCTGGCTCATGCCTGCCCTCCTCAAACTCCTTTTCCAGATTCTCGTATATTTCATCCGGTATGCTCATCTTGAAAGAGCGTTCCAGTCCCTTGTTTTTCTTCGCTTTCGCCAGACACGCCAAGCTCTTGCAAAGGTACGCGCCCCTGCCGTTTTTTCTCCCGCTCATATCCAGAAGAATCGGACCTTCCGTGCTCTTTAACACGCGCATCATCTCTTTTTTATTTTTCATCTCTCCGCAGCCAATGCACTGGCGCAGTGAAATCTTTTTTGCCATGCCATTCCTCGCTTTTAAGCCTCTTCACCGCCTGTTTCTTCCTCTGCATACTCGTCGCCGTCATACGCCTCCTGCTCGTACTCCTCTTCCGTATACTCGCCTTCCTCGTATGCTTCCTCCTCATACTCCTCATCGTCGTAGAGGTAATCCTCATAGCGGAATCCGGGCGCATCCTTGGCCTGTGTCTCGCTCTTAATATCAATCTTATATCCCGTCAGCCTTGCCGCCAGTCTGGCATTCTGTCCCTCCTTACCGATTGCAAGGGATAACTGGTAATCCGGCACTACCACCTTGGCTGTTTTCTCGTCAGGATCTGCGAACACCGCCACAATTTTTGCCGGAGAGAGCGCATTCTGAATCAGATTTCCCGGGTTTTCGTCCCAATTCACAATATCAATCTTCTCCCCGCAAAGCTCATCCACAATCGAGTTGACTCTGGAACCGTTGATCCCCACACAGGCGCCGACAGCGTCCACATTGGGATTGTTGGAGCGCACCGCGATCTTCGTCCTGCTGCCTGCCTCTCTGGCAATGCTCATGATCTCCACCGTGCCGTCCTTAATCTCCGTCACCTCGGACTCAAAAAGACGCTTCACTAACTCGGGATGGGTTCTGCTGACTAAAATTCTGGGGCCCTTGGGGGTATTTCTCACCTCCAAAATGTACACTTTAATTCTCTCTGTCGGCCTAAAATGCTCCGTGCGCACCTGCTCGTTCTCATTCAGGATCGCATCTGCCTTGCCCAGATTAATGGATATGTTCTTCCCCATGTAGCGCTGGACGATACCCGTCACCACATCCTTCTCTTTTTCAAAGTACTGATTATAGATAACGCTTCTCTCTTCCTCCCGGATTTTCTGTAAAATCACACTCTTTGCATTCTGTGTGGCAATACGGCCGAATTCCTTGGAGCGGATTTCCACGCGGACAATATCGCCCAACTTGGCTTTCGGATCGATCTCCTTTGCGTCCTCCGCAGAGATCTGCATAACAGGATCCTCTACTTCCTCCACTACCTCCTTTTCCGCATAGCAATAGTAGTCGCAGGTCTCCCTGTCGATCTCCACCTTCACGTTGTCCGCCTTGCCATAGTGATTTTTGTAAGCGGTAATCAGTGAGTTTTCAATCGCCTCAAAGAGAGTGTCCTTGCTGATCTCCTTCTCCCTCTCCAGAATATCCAACGCCTCCATTAATTCCTTATTCATTTTCCATTGTCCTCCTATGTCTCCTTACTATGATAAACGCTTTAAAAATCCAATGCCAGCCTGACCGTCGCGATATCCGGCCTCTCAAATCTGCGCAAAGTGCCGTTCTCCTCAATGGTGACGGATGTTTCGTCATAAGCCTTTAATATTCCGGCAAACTCCTTCTGCTTGTCAATGGGTTTATAGGTTTTCAGTTCCACCGCCTCCCCCAGACTCTTTTCCAGGTGTTTGTCTTTTTTCAGGACTCTGCCGAGACCGGGGCTGCTCACCTCCAGAATATAAGCGTCCGGAATAAAGTCCTCCTCGTCCAGCACATCTGACAAAGCCCGGCTTACATTCTCGCAGTCCTGAATATTCACGCCCTCCGGCTTATCAATATAAACCCGCAAATAATACTCCTTTCCCTCTTTCACATACTCCACATCATAGATCTCCACGCCGAAGCGCTCCACAATGGGCGAAAGAAGGGTTTCCGTCTTCTCCTCGTAGGTTTCTCTTTTTGACATAACGTCCCCCCTGCACGGAAAAGAGTGGACTCGCAAGTCCACTCTTTATCTCAGTAATCATTATTGATTCTTAGGGTATTATAGCACCCTTTTTCTCTCATTGCAAGCGTTTTCTTTCCCATGCCGCCACAGGCCGCACTATCCGCATTTGACAGGAAAACGGATTTCTATTACTCTATTCTATAAGCAGTTTACTATTTGGGGGAAAACGAAACATGACCAACAAACCGGATCGCATTTTACTGTCCCACTTATTCCAGAGCTTTGTCACCACCTGGGCTTTGATGAAGGCGTCCCGCATGGAGCCGGGCAATATCCTGACCTTTGTCTTTTTCCTTCTGGTGTTCTTCTTCTACCGGCACGTAAACCGCCGCATGAACCTTTTACAGCTTTCCAACCGTGTGGCCCTCGTCACCGCGGTTCTCTTTACGCTTCTGTATATGCTGGTGGACTATCCCCACTACGTTGAACTGCTCACAAGCCGGCTGTACCGCGCCGGCATTCTTGTCATTATCTTTACCGGCTTTGTCTGCCTGTTTTACTATCTGCTGCATTTTTTGTATTCTTATGCCTGCAACAGGGACAGACTGTACCAAGTTCTGCTCACGCGCTATCAGGATGTGCCCTATTTTCATAACAGCCGTTACAAAAAGTTGTCCGTCTGCCTTGCGGCGGTGATCAACTTTATTCGCAGCCATACGGCCTTCTGCGCCTTTCTGGCCTGTCTGGCCGGCTGGTTCCCCTACTATCTTTATCAGTATCCGGGCATCATGACGCCGGACAGCATCAACCAGCTGGAACAGATTTTGGGAGTTGTCTCCTATTCTAACCACCACCCGTGGGTCCATACGCTGGTATTCGGTTTCTTTTACCGCATCGGTTTTGCGCTGACAAAGGATATGGTCATTGCCGTATCCGTTTACACCCTTTTTCAAATGTGCCTTCTGGCCGGCAGCATAGCGTTTTTCATCTCCACACTGCGCGCCCACAGAATCAGGCCCTTTGTCCTTCTTCTGATCACGGCTTTCTACGCCCTGATCCCTTACCATGCCGTTTTTTCCGTCACCGTATGGAAAGATATCCCTTTCGCCGCAGCGGTGCTGTTTTTCGGCTGTTCCATCCTGCGCCTGTCGGTGCAGGATCGCATAAATTTTAAAAATCTGTCCGTATTTTTTCTGTCCGGTCTTGCGATATGTCTTTTCCGCTCCAACGGATGGTATGCTTTTCTGCTTGCCCTGCCGTTTCTGCTTTTCGGCTTCCGACGCAAAGCAAAATATGTCTATCCACCGTTACTTGCCGCTCTTCTTCTGGCCGCGGTTGTCAGATATCCGGTCATGCGGGCTTGTCACGTGGAGCCGCCCGATTTCATCGAATCCGTCTGCATTCCCATGCAGCAAATCACAGCCGTTATTTGTAACGACAGATATCTCACGGAGGAGGAGCAGTCCCTGATCGAGCAGGTGGTGGACCTGACCTATATCCATGAGCTCTACAATCCCACCTTTGCCGACAACATCAAAGAGCTCGTCCGGGCCGGAAATCAGGACTATCTGGTGGAACACAAAATGGAATTTTTGAAGCTCTGGGCCGAGCTGGGGCTTCGCTATCCCATGGACTATGTGACCGCCTATGTGAACCAGACTTACGGTTACTGGTATCCCGACTCCTTCTATCTGGTGGCGGAGGCGGAGGGCGTCAGCGCCACGGATCTGGGCGTCTCCCACAGACCGCTGATCGGCGGCCCCCTTGTCATTAAGGCTAAGGAAATTGCGATCAAGCTCGGCAGCATGGTGCCCATTTACGGTACTCTTTGGAGCATGGGCGTCGCCTGCTGGATCATGATATTCGGCATCAGCGTTGTGATCATCCGAAAGGAGTACCACAAGCTCATCTGTTATCTGCCAAGCGTGGCTTTGCTTCTCACCGTACTGGCCGCCACTCCCGTGGCAACCGAGTTTCGCTATGTCTATTTCATGGTACTCAGCCTGCCCTTCTATCTGATCACCGCCATCCTTCCCGATCTGCGCGCCGAAAATTAATAACATTTGCTATTTATATCAAAAAGCCCCGCAGAAGACACCTCTTCTTTGGGGCTTTTCCGTATCTGTATCTGTATGCGTTTCCGTTTACACAAGGAACAGGGATAAAACAAAGACAATGATCAGGGTCGTTACGCCCATGACTGCGGTCACACCCGTCTGGCACTTATAAGCCGCTTTCGTATCCATATCCGAGAACTGCGACACCACCCAGAAGTAGGAATCGTTTGCATGAGATACCGTCATGGAACCTGCGCCGATCGCCATGATAACCAAAACTTTCGCGATAGGGCTGGTGAATCCCAATGCGCCCATCATGGGAGCAATCATGGCCGACGTGGTGATCATGGCAACCGTAGACGCGCCCATGGCCGTCTTTAAGAGCGCCGCAATCACAAACGGCAGTACAACGCCGATGCCAAGGCCCAGCATGGAGCCGCTGAGTGCGTCCGCAATCGGCAGCTGCTGTAAAATTGCGCCGAAGGAACCGCCCGCACCGGTAATCGCCAGTATCCCGGCAGAGTTGGTCACACCCTCTGTGATCCACTTTAATGTATTCTCCTTCTCCGATTTCGGAATCAGGGTCATCGCCAAAAATACGCCCAGAATCAGTGCAATCACCGGATTACCCACGAAGGAGACGATCATCTTAAACACGCCGCTCCCAAAAGGTGCGCTGGGAAAATCACCGATGGATTTTAAGGCAATCAGAATGATCGGCAGAAGAATCGGGGAAAAGCTGTGCAAAGTACCCGGGAGCTTGCCGTATTTCTGTTGCAGTTCTTCCACCGTATATTCCGGGTTCGCCGGAATATCAATCTTACTTGCCACCTTCTTTGCATAGAGAATCGCCACCAGCGTCACCGGAATGGAAATCAGAAGACCTACCAGAATCGTCAATCCCAAATCCGCTTCCAGTGTTCCCGCCATTGCGATCGGGCCGGGTGTGGGCGGCACCAGGCAATGTGTTGCGTACAAACCGCCGGAAAGCGCCGTCGCCATCACTGCCAGAGACACATTACTTTGGCTTGCGAGCGCTCTGGAGATAGGACTTAAAATTACAAAACCGGAGTCACAGAATACCGGAATACCTGTCACATAGCCGGTAAGTCCCATGGTAAGCACACTCTTATCCTTGCCCACCACCTTGAGAATACTGTTTGCCATCGTGAGCGCGGCGCCTGTCTTCTCCAGAATCGTACCGATAATCGTACCTGCCAGAATCACGATACCGATACTGGCCAGAATGTTTCCGAACCCATTCTTGACCGTCGTGATCACATCTTCCGTGGGAATGCCACAGACAAGGCCGACTGCCACTGCGACCACCACCAACACCAGAAACGGATGTTGGTCGAACTTTGAGATTGCGACCACCATAGCTACAACAGCCAACACGATAACCGCAAACATGAAAACAGCTGACATACTATCACCCTCCTTTTGATAACTTATGCCCTTTGGACACTTAATAGAATCTATCAGAAAAGGATACGCTCCTTCTCTTTCCTGTTAAAAAACTATGGCAAGAAAATACAGTCTCCCGCCTTCAAATGAGAATACGCCACCCCGTCCCCGCACTGTGAAAGACGGCTCTGCGCGGTATCGCCCGTACAATGGTTGAAGCCCACAGTCGCAATCCCCATATCCTTCAGGATTCTCATGGTTTCCAAAAGTCTTTCCTCATCCGCTTCCACCAGATGGGATCCGCCGAAGACCGCATACACCGGCTGTCCGAAACGCTCCCGCACGCTCTCGATCATATTTAAGATTCCCGGATGGCTGCACCCAACGATCATGACAAGACCCTTTTCGCTCTCCAACACCAGACATACCTCATCCGGAAACGCATCCGTTACCATGCCCTCTTTTGTCTGTCTGACAAACCGGGACGGCGCCTTCTCAAACTCATAAAACCGTTTGAATCCGCCCACCACATAACATCCCTTATTCAGCGTCTCTAAGCCCTCACAAATCCGATGCTCTATGCCTTTTTCCGAAAGGAGCTCCTCCCCAAAGCCACAGCCCAGATAGGCATACTTTCCGCCCTCGCAGGCATACTTCTCCTCAAAAAACTGCGGTCCTGTTACGAGCGGCGCCAAAACGCCGTGATCCATCATATCGGGATAACCGCCCGCGTGATCGTAGTGGCTGTGACTCAATACGACATAATCCACATCCTTCAAAGACACGTGCATCTTCTCCGCATTCTTTCTGGCTGCGCTTCCCGCGCTACAGTCAAAGAGAATTTTCACCTTTTCCGTCTCAACCATAAAGGATAACCCATGCTCCGCAATCAGCGCCCTGTTCTGCGAAAGATTATTTTCCAACAATGTGCGTAAAACAATCATTTTTCTTTATTCCTCCTTCTCTCAGCGTCTGATCAAAAGCACCGCCACATCGTTTACATTGGTGCCTGTCGCGCCAGTGACAATCAAACCGTCCGTCCTTTTCAACGCGTGATAGGCATCGTTATCCTGTAACACTTCGTAAATGGATATCCCCTGTTTTGCAAGCTTCCCCTTCGTAAACCCATCGCAGTATCCGCCTGCCGCGTCAGTAGGGCCGTCCGTCCCGTCACTTCCCACACTGAACACCGCCGTATTTTCCAATCCCGCAATACCCTCTGCCGCCGCAAGTGCCAGCTCCTGATTCCTGCCGCCTTTTCCATTGCCGGTCAAATGCACTACCGTCTCTCCACCGGCAATAAAAGCCAAACTTTTTTCCGTATGTTGATGGCTTTTCGCGATCGCGGAGAGAAAGCGCCCGGCCTCTCTGGCCTCACAGGAAAGCTGATCCGTCAGAACAATCGGTTCATACCCCAATTTCTCACAGGCTGCCGCCGCCGCTCTGCACAAATCAGACACACTGCCCGTGATCTGCGTTTCCACATTGGCAAGGGCCTTCGGCGTTTCCTGCCGCAAAAGCGCCCTCGCTTTCTCTGAAAGCCGAAGCTCATATTTTCCGGCAATGGCAAGAGCCTCCTCACAGGTGGAGGAATCGGGATAGGCCGGGCCGGAGGCAATCATGTCAAGGGGATCGCCCAAAATATCGCTCAACACAATGCTGAATACATGCGCCGGCGCACAAGCCTGCGCAAACCGTCCTCCCTTGACCGCAGAAAGCCGTTTGCGAATCGTATTCATCTCCACGATATCCGCACCGCAGGCCAAAAGCTGTCTGGTGATATCCTGAAGCTCCTCCCCGCTCACTAACGGTTTTTCAAACAGGGCCGAACCACCTCCAGAAAGCAGGAAAATCACCTCATCCTCTGCTGTTGCCCGCTCTACCAGATTGAGAGCCGCCTGTGTGGCCGAAAAGGAATTTTCGTCCGGTACCGGATGCCCTGCCTCATAACACAGTACCTTGGGGATCTCTCCCTTCACATGTTCATACTTTGTCACCACCACGCCGGCTTCCAGCTTATCCTGCAAAATTTCTGCCGCCGCTTTCCCCATCTGCCATCCTGCCTTGCCCACGGCAACCAAATAGATTTTACCCGGACCGAAGGTTCTGCCTTGCAGTGCCTTAGCCACAGCCTCATCCGGCAGCACTGCCTGAATTGATTTTTGAATGATCTGATTCGTCTCTTCCCGTAATGTCATGCCAGCCCTCCTTATCAGATATACCATCACCTGCCATTTGTATATTTTTACTAATAAAATTTAAAAAAAGAAGATTTTTTTGTAATCTTCTTTTAAAATACTACATATCTACCGCATTGTATATGTTACAGCAGACATATATCTTATTATATTTTTGTTTCGCAGAACATCCATCAATATCAAGTGAAGCTTCGCTGCCCGATGCCCGTTGTTTGATTCAGTGTACGGTAAAACTGTAGCGCCATGTAATACACAGCCGCTCCAACCGGTGTTCGGATATCCCTTCCGTTTAAAGTCTCCATTTTTCTCAGCTTATACTGAATCGTATTTTTATGCATATAAAGTCTCTCTGACATCCTTGTTAAAGAGCCGTCTTCCTCAACAAATACCTCAATCAGCTTCATATAAGCGTCCAGCTCATCCTCACCGATTCCCGGAAAAAGCCTGTTTAAATACTCCACCTGAGCCTCCGCGGTCACATCCTGTAAAAAAAGCTCCACATACAAATCCTTATAAAAAATAATATCCGCCAGTCCGCCCGCCTCCGCCGCGCGCTCTGCCTCCTTGCAGATCTGATTGATATGGATGCTTCCACCGTCCACGGAGTCAATCCCAATCACAACACGTTCTCCGTATTTCTCCTGCAAAAGCCTTTGTATACTCTCCGCCGTCTTTCTGATTTTCTCATCGTTGCAGGCTTCCACCAGACAAATCTGCCTGGGCGGCTCCCGCAGATAAAGAATTTCTTCCCGCTCCGCATAATGGCGCACGGCCGCTTCCATCTCTTCCAACCGTCTCTGCCCTTCCTGCGTGGCAGAGAGCAGGGAATAACGCACAAAACGAATCACCATACCCCGCCTCGGCTTCATAATATCAATGCCAATCTGTCCGCCGCGCTCTACAAATCCCCTGTCATAAAACGCACCTGATCTGCCAATCCACTCCTCGATAAAACGATATCTAACACGTCTGTCGTATACTTGATGGGCTTTTAGCCGGCTGTCCTCCACCATAATTTCCGTCATCCGGCGCACAATATTCCCATACCCCGCCACACGCTCCTTATCTCCGGTAATCCCCACCACGCCCACAATTTCATCCCGAATCGTGATAGGCAGATTGATGCCCTTCTTTGTGGTTGAATTCTCCATCTCCTCCGTGATGTACAGCTCCGGAAGTTTTTCCTCAATAATACGTCTGGCTCCCGTGTGAAGCGTTCCGAGGCGGGCCCTGTCCGTACTGGCTACAATATAGCCCTCCTGATCCATAAAGTTAATGTGCTCATGAATTTCCCGGCCAATTTCTTCTACGATAGATTGCGCTGCGGTCTGCGAAATGTACATAACGGTCTCCTTTGCCCCATTATAGCATGTTTCACCGCTCCCTACAATCCACCGCTTTCACTCGCCCACTCCTTGACGGCGATCCCGTTTTCCAGCTCCTTGTCGCTCTCCGTCACAATCTTCATATCGCCCGAGAGCAGCTCGTCCGCAATGGCCGCAAAATCCTCATTCTGATCCAGAAGCCGCACCGTCAGACTCCTCACACTGATCTCCGTGCCGAGAATCCCCTTCTTTTCCTCCAGAACATAAACGCATTTGCCGCCCTCGTCATGCAGCGCCTTTAACGGGACAACGTAATCGTAAATCTCCGAGGTGGAAGTCACCTCCATGATTCCTTCCGTACATCCCCTGCCGACGCCCGCATCCAGGTAGATTTTCACCGTATAGGCGCCGTTCTCCTGCACAATGGAATCCACCGTCTCTGCCGCCTCCTCGGAACTGCCCGGAAAGCGCAGCCGCACGTGATCGCCCGTATGCAGCATGGATTTCTGATCCGGTGTAATCACCGTAGAAAACAGCAGGCCGCTCTCATCATCGGCATACCGTATCACCGCCTCTGAGCCCATCCGCATGCCGGACTGTAGCATAACCTCCAGCACCGTTCCCTCATCTTCTGCCGTCACCCTGCCCTCGTTCTGGGA
Organism: Lachnospiraceae bacterium UBA7202; assembly: GCA_002490705.1. Lineage (GTDB taxonomy): Bacteria > Bacillota > Clostridia > Lachnospirales > Lachnospiraceae > UBA3282. The sequence continues at coordinate 69,602 of DKUO01000043.1, forward strand.
AAGCGCCGTCAGCAGTGCAATCCTCTCCTGCCTCTCTCTTGCCTCTCCGGCGCCGGAAACCCCAAGCGCAAGTCCGCTCTCCGCCGCGCTCTGGGCACGTCTGGCATCCTCAATGTTTCTGTCCGCCTGTCTTACCGCCTTTTCCTTTTCCAGCTGCACATCCTCGATCACCCGCTTTTTCTCCGCAATCTCCCTGTCAAGCCGCAGCCGCTCATCCGCCCACGCAATCCAGATTTCATCGGAGGCATCCTCCTCGGGAATACGGAATATATGCGTATCCAGATCTTCCATAAGCTCTTCCAGCTTCTTCGTCTCCTCCGCAATTTTTCTGTCCAATTCCGTTACACTCATGTCGTAATCTTCCTGCGCCCGAACCGTGTTCGTAGCCGCATCCCGCCGTCTGGTCTGCTCCTGTGCCTGCCATGCCTGCTCCTGCGCTTCCAGCTCGGCAAGCTGCGTCAAAAGATCGTCCATATCGGCCTCGTAGAGAACCGTCCCTGCCTCCATTCTGTCTCCCGCCGTCACGCACACCTTTTTGACCAGCAGCCCTTCCAGCCCGGTAACCGCCTGCGAATTGACAGCCTCCACCGTTCCGTCCACCTGTAATTTCTTTTGAATGGAGGCGGCGGACGGATTCATCCAACGAATCTGCGGCATTCTGTTGACATAGACCATTCTTGACACAAATGTCATAATCAACATGAGCGCCATAAAGGCCGCAAAACCTTTCCACAATTTTTTCTTTGATGCTATCTCCATCCCTGTTTCTCCATTCCGCCCCTGATCTTCACGCTTTTACTCCGATATAGGCAATGCCCTCTTCCAGCGCGTCCTGTCCCAGCGCAAAGACAAACAGCGCCGGAATCAGCACCACCACCGCCACCGCAAAGGCGAATCCCGCCTGACTGATCGTAATCTGCGGCAGGTAGAGTGAGAGGGGCCATTTGGCCTGTTCTTCCAAAAACGCCATGGGCTGTTCCACCAGATTCCAATACTCCAAAAAGCTCAAAACCATGGCCGCCTGTATGCCCATCTTTCCGAGCGGCAGCCCGATCCGTAAAAAAATCTGCAATTCTCCCGCGCCGTCCAGTCTGGCGGCCTCCAAGATTTCCCCGTCGATCTGGGTAAAGCCCCGGTACATAATAAATACCGGAAATGTGGAAAAGATGGCCGGAAGAATCACCGCCGCAAAGTGATTGTACAAGTGGAGCTTCTGCAATACAATGTACTGCGGCAGAAGCATCACCTGAAATGGCAAAAGCATCAACACCACATAGAGTCCGAACAAAATATCCCTGCCGCGAAAGCGAAAGGCAGCAAAGGCCCATGCCGAAGGCAGCCCGACAACCAACTGTCCCCCCAGAATCGCCGCCGTCATACCCACCGTATTCCAGAAAAGCGTATAAAATGCCGGCGACTCAATCAGAAGTCTGTAAAAATGATCCAATGTCGGATAAAAGGGAAGCAGATGCCATACCGCAAACCCCTTCCCCTCCTCCAAGATCGGCGACAAAATTTGTTTTATCTCCGCATGATCCATCAGGGAGCCGCCGGGAATCATAAGAAGCGGCGCACAGATGAGGGCCGCCGCCAAAAGGCAGACCGCCGTGGCCGTCCACGCGCCCCTTTTCTTTTTCCGCATTCTATACCGTTCCCTCATTTTTTCTTTCCTCATACCGCTTTCATGCCCGTTTTAAAAGTGCTGTCTGCGTTGCAGAAGCAGGCACACCACAAGCAGGACAATCGACAGGATCACCGTCAGCGCCGCCATCCTGTCAAATTCCAGTTTCAGATACCAGTTTTGCAAAAGATGCTGTAAAAAATAAATCTGTTCCTGCGGGTAACTGCCCGCCACCATCCAGACCTCTCTGTAGCTTTTAAAAATCTGTAGTACGGACAGCATTCCTATGGTGAAAAAACTGCCGGAAAGACCCGGCCTGATAATGTAATGCCAGTTCTGCCACTTGTTTGCACCGTCCACCTGGGCGGCCTCCTCCACTTCCTTTGGCAGCGCCCCAAGGCCCGCAAGCCAAAGAATAACCATATACCCTGTGTTCTTCCACAAAAAACTGCATACCACTACCACGATCGCCCATTCGGAATTGAGATAATCAATACTGACAAAGGCCGGAAGCGCCGTTATTTTTTCCGATATCTTCGTCAATGCCCCGTTGATCAGTCCCTGTTTGTCACTGAGAATCTGCAATGTCAGAACCATAACCGCCGCCGGCACCGCCATGGGCAGAAGCATGGCCGACACCAGCTTACGTCGCAGAAAGAGATTCCGCAAAAGCAGCGAAAGAAACAGGCTGATCCCCATCAACAGCGGTACGCCTGCCGCCAAATACAGCAGGGTATTGCGCGCAGCCAGCTGGAAAGCGCCGTTGGTAAACACCATACGGTAATTATCCGCCCCCACGAAGGCGCCGTTGCCGGACTTAACAAACGAACGCCGCACCACCTCAAAGAAAGGAAGCAGATAGAACAACATGACACCCGAAAATCCCGGCAGCAGAAACAACAGCCTTTTACTCTTCCATCGCAATCGCCATTTTCCGTTCAACCTCTTTCGCCCCTTCCTCCGGCGTAAGCCCGCCCTCGAGTACCCGGGCGCCGACCTCCCTGACATTCTTCTCCAAAAGTGTTCCCGGCCGGTAACAGCAGTCTGATTCTTCCATCGTGTCATACAGCCACTGTAGTTCTTCCTCCGTCGGCCAGAAAGAATCTTTATATATCGCACTGATGTCATTGGCAGTCCACCCTTTGATCTCGGCAAAAGCAAGGTTATTGATATCCAGAAGAGAGGCAAAAGAATCCTTCCTGATCGGAAGGCCGCCGTCAAAGTGCCCCTCCAGCCACCATTTCTGCATCATAGTGTCTGACAAAAGCAGCTCCAGAAATGCCTCTCCGAGCTCCGGCTCCTTTGCCTGTTCACACAATCCCACAATTGTCCTCGCCCGATAAATATTTCCGGCCTGCCCTGTCATCCTTCCGTAAACCACTTCGTCCTCCAGCTTTTTATAATAGGAGTAGTCATTCCTGTAATTCTCCATTCTCGTATGCAGGTTTGTCACCCCGTACCATGCGTTTTTCAGATAACCCAGAGCAACCCATGTCTCTCCGATATTGTAATAATCCTCATACTGTCCGAACATGATATTCGAAAGATCTGCCTCCTCATTCACCACATCCTGCTGCCATCTGGCCCTCTCTTCGTCACTCATGCCTTCGCTGTCCAGCTCCCACAGTCTTTCCGCCGCCTGATAGAATGCCGCCAGACTGTCCCCATCCAGACTGCCGTCCTCTTTCGTCCACGCGGGCAGACAGAGCGGAATGAGAAGATCAAACAGATTTTCCTGATAGGGTGTATCAATCAACGGTCCCTCCGGGTGTTCCGCTCTTGCCCGTTCCGCTGCCGAGACGATTCCCGCAAGCCCCTGCATGTCTTCCACGTATTTCTTCTCGCCCAGATAAATCGGCAGTTCGACCGTCATCGGCACCCCGAAGATTCTGTTTTTCTCCGTCATGCGCATCCCCTCCGGAATGCTCTGATATAAAACACCCTCTTCCATGTAGGGAGCAAGCATCCCGTCCAGTTCTTTCAGCACGCCCTTATCCGCATACTGTTCAATATCCATACCATCCAGTATGATCACATCCGGCACATCCCCGGCCAGTATTCTCGTATTCAGATTTTTGAGCGCATCCTCCCTGCTGACAGCATTATCACCATCCATCCCCGTCTCATACCGCACCAGCACATCCGGGTGCTCCTTCTGGAAAAGACGTCCCGCATAGCGGACACGACCGTTTTCTTCCAGACTGTAGACCGCAAGCTCTCTGGATGGCTTCATCGGAAGCGTCTCATCGTAGTACATTTCAACCATGTAGTTGCCGCTGAAATATACCCGAAACAGCCCGTCATCCAACCCCTGCAGCGCATACAGATTATACTGGCTGTCTCCGAGGGCAGTCATCTGCCCATCCGCGATCTGTTCGATCACCGAGCCGCCCCACACATAGCGGTACAGCCCGGTACGGCAGGCAAGATAGAGCACTTCCGCACTGTCTTCCTGCGCCGTTTCAGCGCTCTGACCCACCACTGTCAATGCGATCCTCCCGTTTCGGTGGGACTTGACAAAGTCATTCAGAACCGTGTTATCCGCAAGCAGTCTCTCTCCCGCCATATCATAGAGATACGCCTTCTCCCCGTCCACAGCAAGCATGGTATCTCCCACAAAGGCAAATTCCCTGACCTGGCCTTCGGTGGCAAACAGACTCTCCGTCTCCCCGCTTTCCAAATGAATCCGGTACACACAGGAATCGGAAGCGGCATAGACTCTTCCGTCCGGCGCAAACGCAAACTGTTCCAGATTCGTAGCCTTCCGATAATCCGCCCCATAAAGCTCCAACGGGTGCCGTTCTCCCGTTTCGCTCACATAGTAGTAAAGATAACGGCTGTCTCCCTCGGCGGCATACGCCTCGTACTCCTCATCCGAATAAAACATGGGCGTATAACCGAAAATCACCGCACCTTCGTCTGATATGCCATAGGAAAATTTGACATGAATATTGGCATTGCTCTCCCAACCCCATTTCTCTCTGCTGACCGTGCCGTCCGCGGCCACATGGGTCAGATCCACTCCATTTCCGAAGAGCCAGTAACCGCCGTCCGGGCAGGGGTGCATATATTCGTACCCTGCCCCCGGCAGCTTTACTTCCCTGTCCGCATAGCGTCCCATGGGAATCTCTTCCTCCTTACCGCCGCCGCAGCCGGAAAGCGCCGCGCAAACGGTGCAAGCTATCAAATATAACAACACCCGTCCTTTTCTCTTCATATACCTTCTCCCCTCAATTTCTCCATTGCTTCTATTATAATAAAAACTCCTTCTAATTATCTTCTAAGAAGTTTCTAAGAAATCTCTAAATTTAGAATTTATTTAAAGATTAAATGTGGTACACTGTTCACAAACACAGTGGTGAGGGAATCGTCATGAATATTCTGATCATTGAAGATGATAAAGATTTGTGCCACGCCGTTTCATGGCAGTTGGAGCAGGAGGGCCATCGTGTGGACTGCTGCCACGACGGCGGCGAGGCCACGTTGTATATCCGTCAGGGAATTTACGACCTGATCCTGTTAGACTGCATGCTTCCCGGCGAAAACGGTCTTCACATTCTGCGCGGCATCCGCGCCGAAGGAAACCTTACCCCCGTCATCATCCTCTCCGCACTCGGCGAAGTGGACGACCGGGTAACGGGGCTCAACGCAGGCGCGGACGACTATCTGGTAAAACCCTTTGCCTACTCTGAACTGTCCGCCAGAATTGCCTCCCTGTTCCGCCGCAAAAACGCCTTTGAAAACACCGCTCTGTCCTACGGCGATCTGTCCTTCGACAGTGCGGAAAACAGCCTGATGTGCGGCGATAAAAAATGCGCCCTCTCCCAGACGGAAGGGGAACTGATGCGCCTGCTTCTACAAGCCGGCGATAAGACTACCGGCCGCACCGTACTGCTACACAAAGTATGGGGTCTGGACACTTCCGTGGAAAACAGTAATCTGGATAACTATATCTATTTTTTGCGCAAACGTCTGAAAACGCTGGACAGCTGTGTCGCCATCGTCAACCGGCGCGGCCACGGCTACCGTCTGGAATATAACAAAGACTAAAGGAGTTCTCATGTATCAGGATGTACGGCTTCGGCTGACCATACTTTTTACCGCTGTCCTTTCGATTCTGCTGGCTGTACTGCTTGGCGTCTGTTTCTATTTTTCCGTAAGACAGCAGTTTTCTCTACAGTTATCCTCTTTTACGAGCCAGTCTTACACCGTATGTGCGTCCATCAGCGAACAGACTGTCCTCACCTCCCGCTGGCTGGCTGCCCATGAAGAAAATGCGGGATTCCGCATCTATCTGTGGGACAACGGCGTGGAACTGTTCCACAACCGGGACCACGCAAGCCAGATTCTCCCCGAATACACCCACTATCTTTCTGCGCCGGACGCCGGGCACACCCTGCATCCGCAGGGAAAAAATACAGATGTCTCTGTGGGAAAACACGGTTTCCTGCCCGAAGTTCTCTATTACCAAAAAAATCTGGTTAAAAACGACAGCATCCTACAGGTCTGTTTTTTACAATCTCTGAAACCGCTCTATGCCCGTATCAAAAACAGCGCCTTTCTCTATTTTTCCCTGTTTCTTTTTTCCCTCTGCCTGCTTGCGCTCTTTTGCTGGTATTTCACGGGACGTCTTTTACAGCCGCTGCTTGCCTCTCAGGAAAGCCAAAACCGCTTCATCGCCAGCGTTTCCCATGAGCTGCGAACACCCCTTGCCGTCATCCTCTCCAACGCCTCCGCCTGCGAAAAAGCGCCTCCCGCGGAACAGAAAACCTTTTTTCAGGTGATCGCAAGGGAGGGCGGGCAGATATCGGATATGCTGGAACAACTCCTTACCCTCTCCCGCGCGGACAGTCACGGGCTGACCCTTCGGATCGAAGCGGCGGATTTGCAGACACTGCTTCTGGAGACCTACGAAAATTTTCTGCCTCTGGCCGCCGACAGCGGACACCTTCTCTCCACCCGCCTGCCCGAGGCTGAACTGCCGCTCTGCGCCTGCGATGTGAGCAGGATACAACAGGTATGCCACATTCTTCTGCACAACGCCCTGTCCTACACACCCGCCGGAAGCACAGTACTTCTGTTCATCGCCGAGGGATCCTACGAGAGAGAAATCACCATCGGCGTGCAGGATAACGGCCCCGGTATTCCCGATGAGGAAAAGGAAAAAATCTTCGACCGCTTCTATCGCGCAGCTTCCATGCCCTGTGCCGCAAAAGACGAAAAAGGCCACCACGGTCTGGGACTCGCGGTAGCCAAAGAAATTATTTCCGCCCACAAAGGGACGCTGACTGTCACTGACGCAGAAGACGGCGGGGCTGTCTTTCTGGCGACGCTGCCAGTATCCTGATACTAGAATTCCATGAAATAATGCGATTACATTCTGTAACTACTGCGACCGCTATATGCTGGCAATCATCATAACTTTTTCTAATAAAAACTTTATTAACAATTTATTTAAAACTAACTTCTATCTGTAATCCCATCCCCTCTGCAAGTCTTTGTAATGTGCTAATAGATGGATTACTTAATCCTCTTTCTATCTTACTAATATCTGCTTGATATATACCAGTTTTTTCAGCTAATTGCTTTTGTGTAATACCAATTCTATTTCTTGCTTCGGTCAATCTTGCAGCCAATTTAGACATAATATCTACAGTATCTTTTCCTATTTCAATTCCATCTTCCCAAATTGTTTCTGCATCCAAATCTAAATCATCATTCCATGACACACCATACCCACCTGCATCAACCTGGACGCTATTAAATAATTCTCTATTTTCAAGTTCTTTTAACTGTGGATAGATATTAAACAGCCTATCTACGCTGTACTCTTTTACAGTTCCGTCAAAGAATGTTGCAGATATAATAAGATCATTTTGGGTTATAACAGACTTAATCTTGTGCATCATATTCAACCCCATCCTTTCATTATTCTACTGGTGGCAAAAACTTAAATTGCTGCGTTTCCCACATATCTAAAAGTTCTTTGCCATATTTTGCTATAAACTTTTGAACCATTTTCTGTTCTTTATTTCCCAAATCACCTTCAAACATTTCTCCATCAGAAAGTGAAAACATACCAATATTATCTCCGCAAATAGCATGAATATGAGGTGGGTTATGCTCTTTCTGTCTTAAATACATTTTTATAACAATTCCATTAAACCTAGATATTACCGGCATTTTCCGTTCCTCCTCATTTGTTTTCTATAATCATTTTATAGTATATATCCTATATTGTCAACTGTATTTGTAAGAATAAAAAATACCGCAAACCGCTTTATCAGCAGTTTCCGGCATCCTTTAGGGTTGGGCTGTTCTAAAACAGTCAACAGCTCGTAGGGGAATCGAACCCCTGTTTCCGCCGTGAGAGGGCGGCGTCTTAACCGCTTGACCAACGAGCCATCTGATTGACACTTGCTTATTCTATTATATTTTCTGGAAGAATGCAAGTCTTTTTTCTATTTTTTTATCTATTTTTTGAATCCGCTGCCCCAAACAGCCACGCCGTATTCATTTTGCCCTCCGCCATCCGTTTTTCCTGCCATTCTTCCATTAGGTTTACATAACATAATATTCGTAATCCTTCCACGCCTCCAAATCGGGAAACCACACATCCTCCGCCGTCCCCGCCCCACCGTCTGCCTCCCCGGAATTCTCCGTGGTATTACGATAAGCGGCGTTATACATGGGAATCACCACACTGCTCCCGTCGCCAAAGGTATAGCGCACCGTCGCATGGCCGTCCGCGTCCGTAGAGACAGTCTCGGCACTGCCACCCGTCAGGTTGAAGATCCAGGCGGCCGCCGTGTCTGGGCTTCTGTAGACGGCATTCCGGTCCGCCCCGCCGCTTTCCCTGTCATATTCCGTCTGAACCTGAATGCCCTCCAGAAAGCCCCGCTCCTCATAATCCGTAAACCGATATTCCCCGGCAATCAAATAAGCCTCGTCAAAATCCGCCCGGGAAGCGATGCTGTCCAGAAAACGAACGTCGCTGTCCGTCACCCGATAACCGTCCGCCGTCTCTGTAAACTGTAGCTCCTCCTTCCAGACCGTCACATGGGGATCTGACGTCCACGCATAGTACCAGATTTCCGCCCGGTCTGTGTCTGTCCCGCCCTCTCCGAGTTCCTCAGTCAACATATAATGAAACTCGTTCGGCCACGGACTGGACAAGCCAAAGGTGTACGTTCCGCCTGCTTTTTCCATCAAAATCACGCTCTCCAAGGCTGTCTTCTCGTCAATATACAACCCGGCCATCACATCGCCGTTTCTGTCGCAGTAGGCATTGGCATAAGTATTCAAGAAACGCAGCTTCTCCTCCGTCTGTTCCTTCTGCGTCCTCCCCGCCGGATTCAACATAAGTCCGACCGTCAGTGCGCACAAAAGCGCAGCCAGTACCGCCGCCGTCACAATCCTGCCTCTCTTCCATGAAAGAATGTTTTGGATACGCTTTTTCAGCCCGCCCTCACTAAAAGCCACAGGGCTTGCGTGAAATCCTGGTTCCGCGCAGGACAAAGCTAAGAGCGTCCGCGAATACTCCTGCTTCGCCTCCTCGCCAAGCCGTCTTAAGACCGTCTCGTCACAGGACATTTCCATATCGCTCTCCAGCAGCCGAAAGGAAAACCACACGAGAGGATTAAACCAATGCAGGCACGCCGCACCCCACCCGATCAATTTTATCAGATAGTCCTTTCTGGCAATATGCGCCCGTTCATGGACTAATACATAACGACGTTCTGTAGGAGACAGCCGGGCCGGCAGATAGATCCGCGGACGAACCATACCAAACACAAAGGGCGTGGCAATCCCGTCTATCTCATAAACTTCCTCTTCTAAAGGCCGCGCTTCGGACAAAAACCGTCTCAACCTGACCGCCATCCCAAAACTGTAACAGAGCAGAAAAAGCACACCGGCAATCCACACCCAGGCACCCACTCCGAGGGCCATTTGCGCCATCCCCTTCTCCTGCGCCTGCGTGACGCTCACAGAAGGCTGAACCTTCACCGCACTGCCGTCCGTCCCGTCAGACAGATAGCCCTTTCCCTGCCATACCTCCTGCTGCCCACCGGAAAATCCCTCCCCGAACACCACCGCAGTATCCATCCGCAGCAGGCTGTAACTGCTGGTCAGCGTGACAGGGCACAACAATCTAAACAGCACCACGCCCCACAGAAGATAGGAAAAAATCTTGGCCTGTCTGCGCAGCAAAACCCGCAGTATAAGAACCACCCCGATACAATATCCGGCTGTCAGGCTCATATTCAGTATTTTCACAAAAACCGCTGTCATATCCATACACCCGCCTTATCCTTTCCTGCGCCGTCAATTTCCCGTATACTCATCGATCAGCTGTTTGATCTCCTCCGCCTGCTTTTTTGTCAGCTTTTCCCCTCCCATAAAGGCAGTCAAAAACCGGGGAATGGAACCGCCGAAGGAATCCTCCACAAATTTTCTGCTCTTGTAGCCGTTAAACTCCTCCTCCGAAATTAGGGAGGTCACTACCGCGTTTTCATTCTGGAAAATCCCCCTGTCGCATAACTTTTTGAGAACAGTGTAAGTAGTAGACTTTTTCCACGCAAACTCTTTCTCACAAAGTTTCACCAGCTCCGGCGAAGTAATCGGCTCTCTCTGCCAGATCAGTTTCGCAAAACGGGCCTCCCCCTCTGCCAGCCTGTACTCTCTCATCCTCTCCACTCCCTCCATCAGTCTATCTCTGGTAGACCGCACATATAGTCTATCACGAGTAGACCAGCTTGTCAAGCGCCATTCTACTCGCATCTGCGCATTTCGCGCCTGTCTCTTCTGACTCTGCTTATACATATAAAGAGGACAGCGGTTACAAACCGCTGCCCTGCACGATTACGATTCTTTTATAACACTTTACTTAGAAAATCAATGGTCCTCGGCTCCCTGGGATGATCGAGCACCTCCTCCGGCGTTCCCTCCTCGATGATGTAACCGCCCTCCATAAAGATCACGCGGCTGGCCACCTCTCTGGCGAACCCGATCTCATGAGTCACTACGATCATAGTCATACCGTCCCTTGCAAGCTCCTTCATCACCGCCAGCACCTCTCCCACCATTTCAGGATCAAGCGCGCTGGTCGGCTCGTCAAAAAGCATGATATCGGGATTCATTTCCAATGCCCTTGCAATCGCCACACGCTGTTTCTGTCCGCCGGAAAGCTGGCTGGGGTAGGCCTGCGCCTTATCCGCAAGCCCCACCCGCTCCAAAAGCTGCATCGCCTTGTTCCCGGCCTCCTCCTTGGAAAGAGTCTTTAAATGAACCGGCGCCAGCGTCATATTCTTTAGCACATTCAAGTGGTTAAACAGGTTGAAATGCTGAAACACCATGCCGATATTCTCACGCACTTTATTGATGTCCGTATGCTTGTCGGTCACGTCAAAGCCGTCGATTACAATCTGGCCGGAGGTAGCCTTTTCCAACTGGTTCAGACACCGTAACAGGGTAGACTTGCCGCTGCCGGAAGGACCGATCAGCACAACCACTTCCCCTTCGGTTACCTCCAGACTGATGTCCTTAAGCACTTCCAGAGAACCAAAATTCTTTTTTAGATTCCTAACGGAAATCTTTACGTCCGTATTATCTGCCACGGTTGATCCTCCTCTCAATCTGTTTGGAAATCTTACTCAGTATGGTAATGACAATCAGGTACATGATACCTACAACGGCCCATGCCTGCAAATTCTTAAACGTATTGCCCATGATGGTCTTACCCACGTTTGTAAGCTCCGGAAACCCGATGACCGAAAGGATCGACGTATCCTTCAAGGTAATGATAAACTGGTTGATAATCGACGGAATCATCGTGCGGACTGCCTGTGGAATCACGATCAGAGCCATCCCCGCGCCGTAAGAAAGCCCGAGGCTTCTTCCCGCCTCCATCTGTCCCCTGTCCACGCTCTGGATACCTGCCCGGATAATCTCCGCCATATACGCGCCGCAGTTCATGGAAAGGGCAATCGTGCCGCCCTGCAGCGCACTCATTCTGAAATTTGTAAAGCCCAGACTCTGAATGCCGGACGGAACGCCAAAATAAATAAAATAGGCCAACACAATCAGGGGCACGCCGCGCACAGCGTCCACATAGACCGTACCGATAAAATTAAGCACTCTGTTATGCCCCACATTCATCAGGCCGAAAATCATACCGATGACCGTGGCAAACACTAGTGAAAGCAGGCACAACAAAAGTGTGTGCCCCATTGCTTTCAACAGCATTGTCCCGTATGTCTGTATTATCATTACCATAAAACACTTCTCCCTACTTCTCTAAATACCTCGCAATAATCTCATCGTACTTACCGTTTGCCTTAATATTCTTCAATCCAGCGTTGAACATATCAAGAAGCTCCTGATTTTCCGCATTCATGATGGCAAAGCCATAAGGCGCGCCCTCGCTCTCCATGCCCTCGGGAATGGTCAAAGCCAGATTACCCGTCTTGATGGAGTCAGCCATGATCGGCGTATCTTCCACACATGCCGCAGAGTTGCCAAGGATCACGTCCTGATACATGGTCGGCGAATCCTCAAACACAGTCGTAGTAAAACCGTACTCATCCTTTAAGCTCTCGGCAAAATCCATACCCGCGGTCCCGTTTTTCACCGCCACGTTCTTGCCTGCAAGATCGGCAAAGCTCTTGATATCGCTGCCCTCCGCCACCACGAAGGTCTGCGTCGCGTCATAATAACCGTCGGAGAAAATCCAGCCGGAGTCGATACGCTCCTGCTTGATCGTTGCGCCAGCGATCAGCGCGTCCGCCTGTCCGGCCTGCACTGCCGCTACGCCCGCATCCCAGCCGAGGCTGTTCAGCTCATACTGAAATCCCTGATCTTCCGCAATCGCTGCCAGAACATCCACATCAATTCCTACAAAATCACCGTTCTCATCCGTAAACTCAAAGGGACGAAATACCGTATCTGTCGCAACAATCCATACCTTGCCGCCGTCAGAAGCCGTGTTGTCCGCCGCAGACGATTCCTCTGCCTTGGGAGCCTCCGCAGACTCTCCGGAAGCATTGTCCTGCGCCGCCGCGTTCTCACCTGTCTGTGCCGCTCCTCCATCGGAACCGCATGCCGCCATGCTGAGGGTCATACACCCAATCAAAGCCATTGCCAGTAATTTTTTCATAATATCCTCTCCTTTTCTACAGCAAATGCTTTATTAACGCAAGAGACGGTGTACTGTTCTGGCATTGACACCGTCTCTCCGCTTTCTTAAGTATATGGAGTTTTTATTTCCTTGTCAAGAACTTTGTATACAAATATACAAGTATGTGTTCGCAGTCCAACCACTCAGAACCAAGCAAAGGGCACAAACTTTCTACAGACCTGCCGCTGCGGCAAGGATCAGCTCAACCGCCTTGTCAATGCCGAATTTCTCCGTATCCACCGTCAGGTCAAAATTTCTCGCGTCGCCGTAGGACTGCTTGGTATAGTATTCGCAGTAACGCTTCCTCGCCTTGTCCACCGCGCGCACGTCATTCGCCACCTGATCGGCCGGCACCTGATCCATCATCTTCGTCATGCGCCTTACCCGCCACTCAAATCCGGCATGGATAAACACGCGCAGGCAGTGGTCGAACTCCCTTAAAATATAATCGCCGTTCCGACCCACGATCACACAGCTTTCTTTGTTTGCCAGTTCTCTGATCGCATCCCGCTGGGCCTGCCACAGCTCCTCCTCCAGCGGTTTATTATAAAAATCAAACAGGCTCTGGGCAAACCCGAAATTCTTCGGCACCCGCTCATCCCATTTGCGCACCTGCTCAGGCGTCAGGCTCTTTCCCGAAACTGCGGTCTTTAAGATGATATCCTTGTCATAATACTCTATCCCCAGTTCCTTCGCTACCCGCTTGCCGATCTCGCCGCCGCCCGCGCCAAACTCTCTTCCGATCGTCACAATTTTTCTCATAGTTTTCCTCTCTTTCTATACCAAGTCAAACAAACTAATCTGATTCGATTCCGGCAGATTCCCCAACAGCCCCAGATCGCTCATCAGATCCAGAACGCTCTTGGACACCTTCGTGCGCTGTCTGAAATCATCCTTGCTTAAGAACGGCCCGTCTTTCGCCGCCTCCACAATCGCGTCCGCCGCCTTCTCTCCCAAGCCGTCGATGCTGTTTAAGGACGGCATCAGTTTTCCATCCACAATCTGAAACAGTCTGGACTGGGCTGTGAAAATGTCGATCGGCACAAAGTCAAAGCCTCTCGCGTACATCTCCTGTACAATCTTCATATCCTTCTGCGTATCCTGCTCCTTTTTGGAAAGTTCATCGTTTCTGCGCTTATAATCCGCCATCACGCTCTCCAGATGGGCCTGCCCCTGACACATGATCTCATAGGAAAAAGCCGAAGCCCGAATGCTGAAATAGGCCGCATAGTAGGCCAGCGGATAGTTAATCTTGCAGTAGGCGATGCGCCATGCCATCATCACATAGGCCGCCGCATGGGCTTTCGGAAACATATATTTAATCTTCTTACAGGAACCGATGTACCAGTCCGGCACCCCCTGCTCCTTCATGGCATCAATCCACTCGTCCTTCAATCCCTTACCCTTACGCACGCTCTCCATGATGGTAAAGGACAGGGACGGCTCCACCCCCTGCTGCATCAGGTAGATCATAATATCGTCACGACAGCAGATGGCTGTGGAAATGGTGGCCTTGCCCTCTTCAATCAGGGTCTGGGCATTGCCAAGCCACACATCCGTGCCGTGGGAAAGCCCGGAAATCCGCACCAGATCCGTAAAGCATTTGGGTTTGGCGTCTATCACCATCTGAATGACAAACTCCGTGCCGAACTCCGGTATCCCGAGACACCCCAGCTTACAGCCGCCGATCTGCTCCGGCGTAATGCCGAGCGCCTCCGTTGACTGAAAGAGGGACATCACCCCCTTGTCGTCCAGCGGAATTGTGGTCGGGTCAAGCCCCGTCAGATCCTGCAGCATACGTATCATGGTCGGATCATCATGTCCCAGAATATCCAGCTTCAGCAGGTTGTGGTCAATCGAGTGGTAGTCAAAATGGGTGGTGACAATGTCCGTCGTCATATCGTTTGCCGGGTGCTGCACCGGCGTGAAGGAGTTAATGTCCTCCCCCACCGGCAAAACCACAATGCCGCCGGGATGCTGACCGGTGCTCCTGCGCACACCGGTACATCCCGTCACAATCCGGTTGATCTCGCAGGCCCGCTTATGCCGGCCCCTCTCCTCATAATAATTCTTCACATAGCCGTAAGCCGTCTTGTCCGCCAGCGTGCCGATGGTGCCCGCCCGGTAGGTCTGTCCGTTTCCGAAAATAACCTCCGTATATTTATGGGCTTTACTCTGGTATTCTCCGGAAAAATTCAGGTCAATATCCGGCTCCTTGTCTCCCTTAAATCCGAGAAAGGTCTCGAAGGGAATGTCAAACCCTTCCTTTCTGAGCGGCGTACCGCAGACAGGACATTCCTTGTCCGGCATATCGCAGCCGGCACCGCCGCCGTAAGCTTTTACCTCCTCCGAGTCAAAGTCATAATAGTGGCATTTCGGGCACAGATAATGGGGACTCAGGGAATTCACCTCCGTAATTCCCGCCATATTGGCCACAAAGGAGCTTCCGACAGACCCTCTCGACCCCACCAGATAACCGTCCTCCACGGACTTCCACACCAATTTCTGGGCAATGATATACATCACCGCAAAGCCGTTGGATATGATGGAGTGAAGCTCCTTCTCCAACCTGTCCTCCACGATTTTCGGCAAAGTTTCGCCATAGAGCTCATGGGCTCTGTTATAACAGATTTCCGTAAGCTGCTTGTCGCTGTCCTCGATCACCGGCGGGCACTTATCCGGCCGCACCGGGCTCATCACGTCAATCATATCCGCAATCAGGTTCGTGTTGGTGATCACCACCTCCTCGGCCTTGTCGCTGCCCAGATAAGCAAACTCCTCCAGCATCTCCTCCGTCGTCCGGAAATACAAAGGCGCCTGATTGTCTGCGTCAGGGAATCCCTGTCCCGCCATGATGATACGGCGGTAAATCTCATCCTCCGGGTTCAAAAAATGGACATCGCAGGTGGCCGCCACCGGCTTATGGAACTGCTCCCCCAGCTTCACAATCCGTTTGTTGATCTCCTGAATATCCTCCATGGAAGTGATATCCGGCGTCCGTTCCGACTCAATCATAAATCGGTTGTTGCCAAGGGGCTGTATCTCCAGATAATCATAAAAATTGACAAGTCTTGCAATCTCCGCATCAGACTTCTGCTCTAAAATCGCCCGGTACAGCTCTCCCGCCTCGCAGGCGCTCCCCAGAATCAATCCCTCCCGGTATTTCACGAGCAGGCTCTTGGGGATTCTGGGCCTTCTGGAAAAATAAGTCAGGTGGGACTCGGACACCAGCCGGTAAAGATTCATGCGTCCCACATTGTTTTTTGCCAGAATGATCGCATGGTAAGTGGGCAGCTTTTTGATGATATCGGGACTGGCCTTGCCCCTCTCATTGATCTGCGAAAGAGTGGTTATGCCCTCCTTTTCCATCATGCCGATCAGTTTCACGAAAATTTCCGCCGTGGCCTCGGCGTCGTCCACCGCCCTGTGATGATTCTCCAAGGACACGCCAAGGGACTTTGCCACCGCATCCAGCGTGTGCTTCTTCTGTCCCGGCAGAAAAATCCTTGCAATGCCGACTGTGTCCACATAGGTAAAGTCATGGGAAATTCCCTGCCTGTCGCAGTTTTCCATAATGAAACTCATATCGAACTGGGCGTTGTGGGCCACCAGAATACAGTTTTCACAAAAAGCCATAAACTGCGGCAGCACCGTGTCGATCTGTTCCGCTCCCATAACCATATCATCTGTTATTCCGGTCAGTTTCTCTATCTCGTAGGGGATGGGCACAAGCGGGTCCACAAAGGTGGAAAAACGGTCCACGATCTTCCCCGCGCTGACCTTTACCGCGCCGATCTCTATGATGCGGTTCTTTGTAGGGGAAAAACCCGTCGTCTCTATGTCGAAAACCACAAAGTCCGCCTTGAAATCCTGCCCCTTTTCGTTGGTGGCAATCTCGTGCAGATCATCCACCAGATAGGCCTCCACGCCATAGATCACTTTAAAGAAACTCTGCTTGTCCGGTTCCGGCTCTCCCGCCTCCTTACAGCGGTTTTTCTCCGCCTTCCAGAGATCCTCCCAGACATGGTTCGCGTCAGGAAAGGACTGCACCACCCCGTGATCGGTGATGGCAATCGCCGGATGTCCCCACTTGTAAGCCCGCTTCACGATATCCTTGGCCTCAGACACCCCGTCCATATCGCTCATCTTCGTATGACAGTGGAGCTCCACCCTCTTTCTGACGCTCCTGTCCTCCCGGGAAGTCGTAAAATCAGGGATTTTCTTGATGCCCGCCAAAGAACCGATGGTCAGCTCGTGATCAAACTTATCCAGCATGGTCATGCCTTTGATCTTGACAAAAGCCCCCTCTTTCATAGCACCCGTTATTTCATCGGCCTGTTCGTTGTGCACGAAAAATTTCACCGTCATGGTATCGGTGTAATCCGTAACATCGTATATCAGTATCATCCGCTCGTTTTTGATCTCCCGCTTGTCCGCGCGGATCACCTTGCCGCGGATCACTACCTCGCCCATCTCTCCGATGATCTCCTCGATGGGCATGGCTTCCTCCTCAAAATCCCTCCCGTAAATCACGTCCGGGTTGTCGGAGCGTTTCAGGGGGCGCTTAAACTCTGATTTTTCCCTGCCGCCTGCGGACCGTCTGGAAGCAGCCCCGCGGCCGCCATGCAAAGCCGCCCCTGCCTGGAACCCGGAGCCGCTAAACTGCGCAGTCTTTCCTGCATCCTTGGCCTGAACCGCACCTTCCGGCTGTCCTGCGCCGCCAGACGGCGCCGCCTCCAAGGTCTGCTCCCCATCTATCCCACTCTCCGCCCTCTCCGAAGACAGCGCAGCTCCCTTCATCTGTACGGGGAATCCCGCTCTGGCGGATATCTGCGCCACCTCCAAAGCCAGACGATGATCCTCCTCCTCGCGGCTCTTGTCAGCCTTTTTCTCTTTATAGGCAATCTCCAACTGTACCGGAATTCCGCAACGCTCGTTATATATCTTCTCCAAAATCCGGGACAGCTCCTGTGCCTTTTCACGGCCAAACACCGTATCCTCCAACGTCAAAAGCATCTTATCTCCCGAAAATGCAATGTCCGCCCGCTTGAACATGCTGTACTCCACCGGCGAATTCTCCTTCAATTCCAGAAGAATGCTCTCCCTGTAGACGTCCATCAGTTTTTCTGGATCATACTGCGCGGAAAGCAGAAAATGTTCGTAAAATTTGATCAGGATCGGCGTATTCGGAAAAAACTGCTTACCGATTTCCCGCTCCACCCGAAGCACATCTTCCTTGTTGATCAGATGCTCCGAAGCGATATAAACGCGCAAAAAATCTTTCCGCTTGGTACTTGTCACCTTCTCCACGGTGACGTTTTCAAACAGATCATGCAGTCCCGTATCCAGTTTCAGCGTAGGAAACACATCAAAAAATGCTTTACTCATTCCAGTGCAAAAGTTCCTCTCTGAGCGTCTCTAAAAGCGCCTGTTCCGGCACCTTTTTCACAATTTCTCCCCGCTTGATCAAAAGGCCCTCACCGATTCCCCCGGCAATACCGATATCGGCCTCCTTCGCCTCGCCGGGGCCGTTCACTGCGCAGCCCATGACGGCCACCTTGATATCCAGCGGAATATCCTGCACCATCTCCTCCACCTGCGCTGCCAGCCCGATCAGATCAATCTTCGTCCGGCCGCAGGTAGGGCAGGAAACCACCTCAATGCCGCCCTTTCGAAGTCCCAGTGTCCGTAAAATCAGCTTTGCGGACTTAATCTCCTCCACAGGATCGCCGGTCAAAGACACCCGTATCGTGTCGCCGATCCCCTGATTTAAAATCAGGCCCAAACCGATCGCCGACTTAATGTTGCCGCTGTTCACCGTCCCCGACTCCGTAATCCCCACATGCAGCGGGTAGTTCGTCTTCTCTGCCAGAATTTCATGGGCTTTGACACACATCATCACATCGGAAGACTTGATGCTGATCACAAGATTGTCGTATCCGCAGTCCTCAATCATGCCCACCTTATCCAGCGCGCTCTCCACGATTCCCTCCGCCGTCACGCCGTGGTATTTCTCCACAAGCCCGCGCTCCAAAGAACCGCTGTTTACCCCCACGCGAATGGGAATGCTCCGCTCCTTGGCCGCTGAGACCACCTCGGCCACCTTTTCTCTCCCGCCGATATTGCCCGGATTGATGCGGATCTTGTCCGCGCCGTTTTCCATCGCCGCAATGGCCATCCGATAGTCAAAGTGAATGTCTGCCACCAGCGGAATATGTATCTTTTTCTTAATCTCAGCAAGGGCTTTTGCCGCCTCCGGCGTGGGCACCGTACACCGGATGATCTCACATCCCGCCTTCTCCAGCCGGAGAATCTGGGCTGTCGTTTTCTCCACATCCTCCGTCGGCGTGTTGGTCATGGACTGTATCAAAACAGGATTTCCCCCGCCGATCTTCCTGTCCCCGATGTTAATGACTTTTGTCTGTTCTCTATGTGTTTTCAAATTCCTCTCTCCATTTCCGCTCTATGAATTTTCAAATCCACACGCTTCTCACACCATTATATACGAATCCACCCCGCAAAACAATATCAGATCCCTCTCTCCCGCAAGATCGCTCCGCTTCCCCCAGCCGCCAGAAATACCTGTTTCTCCACATGCCGCACAAATTCCCTCTTTCTGCCGCCCTTTCTTAGCCTGCCCCTTCCATCCATATCCCTGATGATCTCCGAAACCACCTGATAACGGTCCTCCGGCTCCCGCATGGTACAGCGGGCAATGATTGTTTCCAGTTCCGCAGAAAGCAGCGGATTGTAACAGGATGGAGAAAACGCCGCACAGGATGCCGTTTCCGGGTCCGCGCCGGTGACCATATAGCAGAGCGTCCTTCCGAAGGCATAAATATCGCTCCGCTCATCCGCCCAAGCCCTCCGTCCCTCCTCCTTTTGCTGCTCCGGCGCCGCAAATCCGCGGGTGTACATCATCCCCGCATCCCCGCTTTCCCCAAAGCTGTGAAAAACCGCCGCCCCGAAATCCACCAGCCTGATCGAACCGTCCCTGCACACCATGATATTGTCCGGCTTGAGGTCTCTATAGATAACAGGTGTTTCCCTTGTGTGAAGATAGGATAACACGTCCAAAAGAACGCCCGCCCAGAGACGGGCCTGTTCCTCTCCCACTGGCCCCCTGTTCTTTATATACTTATGTAAACTTATTCCCGCAATATACTCCATGGCAAGATACCAGCTCTCCTCGTAAAACAACTCGTAGACCACCGGCAGTGCCGGATGGCGCAGATCGCGCAGAAATGCCGCCTCCCGCCCGAGCTGCCCATTGTCTTCGCCCCCGCCGTCCCATAACCGCTTCAATGCCACCAGACGGGACAGGCTCTCATCCTTCGCCACATAGACACAGCCCTCGCCGCCCCTTCCCAGCATCCCCATGATTCTGTATTTTCCCAATCTGTTCTCTTCCTTCATACGCTCTCCATCCGCCAATTTTATGTAAACCATTCCGTGTCCTATATTCCCATCAGATAGAATTATGTAAACTACATACAGCACTTCACGTACACAGCCGACAGGTTGTCCGTCTCCCCGCGCTTCATGCACGCCTCTCCGATCTCCCCAAGCCGCCGTGTAATCTGCTCCTCCTCTCCCGCCGCCGGAAGTCTTCTCCTGTCAAAGTGTAATACATCGCCCAGTTCCTGTTTTGCCATCTGCCGCCGGAATCCATCCGTGCACAGAAGAATTCCCTCTCCCCTGCGAAGCACCCCCATCCTATGCTGGGGCTTAAAATAACCGAAACTGCCCAGACATTTTGTGAGCTTGTCCCCGTCATGGACATGATCTGTGGTCAGCTGCGCTATCTGCCGCCCCTGTAGACGGTAGGCCCTGCTGTCTCCGAGATGCCAAAGCAGATAAGTCTTCTCCCACAAAACCACCACCGTCATAGTTGTCCCCAGAGCAATCTCCTCCCCCGCAGCATATTGCTTTAACTGGCTCTGCATATGAAAGACAAGCCTGTCCAAGGACCGGCGGATCACCCAAAAACGCTTTCTTCGCCGGAGCATGGGGAGCAGGTCACGGTAAAACCATTCCCTGAGCTGACCGGCCGCATAGCCGCTGGCCTCCTCCCCGGCGGCTATACCGCCCATCCCGTCGCACACCGCCGCCATGAGAACTCTCCCCCGGCGCGTCAATACCTGTTGCAGCACAACAGCGTCCTGATTTTCCCTTGCGCTCCTGCCACGACACCAATATACGCCTGTCACATACCGCATTCCTTCACCGACACCTCCTTCAACGCATGAAATAGCAATAGTTATTTCATTTTTGTCATTATATCCTGATTTAACTTTTAAATAAAATAGGAAAATCTGCGGGAAACCCGCCACATTTGCCTTTGAAATCTCCGAACGAGATTCGATGTGATTATCATACTATATTTTTTTCGGAAATGCAATCAGGCGGAAGCGCTTTCTTCTTCCGCCTCAGCGCACCAGTCTCATGATATCGTTGTACATAATAAAGACCATAAGCACCATCAACACCACCAAACCGGCGAAATGCACCATACCCTCCTTCTCCGGCGGCACGGGCTTTCCCCGCACCACTTCCACCAGCATGAACACCAGCCGTCCGCCATCCAGAGCCGGCAGCGGCAAAAGGTTCATAATACCCAGATTGACCGAGAGGAGCACTACAATTTGCAGCATCATCAAGATGGCGTAGGAGGTGCCATAGCTTTTCTCCGCCTGATCATAGCTCTCTCCCACCACCTGTGCAATGCCCACCGGCCCTGCCACATCGTCCTTTGTCACCTGTCCCTTCAACAGCATGGCCAGACTCTTGTATGTGAGCTTCACCCAATATTCCACCTCATAAAAACCGTACTGAAACACTTGCAGGGGATTACATTCCAGATAAGCGCCGCCGTTGGTAATTCCCATATAATAACGCCCGTCTTCTTCACTGTACTGCGGCGTCAGCACAGTCACGCTCTTCTCCCCATCTCTCTCATAGGTGATTTCCATCGTTTCGCCATGATTCAAAGAGGAGATCATGGAAACCTCCCTGTAAAAATGAATCGGTTCATGCCCGATTTTGGTGATCACATCGCCCTGGCGCAGTCCCGCCTCGCTGGCGGCGGAATTCTCCATGACTGTGCCCACCACCGGCAGATCCGCCCCGGTAAACACGCACAGAATCACCGCTATGATAAAAGCCAGAATAAAGTTAAAGAAAGGGCCTGCGAAGACCGTGGCAATCCGCGCCCAGACGCCGGCCTCCGTAAAGGCCACGCCATCCCCGGTCTCTTCCCGCACCTTTTCCCCGCTTTCCTCCCGCTCCATGCCATCCTCACCCTCAAACATACAGGCGCCGCCGAAGGGCAAAAGCTTCAGGGACCATTTTGTGTCGCCAGCCATAAAAGAAAACAGGGTGGGCCCCATGCCCACGGCAAACTCCACCACACGGATACCGTTTTTCCTGCCGATAAGGAAATGTCCCAGCTCATGGGAAATCACCACAAGGCCGAATACAATGATAAATAAAATAATTGTTCTGATCAAATCGCTACTCTCCAAATCTCTGTCTGATATACTCGTAAGTCTCCGACTCCGCCGCCAAAATTTCCTCCAGTGTGGGGTTTTCCACCACCTGATGGGCGTCCATCGCCATCCCGATCAGCTCCGGAATCTGCAAAAAACGGATTTTTTTCTCCAAAAACAGGGCAACCGCCTTCTCATTTGCCGCATTGAACACCGTCGGAAGCGAACCACCCCTCCTGGCGGCGCAGTAAGCAAGCGCAAGCCCCTGAAAGGTGTCCATATCCGGTTTCTCAAAGGTAAGGCTTCCAAGTTTACATAAGTCAACCCGATCAATGTCCATCTGTCTCCTGTCCGGATAAAACAGCGCGTACTGGATGGGAAGCTTCATGTCCGGCGCGCCCATCTGTCCCATAATTCCGCCGTCTGCGTACTGCACCGCAGAATGCAGGATGCTCTGGGGATGAACCACCACCTCGATCTGTTCCAGTTCCACATCAAAAAGCCATTTTGCCTCCATCACTTCCAATCCCTTATTGCAGAGGGAAGCGGAATCAATGGTAACCTTCTTTCCCATGGACCAGTTCGGATGTTTGAGCGCGTCTTCCACCGTCATGTCTGCCAGCTCCGCTCTGGTTTTCCCCCGGAAAGGCCCGCCGGAAGCCGTGAGCAGTATTTTCTCCACCCGCGCCCTGTTCTCTCCGTGGAGAGACTGGAAAATGGCGCTGTGCTCGCTGTCCACAGGCAGGATGGAAACCTTCTTTTGTCTGGCTAACGGCATAATGATATGTCCGGCCGTCACAAGCGTTTCCTTGTTGGCAAGGGCGATATCCTTCCCGGCCTCAATGGCCGCAATGGTAGGCCGGATACCGATCATACCCACAATGCCGGTGACTAGCACCTCCATATCTGCCGCCGTGGATACCTCCAAAAGCCCATCCATGCCGCTCACAATACGCACCGGCAGATCACGCACCCGCGCGCGCAGGTCAGCCGCCGCCTTCTCATCCCAGAGAGCCGCAAGCTTCGGCCCAAACTCCCTGATCTGCCGCTCCAAAAGCGCTGCATTGGAGCCCGCCGCCAGAGAAACCACCTCTAAATCTTTCTCTTTTCTCACAATTTCAAGGGTCTGCGTCCCGATAGAACCCGTAGAACCCAATATTCCGATTTTCTTCATCTTCATTCACCCTCCCGCCGAAAGCAGCATGGCGATAAATATCCCGCCAAACACAATCGGCGCCGCCACGATCACACTGTCAAACCGGTCCATAATCCCGCCATGGCCCGGTATCAGCTTTCCGTAATCCTTGATCTCGTGATCCCGCTTTACCGCCGAGGCCGCCAGATCTCCCATCATGGAAATGAGCGCTCCCACCGCGCCCAGCGCCGCCGCAAAGGGCAGGGACAGCACAATATCCGTGCAGCTGTTAATCACAAAGTGGGTATAAAGAACAAACAGCAGGGCCGCGCCCACAATGCCTCCCACCGCGCCCTCTACCGATTTCTTCGGGCTTAAATTCGGAGCCATCTTATGCTTTCCAAACAGCACACCTACACAGTAGGCACAGGTATCGCTCCCCCATGAGGCAAGAAAAGCGAACCATACCAGATAGATCCCGTCGTCAAAGCCTTCCCTTAGCAGATAGAGAAAGGACAGCATCACCGGCCCGTAGAGAAAAGAAAACATGGCCGCCATAATCTGGTTCGCATGGTACTTCGGGAAAGAAAACACATACACAAATAAAAAAGCGAGAAACGCCGCCACGATCACCAACACCATGGTACACAGAGCCGTCTGGACGCCCCAGGCCAGCGTATAACCCAACAGCGCATAATAGAGCAGCGTCATCACCAGGCCAGCCTTGACCGGAGCCCCCGGATCCATCTCCTCCCCACGCACCTTGCAGGCGTCCGTCAGTTCCAGATAAGCGATCATGGAGACAAGAAAGAGCACCACCGCCAAAAGCGATCCTCCCGTCAGAAGCACCACCAGCGCAATGACAACGAGCAGGATACCGCTCAATAATCTTGTACGAAACATAGCGCCCGCCTCCTATTCCTTGACCAGACCGTAGCGTCTGTCCCTCTTATTATATGCCGCCACCGCCTTCTCTAATTCTTCTTTTGTGAAATCAGGCCAGGCCACCGGCGTAAAATAGAACTCCGTATAGGCAAGCTGCCAGAGCAGGAAATTGGAAATCCGCTGTTCATCACAGGTTCTGATAAGCAGATCCGGCTCCGGGATGCCCACCGTGTCAAGCGCATCGTCGAACCGCTCCTGCGTGATATCCTCAGGCTGCAAAGCTCCCTCTTTCACCTGCACCGCCAGCTTTTTAGCGGCGCGGACGATCTCATCCCTGCCGCCGTAGTTGATGGCAATCTGAAAATGAAGGCCCGTATTCTCCTTCGTCGCCTCCTCCAGTTCCCCGATCCGCTTCCTGATATCCGCATCCAACCGGGATTTCTCGCCGATCACACGAACACACATGTTATTTTTTGCCGCCGTCTTTAAGCAGGTCTTCATGTAATTGCGAAGAAGTCCCATCAGCGCATCCACCTCATCCGCCGGCCTGTTCCAGTTCTCCGTGCTGAACGCATACACCGTCAGATATTGGATGCCCATACGGTATGCCTCCTCACAGATCACCTCCACTGTCTTTGCCCCCTGCACATGTCCGTAATTGCGGGGCATACCCTTACTCTTAGCCCATCTGCCGTTGCCGTCCAGAATAATCGCCACATGCTGTGGAATTTTGTTCTCTTCTGCCATTCTTTCTCCCATATCATAACACCCGCAATAATATGCAGGTTATTCTTATATTATGTAAACCAAAAACAGAAAGGGACAACAGAATCAAATATTCTGTAAGCCCCTCTCATCCGAGTTCGCGAAGCGAATCCCGCGATTGAGCCATGCTCAATCAGTTTATACGGTAAGAATTTCTTTTGACTTCTCCTCCACCAGTTTATCCACATCCTTGATAAACTTGTCGGTCAGCTTCTGGAGTTTTTCTTCCAATTCCTTGATCTCGTCCTCGGAGACCTCGGTTTTCGCCAACTTCTTCAAAGCGTCGTTACCGTCCCGTCTCGTATTGCGGATCGCCACCTTATTGTCCTCACCGCGCTTCTTGATATCCTTCACCAGCTCTTTACGGCGTTCCTCGGTAAGCTCCGGAAATACCAGACGAATCAGGGAACCGTCGTTCGTGGGCGTAATGCCCACATCGGAAGCCATAATCGCCTTCTCAATCTCCTTGATCAAACTCTTCTCCCAAGGCGCAATCTGTAAAATTCTCGCCTCAGGGACCGTAATATTGCCCACCTGCTGAATCGGTGTAGGCGTTCCGTAATAGTCCACTTTAATCTTATCGAGGACATGGGGATTGGCGCGTCCCGCGCGGATCGCCCCCAGATCGTTGACCAGAAAATCATAAGACTTCTGCATCTTTTCCTCGTAAGGTTTCAGTCTCTCGTCCATATTATAACCCTCCCAATAACACGCTAGACGGTCACCTTCGTACCGTTAAACTTACCTTTGACCGTATTGACAATACTGTTCTCCTGATTCAGGGCGAACACCCACATAGGCATTTTATTGTCCCGAGCCAAAATGGAAGCTGTCATATCCACCACCTGAAGATTTTTTTCGATCACCTCGTCGATCGAAATTTCCTCATATTTCCTGGCATTGGGATTGCTATGCGGATCATCGTCATAGACCCCGTCCACCGCCTTAGCCAGAAGGATTACATCCGCATCCACCTCAACAGCGCGCAGCACAACGCCCGTATCCGTAGAAAAATAGGGATGTCCCGTACCGCCTGCAAAAAAGACTACCATATTTCTCGCAAAATATTTGTTTACCCTATCCTTCGAGAAAAGCTTTGTAAAAGAGCCGCATTCAAAAGGCGTCAAAACCGAAGTCATCATGCCCACAGACCGAAAAATCTCTGACACATAGATACAGTTCATAATCGTGGCAAGCATACCGATCTGATCCGCCTTCGTCCTGTCGATATTTTCGCTGGACCTGCCCCGCCAGAAATTGCCGCCGCCAATCACGATACCCACCTGAATGCCGTCGTCAACCAACTGTTTCACCTGCATGGCGACGTCCCGCACCGTCTCTTCGTCAAACCCCGTCTTTTTCTCGCCCGCAAGGGCTTCCCCGCTTAACTTCAAGAGTATACGCTTCATATTCTCTCCCCTGTATGGCCGGATTTATTTTTTCTTCTTAAACTCCTCAAAGAAGGAGGTAGGATTTACATCCGCATAGCACTGCGAACACATACCCTCGATCACTGCACCGTTATTGATCTGTACGGATTTGGACTTGATGTTGCCCATAACGATGGCTGTGGTATCCAGAATAACCGGTCCCTGCACGTCAATATCACCTTTCACCGCGCCTGCGACAACTGCGCTGGTAGCCGTGATATTACCGATTACAACGGAATTCTGACCGATCTTGACGCTGCCCTGGCTGTTCACCTCACCGGTGATCTTAGATCCCTCTGCAAAAATCTCAGCGGCTTTGGAATTACCCTGAATCGTACCTGTAATATTCAATTTGCCGAGAATATCCAAGTTACCGTTTACCGTACCGATCAGCTCCAAAGAACCCTCTGATACAATATCACCCGTTATTGTCATACCTTCGGTCACAACTGCCGTCTCATCCACCGCTACGCGGTTTGCCTGTGCTTCCATAGTTTTTCCTTTTCCTCCCCTGGTTTCCGCTTTCTCAACTTCTTTTTCCGGTGTCTCCACCTCTGTTAAAATTTCCTCTGCCATTACAGGTTCTGCCTCCTCTTCTACTACGGCCTCTGCGGTCTCGGAAACCGCCGGCTCTTCTATTGCAACTGCTTCCTCCGGAATCTCCGGCTCCTCTGTCGTAATCTCTTCTGTCACAGCCTCCGCCTCCACAGGCTCATCCGCCGCAGGTTCCGGCTCTTCGGCCACAGGCTCCGGCTCTTTAGCCACAGGCGTTTCCTTCGTCTCCGGTATGGCCCCGATTTCCGGTTCCAGTCCTTCTATCTTATCCAACATATCGCTCAGATCCAACGAATCCAGCGACACATCCATAGCGGGCGTCTCTGCGGCCGCGGCGTCTACAGGGGCCTGTTCTTTTGCCTTTCCCTGTGCCGCCAGAGCTGCTTCCAGCTCTTCTTCCGGCATCAACTCATTAACCGCCTGGGATAAGTCATCCTTCAAATCCGAAAAAAATCCCATTCCCTAATCCTCCATTCTTTAATCATTGCTTATATGATGAATCTCTTCCGTATCGTCTGTGATCGGAAGGATCTTCGTATCCTCCATGGCCTGAATCTTTTCAATCAGTCTCGGCAGCGCCTCTACCGTTGTGTCCTTGTCAGAGGCGTCATGCAGTAATATGATCGCTTCTTTAAAATTTTGCAGCTTGGCCGTGGAATTCCTCACAATGGCGTCAGCGCTTATATAGGCCGATGAAGCATCGCCTGATGATACATTCCAGTCATAATAGCTCATATCCTGCTCTTCCAGATACGCGATCAACTCATGCATGTCCACTTTGCTCACGGTATTGCTGCTGCCGCCGGGGAATCTGCAATATCTGCACCATACGCCGGTTGTATCGTAGAGAAATTCCTGTAGCTTTGTGAGATCCTCCACAAAGCTCTCCTTAGACTGGTAAATCTCATTGTACTTATGGCTGTAGGAATGCATCGCAAGGGTATGTCCCTCCTCCACAATCCTTTTATATAACGGCTGGTATCTCTCTTCCTCTTTCCCGACCACAAAAAAAGTCGCCTTCACATCGTACTCTGCCAGAATATCCAAGATCTCTCCGGTATTGCCGCTGGGACCGTCATCAAAGGTGAGATATACTTTTCTCTCTCCCTCCCCGGTTTCTGCGTCAACGTCATCTATATCGGACTGACCGCTTCTGACTTCGTCCACACCGGAGGCCGTATACACACCCGCTTCTCCTCCCCCGGACTCCTGACTCACTGCCATAGCAGGGGATGCCGACTCACGCAGTTCCTGCAGTTCCCGTTTCGCGTCATAGAGATTTACCCCTAAGACAATACAAAGAACCGACAATACCAGTATTGTGGAAAGCGGAATAATGACGAGCAGCCGTTTCATCAGTTGAAAATGTGCATCCTGTTCGGCATCCATCTCATCAGTTCCTTCTTTGAAAATCAAGCAGACAAACGCCTGACTTTCTATTCTTTATCTCACATTCTATTATACTATATCACATTCGGGAGATTACGCAAAGAAATTTCGAGAAAAAAAAAGAAGAAAATTTCGCCAGAAAAGGTTTTCGCCGTGTATCCGCCAAGGCTGCGCACCACGTTTCCGTTGACAAATCCGTCCTCCGGTGATAAAGTATTATTTACAAAAATCCCATGGGGGAGTAGCAAGCGCGCGGCGTAACAAGTCAACATACTGACCATTCGGTCTGGCTTGTTTTAAATTGCGAGACTCATGTATAGCGTTGAAACTATGCATGACGTCCGTATAAATTGGCAGATATTACCCAAGTATAGTTTCAAGACTGTACTTGGGTTTTTCTATTCAGGAGGGACAAAAGATGGAATGGAATCAACAATTTTTCTTTAACAGCATACTGCTCGGCGTAGGACTGGCGATGGACGCCTTTTCCGTATCTCTCGCCAACGGGTTGAGCGACCCAGCTATGAAAAGGAAAAAGATGTGCGGCATCGCGGGTGTGTTCGGTTTCTTTCAGGCGCTGATGCCCATGATCGGCTGGGTCTGTGTGCACACGATGGTGCAGTATTTTAAAATGTTTGAGAAATGGATCCCCTGGATCGCACTGGCGCTGCTTCTCTTTATCGGCGGAAAAATGCTGTTGGAGGGCATCCGTGACAAGCAGGAGGAAACCGCGCATGACAGAATCGGCCTGTACGCGCTGTTCATTCAGGGCGTCGCCACCTCCATAGACGCCCTGTCGGTAGGCTTTACCATTGTGGATTACAATCTTCTCATGGCCCTTGCCTGCTCGCTGATCATCGCCGCCGTGACCTTCCTCATCTGCATCGCCGGGCTGTCCATCGGCAAACGGTTCGGGACAAAATTTTCCGGCAGGGCCGCCATACTGGGCGGCACGATCCTGATCGTGATCGGGCTGGAAATCTTTTTTACAGGCTTATAGGCCCGCACCTAATTTCCATAAACAGGCATAGAAGAAGCCGGAAACCCGTCCATGGATTTCCGGCTTGTCGTTTTGCCAGTAACTTCACTTTACAGTAATTTAATCTTAGTTCCCCGCCATCTGCTTCGCAACCTCTTCCGCGAAATTCTCTTCCTTCTTCTCAAGGCCCTCGCCGGTCTCAAAACGGACAAATCTCTTTACGGAAAGCTTCGCGTTGTTCTCTTTGGCAACCTGCTCAATATACTTCGCAACAGTCTGCTTGCCGTCCTCCGCCTTCACGTAAATCTGCTCTAAGAGGCATACCTCCTTGAGTTCCTTGTTCAGGCGTCCGTTCACGGCGCCCTCGATCACCTTGTCGGGCTTGCCTGCCATCTTCGGATCATTCTTGATCTGCTCTGCGAGAATCTCCCGCTCATGTGCCTTGTACTCCTCGGACACCTCGTCCGTGGAAACATACTTCGGATATAAAGCCGCCACCTGCATGGCAATGTTGGTGAGCGCTTCCTTCACCGCATCGTTCACAACATCCGTAGCCGCCTCAACGATAACGCCGATTCTGCCGCCGCCATGCACATAAGTCACTACACAGCCGTCCGCCGCGGTAACCTTCTCGAATCTTCTGATCGTCAGGTTCTCACCGATCACGGCAACTTTGTCAACCAGCGCATCCTTCACCGTCTTAGCGCTATCCAAATGCCATTTTTCTGCAAGGAATGTATCCAGATCCTTCGCGTCGGACTCCACCGCCTGCTTCGCCACCGCTTCCACATAGGCCTGAAAATCCTCGTTCTTCGCCACGAAATCCGTCTCGGAGTTTACCTCCACGACAGCCGCTGTCTTCTCATCCTTAACCGCCACACGGCAAAGACCCTCAGCTGCGATTCTGCCCGCTTTCTTCTCCGCCTTCGCCTGACCGTTCTTTCTCAAATATTCTACCGCTGCATCCATGTCGCCGTCCGTCTCGTTTAGAGCCTTCTTGCAATCCATCATGCCCGCACCGGTCATTTCTCTCAACTCTTTTACCATTGCTGCTGTAATAGCCATCTATTTTCCCTCCTGCATTATCTTTTTCGATCCTTACGCCTCTTCGTCAGTCTCCTCAACCTTCTCCATCTCAGCCTCGGACGCATACTCGTCAGCCTCTGCTCCCTGGTTTGCCTCAACAACCGCATCGGCCATCTTGGACACGATCAGCTTCACCGCCCGGATCGCATCATCGTTTCCGGGAATGATATAGTCAAGTTCCTCGGGATCACAGTTGGTATCACCGATACCGATCAGGGTAATGCCAAGCGTATGGGCCTCCTGCACGCAGATTCTCTCCTTCTTGGGGTCTACCACGAAAATACAGTCGGGTGTTCTGGTCATGTTCTTGATACCGCCCAGATTCTTCTCCAGCTTCTCCCACTCTTTCTTGATCTTAATAACTTCCTTCTTGGGAAGTACTTCAAATGTGCCGTCCTCAGACATTCTCTCAATCGCTTTTAATCTCTCGATTCTGGACTGAATCGTCTTAAAGTTGGTGAGCATACCGCCCAGCCATCTCTCATTCACATAGTACATGCCGCAGCGCTCCGCCTCAGTCTTCACCGCATCCTGCGCCTGCTTCTTGGTTCCTACAAAGAGGATGGTGCCGCCCTGAGCCACCACATCAAATACTGCCTTGTAGGCCTCGTCCACCTTGCCGACAGACTTCTGTAAGTCGATGATGTGGATGCCGTTTCTCTCTGTGAAGATGTAGGGTGCCATCTTAGGATTCCATCTTCTGGTCTGATGTCCGAAATGTACACCTGCCTCCAACAACTGCTTCATTGAAATAACGCTCATAATTCTACCTCCATTTGGTTGTCTGCCATATGCCTTACGTCTCTCTGCCACCCTTGCGTCTTTGGGGCACCGGCATGGACTGGGCATATGTGATTAATAGGATAACGTGTGTCTTACGCACACTAAAATACTATAACACAAAGGAATCCCCCGTGCAAGTATCAGTTTTTAAACATTTCCACAATATTTTTGAGTTTCACCACATTTTCCGAATTGGTCTCCACCAGTTCCGCGTTGCCCTCCACCAGATGGGAGACATCCTCTGTCTTCTGGGCAATGCTGCTGATATTCTCCGCCGCTTCCGCGACCACCTGTGTGATGTTGTTGACCGACTCCGCAATCTCCACAATAGCGGAAAGCAGGGTATCCACCTCGTTGCCGATCTCCTTCATATTCTCCTCAAAATTAGAGGCATCCTGCGTATATTTCTCCGCCACGCCCATAAAATCGCTGTAATCTTTGAGCACGGTCTCTTCCAGGAAAGAAATCGTCTCCTGTAAGCAGGATTCCATATTCTCCACCGCCTGATTCACTTCCGTGGTAATGCCGTTGATATTGCTGATCGTGGAGGATGTCTGTGAAGCCAGTCCGCCGATCTCGTCCGCAACCACCGCAAAGCCTCTGCCTGCCTCTCCCGCTCTCGCCGCCTCTATCGACGCGTTTAACGCCAGCAGATTCGTCTGCCCGGAGATGTCCAGAATGGACTGGGTGAGCTGATTGATCTTCTCCACGGCCCGCGCCTGCTCCATAGCCTCCGCACTCTTCTCCTGCACACCCCGGTACATCTGGGTCGTCTTGTTCTGGGCCTCGCCCGTTGTGTTTCTCAGATCATCTGCCCGCTGTTTGCTCTCCTGAGAAGCCCTCTCGCCCTCCTTGGAGTTATCGCGGATTGCCTGCGCCCGATCCCGGATCTGGCTGACCGTATGATTGACCGTATCCATAGCCGCCGCCGTCTCCTCCATAGCCGCCGCAAGTCCCTGTGTCATTTCAGAGTTCTCTCCGCTCATGCCCTGTACCTGTTCGGTGGTATCCGAAAGTTTTAACAGCGTTTCATCCAAATCGGAGTAGGTTGTCTGGATATCCGCCACCATAGAACGGAGGCTTGCGCGCATCTCCCTGAGGGAGTTGGCCATATTGCCGCTCTCGTCGTTGCGTTTGCAGAGCTTGTCGCTGTTGGCATTCTTTGCAAAATTAAACTTGGCTGTGTTGGAAACAATTTCATTAATCTGTGTGATGGGTTTGGTAATCGCCATGCCGATCATAGTTCCTATCACAACCGCAATCGCCACTGCAACCAGCATACCGATCACAATCAGCGTAGTGATCCGGCTTGCCGCGCTCTTCATTTCGGACTCCGGCGCCGTCAGCACATAATGCATACCGTTGATGAGCGTTGCATAACACATGTCCTTTAATTCACCCTGATAGGTATAATTGACAGGCTGTCCCTCCATCGCCGGGTCAGCCAGCGCGTTTGTCATTTCGCCGGAATCATCAAGCCCTGAAATGGCTGTCCCGGCGTCAATCGTCTTATGATAGGAAATATTGCCGTCTGCATCCGCCAAAAAAGCTGAACCGGTCTCAAACACCGTGGCATTGTCCACAATATTCGTAAATTTGTCAAAGGCAATGTCCATGCCGATAATGCCGATGGATTCCCCCTCTATCACAATGGGAATCACATAGGAGACCATGTACACATTGATATTGGAATTTAAGTAAGGAGCCATCCAGGTTGGCTTTCCGTTCTGCACAGGTATGTAATACCAGCCTACATGCTCCAGATCATCAGGCGAATACATGGAGAAATCTGTAGGCACCAAAGCCTCAAAGGGTTCCGTATCGCTGTTCCGGCTCCAGAAAACGCCGCTGTCCGGCTCCGTGAAATCCGGATTATAGCGGATATACGCCGTCAGCGCGCCCTCCGTATTGCCGCCCACATCGTAGAGCACTTCGTCCATAACTGCCGTGAAATTATCGACATAAGATTTATTTGTCTTAAAAGCTTCCACATCCGTCAACTGCTGTAGTGCAATGCTGTACGCCGTATTGACAGATTGCTCCACTCTGCTCATCTGGGCATTGAGCTGTGCCGCCTGATTTGTGCAGGCATACTGCATTTCCCTTTGAGAATCGGCGTACACTGTTTTTCTGGAATTCAGAATACTGACTCCGCCGCAAATGAAGGATGTCAGAAGCGTACACACAATTACCGTCGCCAAAATTCTCGCCTTAATTGATTTCATGATGTCCCTCCCCTTGTTTCTTTCCTGTCTATTGACCTGTTACAATCTTTGCGATCTGTTCTTCGGTCGCACCGGCCGGAATCTGAAAGGTTCCGGGCCTGAGCTTCTTATCGTAACCGTGTTCGCAAAGATACGTATCGTAAGAAGATGCTGAAGAAACAACTCCCGTTGTCTCCAACTTTTTTGCCACCGTATAAGAACTGTCTCCACTGACGATCGTTATACTTTTCGTCCCGCCGGATGCAGGAAGCGCATCGCTGTTTTCCTCCGTCTTTGCCTGAGCAGGTTTTTCTTCATCATCCTGCTTATTCATCTCATTGGTGTCCGCTTTGGGCTTTGTCTCCGTAGTCGCTGCGGAGGTAGTCGTCTGTACCGGCTTCGGCGTATCCACTGTGGGCTTCTGCTCCGTTTTGGCTGCCGCATCCGCCCCGGCTGAATCTTCCGGTGTTTCCGCCTTTTTCTCTTCAAGCTCCGCCTCCGGCTTCACGGCCACATCCAGTTTCACCGGCGTATCTGCCGCCGCGGCGTCCTCCTCTTCCGTCTCCGTTTCCCCCTCCTCTTCACTGGAAGGTTCCAGCAGACGGGTATCCTCAGTCATACCCAGTTCCTTCGCTCTGGCTATCACCTCTTCATCTGTCATTTCTCTTTTTTTTGTACCGCCCGACAGCGCAATCCCCATTATGACCGCCGTCACGATAATTCCGAGGCCAAGACCCCGGAGATAGTATTTTTTCTCCATTCTACACACCCTCGAACAGATCTATCACCAGCTTCACCTCGCCGAGACCAAGACCCAGCTCCTTGGCAATCGCCATATTGGACTTTCCCGCCTTGTGAAGTTCCAGTATTCTCTCATTGCTATTACGCCCGTTATCTTTTCCCTGAGCAAAACGGATATCCACTCCACGCGGCTCCTCACTCACAGGCGCAGGCACATTCTCCCTACTGTTTCCGAAGATCCCTAACCTTGCAAATGCCTCGCTGGTAGAAATATCCTGCTCCTCAGCCACATAATCCGCCTCCGGCTCATGGATAATCTCCACCCGTCTCGGCCGTATCGGCTGAAAATCTATCTCTTCTTCGCCCCCGGCGCTCTCCTCCGGCTCCGTTTCCAGCCTCCGCTCCGGCTCTGTTTCCGTCTGGGGCTCCTCCTCTTCCATAGCATCCTCGATGGCTGCTTCACGCACTTCCGCCACCACCTCGGGTGAATAAGCTCTCGCGCTGTGAATGGACCAGAGATCGGTCCGGGTATCCTCCACGGCGCCCATCACAGACTGCACGGCCTCCTGAACTGCCTCCTGGGCTTCCCTTGCGGAAAGCTCTGCGTTATGGATCCGCATGAGGGCTCCCTCCGCCGCCTCCTCAGCCTCCTTCGCCTTTTTGACCATCTCGCCGGCCGTAATCTCCGCATCGCGCGCGGTCTGCCGAATCTCCTCCGCAACCTGATTGGCCTCTCCGATACTGGTCATCAGCGTATCATGCTTGTCATTCAACATATCGTAGAGGAACGTAACTTCCTTATGATTTTTATTGATTTCCTCCAGCACAGTGTCCGAATACTCGTTCACCGCCATGATCTTCTCATTCGCCACGCGCTCCATAGCGCGCTCCGTCTTTTCTATGGAGTAGCCGATCGTTTCATCCACGATATCGGAGACCTTTTCTCTGACGCTCTCCGCCTCGCTCTCCACCATTTTCCTGATTTCGGCCTCACTGATCAACTGCACTTCTTCATCCACGTTCTTCTTTCCCGCCGGCAGTAAATATCCCAGAAGGAATACCCCTGCGCCAATGATAATCAGAACGATTTCTATTACACTCATGTTTTTCCCTTTCGTAATCCGACTTGATAGCTGCCCGGACTAGCCTCTGGCGTCAAAGGTATTTACACCCTTGAGCAGCACCTTTCCGTCCGGCTCTTGTTTTTTCTGTTTTCTGCCGCGGCCGCCGTCTCCAGAATACTCATTGCTGCCCTTTTCCTTAGCGTCGAATTTTTTCTGACGGTTTTCCGCCTTATCTCCCTGATTGACCCGCTGTACCTGTCTCTCCACCTGCTTGGTCATCTGTTGTCCGAAATTGGACTGATCCACCAGACCCTTCGTGTCCTCATTGTGTTTCACTGTAGTAAAATCCTGGGCCCTTGTGATCTGGCCCTGCATTTCCACAAAACCTATCGCCATAATTACTCCCTTCCAAAATCCCGTCTCTCACACGCTAGAACGGCGCCATCTTCACATCGCCCCGCTCTCTAATAAAGCGGCAGTAATGCGTGGTTTTCTGTACAGTCATGGACACATCGCCGATGCAGATCCTTGTGCCCGGATAAACTTCTCCCTTCACACGGACTACGGTTTCCGCCGAGTTCCCCATATGTTTCTGCAATTCTTCGATCTCTTTATTGGCAGCGGCAACCGCCTCGGTTTTCTCTTTATTTAACGCCGCCATGGACTGTACCTGCTTAATCTGCTCCGGATTCAATTTCACGCCCTTAGCGAGCTTTTGCTTTGCAGACAGCAGCGTGGGCTGCACGGTCTGCAGCACCTTGGTGTCTTCCCCAATCTGCTTTTGCAGCTCTACAATGCGCTCCTTCACCTTGGGATCAGTTCCCACTTCCACAATCGTATCCGCCCCCATCTCCGAACCAAGGGTTTTCACGTTAACGCTTCCCGTAGCGCAGACCTTCCCGCCGGTGATAAACCCGCGTCTGCCATCTACGTTCACCTCTCCGCCCGCAGTTACCCTGCTGTGCAGAATCGACTCGGAAGCCACATACCCCTTCGCCTCCGCCGTCACATTCTCCAAAAATTTCGAGATAATATTGCCGTCCGCCCGCAAAACGCCGCGGCCCATCCCATTCATGCCCCGTGCAATCACAATATTGCCGCCGGCTTCCAAAACAGCGCCCTCCACGACGCCCTTTACCACAATGTCCCCCTTGGCCTTCACCTGAAAATTGGTGGCCACATTGCCGCCTATCAGCACATTGCCCTCATAATCAATATTGCCTGTGGCGGTGTCCACATTCTCCACCGTCAGTTCATCGGAGACAAAGACCGTCCCCTGCACCAACTCCACATGGCCGTTTACCTGCGAGGTAAGTACGGTCTTATCTTCAGACAGTTCAATATTATGCCCGAACTTTAAAACTTCCCTGCGCACATCAGCGGGCTGGACCCTTTCTCCGAAAAGGTTCTCTCCGGGCACGCCCGGCTCCTCAGGATGGAGCACTGCCAGCACATCGCCCTTGTCACAATGGTTTAGTATATTCAAATGGAAGAAATCTACGCTTCCGTCCTCATTCAACGTCGGTTTTGCTTTCTTATCCGTATTAAATTTATATTCGATATAAGCGTGTTTTCCCTGAACGGGCGCTTTGCCCTCCGCAACCAGAATATCCTCGCCGTATTCTCTCTGCTTAAAAAAACCCTCGATGGCATCTGTGAGAATACCGCACTTAATGCCCCGAAGTTCCAGATCATGGATCATCTCCTGCGCAGTCATATCCTCGCCTCCCTCGGAAGCGGCATAAAACTTCGCATAGGCCTGCATCTTGTCAGGCCTAATCGTCAATTTATAACATTCCCTCTCTTTTGGTCTTGTCTCGTTTCCAAGACTGATCTCCTGCTGCTCTTTCTCTGCGCCTTCCACCGCCCGTTTTAGCGTGGGCAGATCGCAGGCATAATCCTTCATCGTCAGATACTCCATCACATCGACCAACTCCACCGGTCTTCCTTCTCCCACAGGCGGGAAAAGTTTCAATGACGACGCCCCTTCCCGGTTTACCAGTCTAAAATATCCGTTCATACATACCCCTTTTCTATTTTTTCTTATCCGTATCTATCAGAATTCCGATATAATCCCCCATTTTTCCCCTCATCTTCTGCAACGCCCTTGTATGAAGCTGGGAGATCCTTGACTCAGATACTTCCAGTATGTTGCTGATCTCCTTGAGCGTCAAATCCTCATAATAGTAGAGCAGAATCACCTTTCGCTCTTTCTCCGTCAAAAGTTCAAGCGCCTGTGCCAGCATTTTCTTTAACTCGTCCCTCTCCAATATTTCCTCTGGCGAATCAAAAGCCGCGCTCTTTGTGCTCCCGGCCTCATTGGACACCTCGCTTCCCTGTTCCAAAAATTCATTTAAGGACACCACGTTAGTGATCTTCATCTGGGACTGCCAGTCAAGATACTCGTCGTCCGTAATCCCCAAAATCTTCGCAATTTCCTCGTCCGTAGCGCTCCTGCCATACTGGGTCTCGATTTCCTTGATGGCAGCGTCAATCCGTTTCTGCTTCTGCCTGATGGTCCGTGGAATCCAGTCCATCTTGCGGATCTGGTCCAAAATCGCCCCTCGTATTCTCAGACTGGCATAAGTCTCAAATTTAACATCTTTCAGACAATCAAATTTATCAATGGCATCGATCAGTCCAAAGATTCCATAGCTCACAAGATCCTCATACTCAACATTATACCCGAGATACATGCTGAGACGGCCGGCCACCACCTTTACCAAAGGCGCATATTCCAATATGATCTTTTCCCGTATCTCTGGAGACTTGGCAGCTGCATAATCCTCCCAGAGTTTCTTTCTGCCTGTTTCGTCCATTCGAGTTCCCGCTCCTTTTACTGTTTGCTATGGATACGCTCCCGCCTTACGACTCCGGCTCCTTCTCGATCACTTCGCCTTCCTCCATATGAGCTTCCTGTATCTGAAGTTCAAAACGGTCAAGCATAATCTGCAAAATACGTCCGACAAAGTAAAAACCGAGCAGTACGCACAACAAGATGATCAGCATCGTCTGTAAATCGTAATGCAGAATCCGCATGGCTATGCTGACAACTGCCCCGGCAAATAACATGACAAAAGGAGGGATCAATCTGCGTTTTCTCGCCTTCGCTTGTCTCTCCTCTTCCTCTCTTTTTTCCCTGGCTTCCCGTTGCGCCGCCGTTTCCAGCTCCTCTTCGGGTTCCACTTCTTCCGTGGACTCCCCTTCGGAATTTTCTGCCTCAGGATCAGCCACAGCGCCATCCGTCTCTTCGTTCTTTTTCTCTTCCCAGTCCACCTTGCTACCCTTCCATCATCCATCCGCGGCAGGATCAGATCTTATACTCCTGCTTGCCCACTGCCCTGATTACAAAATCTCCCGTCTCAGGATAAAAAATTACCGTTCTACCAAAGTTCTTACCTGTATCCTCCGCCAGAATCGGTATTTTCAACTCCGCCAGCTTTTTCTTGGTCGCCTGCACATTTCGCTCTCCCACACGGACCATCTCGCTGTTGCTTCCAAATCCAAACATCTGCGCGCCGCCTGCTATTTTCGCTACCAGCCTGCTTCTGTTGGCCCCTTTTCTGGTTACCTGCCTTACAAGCTCTTCTATCCCCGTGTCCGCAAATTTTGGTATATTGGAGTTATTGCGAATTGTTGTGGAATCAGGCAGCATAATATGTGCCAGTCCACCGATCTTTGTGACCGGATCACGAAGCGCAATCCCCACACAAGACCCCAGTCCCAATGTTGTAATCCTATCGGGACTGACGCATACGTTTAAGTCAGCCATTCCGACTTTTATCTCTACACTCATAACACCGCATTCTCCCGTTTACACTTCTTAATCCATACTCCCGACTGCCGTTTTCTTACATGTTAATTCCCAGCGCCGCCAACATCTTACCATATGAATCCAGATCTGGAATCAGGATAAAATACCCGTCTAATACCATTTCATCAAAAAACTGTGTTTGAATCATCAGCATTCTGTCCCCGAGGGCGGCAAACTCAATTGCCGGCACGCTCAGGATAGCTCCCGCCATGTCCACCGTCAGGTCAGGCACGGAAGGAAAAATTGTCAGGTTTGTAATGCTGGAGAGGGAATTCAGGTAAGCGCCCGTGATAATGTTGCCCACCTCTTTCAAGGCGGAGAGCTCCATTTCCGAAAGATCTTCCTGTTCCGATTCCATCCCCATCAACTTGGCAACCAGATGCTTGGCTGCCTTCTTCTCCAGCAGGAACATAATACTTCCCTTGATATCGCCGTCAATGGCCAGATAAATACCCGCCATCACCACCTCTTCGCCGCCCATGGCTGCGCCCAGCTCCTTAAACTCCAAAAGCTGCACCTGCGGAACCGCCATATCAATCTTGCACTGTATCATCTGTGATAAAGCCGTAGTCGCGTTACCCGCGCCGATATTACCCAACTCTTTCAGCACGTCGAAATATTCATTCGACATCGTGTCAAGATTTATTTCTCCCACTATTGCTCCTCCTATACGTTCTCCAAGACAACCGCGTTCAAATCAAGCAGAGAGATCAAACCGCCATCGCTCTTTCCTACTCCGCACAGGAAATTCGACTTCTCATCCTTCGAGTCGTAGGCTACTTTTTCAATTCTCTCATTCTCCAAAGTTACAACCTCTTTGACCTCGTCAACGATCACGCCGATCGTACCCTGCTGCTCCAGTTTCAGGATAATGATTCTGCTGGACTTGGTCTCCACATCCGGCTCCAGTCCCATCTTGATGCGGATGCTCATAACCGGAATAACCTCACCTCTTAAATTAATCACGCCCTTCAGGTAATCATCCACTTTGGGCACTCTGGTGATATGCTGCATCCTTACAATATTGTCTATGTACTTGATATCAATGCCATATTGTTCATCACCAAGCCTGATCACGATAAACTGGGTGGTCTCTCCCACCGGTCTCAGCTCATCCAATACTTCCTTTACATCGCTCATATCTTTTTCCTCCCTCCCGTCAGATCAGTGCGTTGGCATCCAGAATCAGGGCAACCTCACCGTCGCCTAACACCGTAGCGCCGCTGATAATCTTGCACTTGCTGATATATTTGCCAAGTGACTTGATAACGATCTCCTGCTGTCCGATCAGTTCGTCCACCACAAGACCCGCCATCTTGTCGCCTTTCTTGACAACCACAACCACCAGATTATCCTCAGGATCCTTCTTGCTCGGCACATCAAGGATCTCGTTTAAACGGATCAACGGAATCACCAGATCACGAAGCTGTATTACTTCTTTCGCCTGCACCAGCTTCACATCCTCAGGCGGGATATCCTCGATCGTCTGAATGGAGCCAAGTGCAATCGCATATTTTTCATCGCCAATCTCCACCATAAGAGCCTGAATAATCGCCAGCGTAAGCGGAAGTCTGATGGTCCACGTGCTTCCCTCGCCCAGCTTGGATTTCACTTCCACCTCGCCGCTTAAGGACTCGATCATGGATTTCACCACATCCAGGCCCACGCCTCGTCCCGACACGTCCGACACTACCTTCGCCGTGGAAAAGCCTGCGTTGAAGAGAAGACCGATAATCTCCTTCTCGCTCATAGCCTCGCCCTGCTCCGGTGTGATAACACCTCTCTCAATGGCTTTATTCTTAACGGCTTCCGTGTCGATACCG
Organism: Lachnospiraceae bacterium UBA7202; assembly: GCA_002490705.1. GTDB lineage: Bacteria > Bacillota > Clostridia > Lachnospirales > Lachnospiraceae > UBA3282. The sequence goes on from DKUO01000043.1 coordinate 110,540, forward strand.
TTACCGTCATCCCTTACCTCAATGACAACGTTATTGCCATCCTGATAAGCGTCAAGGAAAATGGAGCCGACTTCCGGTTTCCCTCTCTCCTTTCGCACTTCAGCGGACTCTAATCCGTGATCAGCGGAATTACGGAGCAAATGCATCAGCGGATCGCCGATCTGGTCCACCACGGTACGGTCAAGCTCTGTCTCTTCACCGCTCATGTAGAGCTCCATCTTCTTGCCCAGCTTCTTCTGTAGGTCACGCACCATACGCGGGAATTTATTTACCGTGCTCTCGATAGGCACCATTCGCACCTTCATAACCGACTCGTGAAGGGAGGTGGTCACACTCTCCAGATACTCGATCTGCTCGTTCACCGCCTGACTTGAATTGCCGGACATAGCGGACGCCGACACCAGAGAATTCTTCGCAATAATCAACTCGCTGACCAGATTCATCAGCGTATCCAGCTTCTCGATATCCACCCTGACGGTTCTGTTCACTACCGGCTTGTTCGTTGCCTTCTTAGCCGCAGGCGAATTCGTCTGCGCAGGCGCCTGATTATGGACTGCCGGCTGTGTCGCTGCGGGAGGAGTCGCCTCATGTGTGTCTGCCGCAGGTGCAGACGATTCCGCAGGCGCCGCCGAAGCAGTTTCAGCCGCTAACGAAGGCTCCTCTGCCGCCCCTTTACCATTCACATCATCCAATTCCAAAACAGTGCCGGAAACATCTTCTATCTCAGACACGCCTCTGGCTGCCGTCAACACTTCGCCAAGCTCCGCCTCGGAGACAATAATCAGGCTGAACGACAGATCAAATTTCTCATCCTCAATATCCTGGGACGACGGTTCGGAAACAATAATCTCACTGGTCTCCTCCACCGCCTTAAATACCAGAAACGCTCTGGCCGCCTTCAAAATACAGGATTCCTGCACCTTTACGGTCAGTCCGAAAACTTTCTTTCCCTCTTTGATGGCCTCGGTCAGCACACTCTGCTGGTTCTCATTCAGCTTCATTTTCTGGAAACCGCTTCCCGTCTCTGCCGGGGCTTTCGCTGCCTCTGCCGCGGGAGCCGCCTCCTTCGCAGCGGGCGCCTCCCCGCCGCCGGAACCGCCGTTCATAATGTCATTCAACCGCTTAATCAGCGCACTGTTATCGTTAGTACCCTCGTCAGAGCTCTCCCTGATCGTGGTATTATACTCTTCCAGCGCGTCAAGACACTGGAACAACACGTCGATCATATCCGCGTTCACCTTGATATTACCGTTTCTCACCTCGGAAAAAACGTTCTCCATATCATGCGTCAGCGTCTGCATTCTCTTATAGCCCATGGTTCCCGCCATACCCTTTAAAGAATGGGCCGCACGGAAAATCTCGTTGATCGTATCCATGTTCTCAGGGTCCTGCTCCAACGCAAGAATCTGTGTGTTCAGACTCTGTAGATGTTCATTGGTTTCATCAAGGAAAATCTCGAGATACTGGCTTACATCCATAATTATTTTACCCCCACGTTTGTTATAATTTCCTGTGCTATCTGTTCAAGCGGCACAGCCTGATCCGCCAGCCCCGCGTTTACCACGCTCTTCGGCATCCCGTACACGGCGCATGTACTCGCCTCCTGAACAATCACATGAATTTTCTTTTTCTCCTTCAGATGCATGATTCCCTGTGTACCGTCCGCTCCCATCCCCGTCAGGACAACGCATAAAATCCGGTCAAACTTACTGTCCATTAAGGATTCGTACATATAGTTCGCGCAAGGCTTAACACCCTCCCTGGCCGGTTCGTCCGAGTAATGAATCGTATACTTCCCGCCCATATTGAGGACATTCAAATGCTTGCCTCCCATGGCTATATATACATTTCCGGGTAAGAGCACATCTCCCTCCGACGCCTCCTTCACGTTAAGCTCGCTTAAGGAGTTCAGCCGTTCCGAGAGAGAAGCCGTAAAGCCGAAAGGCATATGCTGCACCACAACCACCGGCGCTTTCAGATTTGCCGGCAGTTTCGGGATCACCGCCTGTAAAGCCTTCGGACCTCCGGTAGAGCTGGCCAGCGCCACGATCTGACTTCCCGCCTCGTAGACCGCTTTTCCAAAAGAGGCAGGCGGAGTCGTTCTCCCTGTCCGCTCCACAGATACCGGTTTTTCGTCCGCCGGTTTTTCGGGCACCGCCATTCTGCCGGAACGCGCCGCTGCCGGGCCTGCTGCCGACGGTGCTGCCGGACGGACAGAGCCAGCTGCCGGCGCAGAAGACTGCGGCTCCAGTTCTGTCACAGCCGCAAGGATCTGCAAAAGTTCCTCTGCGAACGCCCCGCTTCGGCACTCCAGCGCATTCGTGGGCTTATGAATAAAATCCAGAGCGCCCAATTCCAACGCATCCAGCGTCACCTTCGCACCGTCCGCCGTAGCTGTGCTTGCCATAATGATCTTTGCCGAAATTCTTCGCTTCTGTAGCTCTTTCAAAAGCTCCAAACCGTTCATCTGCGGCATATTGACATCCAGAATTACCGCGTCATAGGTTTTTCTGCTTAACAGGTTCAGCGCATCCAGACCGTTTACTGCCCGGTCCTGTACACGGAATCGCTTATCTGTTTCTATTATATCACAGAGCACCCTTCTCATGAGTGCAGAGTCGTCAACGAGCAATATATTTTTCATTTATTTATGTCTGCACCTCCCATCAGTTCCATCCCGCTCTGTCAGCAAGCCCCGTCCGCGGATTATCCTTCCGTTTTCCTGTGGGTTTTCCTTGCCTCGTCAAAAATATACTGGATAATTTCTTCCCGGTCCTGAGGATCCACATTGACAAACTGTACCCTGTGGTCGAACACACCCGGTTTATGGGAAAGTTCATTCACAGCCAGCACTTTCCCCACCAGCCGGTATTCCTTTTCCTTTCCTTCCACTGTCAGATGGTACTTGCATAAAATCAGACTGTTCACCTCATAGGCATAATATGCCACAAAACGCAGTCCGCCACCGCTGATATCCACAATCACACTGCTTTTTAAAGGAAGCCCCGGCAAAAGCTCCTCCTGGGCCGCAATGGAAATCTCTTCCTCCTCGCCCAGCTGTCTGGAGTCCATCTCAAGCGCACAGCTGAAACGATAATATTCTCTTCTCTGATAGTTGCGCAGATTGCTGGTCAGATCCATCACCAGCACATACCTGCCATTGTACTTATACCGGTCAACCACCCGCGCATTGCACTGATAAACCACATTGTCTCCGTAAAAATACATATCATATTCGCCGTCCACCGGCAGAAGGATCAGCTTTCCGTCCTCAATCGGCATGGCAATCTCCACCCGGTCCTCGGAAAGCACACCCAGCACCTGGCTGCGGTGCGTCTTTCGCGTTTTCGCATTCGCCTGCTCCCGGCCTCTCTATGGCCTTCAGCTCCACTTCACCACCCGGCAACACATATTTTGACAACAATCCAGACATAAACACCTCCCGCCGCCCAAATTTCGAAGAGCCGCTATTTTCTTGCTATGATATGCGAAAAGAATGCCGCCATACCACGTCTTGTCAGATTCTTATTGATTTCTTTATTGGTCAGCTTCGCCACAATCATTTCGTAGGCAACCGCAGATCTCGCCTTGGGATTCTCCAGCGATACCGGCATCTGCTGCATAACGGCCTTCGCCAGCTGCGGGTCCTGCGGCACCATACCCAGATAGGAAATCGGCACCTTCAGATAGCGTTCCACCACGGTCTCTAATTTTGCGTAGAGCGCACGCGCCTCCGCATCCCCCATCACCTTATTGGCAAGCACCCTGATCTGCGTCGCGTCCGCATGATAGCGGGGGTGCCGGCTTAAGGCTTTCAGGAGGGAATAGGAATCCGTGATCGAAGTGGGTTCCGGTGTGGTCACGAGAAGAATCTCCCCGCTGGCCACCAGAAACTCCAGCACCGCATCGGCAATGCCCGCTCCGGTATCCACGATAATGGTGTCAGCCATCTCGTCAAGCTCCGCCAGATTCTCAATGATATAACTCAGTTCATCCTTATTTAAATTGGATAGCCCGGTAATCCCGGAACCGCCTGAAATAAAGCCGACTTCCATGGGGCCCCATGTAATAATGTCCTTGATGCTCTTGCCCTGATAAATTAAATCACACAAGTTATGTTTTGGCACCGCGCCAAACATAATCTCTATGTTCGCAAGCCCGAAATCCGCATCCAGAATGATGACCTTCTGTCCGATCTTACGCATCTGTATGGCAAGATTGATGGCTGTGTTTGATTTTCCCACGCCTCCCTTGCCACTGGTGACAGTAATGACCCTTGCCAGAGGACGTTTCGGCGGCGCGCTTCCCTTTATTATCCTTCTCAGCTGTTCAGCCTGATCCATCTTTTGCGTCTCCTTTTACTGCCGCGAGCGGTAAATCCGCAAACAACAGTTCCTCCTTAGTTCTTCCCTCCGAGTAATCTCTTGACCGTCTTCTGCGGATTGAAATCCTCAATGTCGTCCGGCACATTCTGTCCGTAGGTCACGTAGGACAGAGAAGCCCCCGTGTAGAGCCTCAGATTCAGAAGATTTCCAAGCGTCGTCGTCTCGTCAAGTTTCGTAAAGATCAACTTGTAGTCCGCCATCTCCTTATAGGAATCCGCTATGCTGATCAGATCTCTGTATTTCGTTGTGGCGCTCAGAACCAGATGAACCTCCTTCTCAACAATATCGTCCACGGAATGTATAATATTGCGCATGTTATCTTTTTGCGTATTGTTCTGGTGGGAGTGTCCCGCCGTATCAATCATAATATAATCGTAGCCTTTAAAATCTTCAAGCGCCTTATTGATCTCCTCCACCGTATAAATCACGCGGAAAGGCACTTCCAGAATGTTGGCGTAGGTGCGCAGCTGCTCTGCAGCAGCGATCCGGTAGGTGTCCGCCGTCAGAAGGGCCACCTTTTTCTTTTCATCCACCCGGAACTTGGAAGCAATCTTGGCAATCGTCGTGGTCTTCCCTACCCCTGTAGGCCCGATAAAGAACACCAGCTTGATCCCGCCGTTTGACGCCGGCTCAATACCGCTTGGCTTGCCGAACTTAAGAATCATCTTCTGATAGATGTTGGCCAGCGCATAGTCGAAAGGCATGTTCGGCTTATTGATCAGCTCGATCTCGTCAATAATCTCCTGCGCATACTTTTCGTCCACCTCATTTTGCAGCATGGTGTCGTGCAGAAGGTGCATGAATTTGTCAGTCTCCGACTCCTCTTTTGGCTCCTCGGCCGCCTTCTCTTCCTTCTTTTCCTCCGGCTTTTGCAACTGCTGTTCTAAAAGGGACTGCAAGCTGTCCAGTTTTTCCTCGATCGCGCTGTCCCTCTTTTCAATCGTTTCTATAACAGGTGCTTTTTTTTCGACTTTCTCTTCTTTCTCAATGTTCTGGCTGGATGCAATCACATTGTTGATCGCGGAAACCGCCGCCGTATACTTTTCGCTCTCCTCCTCAAGGGCCACCGTGACCTCCACCATGGGAGACTTTAAAAACGCGAAAAGGCCCTTGTTTTTCACGGGCTTTACGTTCATTACGACCACGCCTTCCCCCAATTCCTTTCTGGCGTTCTCGATCGCTTCTTTCTCGGTTTTCGCTGTAAACTTCTTGATTATCATTATGCTGTCACCATCCCAACAGACTGTAATTCAACGCTGGATTCCACTTCGTTGTAGGACACAACGACCAAATCCTTAAAGTAATCCTCCGTCAGCTTCTTAAAGTAAGCACGCACGATGGGGGATGTAATCACAATCGGCAGTTTGCCGAGATCTTCCAACTTCTTTACCTCCGTGCCCAGAGACTCCATAATCTCCTTGGTCTTGGCGGGGTCCAGCGTCAGATATGCGCCCTGCTCCGTCTGCTTAACGCTGGCCATAATCTCCTGCTCCAGTCTCGGGTCCAGGGTCACCACACTGGTGGTCTCATTGGCCGGGAAGAATTTCCCTGAAATCGCACGCTTCAAACTCTGTCTGACATACTCGGTCAGAATATCGGTATCTCTCGTGGTGGCCGCGTAATCCGCCAATGTCTCGAATATCGTAAGGAGATCCCTGATCGAAATTCCCTCCTTTAAAAGATTCTGCAATACCTTCTGTATCTCTCCGAGTCCAAGAAGCTTAGGCACAAGCTCCTCCACAAGAGACGGATTGCTCTCTTTTAAATTGTCCACCAGACTCTGCACATCCTGCCTTGTCAGAAGCTCCGAGATATACTGCCTGATAATCTCCGTCAGATGCGTTGCGATGATGGACGGCGGGTCAACCACCGTATAGCCCATACTCTCCGCCCGCTCCCTCTGTCCTTCCGTGATCCAGATTGCCGGCAGATGGAAGGACGGCTCAAAGGTCGGAATACCCGTGATCTCCTCCTCCACATATCCGGGGTTCATAGCCATGTAATGGTCAAAGAGAATCTCGCCCTCGCTGACCTGTACCCCTTTTATTTTAATAATATATTGGTTTGGATTCAACTGTATGTTATCCCGCAGACGGATAATCGGCACAACCGTACCAAGCTCCAGCGCAATCTGCCTTCTGATCATAACCACGCGGTCCAGAAGATCGCCGCCCTGATTGACGTCCGCCAGAGGAATGATGCCGTAGCCAAACTCCAATTCGATAGGGTCCACCTGCAAAAGGGAGGTAACATTTTCCGGCTGACGGATCTCCTCCGCCGCCGCTTCCTCCTCATCGGCCTCATGCTCGATCTCCGCCGTCTCAATCGTGCCTGCCATCACTCTGCCCACCACGATGAAGACCAGACCGAGTCCCACAAACACCACCGGATTCAGCGGCGTGACAATACCGAGAAAGGCGAGGATCACGCCCACCAGATAGAGCACCTTGGGTACGCCGAAAAGCTGGCTGATCAGCACCGTACCAAAATCCGCCTCCTTGGAACCCTTGGTCACGAGAATACCTGTCGCAAGGGAAATTAACAGGGAAGGAATCTGGCTGACCAGGCCGTCACCGATGGTCAGAATGGTGTATTTGTTAATCGCTTCTCCCACTTCCAGCCCCTGACGAATGATCCCGAAGGAAAGACCGCCCACGATATTGATAAAGGTGATAATCAGGCCGGCTGTCGCGTCTCCCTTGACATACTTCACGGCACCATCCATAGAACCGAAGAAGCTGGCCTCTTCCTGAATCTTTTCACGGCGCTTTTTTGCCTCCTCGTCGGTGATCGCGCCCGTATTTAAGTCCGCGTCAATAGCCATCTGCTTACCCGGCATAGCGTCCAACGTAAATCTGGCAGTAACCTCCGCCACACGCTCGGAACCTTTATTGATAATCATAAACTGCACGATAATCAGAATGATAAAGACCAGAACACCGATGACGATATCGCCGCCGCCCACATACTGACCGAAAGTCTGCACCACGTTACCGGCATCACCCTCGGTAAGAATCAAACGGGTGGAGGAAACGTTCAGGGCGATTCTGAAAATGGTCGTGAAGAGCAGAATCGTCGGGTAGAAGGACATATTCAGCACTTCGTTGGCAAACATACAGCCAAACATAACCGTAAAGGCAACCGCGATGTTACAAGCCAGAAGCACGTCCAAAAGTCCCGATTTGATCGGGACAATCAGCATGATAAACGCCGCCAGTAAATATAAGGCTACGCCCACATCCCCCAGTTTCAGCTTTGGCACCGCAGGTCACCTCCTTTCCTAGACTTTTCCCTGCAAGTGATAGACAAACGCTAACACCTCCGCCACCGCCTGATACAGCTCCGGCGGCACTACGCTGCCCACATCCACATTGGCGTAGAGCATACGGGCTAACGGTTTGTTCTCCACAATTTCTATATGGTTTTCTTTCGCTACATCCTTAATCTTCTGCGCCAGATAATCGGCGCCTTTCGCCACCACATAGGGGGCGTCATACACTTCCGGCTCATACTTGATCGCCACCGCAAAGTGGGTCGGGTTCGTGATAACCACATCCGCCTCGGGAAGCTGCTGCATCATACGGCGTCTGGAAGCCTCCATCATCCTCTGACGCTGTTTGCCCTTAATCTGCGGGTCACCTTCCTGATTCTTGTACTCGTCCTTGACCTCCTGCTTGGTCATCTTCATGTCGTTTTTGAACTTGATCTTCTGATAGGCAAAATCCAAAGCGGCAATCAACATATAGAACAGGGCTATCCTGATGCCCAGATTGATCACCAGCATTCCTACCTGTGCAATTCCCTGATTCAGGGAGATATCATAAAGCTGATAGATCGGCGGCATGTTTTTTTTCAGATAATCATACACCACATAGCCGATCAGCGTCAATTTCAAGACCGATTTTACCAGCTCCATCAGCGAATTTTTGGAAAAAATCCTCTTAAAGCCATTCACCGGATTGAGCTTGTTAAATTTCGGCTGTAAAGGCTTTCCGGTAATCTTCCACTTGACCTGTAGGAGATTCGTGATAAAAGCCACCAAAAATCCCACAATCAAAAACGGGGCAATCACCTGCAAAATTCTGATCAGGCTCGACACAAAGAGCATCCGGAAGGTTTGTTCCTGAACATGTCCATCATAGAGCTTCGCATACTCCGGGATTCGGGAATAAAGGTTGTAGATATTTCCCACAAAAACCGTTCCAATATACTCGACAAAGAAACGGAGCATGAGAAAGGCGGCAAGCATCTCAAACGCACTGGTTACCTCTTTGCTCTTGGCCACCTGTCCTTCTTTTCGGGCGTCCTCCAGCTTTTTACTGGTAGGCTCTTCCGTTTTTTCTCCGCCCGGGCCATCCTTAGCGAAGAACTGGAGATTATACTGTAAAATCAAATCATCCCCTCCACAAAGGATACGATCATCCTCTTCATCTGTTCAAAGATATTGTCCGCCAAAGACGGCAGCATACGCACCGACAAAAAGAGGATTCCAAGCCCCACCAACACCTTAAACTGCATACCGACGGCAAACATGTTAAGCTGCGGGGACACCTTGGCGAGTACGCCAAGCACACAGTTCAAAAAAATCATGGCACAAAAGATCGGCAGGATAATACGGAACCCTATCACTATATAATCGCTCAAAAACAAAAGCACGGATTCCATCAGCGCCTCACTCCTAAAAACCGCGCCATTGATCGGAATTAAGGTAAAGGTATCTACCAGCGCACCCAGAAGATACTGGTATAAACCTGAAATAATCATAAAAAGCGTAAAAATGTACTGATAAAACACACCGGTAAAAGTTGCCTGCTCTCTGGTTGTCGGATCAATCAGGGAGACCATGGAAAGACCGATCTCCATATCCGCGATGCTTCCGGCAAAGGAAGTCACGGTAGTGCATATCTGTGCGCCCCAGCCAATCACAAAGCCTGTCAGAGCCTCCTTCATCACAATCAGCGCGTACCCAAACAGGGAATTATAAACCACTTCATTGTGATCCACAGCCTGATAAATCAGGTAGGCCAGAAAGATGCTGAAACCAATTTTCACTCTATGCGGCACATTTGACATGCTGAAAAACGGAGCAACATACACGAAGCAGCTGATCCGCACCAGAATCAACAGAAAATATTCCAAATCTGCATAACTAAAGCTGATATCTAACATAAAACTGCTTTCCCGCCGCCGTGTGCCGTCTCTTTATCTGACATACAGATTAAAATCTGTCCAGAGACCCGTCATGAACTCTACCATGTTATTCAAAATCCAGTGCCCCGCTAACATCAACACAAGGAAAATTGCCAGCACCTTCGGCACAAAAGTAAGCGTCTGCTCCTGAATGGACGTCACCGTCTGGAAGATACTCACAAGCAGACCCACGCATAGAGACACCAGAAGCATCGGCGCCGCGCACTTGATAATGGTAAAAATAGCCTGTTCGGCGATGACTGTCACGTCATTGGTTGTCATACCCCACACCCTTTCGCAAAATCGCGCAGCTAACTCAGTAGTAGAAAGTCTCCACCACGCCCTTGATCACCAGATACCATCCGTCTGCCAGCACAAAAAGCAGAATCTTGAACGGCATGGAAATCGTGGTCGGCGGCAGCATCATCATACCCATACTCATCAGGGTGGAGGCTACCACCATGTCAATCACAATAAATGGAATATATATCAGGAAACCGATGATAAACGCCTGTCTGAGCTCGTTGATAATAAACGCGGGCACCAGCACGCTGATCGGTATGTCGTCTAATTCACCATTCCACTCGGTACGGCTCAAATCCATAAAAAAGTTTACATCACTCTTCTGTGTCTGTCCGTACATGAACTGTCTGATTGGCGCAGCCGCAGCCGTAAGAGCCTCCTCCTGCGTCAACTCGCCCGCCTCAAAAGGCAGAACCGCTTCCGTATAAACCGCCGTCAGCGTAGGCTGCATAATATAGAAGGTTAAAAACAGGGCTATGCCGATCAAAACCGTGTTCGGCGGAGCCGTCTGTGTGTTTAATGCCTGCCTCGTAAAATGGAGTACAATAATAATCCTCGTAAACGAGGTTAACATAATAATCAATGACGGTGCAATAGCAATCAAGGTAAGGATCAGCAAAATCCGCAGCGCACCGTTCACGCTGCCATTACCATTGTTGTATGTAACCGTCACCGTATTGGCGATATTCATTTCAGCCAGATCATCGGCATTGTCCGATGCACCGGGAGGGTCAATGTTTGTCCTCTCATTGGAGGTGCCCGTGAGATTGGAGTCCCGGTAAGGAGTGTCTGTCACCGCAGTTGATACATTGTCCGTAGCGAAAGCGGTTTCCCCCCAACTAAGATACAATATGCCTGCCACCATCAGCAGGCATATTAATTTTGCCAAATGATATCCGGAAAAATATTTCTTCATTCGTCTCGCCCGTCTTCTTTTTCCAGGATTCTTTCTTTCTGAATTTTCGCAAGTACGTCCTTAAAACCGAGCGCACTTCCAGTAGACCCCTCGGGAAAATCCAAATCTTCCTCGGGAATCTCTGATAACATTGTAACAGTATCTTTGCAAACTGCAAGTGCCAAATACTTCCGCCCAATCCGGACAATCTGCACATACTTGTTGTTTGACAGCCGAAGCGCCTCAACAAGCTCCATATTTTTTCCGACAGACCTGCCTTTCTGATAGCCGCCGATCCACTTCGTGACGAACGCAGTGACAGCCAGCACAAAGACAAACAGAAGCAGAACTGTTACAAACTGTACATAGGAGTCAGTTCTTCTCTCAGATAACGCAAGAAGCATTAACCCACGACCTTTTTAACAGCCTCTAATACACGGTCCGCCTGGAAAGGTTTTACGATGAAATCCTTGGCTCCGGACTGAATGGATTCGATAACCATAGCCTGCTGACCCATAGCGGAACACATAATAACCATAGCTCCGGGATCGCCCTCTTTGATCTTCTTGAGCGCCTGGATTCCATCCATCTCCGGCATTGTGATATCCATCAGTACGAGATCAGGCTTAAGTTCGTTGTATTTCTCAACTGCCTTGGCACCGTTCTCCGCCTCGCCTGCCACGTTATAGCCGTTCTTGGTCAGGATATCCTTGATCATCATTCGCATAAACGCTGCATCATCACATACTAAAATATTTTTTGCCATGTCTCTTCTCCTATCACATATTATTTGATAATTTCGGTTACCCGAATACCAAAGCTTTCCTCGATTACTACTACCTCGCCCTTCGCCACAAACTTACCGTTTACCAGAACATCTATGGGCTCACCGGCGATTTTATCCAATTCAATGATGGTTCCCGGTGCGAAATCCAAAATCTCTGAAATGGATTTGGACGTTCTTCCCAGTTCCACCGTTACTTCCAACGGTACATCCTTGATCAGTTCAATATTTTCCTGACTTTGCATGGGATTGAAATCTCCGGCAAAACTCTGGAACTGAACAGGCTGCGCATTCATATTAGGCTGCATCGCCATCTGCGGCATCATCTGCATTTGGGGCATCATCTGCATCTGTGGCATTCCCATCTGCGGCATCATCTGCATCTGGCTCATATCCATCTGGGGCGTCTGCATTGGCTGTGCCTGCGGCATCGGCTGCGGAGCCGGTGCAGGCGCCGGAGTCGGGGCGGGTGCTGCTGCGGGAGCAGGCGCCGGAGCTTCTTCCTCCTGATTCACGATGAAGGAGTCGTAAACATCCTTTGCAAAGTCTACCGGATACAGCTGCATGATGGTGGAATCCACCAGCTCATCAATCTGCATTCTGAAGGAGATTTTTACAAACGTTCCTTCCAGGAAATCCGCGATATCGCCGCCTGATTTAAATGCTGTCAGGTCTACCAGACTTGCTTCCGGCGGGCTGATATCGATCATCTTTCCAAACATGGTGGAAAGTGCGGTAGACGAAGCCCCCATCATCTGGTTCATCGCCTCTGAGATCGCGGAGAGATGCAGTTCCCCCAGCTCGCCATCCGTATTGCTGCCATCGCCGCCCATCATCAGGTCGGTGATGATCTTTACATCATGCTCTTTTAAGATCATGATATTCGATCCGTCCAACCCCTGTGTATACTTAATCAGAATAAATACGCAGGGCTTCTCGTAATCTTCCAGAACATTCTTCCAGGTCGCCATTCTAACGACCGGCGTCGTGATGTTAACTTTTCGGTTTACAACTGAAAACAGAGTGGTCGCAGATGCGCCCATGCTGATATTTGCCACTTCGCCGATGGCGTCTTTTTCTGCATCCGTCAACAGTGTATCATCTGCATCCGGCCCATCAAAGGATGACGCGCCCGCATCGCCAGCCGACTCGTCATCGCCGTTTAAAAGCGCGTTGATTTCATCCTGTGATAACATTCCGTCCATGCTCTTATTCCCCCTCTCTGATTACCGAAGTGACTCTCACAGCATTTTTGTCCCTGCTGGTACCGGGAAGGGCGGTAAATTTCTTGATATTGCCCACATACACTGTAAGATCCTGTTCGACCTCGGTATCTAGTCGTATAATGTCGCCGCGCTGCAAATTCACAAAGTCGGTGACCGATATGCTCGTCTTGCCCAGTACCGCCTTGACAGGAACATCCACTCTCCTGACGAGGGCCTCGATATACTCCTCGAAATCTTCGTCGTCCATCTCCTGCATATTCGCATACCAGAACTTTGTATTGAGCTTATCCATGACGCTCTCCAACGTAAAGAAGGGGAGACATACATTCATAAATCCTTCCACCTCGCCTATTTTCATATTCAAGGTGACTATGGCAATCATATCGTTCGGGGCGATAATCTGTGCGAACTGGGAGTTGGTCTCAATTCTCTCCAAAACCGGATTGATCTCCACCACATTCTTCCACGGTTCCCGCATCAGCTGCATGCAGACCACCATCATTTTCTCTATGATTGTCATTTCAATTTCGGTGAATTCCCTCGTCTTTTCCAGCGAATCCCCCGCGCCGCCCAGCATTCTGTCTATCATGGCAAATCCCAGCTGAGACGCCAGCTCTATCAAAATCGTTCCGCCAAGCGGATGAAAATTTACGATTCCCAAGATAACCGGATTGGAAAGGGAGTTGGAAAACTCCGAGAATATAACCGTCTCGGAACTTGTCACCGATACCTGCACGGTCTTTCTCAGGTGCACCTGCATACTCGTAGAGAGCAGCCGCCCGTAATGTTCATATATAATTTCCAGTGTGCGCAGATGTTCTTTCGAGAACTTAGTCGGCCTTTTAAAGTCGTAATCCCTAACCTGCTTATCATCAGCGCCATTCAGTTCATCCGTGTCCAGTTCGCCGCTGCTCAAGGCGGCCAACAGATTATCTATCTCACTTTGCGATAGTACCTCTCCCACGAAAAGTTCACCTCCTGTGGTTCTTATTCCTTCTCAATACTATCCAAACATGATGTCACCGAACGACACGTTATAGATAAACCTTGTGGAATCGAACATAGTCTGTAATCTGTCAAGAATCTCTTCTTTGACCTTTTCCTGATTATCCCGCACTTCCTCCATGGTATACTGGGCAAAAACACTGTTGATTTGATCTTTCATCAGCCCTTCCATCGTGCCCAGCTTTTCAGCGGAACCATACTCCTTATACCCATCTGCCTTGGTGTCGATTGACAAGGTAACCGAAACAACGCAGTAGTGATCCTTCTCATCACCCTCAGTCTTTTTCAGCGGGATTGTCATTGTCTCCGCAAAGGAATAGGTCTCCGTGTCCGCCATGGAGACGGTCGCAGTCGGCCCCGCCGTACCGGATGACAACTCCAGATTTGTGGCCATGGCAATATCGTCCACCAGCGCGGCTGTCTTCCTGGAAGCGCCCACCACACTGAACATCATGATGGCGGTCAAAGCAATATTGACAATCAACAGCGCCAGAATAATTACGGAAATCAGATTCTTCTTCATAGCTTTTGTCTTCTCCTTCTACACACAAGTTAATAAGAACTAAGCGAATTGTATATCTTAATCTCCACTCTTCTGTTCTTTGCTCTCCCCTCCGGCGTGGAATTATCCGCAACGGGAAGGTACTCTCCCCTGCCGGCATGCTTGATATTCGCAGGATCCAGATTCGTGATGGAGAGAAGGTAGTCAAATACAGACAGGGCACGTCCGGAACTCAATTCATTATTATTAGAATACTTTGCCCCCGACATCGGCACATTATCCGTATGTCCCTCTATCTCAATCGTACCATCCGCATACCGTTCCAAAATCAATCCCACCTGATCCAGAATAGGCTTCGCGTCATCCTTTAACAGCGTACTCCCCGAATCAAAGAGCAATGCGCCCTTCAACGTGAGCTGCACGAACTGGGCGGTGAAGGCCACATCCACTTCATCCTCCAGATTTCTCTCGTCCAGAGCTTCCTGGATCTTCTCGGCAAGCGCCTCGGATTCCTCCATCTGCGCTTCCTCCAACTGTTCCTGTGCCTCGGCAAGATCCTGTGCGATGTTCTCGTCAATCGTCTGTCCCTCGTCCATCTTGCCTGTGCTGTTTATAAACTCATCCAGCTCGTTGAGCTGGCTGACGCCGTTACTGATCAGCATACCATCCCCGATTGCCTGCGCTCCTCCCTCAAAAACAGAAAACATCTGGTTGAAGGATGCGGCAACCTTTTCCTGCTTCACCTCGTCAATCGACGACATGGAAAAGAGCAGGACGAAAAAGCAGAGAAGCAGATTCATCAGGTCAGAGAAGGTGGCCATCCACGCCGGCGAGCCCGAAGGGGCTTCTTCCTGCTTTCTTTTAGCCATCCGCCTCACCTCCGCCCTCAGCTCCCGCGCTGCCTCTGTCGGCAGGCGCCAGGAAGGATTTCAGCTTCTCCTCAATGACACGCGGGTTCTCGCCCGCCTGGATGGAGAGAAGACCCTCGATCTCGATCTCCTTCACCATCATCTCTTCTGCGTTCTTATTCTTAAGCTTCGTCGATATCGGCGCGCAGATCCAGTTCGCCAACAGCGAACCGTAGAAGGTGGTTACCAGCGCGACCGCCATGTTCGGCCCGATGGATGCGAAATCCGACAGGTCGGCCAACATGTTAATCAGACCGATCAGGGTACCGATCATGCCCCAGGCAGGGCCCATGGCGGCGACATTCTCCCAAAAACCGATCTTATCTTTATGTCTGCTCTCCACACTCACCAGCTCCGTCTCCATGATAGCACGCACCAATTCAGGGTCCGTACCATCAACGATCAGGAGAATGCCTTTTTTCAAAAATTCATCCTCAATATCGCTGGCCGCTTCCTCCAGAGAGAGAAGGCCTTCCTTACGCGCAACGTTGGACAAATCTATAATCTTCTGAATGATCTCCGGCACGTTCATGGTGGAAACCTTGAAGATCAGTCCCATACTCTTGAGGCCGGCAACGAAATCGGGAATCGTATAGCTGGCAAAGATACACATGAAGGAACCGCCAAAGGTAATCAGCATCGACGGCGGATCCAGGAACCTGAACACCATGGAGAAACTCTTGCCGAACACCATACCAAATATCATCAGGCAGAAACATGCTACCAAGCCAATAATTGAAGCTATATCCATATGTACGCACCCACTTTTACACTAGTCTGCAAAAATATCCTTTCTATACGATTTTACTAAATTTTTCACTTCTTGTCTACTTTCTTTTACAATTATTTTCCGGCCGGTGGTAAAAGACAGCACCGTATCGGGCGTTTCCTCCACCAATTCCAAGAGATCAGGGTTAATCAAAACCTTGACGCCGTTAATCTTCGTGACCTCTACCACAGAAAAGCCCCCTTTTAGGATTTATACATAACAACTAAATCATTTTACCACACATCTACAAAAACTGCAAAAAAAAATTTACCAATTTTACATTTTTATATTACCTCTCCATATGACATACTTCCATAAAAAAAGTGTAAAGCCCCAATCTTTCCATGGCCCTTACACTTTTTTATGCCGATTTATGTAATAAATAACCGTTATGCAGTATGTACCGATTTATTATTCATATGGTTTTCCAGAATCATATGTACCCTCTCCACTTCATCAAGAATAAAATCAGAATCGCGGTGTAATTGTTTTAAATCTGCCTTGACATCAACCATATCTTTTTCAAGAACCGTTACTCTTTCATCAAGAACCGTTACCTTTTTATCAAGAACCGTTACCTTTTTATCAAGAACCGTTACCTTTTCATCAAGAACCGTTACCTTCTGATCGATTCCCTCTACTTTCTGGTCAAGGCTGCCTACTTTCTGATCAAGGCCGCCTACTTTCTGGTCA
>DKUO01000058.1 GCA_002490705.1 Lachnospiraceae bacterium UBA7202
GGGGTCACTTCATATTATCTATTACGGAGGAATCTGGTATGCTCCCGTAATAGGCGATACAGACAGCGTGAGCCATCTCATCGCCTCTCGCATGATCCTCTATGGCCTTCTGTTTTCTACATCGCTGACGCTCTCCTTATTCTGCATTGCGCTTTGGGAGCGCAAAAAAAAGGACGACAAAACCGTCACCTTCTATTTTGGCATGCTAAGCCTGTCGTTTGCCCTGCGGATATGCTATCCATTCTTAAGGCTGTTTGGCGTACCGCTTGTGCGCACGCTTTATGCCATAGAAGATGCCGCCGCAGTATTCGGCATTTATTTCTCCTTACAGATTGCTCTCCTGTTATTTTTACCGGAGGGTTTTGCGATTCTGAAAAGAATACTTCGCATTCTCTCTCTGAGCGTCTGCGGCATTGTAATTGCCGCACCCTTATTTGTGTTTCCTGTTGTGCCGTCTCTTATATTATGGTATGGGCCCTTCATTTCATGGTACAAGGCTGTCATGGCATTCTGGATGATCAGTCTGACTGTGTACAGCGGTTTTATCGGACTGCCCCATGTTAAAACGGTTCTCGCCGCCGCTGTCGCAAACGGCGTCTGCCTGTTTTACAGCGTTCTTTCCATCGGGTATTATGAACCCTTTGCCGGCGCTTATCCCGAAGAATACGGCGCGTTCTGTATGGTAATCGCTTTCGCCGTCCTGATGGTACAGCGCAGCCGGGATATGGCCGCAGAAAACCGGAAACTCAATCTGCACCTGCAGGAGGAAGTGGAAGAAAAGACGGAGCATCTGCGCAGACTGCTCATGGAAAGAGGGCAACTGATCGAGGAATTGGGACATGATATGAAATCCCCTCTGACATCCCTCT
Source organism: Lachnospiraceae bacterium UBA7202 (assembly GCA_002490705.1). GTDB lineage: Bacteria > Bacillota > Clostridia > Lachnospirales > Lachnospiraceae > UBA3282. The sequence continues at coordinate 870 of DKUO01000058.1, forward strand.
CAAATATGGCTCAAATTATACGGCTGAATGACATTATGCTGGACGAAGACACCCGCAAAAGAATGACCCACATAGAAGAACAGTGCAACATTTTAACGGAGCGGCTGAAATCCATTCAGGAACTCGCCGCCCAGACAAACATTCCTTCCAAGATGGAGCCTGTTTCATTAAATACGTTCCTTTCGGATTTTTACCATAACTGCCGCCCCATCATAGAACTTTACGGGCCGAATTTCCTGAAAAATATTACCTCCCGCCCCTGTCGTATCATGGCAAATCAGGAGCAGCTCTTCCGCGCGCTGGAAAACCTTTTATACAACGCCGCTGACTTTACGCCGCCGGACGGTAAAATAACGCTTTCTCTCACAACGGACAACCATTATGCCTATATAGCCATTTCGGATACAGGCTGCGGCATACCGGAAAAGGATCTTCCGAATATTTTCCGCCGCTCTTACACCACCCGCAGCGACAAAGGAGGACAGGGACTGGGCCTTGCCATTACCCGCTCTATTGTCTTAGAGCACGCAGGCCGGATCGAAGTGGTTTCCAAGGAAGGGGAGGGAACGACGTTTACGATCTGTCTACCATTATTAGCAAACAACAATAACAATTAATTTATTCGTGTAAAATAGTGTGATTTATCTTATATTTTTCACGCTAAATTACATGAAAAATTTTTAATTTCCTACACTATTTTACATGAATCATTCCTCCAGCAGCATCGCAATCTCTTCCTTATACGGCGGACGGGTTTTCTCCCCGCTCCCGCCCTCTTCACTGAGCCAGGGCGTTTCCAGAATTTTAGGTATCTTCGCAAATCTGTCGTCATGCACCATTTTTCGTAAAACGTCAACCCCGATATGTCCTTTGCCGATATTGGCATGACGGTCTTTATGCGCTCCAAGGGGATTTAAACTGTCGTTGATATGTATGACCGCAATCTGTTCCCTTCCGAGCACCTGATCAAACCGCTCCAACACCCCTTCATAATCTCCCACCAGATCATACCCGGCGTCGTTCACATGACAGGTATCAAAGCAAACCCGCAGTCTGTCTCTTTTATGCACGCCGTCATAAATCATTTTCAGTTCTTCAAAGGCGGCGCCAAGCTCGCTTCCTTTGCCTGCCATCGTTTCAAGCGCAATGAAAACATCGTCCTTATTGTTATCCAATACAAGATTAAGACCTTTTACGATCTGTGCGATCCCAGCCTCCGTTCCCTCTCCCACATGAGAGCCCGGATGCAGTATCAATATGTTACTGCGCATAGCCGCTGTCCTCTTTATTTCCTTTTCCAAAAAAGTTACCGCCAGCTCAAAGGTCTCCGGTTTCACCGTATTTGCCAGATTGATGATATAGGGCGCATGAACCACGATTTCCTCAATCCCTGCTTTCTTCGCATACTCCCATCCCGCCTCTATGTTCAGTTCTTCGATCTCTTTTCTTTTGGTATTCTGCGGCGCTCCGGTATAAAGCATCAGCACATTTGCCCCGTAGGATTCGGCTTCCTTTACCGATCCCAAAAACATTTCTTTTCCGGCCATTTTCACATGGGAACCTAATTTAATCTTTGGCATTTTCTCCACCTGACAATCCTTTCCTATATGATCCATTTCATGTTATGATATCGGTGTCCACAATGCAAGTATTTTACCATCAAAAAAGGAGTCCTCTTTTACATGATTCTAAACACAGGAAGCAGAACCGACATACCCGCCTATTACAGCGACTGGTTTTACAACCGCATCAAAGAAGGCTATGTGCTTTCACGCAATCCTTTTTATCCGACACAGATTACCAAATATCTGTTGAACCCGGAAGTGATAGATATGCTTGTGTTCTGTACAAAAAATCCTTTCCCCATGCTTGACCGGCTTTCCCTGTTATCGGCCTTTGATATGTTTTGGTTCGTGACAATCACTCCATACGGCAAAGAAATCGAGCCCCATGTACCCCCTGTCGAATCAGTAATTGCGTCTTTTCAACAACTTTCTGAACAAATCGGAAAGGAACGGACAAGCTGGCGCTATGACCCCATTTTTATTACAAGTAAATATTCTGTCGATTATCATATAGAGCAGTTTTGTCAAATGGCAAAAACACTGGCCGGATATACAAATCAATGCGTGGTAAGTTTTATTGATCTCTACGAAAAGACAAAGCGCAATTTCCGTGGAATACACAGCGTCACAGGAAAAGAACAGGAAAAAATAATTGCCGCCTTTTCTGAAATTGCAAGGGAAAATGATTTACAAATACATCTATGTTGTGAAAATGCCGATCTTGTACGGGAAAATGTAGACGCGGACGGCTGTATGTCCAGAGCCGTATTGGAAAAGGCTCTGGGCTGTAAGCTGCATGTGCCGCAAAAGAAAGCGGCGCGAAAAGAATGCTCCTGCCTGTTAGGCGCAGACATCGGCGCCTATAATACCTGCGCGCACGGATGCCTGTACTGCTATGCCAACTATGACAGCAAAACCGTTATGAAAAACCGAAAATTACATCATCCCGCTTCCCCGCTGTTAATAGGCGAGGTAGCGGAAAACGATGTGATAAAACTAGCCGAACAAAAATCATGGAAGGACGGGCAGATGGATTTTTTCGATCTGCTGTAGGCTCCACTTCCCGTCGATTTCTCCATTGACTAAAACAGCCTCACCATACCCTTTGCCCAACTCTTAAAAAAGAGCCAATTCGACGACACATGCTCATCAATCAGACGGCAGGCATTCTCATAGTCAAACGGATTTCTGTTGCTCACTTCCGTATAAGCGCCGACGGCCCGGGAATACCCCAGCGCAATTTTACCGCTCGCCGCATCCCCCACTGCCACCTGCGCCCCGTGGGCCGACGCTCCAAAGGCAAACTGCCCAAAGCATAACGCTCCCATGGAAAAAATACCAAAAGAAAAAGCCCCTATGCTGATCACACCCATGGCAAAGCTGCCAAAGGCCATCAGTCCAAACGCTACAGTCGCAAAGGCAAGCAGGCCAAGGGAAACCAGGCCGACCGCCAAACCGCCCATCGCCACAAAACCAATTGCCAGACCACCCTGCGCAACCGCGCCTACCGCAATAACACCTTTCGCACGATAAAGCCCCACTCCCACATTGATGTGCACCAAGGGGAGATTGCCGATCATTTTTTTACTCCTATATTCATAGTGAGCTCGTCGATTGTTAGCGGCAGATTCTTCCCGTATTAACTTTTCATCCTGAAACCACTCTTCTTTTTCCGTCTGGCAGGAAACCTCTGTTTCCTTTAAAAGATAATCCGTGCTGACGCCGAACAGTTCACTGACTGCCACGATTTTATCAAGCTCCGGGATCGACTGATCCGTCTCCCATTTGGAAACCGACTGTCTGGATACCCCCAGCTTTTCTCCGAAGGTTTCCTGTGAGAGTCCCTGCTCTGTTCTCAGTTTAAAAATCTTTTCTCCAAGTGTCATACTACGCCTCCTCCTGCCATTCTGTCGTTTTATATAACTTTATATAAGCTTATATAACTTTCTATTTCTTATATAACTCTTTATAAGTTTATATAACTTTTTGTAAAGCATCGTATTATCGCTTAATTATTGTAATATAAAACGAGCAAAATCCATATAGGCCACTTGGAAATTTGTCAACTGGCAGTTGCAGGCATCTATTTTCCCTCAAACTTCCTGTACTCTCCCACCATAATCGCCCGCGCATCCGTACCATGTCCGATATACGCTGTCTTCGCCACAGGAAGCTCCGGGCCGGCAAACCGCTGAAGCAAAGACCACACATCCGGCCTGCACAGCTCCTGTTCCATCTGCGTAAAGGTGCCAAGCAGAATCCCTTTCACCTTCTCAAACGCTCCCAACTGCTGCAGCTGGCTGAAATAAGTAAGCATCTGCGCCACCGTCCCGCCCAGAGATTCCAGCAACAGGATTTTGTCCTCCAGATCCGGGAAATAAACCGTTCCCGCCAGCTTTAAAAAACAGCGGACATTTCCGCCTACCACCACGCCTTCCATTCCTTCTCCCTGCAAAAACTCGTAGGGAAACGTAAACAGCGACTCTCCGTTTTCCAAAATGGTATCCCGCACATTTTTCCGCTGCTCCTCTCCATGTTCATAGAGCAGATTGCAAATCTGATACAGTACGGAAGGCTTTCCCGTTTTCGTATAAATGGCGTTGATTACGGTTGTCAAATCGCTGTATCCCCAAAACGGCTTATCACCGGCGGCAATGGCCTCATAATCCAGATAGGGCAGAATCCCGTTGGCAATGTCTCCGCCGGAAATGTCGAAAACCGTTTTGATCGAATCGTCCTGATAAAAATCCATCAACGCCTGTGCGCGCTCGACGGCGCCCCCGCTCTCCACGCTTTCCCTCTCAAAAAGATAGGGAGAAAATACCGGAACAAATCCCATTCCCAAAAGAATCGCTTCCAACCGCCGCATTTTCGGCTCTTTCCTCTTCTCCCAGCCGTTAGAACAACACACAATTCCTATTCTGTCCCCGAGTTTTATCCCTGTTTCCATAAAACCTCCCTACAAAGCTTTAAATTTCTGCGGAAAATACCGCTTTCTGCACTATGCCAACGCATCCGCATACAGCCCTGCCTGTATCTTCCACATCGCCGCATACTTTCCGTCCCGCATAAGCAGTTCCTCATGGGTGCCGGATTCTACAATTCTTCCCTTCTCCATCATATAGATACAATCCGCGTCCCGAACCGTTGACAGTCTGTGTGAAATAAATATCACGGTCTTATCTTTGGCAATCTCATTGAGTTCCTGATTTAAACGGTACTCCGCCAGTGGGTCAAGCGCGCTGCTCGGTTCATCCATGATAATCAGATTCTGTTTCCGATACAGGGTTCGCGCTATAGCTACCTTCTGCGCTTCTCCACCCGACAAATTTATCCCGTCCTTTTCAAACTCCGTGGTGAGCGGCGTCTCGATCTGATAGGAAAGGCGATTATCCTCCAAAGTAAAATGAGCGTCATACAACGCCTGTTCCACCAGATAACTTTCTTCCCGGCTTCCGTCCTCCACATCCATCAGCACATTTTCCTTAAGGGTCGCCGCATATATTTTAAAGTCCTGAAACACGGAGCCGATGCTTCGCCGGTATGCCATGACCTGATAGTCCCTGATATCATTTCCATGATACCATATTTTTCCGCTGTCGGGGTCATACAATCGCAGCAACAGCTTCACCAGCGTGGTCTTGCCGGAGCCGTTATAGCCCACCAGCGCGATCTTCTGCCCCGGTTCGACGGAAAGCGTCACATCATTCAACACCTGCTGCCCGGGGAGATAACCGAAATCCACATGCTCTATCAAAAGACTTCCGCTGCCCTCCGGCAACATTTCATTTCTTTCTGATACAATCGTAGATTCCATCTGCAAAAATTCTCTGATCTTGTAAATATAAGCCGAATTTTCCGCCACGTTCCGAAGACTGGCAATCACAATTTCTATATAATTTGACCCCCGCCACATACATGCCCGGCTCGTGACAAGCTGCGCGCCGGACAACACCCGCAAAACAAGCATCTGATACAAAAGAAGCGTCCAGACCGCACCATCCTTCACGAGCCGGGCCAAAAGACCTTCGCGAAGAACGCCGTATGCAAACAGTTTTTTTCCGTACTTTTTATTTACAGCCTCCATCTTTTGATTTTCTTCCGCGTAATCCCGCCTGCACTTCTCCTTCATCTGCGGGTACAGACGAAGCTCCGCGGCATAGTCTGACAAATAAAATACCCGGTTCCCGTATTCCCGCTGCTGTTCATAGGGCAGCCGCTCCATCCGCACCTCCACCGTCTTTTTGTTCTCCTGCAAAACGCAAAGCAGCTCAAAGGGAAGCGCCGCCACCATGACAAGCAGCGCAACCGGATTGATATAGGCACAAAAAATGATTGTGCACACTAAGCCAACCGAGCGCGCAATAATGGACGTTTCAAAAACCAAAAACCGGTCCAGACAACGGTCCGTCTCCTCCGTCGCCAGAATAAAATTCTCATAGAAATCCTTGTCGTCATAACAGGACAGATCAATCTCCTTCGCCTTCTCATAAATCTCCAGCCGCAGCGCCTGATATAATGTCTGCTTACCCCGCGGAAATACATAGTGCTTATAAATGGCAAAGGTCACCGTAGAGACGGCAATCGCCGCCATCAAAATACCCATGCACCACAAAACTTTCCGAAAATCGCCGCCCTCTTCCGCCACGGTCAACACATAATTCATCGCAAAGGTAAATTCAAAGAAAATGGAAACCTGTAGTTTGACCGCCTCAAACAGATGGTACGCCATAAATCCCGGCGCGTGTTTGAAACAAAATCTTGACAAAAACCATTGCTGCGCAATCACCTGACGCCATGTAAGCATTTCTTTCATGCTGTTACTTCCTTTCCGCTCACTTTGTTAAATAATTCTCCGCCTGCAACCGGTACAGCGAAGCATACTCCCCATTCCGGCTCATCAGTTCACTGTGCGGCCCTCTCTCCTGAATCCTGCCGTTTTTCAAATAAAAGACCATATCCGCATCCCGCACGGAGGATAACCTGTGGGAAATGAAGAACAAAATTCGATCTTTCCCAAACTCTCTGATATTTTCAAACAAATGGTATTCCGCAAGCGGGTCAAGGGCACTGCTGGGCTCATCAAACACCGCAATGGGACTGTCCTTCGCAAAGGCTCTGGCTGCCAGTATCTTCTGATTCTGTCCGCCGGAAAATACCACGCCCTCTTTAGAAAACTCGCGGGTAAGGATTGTCTGTTCACCCATCGGCTGCCTCTCCACTTCCTTGTCCATATCCGCCAGCCTAAGCGCCTGTATCACTCTCTCTTTGTCCTTCGCCTTTTCCGTATGCCGTCCCATCAGAATATTTTCCTCTATGGTGTCAGCAAAAATTCTGCCGTTTTGAAAAGCGGTGGCAAACAGTTCCCTATATGCCTTCACCTGATATTCCCGGATATCAATCCCGTTTACCAGAATCCGTCCCTCATCCGGATCGTAGAGACGCATGAGAAGCTTCATCAGCGTACTTTTCCCTGCGCCGTTATACCCCGCCAATGCCACGCTCTGATTGCCCTCAATCTTAAAATGAATATCCTTTAATACATAACCATTTTCCTTATACCCAAAGGACACATGCTCAAATTCCACGCTGCGGACCGGAAGCTTTGGCATAAGCCCTTCCTGATCCTCCGGGATCGCCGGTTCATATTCCAAAAAGTGTATTGTCTGCTCAATATACAGGCTGTTTTTTACAATAACCATTACCGAGTCTGCAAACCCAATCAATGTCCATGTGTTGGAGTTCATGGTCGTCTGAATCACCGCCATCTGGGCAAAAGCCATCGTACCGCTGACCAACACCCGATACCCTGCGTAGAGCACCGCCCCTTCCTGCAGCAACGTAAAAGTAAAATACTGGAACAGCCAAAAAAGAATCATATTTCCCAGAGAATACTGGCCGATTACCTTCCGAATCGAGGCAACCGCCCTGTCATACTGCTTTTTCAGCAGACGAAACACATTGGTCATCCGTATTTCCTTGGCATACTCGCCCAAATGAATGGTGCGGTTCACGTAGTCCGCCATTCTCTGAAATACGATGTTTTCCCTCTCCATGCGGAAAATCCGGCTGTTCAACACACCATAAAAAACGAAATTGCCGAGAATCGGAAAGATAATAAACAGCGCCGCCAACCGGTCAATCTGATAAATAATTATCATCCCGCCGATCATGGCAATAAATCTCGCTAAAATCTGACAGACGCCTTCCATGGTTTCCGGCAGCTTCACATGCGCCTGACTAACCGCCATCATATATTCGTTATAGAATTCGCTGTCCTCAAAACAGCGCAGATCCACCTGACAGGCCTTGTCATACAGCATCCTGTTGATACCGTCGTACAGCTTCACATCCGTAACCGGCTTGACATAGGTTTCAAAAAATCGTTGAAATATCACTAACAGCGCCTCCAAAACCACAACGCTCCAGACATACAGCATCATTTTTTCAAAGGAAACCTGTTTCATGGCCATATCCAAAATAAAACGAATCAGAACACAGGAGACAATCAACCAGTCTACATATACAAAAGCCCAGTGTAAAAATTCCAGAACGACCCGCTTTCTGCTGATTTTCCATCCGGTTTCCAACGCAAATTTACAAGATGAAAATGTCCGATATAAAAACCTTTCTTTCATGTGATTCTCCTTCTCTTTTTGCAATACAAATACTATATCACAAAAACACGGCGTTCCTTTTACATGTCCCCCAATTCCCCCTTTTTTGTCCCTCAATTATCATTGCAACTATAGGGGATATTATCTATACTGGACTTATATTAAATTAAGGAAAATGAAAATATTATGCTGCAAATCGGAATCTGCGACGATGAAACGCTTCTATTAAGCGAAATTAAAAATTTGACGGAGGACTGTCTGCAACAGCAGCAGACTTTTTGCATTCTTTCGACCTACACGGATGGAAGGAATCTTCTCTATGACATTCAGGACGGCAAACATTTCGATCTGCTGCTTCTCGACATTGAAATGCCCGACTTATCCGGCATGGAACTGGCAAAGCAGATCCACCATCTGCTGCCTAACGCTTTGATGATCTTTGTAACAGCTCACTACAAATATGCTGTGGATGCCTACGCGCTCCATATCTTTCGATATATTCCCAAAAACCAGTTAAAAGAGCGGATTCCCCATGCGCTTAAGGACGCTGTTTCCCTTTTAGAAATTCAGAATACGGATTCCTACATTATCAGCAATCAAAACCGCCTTGAACGGATTCCCCTGAAAGAAATTTTCTATATCGAAAAAGAGGGGAAAAATGCGGTTTTTCATACTGCCATTGCCGAAAGCTCTGAAAACCAATCGCCGGACGATAAAACAGCCCGAACCCGCCGTATCCGAAAAACGCTCACAGAAATCTTTGAAGAACTGCATTCGGAGGAATTCTATTTTATTGAGCGGGGTTACATCGTAAATCTGCGGCATGTATCGGGAATCTCCCGCACCGACTGTATTCTCACGGACCAGACACGCCTGCCCGTTTCCCAGAGCCGCCTGCCGGAGTTTAAAAAAGAATTAAACCGATACTGGCAAAATAAGATTTAACCGCTTTTCGAGAGCAGAGGACGCTATGTTACAAACACGCAAAAACACAATTCGATTTTTAGAGCGAAAAAATCAGGTGTTGGAAGAAAACTATCATCTTCTCACCGATCTTTACCAAAAAAATGAGCATCTGTATCACGACATGAACCATCATTTGCAGATGATTTTTCACCTTGCAAAAAAGAACGGGACACCGGAAATTGCAGAATATGTCAATTCAATCAGTACCCCTATCAACGAACTGTCCGACATGACCTGGAGCGGCGTCGATATCGTGGACGCTATTTTAAACCACACCGTCCTCGACGCACAGCGCAAGGGAATCGAAATCGATGTAAACGCAGAATTTCCCAAGGACTGTAACATCACCTCGGATGATCTGTGCGTTATTTTATTTAATTTACTGGACAATGCCATGGAAGCCTGTCAGTGTTTTATGCGGCAGACAAAAACGCCGCCCCGTATAGAGGTGACGCTTCGCAGAATCCATCAGTTTTTGATCATCAAAATTCAAAATCCCTGTGTGCCGCCCCGAAAGCTGTTCGGCATCTTTCCCACCACCAAAGCGGACGCCCGCCATCACGGCATCGGTCTGCACAATGTTCGGGAGAAAGTGGAAAAATATAACGGCAGTCTGGAAATTGATGTGAAAGATGATATCTTTACCGTGACGGCGATGTTATTTTTTGAATGATATCGAAACCTGCATTAATACAACCGCTTATTTCCTTTCTCGCATATTTCATAAATTTCATCATATTTTGCCTCAATCAGCGGCGCAATCTTTTCTGTCTGCTTCCCGGTAATCCTCTTATAAAGAAAATACGGAAGTATCCATCCCAGAAATCCCGGTATGGCAAGCAGAATACACAAAACATAATATGGCGGCTGTGCCGTTACTGCAAATGTAGAGCCTGCCATAAACGCTGTCCCGATAACACCGAGTATGATCGCATACATTGTGGCTGTAGAGGTCTTTGCCCTTTCCAGCTTCTCAATCTCATCTACACATGCCTCAAAATTTTTCTCAAGCCTTGTAAGCTCCACCTTGTTGACAATCTTCCGATTCCGCTTCATCCGAAGCACTGCCCTCTGCTGCAAACCCGGGTTCTTTGCTGCAGCGCTTTCCATCAGCCTCTCATCCTCCTCCCATCCGAAGCTTTCATATCCGTCAAGGAGAAAAGACAGTTTACTGCTGTCCGTAACAATTTCCTTGTATTCATATCCCACAAAGGTTTTCCGTTGTCTGTCTGTACCATCCATCGCCGATCACCTCCTTATATTTCTCAACTCTGCTGACGGCAGCGTGACCGTGAACGTGCTTCCCTTCCCTTCCTCACTGACGACCTGGATATCTCCGTCCATCAGCTCCAGCACACGCTTTACCAAGGCAAGGCCAAGCCCGTTTCCTTCTTTTGCATGGGAAGTGTCCCCCTGATAAAATTTGTCGAAAATATGACCTATACTCTCTCTGCTCATGCCACAGCCTGTATCAGACACCGTTATCCGGATGCAGTCCATATTCGACGTCTGGCTGACCGTAACGCTTCCTCCCGGCTCTGTAAATTTGATCGCATTGCTGATCAGGTTGTTCCACACCAGCTCCATCAGGCTCGCATCCGCCCTTACCATTGCCGCATCCTCGATTTCCGCTTCCAACTCAATTTCTTTTTCATCCCACGTGTCTTCAAACTGCAAAATACACTCACACAGCTGCCGGCATATATCATACTTTTCCATTTCCGGCATGATTTTCTGGTTTTCCAGTTTATTCAGCTTTAATATATTGCTGATCAGCTCGGAAAGCCTTGTCGCTGCATTTTCTACGGATCTCGCATACTCTTTCCTCTTCTCGTCTTCGATCCGGTCTGCCAAAAGCAGCTCCGCATAATTTTTAATAATGGCAATCGGCGTTTTCATTTCGTGGGACACATTGGAGACAAAATCTGTTTTCAGCGTTTCAATACTCCCCAGCTCTTCCACCATCTTATTGAAATCCAGTATCATAACATCCAGATAATCCAGCTTATCTGTCGTGTGGATTGTGGGAACATAGACCGAAAAATCCCCTTTTGATACTTTTCCGGTTGCTTCTGCCATCTTATGCAGAGGTTCTTCATAGGTGCTTTTCATTTTCTGTCTTGTGAACAGGGTGAGCCCCACTGCCACGATCCCCCAGTAAACCATGGGAATAATGACCTGCGCCAGTTCGTTCAGGTGTACCCTGTTCATAAAAACAATCAACCCGGTATGAATGCCGAACATTAAGAGCAGCACTCCCAAGTAGATGGCAAACAGGGACGGGGGAAAAAGATTTTCTTTTATTTTCATTTCAACACCGCCTTATATCCCAGCCCTCTCACCGTCACGATCTGAAACCCGTCGCAGGCCGAAAGTTTATCCCGCAGCTTTGTCACATACACATCTACCGCGCGCAGGCCGTCTGCATCTAATACCAGATTGCCCACAATGATCTTCCTTTCCATTTCAATATTCGCTCTGCGGAGGAGCGCCCTGACGCGCAAAAGAAGCTCATCCAGTTCGATGGGCTTTACCATGTAATCGTCAATCCCCAATTGGAATCCTCTTTGCTTGGACGGCAGGTCATCTTTTGCCGACATAAACAGAATCGGTATCGTCCGGTTCACCTGCCTGACCGTCTGTGCGAACTCGAACCCGTCAATCTCCGGCATCATGATATCGGAAATAATCAGTTCATACAGATTGTTATACATTTCGTCATAGGCTTTTTTCGCATTCGGACAGCCCTTCGTGTGAAACCCGTTGTCATTTAAATACGTACAGACGATCTAGTTCAGCTTTGCGTCGTCTTCCACTACAAGAATATTTATCATCCGTCATGCCTCCTTTTCCTGAATATCGCGTTTTAACTGTCCCGTAGACCACACAATCATATAGACTGCCATCCCCAGCACAAGTATACTGATACCCGCGCCTGTAGACGCAGTCATAATCTGTCGAAACATCGGATCATCGGCCGCCCCGAACTGCGTGAGCATAGCCGTCTCCAAAGAAAGCATGGACACCAGCGCCGCCGTCAGGTTGATGACCTTTGCCGCAGACATAACGGGACTTCCGTATCTCCTGAATTTAACCACATTCCGCACTGCCGTGATCGTCGCATAAAAGGCATACAGCGCCATGACATAAATCAGCATGCCGGGATATCCAAAGCCTTCCTCACAAGCGGATGCCTGTCTATCCCCTGCCGTACAAAGCGGACAACGCCTGTAATCCCTGTCACGGTTATGATAAGCGCGTATGCTGACAAAAAATAGGAAACATACGAAACGACCGGATTCACATTTTCTCCGGCCAGTGCATAAATAACAAGCCCGTAAGACGGTATTGAAATGAAAAGCGTCGGAACGGGCGGCAGACAGAATACTTTTTTTAAAATTTTTTTCATCCGCTTCATGTCCATACCGCCTGTCCACGCTTTCCTGATTATTTTAACCCTTTAACAAACGGGATCAAACACAGCAAAACCGCAATTCCCGCAATCCCGATTAAGATACCGAGTACCATATTACTCCATACCATCGTCAGACACATGCCAACACCGAACAGCAAAGCCCCGATAATGCCGATCAATATCGCACTGATCGTTTTTCCTGACGGTTTCACCGGCTCCTTGTTCTCCATTTTTCTCCATACAAACACCATAATCAGCAGAACAATTGCCCCGATCAAACCCATTATAACACCCGGCTGAAAAGCATTCCATTCCGGAATTAAAGCCATACACATTCCCAGCGCAAATAAAATGCCTCCGATGGTCCCTAAGATCATTGCCACAAATGTACTCTTTTTCATGATTTCATCCCCACCCTTCTGCTGTCTTCTCTTTCCTTCTGTTCTGCCGCCAACCGTTTTTTCGCATCCTCCACGGACTCGCCTTCTTTCGTCAGAAAATTGTCCACGAACTTATCGGCCACCTTGTTAAAGCTGCCGACTGCTCCCTCTTCGATCTTCTTGTAACCGCCGACTACCCCTTCTTCGATCTTTTTGTAGCCGCCGACCACTCCTTCCGCAATTTTTTCATTTGCTTTTACTAATTTTGACTTTGCCATATTTTTTACTTCCTTTCTTTTTTCTTGTCGGTACATTTAGATTACTGTGGGATTGTTTTTGTAATATTTAAGTTTTGTTTCGGATTTGTTAAATTATAGAATAGCCAATAGTTTTGATTACTTTCTTACTGTCATATACTTTACATGACCGTTATTTTTTCATTGACATATACACTAACATATTTTATTCTGTTCTTAATACCAAAACCACAAATACATAAGATATACTGAATGAAAGCAGAGGACGGAACGGGCAGCCGTCACCCCAGTTGGAGATGTGGGAAATGCCACCCCACCTATTTCATTCAAAATTTAAGACCCCGTAACAATGCGGGGTCTTATCATTTTACTTATTTTCTATATCTTTTTTATATCTACCCTTAAGTTTCCTGGCACACACAAAAACAACCGCCGCCGTGGCCGCCAGAAATTCTGCCATCACTATAGCGCCCCACCGCATATCTGTCTCCCAGAAAATATAGTCCCAGATAAGACCGCGTTCCATAAAGTATACGGCAAAATACACCAGATAAATAACAATGCCATATAAAATGCACTCTCTGACCTTCCTCTGACGCAGTTCTCTGGCAAGCATCTGCTCCTGTTGCTTTTCCAGCATTTCCGTTTTCACGGACAAGTCGTCTATCTCCGACGACTTTAACAAATAATCTGTGGTCACGTCGAAGACCGCACTCATGGCCACAATCTTATCAAGCTCCGGAACTGCCTGCCCGCTTTCCCACTTGGAGACAGACTGCCTCGAGACATTCAGCTTTTCCGCCAGCTCTTCCTGTGTCAAATCTCTTGCCTTTCGCAAGGTTAAAAGTTTTTCTGAAAAATCCATAGGGCTTTCCTCCTTTTGTTTTGATATCTGCATCTTAGCAAAACCCCAAGTTGCCTTCTATACAGACCTCTGTATATTTGAGCAACCTATAGTAGAAAAATCGGGTACTTGTGCACCCGATTCAAGATATGCTCCGCATTCTTCCTATATTTTTACTCAATTTCCATTATATTCTGCAATCAATTCTTCCACTAAATATTTATCACTCATACAGTGCATATCAGCCACACCCTCACTAACCAACCGATAGCACTCGGAATGATAAAAGAATGAAAGCGAGTCGTCCAACGAAAGCCCCGACCGCAAAGAAAATCCCTCAACCAAACGCGCATATTTTTTTTGCAGCAAAACAGGATTTGCATTCATACCCGCTCACTCCTTTTAAAATGTACATATTTTTTTAAAACCTCTTCTGTCCGAAAGCAAATCTGCATATTGGGTTTTTCATAACGCAGTCTGCTAATTGCCTCTGCTTTATCAATCAGTCCATCCAAATATAACTCTATCGTATTAAACACTTTGTCATTTGCTACTCCGCCCGCTACAATTTCATAATCAGAAATATCTTTTCCGCTACGACAATTCAAAATAAAGTTAAGCCACTTTTCCGAATAGGATTCAAAAATCAACGTTTTGCATTCATTATATGCTTTTACATCAAATTCATAGCAGGAAACAATCCCTTCCGCACCACGTCTCTTAAACTTTTCACACCATTTTACTGCCTGATCATAAATAGGTGTCGTGTAAAATCCGCACCCAAAGTCCACATTAGATCTGGAATGCATTAAATCCGGCTCTTGAATCTCCATATAGGAACCGTGGTACAGAATCATCCTTCCACACCTCTTTCTTTCATTACCTCAATGATATCATTGACAATATACTCCTTCCCCTGTGTATGCAGCATTTCGTATTCAGGTACAATATAGTCATTTAAAATATTGCTTTTCTCTGTTAATTCCACATAAATCTGATCTGCTTTTTTCTTCAATTTTTCCGCAATATTTTCTATACAAAAAATTACATACTCCAATTCCTGCAAGTTGTTAATTTCTTTTTCAGATAACATGCTTTCATACCTCCTGCGCCAAATTAATCAACATTTCCGCTGGGACAGCCGTCGTTTCCAACAAATTCATGATAACATGCACACTGTCAAAATACAATATAACGCACCATTCACAAATATATCCGTTTTTCTGCAAACATCTCCTGCTTAATCATCCTCCCACAAAAGATCCGCCCGGATATAACACGCTTCTACAGAAGGGTCAGGCTTCTCCTCCAGAGATTCTTTGTCAAGGCGGTACCAGAGCTGTCCATTGCTGTCCTCTTCGCTTCCAAGCACGGTAAGCTCTTCTCCCTCCGCCACCAGACCGACAACTTTAAATTCCACCCCTGCACCATCCCTGATTTTACATACATGATCTTTTACAATCATCGTCCGCGGAAAATCTTCCTCACTCTTATTGCCTGCTTTTTCTTTCCCCGGTTCTCCCTCGCTCATGTCCCCTTCATCCATATCCCCGAGCAGCTCCGTCACTTCCGAATCCGTCATATATGCAGCACCGATGATCTTCCCGTCTTCTTCGCGCAGTATTTTCACATTAACCGTTCCCGCCGGATTCATATTCAGCGTATAGAATCGTTCATCCGGCTTGTGAATGTCCAGAAAAATATGGACAAGCTGGTCTTTATAATAATAGTTTTTCCCGCTTTTTGTAATGCCTGCCGCCCGATACTCTTCCGTCAGTTTCTCATCCAAGGCCTTTTCCAGATCGTCCGATTTTTCATCCCTGCCTAACTCATCATAAATCACCGACTGAAAATTCCACTTTTCGTCCTCCAAGGCCTGATCCAGCCATTTGTTCAACTGCTCCTCATTCATTTCCTTCGCCAGAACGGAGAAAAAAGAAATCTGGTTATCCTCATAGGCCTTCTTTGCAAAGGACTGCATCAGCAGACTGTCAGTATTCAACTGCTCCGCACAAACAGAAAAGAACGCAATTTCTCCGTCCGTATAAATCCTGTTAAGCCATGCCTCTTGTGCCTTTTGATCCAGTTTGCTAAAAGCGATTTCAAACATCGGCAGGCTTCCCGCCTCATAGAAACGCTCTGCTGACGATTCCGAAGCCTCGGCGGCATTCGCCGGATAAATACCGACAAAAAACGCCCCTAAAACCATGCTCACCGTCAAACCGGCTGTAATCATTCTTATTTTCCCGGATTTTCTATTGTCATTCATAATCGCACCCAGCCTTTCCCTCAATATTCGTTTATTTGCGTTTAAAGAAACCGTCGTAAGCGGTTCTTTGTATCTCCAGGCCGCCGCCATGGCATCCAGCAAAGTTTTTCCGTAATCCGCCGCATGTTCATAACCCAACTTCGCCAAAACCGCTTCGTCACAGGAAAGCTCGCAGGCTTTACTGATTTCACGACTCATCACATATACCAGCGGATTAAACCAATGCAGACAGACCACAAACTGCACCAGCCACTTATATAGGATATCCCGCCGTTTATGGTGCATAAGCTCATGCGTCACAATATAACGAAAATCCTTTCCAGAAATATCCGTATCCGGCAGTATGATGCAAGGCCGGCAAACCCCGATCAGCATAGGTGAAGAAATCCGCGGATTCACAAAAAGCTCCACCTCTTTTCCGACCCCAGTCTGCCATTGCACCTCATAAAGCGTATTTAACAAAGAGCAATCGGAAACCGGTTCTGCCCCTGCCTTTACATGTTTTATAAACCTGCGATACATAATGATTTTTCGTATCAGTATTCCCAGTGCGACCGCCAACCAGATCAGCCCTATAGGGCTTTTTGCCGGAACTGTTCTGTTTTGTATCAGGTCATCACTTTCCCGACCTTGAAGCGAACTAATTGCCGCAGATTCCCCTCGCATAACATCAACTGCCGCCGGTTCTTCCTGTGCCGGAACAATCGCCTTCCATGTCCCTTTTTCTTGTTTCTCCAACCCCCAAAAAACGCCGCTCTCCGCAGCCGCCTGTTCCATCACCGAGGAAACATTCCCCATCAGGCTTGCCTCCGGCCCAAAGGGCAGCAGCAGCCTTACAATGACAAGAAGCCAGATATAATACTGCCATCGGCGGCTGCACTTCATTCTCACAAACCGATTGATCAAAAGCACCCCGATAATGAGCAGGGCGCCGGAAACCGACATGGATAAAACCGTTTGAAATAACAGATTCATAAGCCGCCCTTACCCCCTTCCAACAGTTTCTTAAGCTCCTCGTACTCTTCATCGCTAAGTAAATCCCCGGCAATCAAATTCGTGACCAGCCCCTTAACGCTCCCCTCATAGACTTTATCAATAAAGCTCTGCGTCTGCGCCGTCTGATATGCCGTTTCCGAGATCAGTACGGTGTATTCGTTTCGCCGCCCGATTTTCATCGCGCTCAAATACCCTTTGCCGACAAGCCGGGACAAAAGAACAATCAGCGTATTTTTCTGGCAAGGTTTCCCCTGTTTCGCCAATTCATCCATAATATAAGAAAACAGAGTCGTTCTCTCCTGATTTTCCCAAATGATTTTCATAATTTCATACTCTGCGTCGGACAGTTTTGCTGTCATTTTTTCCTCCATCCCGAAAAATGCACCGATTTTTCCTGCGGTTGCTATATGTATAACATCGTGTTGTACCATTAATATAACGCATTGTTATACGTTTGTCAAGAAAAAATCCCCGCCGTAATCGGCGGGGCATCTGTAAATTTTTAGGATCAGCTTTCCTATTTCTCTTTTCCAGTTCAATCAGATTTTCTCCAATCAGCCACAAATCTTCTGCAATAGATTTTTGCAACCATATGCATCTTTCTATTGTAGAATATTTTGAGACGGCACCAAAATCAACTGACTACCGTTTTATGTTTAAAAAAAATTTCTTACTATGCTTGATTCATCCTTCTATTTCGCCCTTCTCAGACTCCCCGTCTACAAACTATAATATCCTGACAATATTTTCCGTCAACTTGTCATATCTCTCCACAATACCCGCATCATGGAACGGCAGCGGTATCCATCCTTCTGCATTTGCCTCCTGAATAAACCGTTCATTTTTCTCTTTGCAAAAACTGATGCCGATAGGAATATTTTGTTCCATATTATCACATAAATAACATTCATCGCCTGTAATACAATAGGTATCATTACCTATTTGAAAATAGAGAATCGAAGAATCTGGCGTATGCCCTCCGATTACTTCAAAGTGAAATCTGTTATAAAAGTATTCCCTTTCCTTCACCAGGGAGATACAGGCTTTTGCATTCTGCAGCCTTTCCCTCACCGCGGCAGTTCCCTCTGACACAGCCTGATCATACGTTTGTTTGGACATAATCAATCGTGCATGTGGATACAAATCAATATTATTAATATGATCCCAGTGGCTGTGTGTAAGAAATATTGCATCAATCTTGGGAAGCGAACCGAAAACCTTCCTAATCTCCTCTTCTATCGGCAGCAGAACCACACCCATCTCCGCCGCCAACTGCTCGTCCCGGAAACCTGTGTCAATCAGGAAATACTTTCCGTCAGCTTCCGCAAGATAATAAAAGAAAGAGAAATCCGATATCCGTTCCTGATTTCCCTTCTGAGTACAAAACACGGTTTCCATGGTTCCATATTGGAATCCTTTCGCAAAATGAATGCCGTATAGTTTCATATACACCTCCTCTGTCTGCTGTTTCCTCAGGCGGTATACGGTAAAAGCCTTTCCAATAATTATTGCTCTGTCATAAAACCCCATTGCACACCAAACTTATCAATAAAGTTACCCGCCAATTTGCTGTATGGCAATTCTGTAAAGGGGTCTATGACCGTGCTTCCTTCTTTGAAAAATTCATAACAGGCAAGAAGTTCTTCAACATTGGAAAATATAACGATTAAATGAACGGCACAATTCAATGACTTTTCTTTGTTTCCAAATCTATCGTTCAAAAAAATTTTTTGCCCGTGGATGTACATAACTGCGTGCGCTATGTTGTTATCACCTTGACATTCATCAGGCGCATAATCATAGTTGTGTACAATGTTTTCTGCCTTGGTAATAAATGCTTTTTCATACAGAGCGATCGCTTTTTCGCAATCGCCGCAAAAATGTAAGTGTGGTATTAGCATAATTATTCTCCTCGTATTATTCTGCCACATATCTCGCTAGTTCCAATGCAATATCGAAATGCCCTGCATTATACTGGGTATCTTTCAACTGTCCCTCTTTTTGCCTTGCATCCCATTTGGGGGCATCAAGCAGATCATCACCCGTAAAAAACATATACAGATTCAGTCCTCTAAAATCACACATTGCCTGTAAGGCGGCGCATTCCATTTCTACCGAAATGCAGCCGTCCGCTTTATGCTTCTCAAAGTTATTAACGGTTTCCCGGTAGATAGCATCGGTGGTCCATGTTTTCCCTTTCGCATAAGGAATCCCGTTCTCCTCCATAAAAGCGGCAACGATATCCGCGTTTCTCAAAGTAATATAATCCGATGCGGGCGCATAATGATAAGAAGTGCCTTCATCTCTATAGGCCTGTGTCGGTATCATAATTTCTCCGCGCGCAATTTCCTTCTTCAGACAGCCCGCTGCGCCAAACACAACATACTTGTCCGTCTTTATCTCCGACAGCGTATCCTCCACCGTGCCGACACACGCAGGCGCCCCCATAAAGGTTTTATAAAATGCAAACTTCTTCCCCTTATAATTGATACAATAGATCGGCGTACTTTCCGTTGCAAAGCAAAACGAGGCAATCTGCCTGCAGTCGTAATTCTCTAGGACAAACTTTTCAATCACATGGGAAAACGTCAAAATACACGCATCCACCTGCGGCGCATTTTCCTTCATTTGTGGATTGATAATTGCAGGGGACTGGTTGTCAAAAGCTACTGTTATCATATTTCTTTTTCCTTTACTTAGTGTTCACCCTTTGAATAATTGGAAGTTATCTACATAGTTCTATTGCACATATTTCGTTTACAGGAAATGTAATTCTATTGCATATTGCATTTCTTTTGACTCCTTCAATTCAAATTTACGCAGGCGGTGTCCCACTAACTTAAAAGATAGATGGCAGCCATGAGAGACCGAACAGCAGTAGGCTTACCATCAGTGCTAATGCCGGAATCCATGCTAATATCACATAATTTGTGTTCAGATTGTTGATAAACTGTAGCTTGCTGATAAGCCATAGGTTGTCCCGCTTCTCCAGTATGCCTGTGATTCTAATTGGGATGCGAAAACGCCAACGATCCAGTCTGATCTGTCCCCACATGACGAAGTATAGGGCGCTGTCCGCCCGGCTAAGGGCGGTCCGTTCAACGTCTAGTACCAACTGCCCCCAGTATTTCCAATCGCCTTGCAGCAGGCGCTTGGCTCCTTCGCGGCCATAAAAAATCTCCCACGGGCTAGTACCCAGAATCAGAAACTCCTCCGGCAACATTGTTTCGTTGATACAAGCGTCAGCCTGTTCAGGGTCCCGCTTTTCGTAATATGCGTTTAGCTGTCTCAGGGAGCGCAGTGCGTCCTTCCGCAGCTCTACCGGAAACGTCTCGCCGGTGATTTCGCCGGGAGCGATCCGTTCCCGATGCCCCTCCAACCAGAGACGGAAGAGAAGATAAAGCAGAACAAGTAAAAAGAATATAGAAAGGCCTCCTGTGATATATTTCATCGTTCATCATTTCCCCTTGCCTGTTTTTCGCGTTCTTATAGCTTTCTTCCAGTCTTACATTCACATACGAATAAGTCCTCCTCCATATCTAAAACGGCCTTTACAAACGATTTAATAATCCGATAAGAACTATCTCTACTAAAATCTAATTGAGGAATGAAAAGAGTGCCAATAAAAAATGGATGTTCTTTCAATTCAAATCCTCTGAAACATCCATTTTTAGTTTCTACTATAGTCGTAATCAAATTACTATTTTGAAATGCACTACGATATGCTTCATGAAACCCATAATTGCAACGGTATTCTCCAATTAATTCGTTCCCGCCTACTGTCCGAGCCAGAATTGAATTAGGATCAGATATCTCCAGTCGTTCCTTTTTATTCATTAATGTGCACGACAATTTTACAATCACAGCGTCTGCACATTCTGTATCATTTTCTTCACTATCTGCACTATATAAACCTAAAACATTACGTGCAAACTCAATAACCATATGCTGAAAACCAGCACACGTACCTAGTGCAGGTATCCCATTTTCCCTTGCATATTGAATTGCCGACAAAACATTCTTTGTATCCTTATAAGGACTTCCCGGCGAAAACCAAAACCCATCAAATAATTTTAAATGTTCCTCAGATACATCCAATGCATCACTCATAATCCACTGAGCTTCTAATTCACCTTGTATTTCTTCTGCCACATCTTTTATGGATTCCATTATAAGACAATGGCTTTCTTCATTTTGATTATAGTCTCCTATAATAGCTATTTTTTTCACTTCTCACCTCGGAAAAATATCGTTCAGACAAATCAAAAGAAATTGCAATAACTTCTTACTGCTTCGCCGGATTCGGACATGTAATAATCCATGTAAAACCAAACCGGTCTTTCGTAACAGACCCACAGCCGCTATCATCCGGTTCCGGATGCGGCCTTAAAGGCGAAAGTATAGTTCCTCCTTCCGCTAACACTGATATGGCCTGCAACGCCTCCGCTTCGGAATCCATGTGAATCATCAGGCTTATATCCGTATTCACTCCGGCGCAATCAACGCTGTCTCCTCCCGCCATGCGTGTACTGCCAAGATTGAACTCCACATGCATTACTTTTCCGATCTGCTCCGGCGTCATGTCATAATTTTTTTCATCCCATCGGGACATCCAATAAATCTCTCCGCCAAATGCATTGATATAGACATTGACCGCTTCTTCACAGTTTCCTTTAAACGCCAGATATGGTATCACTTCAATCTTTTTATTCATTTTTTCTTCCTTTTCTGCATAGACTTTTTTCCTTTCCCAATTATTTTGAGTTCCAGTATACCACGTCCGAAACTTGTCGGATTGTATATTTCCGACCATTTCATTATGAGCGGCCGGAACAGGCAATAACGATATTTCGAGCGTCGTTTTTCAAATACAATGGGAACGCATTTTCACCACACCCGATAATTCCCCGACAGCGCAAGATACGCAAACAAATAAAGACAATTATCATAATACCTGCGCTTGCCCTTCCGCATCGGTTCTCTGAAAAATCTCTCTGTCCATTCCTTCGCCAGCTTCGCTGTCTCCGACAGTTCCCCGCCGTCAAGCCGTTCCGGAATCGCCAGCGTTCCCTGCGCCGTAGTCGCTAACATCCCTACCGGGTGAAGGGCCGGCTGGTCGATCACTTCCCCGTCAATCTTATAGGTCATGAAAGGATTTTCCCTTCTGGTCACGCCCAGAAAGTGTTGTAATCTTTCAGACGCCGCACGCTGCCCGCTATCAATTCCGTTCCAGCTGTAATCGAGTCCGATATTGGCCGCCGTTCGGTAAGCATCGGAGTAAAAATATCCATGCTGACCCCACTCAAATTCCGTGTAGACAGGCGACCCATCAAAATTTGCGTACTCCGCCGACATGCCCGTCTTATCATGACAGGCCCTGACCAGATATTCCCTGCTGACCCTTGCCGCCTCCGCCCAAAAGGCCCGGTCCTCCTCATTGGCCCATTTCGCGAACAACTCATAAAAATGGGGCAGATGATAGGAGGGATCGGTAAACGGAGAGCCGGGCACAAAGAGAATCTGATGATTTTCCCTGTTCCACATGGGTTCTCCCGCCCGCCCCTTTTCACCTTTATGGAGGCAGGCTGACAGAATCTCCCTTGCCTCCCGTTCATACTGGAAAATGCCTTCGCCCTCTCCCCATCTATGGGAGGCAAAGAACAACGCCATGGCAAAATATTCTTCCCCGTCGGGCGCAGGGCCGTAAGCATTTTTAGAACCATCCGGCGCGCAGGACCAGGCAAAATAGCCCTCGTTCTCCCCGGAACCCATCCACATATAGGTCTTAGCCCACTTCCAGAGACGATCAAATTCTTCTTTCATATCAAGCTGCACACACATCATCATCCCATAGGACATACCCTCCGTGCGCGCGTCCACGTTGCCCGTATCTTCGATATAAGCCATATCATCCCCCACCGGATGATACACCTTCTCCTCCTCATCATAGAAGAAGGTGTGTACGACTTCTTTTAACCTTTTCTCGATCTCTTCCTCCGAAATCCCGATCTCCCTAAACACATTCCGATACTGCATTCTGATTAACCTGCCTCTCTATATACAGAGAATGCCCGGAAAACGGGCATTCTCTTACACAAAATATAGTACTTTTGCGTTATTCTTTGACTCCGCCGATGGTCAAACCCGTCACAAAATACCTCTGCAAGAACGGGTACAGGCACACGATGGGGAGCATCGTCGCGATAGTCGCCGCCGCCCTGATGGAAGCGGGTGTAATCGAGTTTGCGGAGTTTCTCGCACTGTCTGCGCTGCCGCTCTGCTGCATAACCGAAGACAACAGTTTCATTAATTCGTACTGTAATGTAGTATACTTATCGGACATGCGGTTGTAAAGCATCGCGTCAAACCAGGAGTTCCACTGTCCCACCGCCACAAACAACGCCACAGTCGCATACACGGGCTTACAGAGAGGAGAAATGATTTTCACAAAAATTGTCATATATCCCGCGCCGTCGAGCTGCGCCGACTCTTCCAGCGAATCCGGCAGACCTACCATGTAGGTTCTGAGCACCAGCATATTAAAGGCGCTGACTGTACCGGGGATTACATATACCCAAAAAGTACCTGTCAGATGCAGATTCTTATACAGCAGGAATGTCGGGATCAGTCCGCCATTCACATACATCGTGATTACCCAGAACAGGGATAACTGGGATTTAAACAGAAACCGCTTCCGGCTCACGACAAACGCCAACAGCGCGTTGGCCGCCAGAGCAAGGAAAGTTCCTACAACCGTTCTGAGCACGGTAATATACGCGCCCGTAACCATATTCTGCTTATGTAATACAGTATAGTAATTCTGTAAAGTAAATTTTCTCGGAATCAGATGGATACCGCCCCGTACCGTATCAATACCGTCGTTAAAGGAAACTGCCAGCGTATTTAATACGGGATATAAGGTTATTACCACAAAGGCTACCATAAAGATGGTATTGCATATTACAAAAATCTGGTCTGCTAAACTCTTCTTCTTCATCTTTACGCTCCCTCCCTAAAACAGACTTTCTTCGCCGGACCGCTTCGCTATGCGATTCGCAATCAGAATCAGGACAATGCTGACCGCGCTCTTAAAGATACCTGCCGCTGTACCCAGCGAATAATCGTTTTGGCTGATACCCCAGTTCAGCACATAGATATCAATGGTCTGAGATACCTTCTGTACCAGTCCGTTTCCTAAGATGTACTGCACCTCAAAACCTGCGTTCAGAACATTTCCTACATTCATCAAGAGCAGTATCATAATGGTGGGCTTAATGCCCGGAAGCGTAATATATCTGATTTTGGCCCATCTTCCCGCGCCGTCGATGGAAGCCGCCTCATAGAGGCTGGGATCAATCGCCGTAATCGCCGCCAGATAAATAATCGCGTTCCATCCTGTCTCTTTCCACAGATTGGAAAAGGCGACAATAGGCCAAAAATAACTTTCGTGTGCAAAGAAATTAATCTGTGAGCTGATAAAACCAAATTTCTGAAGCAGCTCATTTACAATACCTGTCGAAGACAGCGCATCATGTAAAATACCGGTAACGATAATCCATGACAGGAAGTGGGGCAGATAGGAAATCGTCTGCACCAGCTTCTTTCCCAGCACGTTTTTCACTTCGTTTAACAGGATGGCAAATACAATCGCCATGATAAACGAGGTTACCAGATTGATGGTTCCCATCGCCAGCGTATTTCTGATGACTCTGATAAAGGTTGCATCGCTGAACAAAAACTTAAACTTGTCAAGGCCGATCCACTTGGAATGAAACAACCCAGTTTTCGGTTTATAATTCTGGAACGCCATGATCCAGCCGCCCAGCGGCAGATAATAGAAAATAAACCCGTATATCACAAAAAGCGCCGCCCAAATCAACAAAACCTTCTGGCGTTTTATTTCTTTCCATGTAATTTCCTGCTTTGCCTTCTTTTTCCCCCGACTCATATTCCATCTCCTTCTATACCACAACTATTTTGAGAAAAAAAGGGACAACTATAGCTTTTACCGCAATATAGCTGTCCCCCTTTTACCAATCTCAGATTACTGCCTGCATGAATTTACTGTGCCTGGCCCGCTCTGCGGTCAAGCTCTGTCTGCATCTCAGAGAGGAAGTCCTCCGGCTTGCAGCCTTCGTATGCTGTCATATAATCACTCCATGCACCGTCAAAAGACTCTGACATAACTACCTTGGGAAGCCACTCATGCTTTACCTCACCCATCTTCGTCCAAGCCACGCCGCCCGGTGTTTCAGTCGTCATGTTGTTGGAGAAAGAGTACATCGGGAACCAAGGGCCAGTCTCTTTGTTCACGGAACCGATCATTTCCACATAGGTGGTCACACCATAAGCCTCAAAGCAATCCACCAACGGCTGTGCCAATCCAGCGAAAAACTCAGAAGTCTGCTCCGGGGGCTGCATCGCGTTCTTGCCATCGCTGCTGGTTCCCAGGTACTGCGGCAGATAAGAGTAAGTACACAGATGAGAAGCCTTATACTCTGTATTTGCGCACTGCATTCTCTGCTCTTCGGTTCTGTAGTAAAGGCCGTCATCGTCAACCATATAATCTACACCCTCAACACCCCAGAATCTGAGATCGTGGATCTCCTGATCCAGACAATCCTCCAGGAACTGGAAAGCCGCGTCCACATCCTTACAGCTTGTGGTAATTGCCACACCGTTTGCCGTATTCTGTGTGTCACCGTAGGTATGCCACATGTTATCCATGCCCTCGTCGATGGTAAGGCCAAGAGGCACATAGTTACAACCCTTCAAGTCAAGTCCCTGCTGCTTAAATACATCGTTTACGGTGTACGCAAAATCCCACCACTGGTCGCACATACCAAGCACACGGCCGGTAGAAAGTTTCGCGATATATTCGTCATAAGTCTGAGTCGCAAACTCATGGTCAACAATACCTTTGTTATACTCTTCGTTCAGTTTGCGGAAATATCTGTGGGTTGTCTCGCTGGTGTTGTAATCCTCAATCTTCATGGTATCGGTGTTTACGATAACCGAACCGTCATTGGGATAACCGTCCAGGAACTGTCCCGCATTCTCAATACAGAAATATCTCCAGTCCTCACAAAGAATGGTGTAAGGAATAATCTCTGTCCCGTCTTCCATGGTAGGATTTGCCTCTGCGTAACGCTCTAACAGGTCAAAATACTGATCCAAGGTCTTGATCTCCGGGTAATTATCCCATGCGAGCACCTTTGCCTGAATCCAGAACGCCTCGTCGTTGTGGGTCGTCGCTTTGGACTCGCCGTATGTATTCTGGAAAATGTTCGCCCAGTAAATCTTGCCGTCCGCCTGACGGAATCTGTCCCACTCCTCATCGGAGTACATTGCTTTCAGCTTCGGATACTTGTCCAGATAGTCGTCCCACGCAACCAGCGCGTCAGCATCATACAATGCCATCTGGCCGTCGCCGCCGTCGATAAAATCAGGATACTCGCCTCCTGCGATAATCGTTCCTACTGCCTCAGCCGCTGTCTGGCCGGTAAGCCATGTCTCTTTTACCCTTACGCCGGTCTTTTGTGCAATGATCTCCTGAATCTCATTGCCGTCGTTGATCTCAGGGCCCGGCATCGCAATAAACATGGTAAAATCAATGATGTCTTTATTGCCATCATCACCGGAAGAGGCCGTTTCATCCGACCCTCCCTCAGTTTCCGGGGCATTTGAGGTTTCTGCGCCGCCGCCTGCATTGTCGCCGCCGCCTGCATTGTCGCCGCCGCCTGCATTGTCGCCGCCGCAGCCTGCAAGCATGGACGCCGTCATTGCCACTGTCAACAAAAGCGCTGTCAGTTTCTTACTTTTCATTCGTTTATCCTCCCTCAATAATTTTTTGATAATACAATTTTATTACATTGATGAAAACCTTCAACCCGATAAACTCTATAAATAAGCCCGGTAAATTCTAGCTGTTAAAATTTACCGGGGTTATCTCCTGTTTCTCTATTCTCCTTCTCTTGCGCTCTTGCGATATCGGGAGGGCGTGCATCCCTCCTGCTCGATAAAACGGCTGATAAAATAATCCAGATCCCGATACCCCACATCCTCGGCAATCTGGCCGATCTTTTTATCGGTTCGGATCAACTGGGAAGCCGCTTCTTTGATTCGGTAGTTATTCAGGTAGTTTTTAAAGGACTGCCCGTATCGCTTACGGAAAATCTGTCCCAGATAGGAGCTGTTGATATAATATTTCTGTCCCAGCTCCCGCAGCGTCAGGTTTTCCATATAACGCTCCTTCACCTCATCCTCAATCTCCGCCAAAATCCCCCCGGAAACGTTCTTGCGAAGCTGCACCAGATACTCGGCGCACTCGCAGGCAAATTTTCGCATATGTACCCTGCTGCCCCGGATGATTTCTTCCTTGGACACGCTCTCGCTGATATAGGAAAGCACCTCATCCTGATTCACGGATTCATCCTGCTTTGTGGCCAGATTTAACAGCCGGAAAATTAACCAGTTCAGGTTCATTGTCACAGTCTCTCGGGTTCTGTCCAGCCTGTCCATCTCCACAAAAAGCGCATCCACGCCCTTATTAATCAGCAGCGTATCGTTCTGCTCCACAGCCTTCACCAAATCCTCCAGAGCCTGCATACACAAAACCGTCTTGGAGGGATTCACCTGTACCTCTTTCTCATAATAATAAATACTTTTCGTATCCTGAAACCCTTTAAAGGAACGGAGGACACAGGCTGAACTGTAGGAGCGGGAAACCTTTGCGATATCCTCCACCCGTTTTCCCACCAACAGGATCACCGGCAGCTTTTCACTCCCGCTCTGGGCCATCTTTTGCAGCGCCCTCATAAATTCCTCCTCCGAAAGATTTCTCTCTCTGGCCATATAGTCGCAGTAAATAAAGCCGATCTCATAGTCCTCCTCATAGACAAAAAAGTCCTTAAACAGATGATCCTCATCCTCCCGCAGATAACCCGATACTTGTCCGTAAATCTTATCCTTCAGCTCCGACACTTCCTCATCCGACATCTCATCCAGAGCCGAGAGGTCATTTAAACAGATATGAAGGTATCGAACGCTGCCGCCGCATCGGAAATGTTCTTTCACATAGGACAAATTCTGTTCTTTCCCCTTTCCCTGTAATAACGCCGTCATATTCTGCAGCAGATATCCCCGCTGCATCCTCTGACTGTCCAGCTCCTCCTGAATCATATTTTCCCGCTTTTTTGCCACCCGCCTGACATTCTCCAAAAGCTGTTCCTTTTGAACCGGTTTCAGAATATACTCCATGGCAGAGTAGCGGATCGCTGCCTGTGCGTATTTAAAATCGTTATAGCCGCTTAAAATAACGATATAAGCCTCGGAAAGTTTCTCATTTCTCACGGTTTCCAACAGCTCGATCCCGTTCACTTTCGGCATACGGATATCCGTGATAATCAAATCCACCTCATGTTCTCTGAGATAGTCCAACGCTTCCTGCCCGTCCGAGGCTTTTTTGACAATCTCATACCCTTCTTTTTCCCAGTCGATAATCACCGACAATCCCTGTAAAATAAAGGGCTCGTCATCTACCAACATTACCTTCATTGACATGACCGCATCCTTTCTGCGCTTTCGCCTGTAAATATTCTGCTTCCACCTTGATCGTCATAAATGTACCGACGCCCGGTTCGCTTTCCAAATAGAATTTCACATTGCCCTCAGAAATCATTTTCAGGCGAAGGCACGCATTGATAATTCCAATGTGCTGATTTTCCTTCACATCATCAATCGCGCAATTCTGCATACTCTCGTTCATCTTTTGTACGGCTTCCTCTTCCATGCCGCTGCCCGTATCCTCTATTTCAATACAGAGCAGAGAGCCTTTCAGGTAGACCCGCACATAAATCCAGCAGGTAGACGTCTTTTTTTCCATTCCATGTACGCAGGCATTCTCCACAAAAGTAGTCAGTGTCAACTTGGGGATATAATAATCCGCACAGGCTTCCGGCAAATCCATCTCATACCGCAGCCTGTCCCCGAAGCGGTACTGCTGCAATTCCAGATACGCCTCCACAAAACTCATTTCTTCCGCCAGTTTTACATGATCGGAGGCCCAGTTAATATTCTGACGTTCCAAAATCGCCAGCTTTTCTATCATGCCCGCAGTCACCTCTTCTCCCTGAATCAGCGACCGCATTCTGATACTCTCAAGCACGTTAAAAAGAAAGTGGGGATTGATCTGGCTGTGCAGGGCAAGAAGCTCCGCATTTTGTCTCGCCAGCTCTATCTCCTGCCTTTCCAGCCTGTCCTTATACACCCGTTGGATCAGGTCATTCATTCCCTTTACCATGCGGTTGTAATTCTGCATCAAAATCCCGATCTCGTCTTTTCCCCTCACATTTTCTATTCCCTGCAAAGTTCCTCCCTGCACTTGGTCAAAAGCCGCTCCTAATTCCCAGAGCCGTCTGGTAAAGGAATTATTTACCACGGAAACCATAATCACAGGCAAAAGCAGATTCGCCACCACCAGAAAAATAATCAGGGGAATGTGCTTTTCCAGATTCAGAACTACGGGGCTTTGCGGTTTCAGGATCAATATATCAATTTTTTGTCCGTACATCTCAAAGGAACTCTGATAGGCAACCGGCTCCTCTCCCGTAAGCCTGTAAAAATCCTCCTGACTGCCGGAATGCGCACCGTTGGAAAATAGAATCTGATCCCCCTGACACACATAGACCTGATTTCCATAACCGATCTGCGCCACTTCCCTGACTATCTTATTATAATCCAAATCCACCCTGAGAATCTTTTCGCAGCTGTCCTTTTTATAATAGTCAAGACGCCGGACCAGAGAGATCCGCCGCATGGAAAGAGCGGACATATCGGATTTGCCGACATAATAAGGGACAAAGGTCACCTTTTTCCCTGATTCCAAATAACCTTGGTACCACTCCGTATCCTCCGCCTCGGTCAACCGGTAAAAGTGTCCGCCGTTTACTATGGTATCATTATCCGCATAGATGACCACATTGGCGATATCGTACCCGCCCGGCATATCCAAAGATGCTTTTCTGGAAAGCTCCAAACTGGCGGCATAAAATTCATACCCGTTCTTATATGTTTCATTCAAAAAACTATTGATCCCATCGTCCACATAGATATCGTTCATTTCCTTGACGATTTCTTCAAACGTGTACTCCAGATTATACCTGACCGCATTTGCCATATTCTCAAACTCATAACGCTGCTCCTTTTTTTCCGCGTCGTACAGAATATATAGGATAATACTGTCTGTCAGAACTAGCGGTATGATTACGCAGAAAACATAAATAATAATCAGCTTCTTCTTAATGTTAAAATCATTCATTATGCTTTCTATTTTACCCTTGTACTTACCCATTCTCTCCCCCAGCCTGATATCGGAATTTCATAAAATCTGCCCATCCCCCTGTCTGCTGCGTGGCATAGGCAAACAGACCAAATCTGCACCCCGTAAAATGGTCCAGCTTAAAATACAGTTTATGGCGAATCCCAAGGGCTTTCCAGCTTCCGTTATCCTCATAATAATACTCCGCCGTGTCCCTTTTATCCCTGAAATCTAAAAATACCTTCAGGGTAACGCTCGCGCCGTGCAGCGGGATTCTTTCATATTCAACGGGAGGATTCAGAAAATCCCGATCCGCCTGCACCGTTTCATCCGCCGCCGGCCTTGCAAACATCACCAGCTCATATCGTCCCTCGCTTCTGGTCAGCGCAATCGCTCCGTAGCAGCCGATCCATGCGCAGATCCCGGCATAATCGCCATCCTTCATCCCACTTCCGTCCACCGTCACCCAAGCCGCGCAGGCCGGCCCGCAGCTTCTCTGCGTCAGCATATTTCGGGCAAACGGCAGACTCCCGCAAAGCTCCCCCGTATAAACCCGAAAGACTCCCGGTCTCTCAGTCACAGACCACAGACCGTCAACAGGATTGTGGTTAAACTGCCAAAAAGGCTTTAATCTTATCCTTCCGTTTTCATCCGCCTGATACACAAAATCGTCATCGCCGTTTAGAGGTTGATATTTATAATCCGATCCGTCGTCGGCCCCGAACACCTGAACCGGAACCTTCCCGTCTCCTCCGATAGCAGGAAAACCCTCCTCGTCAAAATACATGGGCATCACCAAAGGCACCCTGCCCACCGCTCCCCTGTCCTGAAACATGAACAGATACCAGTCTCCCTCGGGGGTGTCAACCATCCCGCCTTGGGCAACACCCAGATTGTGAAACCCCATATCGTCATCAATCACACATTTCCCCCGGAACTCCCCTTCCAGAGAATCCGCAATGAAGCAGTCCTCCGTCTTCCGCTCTGTGCCGTATGCAGGAATATGACAGGTAAACAGATAATATCTTCCATCTTTCTTATATAGATGAGAACCCTCATAGCCAAGATGAAGTTCCCCCTTGTCCCGAACGATCAACCTGTGAAGCCCTCCCTCAAGAGGGCCTTTCAAATCTTCCCGAAGCTGCGTCAGGTACAGCTCTGTATTTCCATACACAATATATACCCTTCCATCCTCGTCAAAAAACAGGGAACTGTCATGGTAAAAACCTTCTATATTTCCCACATTCCAAGGCCCCGCCGGATCCTGCGCCGTCAGAAGATACGTCTTGTGTGTATCGTTTGCGGTAAAACACAGATAAAATGTACCCTTATGATATCTCAGGGACGGAGCCCACATCCCCTGCCCATAGATATGGTTTCCCCCTTCCAGCTGATGCCCGGAAGTATTTTCCAATACCTCATAGGCATGAGTCACAAATTCCCAGTTCATCAGATCATAGGATCGCAAAACATCACATCCCGGCATAAAATGCATGGTCGTACTTGCCATATAATAAGTATCCTCAACCCTGATAATATCCGGATCCGGGAAATCCGAATATAAAACGGGATTCTGTTTTATCTTCATAAAATCTTCCTCTTTTCTCTTTATTTGCTGTCTGATAACCTTAAGATACCACAAACGTCTGTTTTTTTCCACACGAAAAGACACATATCCCACATGGAGATATGCGCCTGTTTACCATTTCCAAACCTACCTTTCAGATTCGCGAATTTCATTTTAAAAAAATTTACTTTTACTTATAATCTCTTAAGCAACTCTTCCCGCTGCGCTTCATAACCCGGCTTGCCAAGGAGTGCGAACATGTTTTTCTTATAGCTCTCCACACCCGGCTGGTTGAAAGGATTTACACCAAGCAGATAGCCGCTGACGCCGCAGGCAAACTCAAAGAAATAGAACAGCTCGCCAAGATAAAACTCGTTTACCTCGGGAACTTTAATCATGAAGTTGGGCACCTGTCCGTCCGTATGCGCCAGAATCGTACCGTTCATCGCGCTCTTATTGACAAAGTCCACGTTCTTGCCCGCCAGATAGTTCAGGCCATCCAAATCAACGGGCTCTTCTCCGATCACAATCTCTTCCCTGCTTGTCTCAATGTTGAGAACCGTCTCAAACATAGTCCGGGAGCCGTCCTGAATGAACTGGCCCATGGAGTGCAGGTCCGTGGTAAGGTCTACGCTTGCCGGGAAAATACCCTTCTGATCCTTGCCCTCGGACTCGCCGTAAAGCTGTTTCCACCACTCGGAAACATAGTGCGCGCTGGGCTCGTAGTTGGCAAGAATCTCGATCCCCTTGCCTTTTCTCAGCAGGATATTCCGAAGAGCTGCATATTTCACAGCATCGTTTTCTTCAAAAGGAGCTTCCAGCGCCATCTTTCTGCCTTCCGCCGCGCCCTCCATCAGCTTGTCGATATCCGCGCCGGATACCGCGATGGGAAGCAGACCTACCGCTGTCAGCACAGAGAAGCGGCCGCCCACATCATCAGGCACCACAAAGCTCTCATAGCCTTCCTCGTTGGCAAGATTCTTAAGGGAGCCTCTCGCCTTATCGGTGGTGGCGTAAATTCTCTTCGCCGCGCCCTCCTTGCCGTATTTCTTCTCCGCCATCTCCTTAAATACACGGAACGCGATCGCAGGCTCCGTGGTGGTGCCGGACTTGGAAATCATGTTGATTGAGAAATCCCTGTCACCGACCACATCAATCAGGTGTTTGATATAGGTGGAGCTGATGGAGTTACCCACAAAATAGATTTCCGGTGTTTTTCTGATGGACTTGTCCACTACGTTGTAGAAGCTGTGGCGCAGAAACTCAATCGCCGCTCTCGCGCCCAGATAAGAACCGCCGATACCGATTACAATTAATACCTCGGAATCGCTCTTGATCTTTTCCGCCGCCTTCTTGATCCGCGCAAACTCTTCCTTGTCGTAATCTACCGGCAGGTCAATCCAGCCAAGGAAATCATTGCCCGCTCCCGATTTGCTCACAAGTACCTCTTTTGCGTCAAGCGCCAGTTTCTTCATGGACTCCACTTCATTGTCTCCGATAAAAGACGCCGCCTTTGAATAATCAAATGTAACCTTGCTCATTTCGCCCTCCATTCTGAAGCGTTTGTACTGTGATACAGAGTCTTACTGTCTATTTCAACTCTGAATCCTGAAATTAGATACCGCTTCTACATAAAATAAGTGTAGCATTGCATATTTTGTTTTTCAAGATTTTTTACTTATCAAGACCGTTTTATTTATCTATGCACAGCTAATTCCGTTGAAAAAGTGTACCCGGTCAATATAGGCACACTGACCACCAGCGGATATGTATACCTCAGCAATGCCACTGGCCCAAGCAAAATAGTAATAAATAAAAACACGGCAGGCGCAAAACACATAAATTTTCGGTATTCTTTTCTTATTACAATTACGCCGATTAGAAACAATATGATCCAGAACACAATACCGGTACAAAAGAAAAGATATAAAAATGGAACTTTCAAATAACTGCTCTCTCTGCCTAATTTCTGCAAAAAAATATAATATCCCGGCAGTTTACTTCCATATTCCTCTGGTGTTATTTCGGGAAACTCAAAATAAAATCGGTAGCATGTATCATCCGGTAATATTTCATGGGGATACCAGTTGCCATAAGTATTCGCCAGTAATGCATCTGCATATTCTTTTGGAAACTCTATTCCCAACTTGCAATATAGCCGCATATATAATCCCAAATTGTCAAAAAACACATCCGTATTAAACTGACTTTTGGGCGGATCAGAAATATGTGATTCATACCAGGGGTCTACCCCGCCAAAAAGTCTGCGTATCGCCTCTTTATCCTCCTCCTGTAATTCCGAATTCCGCCAATGATATGTTCTTACAATCGGCTGTATAATAACGGTGAGTGCTTCCTTTTTATCCCCCTGCGGTATCCCTGCAACATCCATCAACGGCCCACTGTATACAAAATACCCCATAATGATAATAAGTGTAAGTTCCACTATTTTTTTCCAATGGTTTTTCACACACACTGCCGTAATAGGTAACATCCCAATTAATACGTAAACACCATTGTTTCTAAATGCACACATTAAAAAGCAAATAATACTATATCTGATACAATGATATCTTTTCCTCTCTCCATTAAAATAATCTTCCTGATTATATAATATTTTGCCGAGTTCACAGATCAATAATAAAAAAAGGGAGGCAAAAAAAGTATCTTTTGTAGATGTAATAGACATTAATGCATTCATAGGAAACAGACATATCCAAGCCGTTATCAGGCAGATATAAATTTTAGAAAATGCAAATCTTTTCAGGCATAAGACCGCATACGCAAGACAACAGATAAAGATGCACATCTGTATCAAAGAGTATGGCACAAGCCAGCTTGTCAAATGCAGCCATCCGGCAAATTTTTCACAAAAACGAATAAAAAAAGTATGTATGACCGGATGATGCGTTGTCAAAAGTCCAAGCTGACACGGTCCGTCATAAATTCCCAAACCGGGATAACATGCAATGTAAGTGGGCATATAGGATACAAATATAATACCCGCTATCATCCAAAAAAACTTTCCGTCAGAAACAGTAAAGCAATGTACGGTGACCCAGGATTTACCCCCCCCCCCTCCAAATTTTGGTGACGGCAATACACGCAATATTCAGTGCAAAAAAGAGAATAGCCGCCCACAAAGCTACCCGCATCCATACTGACAAACTTGTATATTGAATTCCGTCTTCATAATAAAGCATAATATCATGTCCAA
Source organism: Lachnospiraceae bacterium UBA7202 (assembly GCA_002490705.1). GTDB lineage: Bacteria > Bacillota > Clostridia > Lachnospirales > Lachnospiraceae > UBA3282. The sequence continues at coordinate 36,281 of DKUO01000058.1, forward strand.
ACACAAGACATATTGCATATATCACAGACAAAATTCCAAATATTATTTGTCTTCTTATTTCCTGTTTCTGCATATTTTATACTCTGTCTTTTTCTGTATTCTTTCCGAATTTACTTATTTTTCTCCTGCGTCATATCCTCAATCAACCCGATGATCGTGCCGATCGCGTCCCGCTGGCTACTCTTCTTCATAGCGTCGATATAGGTAAACCGATTGAAATACAGTTCCTGTATCTTTTCAAGGAGCAGTTTATTGGTCAGATCGTCCTCGTCGATCACGATGCTGAACCCTTGCGATTCATAGGATTTCGCATTCAAAAGTTGATCTCCCCTGCTGCTGGACGAAGGAAGCGGAATCAAAATATTCGGCTTTTTAAGCGCCAGAATTTCGCTGATCGCATTGGCGCCCGCCCGGGAAATCACAATGTCCGCCATAGCGAAAATATCCTTCATTTCAGATTTTACATATTCAAACTGCTTGTAGCCCTGTTTCGTGAGCAGAAGATTATCCACCTTCTCCTTACCGCACAAATGCACCACCTGAAAGTCCTTCAAAAGTTCCGGCAGGGCATCCCTGATCGCCTGATTGATCGCCGCAGAACCGAGGCTTCCGCCCACCACCATAATGACCGGCTTCGAATTGTCAAAGCCGCACAACCGGTAAGCCGCCTCTTTATTCCCTGTGGCAAGCTCCTTGCGGATCGGTGAACCTGTAAGCACCGCCTTTTCCGCAGGTAACTGGCTAAATGTCTCAGGGAAATTACAGCACACCTTTTTTGCCACCGGAATGCAAAGCTTATTGGCCAGTCCGGGTGTCATGTCCGACTCGTGAATAATACACGGAATGCCCAGTGAAGCCGCCGCCCTCACCACAGGCACGCTGACAAAACCACCTTTTGAAAAAAGTACATCCGGCCTGATTTCCTTGAGATACTTCCTTGCCTCCCGCATTCCCTTGATCACACGAAAAGGATCAGAAAAATTCTTAGGATCAAAATACCGTCTAAATTTGCCTGTCGCAATCCCATAATAGGGGATATCAAAATCCTCGATCAGCCGCTTCTCAATCCCATCATAAGAACCCATATATACGATATCGTATTCCAACTCCCTGAGTTTCGGAATTAACGCCATATTCGGCGTCACATGTCCGGCGGTCCCACCGCCTGTAAGTACAATCTTTTTGCCCATAATAACATCCAAGCCTTTCCAACGATTCTCTTACCGGTCTAACATTTCCTCCAAAGCGAGGGCCAGCTGATCCGGGCAGGAAGTGCTCTTAAACCCGCATTTAATCCCTTTTAATCTACTGATCGCATCCTCCGCCTTCATTCCGACAACCAATCGGGAAATACCCTGTGTATTGCCGTTGCATCCGCCTGTAAATTTAACAGATTTAATAATGCCTTCCTCCATTTCTACATCAATCGCATTGGAACAGACACCCTTTGGCTGAAAAACCATATCCGCTTCCTCCCATTTCTCTATCGCAGTGTTATACGATTCCGCATCGCTGCTCATTGCCTACACGTACATTATAACCGCCGTTGTACCAGAAAGCAAGCGGACGCTTTGTCCTTTTCCCGCAAAATCTGTCGATGCTTTAGGGCTTTTTCCCCGCGAAAAACTTAATATAATATAAGTATGCACTCTATAAAGCGGAGGTAACCATGCTTGCACTTTTTTTCTACCACAAAAATTTTATGTTTGCCATTTTGACACTGCTCTTTTGCAGTATTATATGTCAGTTTTTGCTGGGCGTGACGTTTCATCGCCTGATCCGGGAAACGGAAAATATGTCCGCCACCAAAAACCGGTCCCTACAGCAGTTGAAACTAAAATTTACCAGCTGCATCCAGCTTCGGGAAACACTCCCAAATGTTCCCGTTTTTGTGGACAAGTATGTCAATCAAATCCGCATCGGTAAAATACCCGTATCCTTTCTGAAACATCTGTCAGGACAGCTCACGCTCCTGGCTGTACTTGTGGCCGGGATTGGCGCCTGCCTCGGCATCATTCGGGATGAAAGTTTTTTTGTGGTCGCGCCCTTTTACCTGATCAGCTTCCTTGGCCTCTACCTCTATTTTGCAGCATCCTCTCTGGTCGATTTGCCCGGGAAAATCAATATTCTGCGCACCAACCTGGTGGACTATCTGGAAAATCACCTATCCAACCGCCTGGATCAGACACGCCTCGACATGCGCATGGCGGGAATGACAGAAACTTCCACAAAAGCTGAAATCCCAAAGGCACAGCCGGAACTCCTGTCTAATGAAGGAGAAAAGAAAACGGATTCAGAAAAAGAATCCGTTTTCCAGCAAAACACGGAACACAAAAAAAGCTCCCCGGCCTTCACCCCCTCCGAGGCCGAGGAACTGGAACTGCTTTTGCGGGAATTTCTTGTCTGACTGCTCATTGATAAATAACAATCGTAGGCCCCACATAATACGCCGCAGGGCTTTTTGTAAACAAATCAAAATACCCGATCCGGTATTTCCACTCGCCGCCGTAGGAAATTCCCTGCCACCTTTGCGCAACAGTGTAATCCTGAATTTTTTCCTGATAGGCCGCCTTTTTATCCGGGTACATATCCCCTTTCTGAAACAGCAGATAATCCTTTTTCTGGGAAAAATATCCCGTGGCGTATTCCACATCAATGTAATACGCATTCTCCGGCAGCTCCTCCGGCAGAAGGGAAATGTCTTCCCCGATCTTTACAATCTCATATTTTTGCAAATCCATCACCGGCATATAATCTGTACAATAAATCCTTGCCCCCGCCGGAATATTTTCTTCGATATATGCCGCCGCATAATTATAAGTCAGATCATATCGGTAATTTCCCAGAACCGTCACTATATTAAGCAGGACAAGGACTGCGACAATAACCACAGCCGCATGGATCTTTCTTTTCGATGTCCCCTTCCGGGACTCCCGACTACCCACCGCCATTTTCCTGCAAAACCGATCTGCCCCTATCAGCCCATACACCATAAACAAAAAAGAAAAGGGCAGAACCAATGACAGATTTCTTCCCAAAACAATCTGGTACTTTGACAGCAGAACAATGATACAAACAGGCATGAGTGAGAAAATCACAAGCTCTCCCCATTTTTTCCGTCGAATCAGGTACACAAGTCCCAAAAGCAACAGCAGACCTCCGAAAATCCCGTAGGAGGACAGCGCATAAGCCTCCAGATATCCCAGAAGCGGCAGATTATGTTCAATGCCGGGATGCCCCCAGGCATAGTGATTCAGGTTATACATATTATCCCAGACGAACGTTTTAAAGTGGAAAAAAAGAGAATAATTGCAAACCACGAACACAAGCGCCAGCACAATGCAGTTTAGGAAAAAGAGGTAATTATTTCTGTAACGCTTCCAATACTTCTTTCCGATGTGCAGCGCCAGCCAGAAAATGCCAAAAACAATCCCATGGTATTTGGCCGCCATAGCGAGACCGATACAGATTGCCAACAGAGGATACCAGAGATACACTGCCCTCTCCTCCTCCTTCTCTTTCCAGATCAGGCAGCCGAGCAATAAAATCACATTTGCCACAGCGTACATGAGTGTGTCAGGCCCTGTGTAAAACAGGTAAGAATACCCGTAAAGCGAAAACAGAGAAAGCAAAAGACCCAGATAACTGAGCTTACGGCTTCCCGTCATTACTTTAACGCTGAAATACATGCAGACATTCGACAGAAGCGCCGTGCCGCAGACCACATAGCGCAGAAGCACCACGAGATCCACTCCCGACAAAAATTTCCCCAACACACGCGCCCCGAACGCCGCATAGTAAAAAGTAAGATGGGGGTAACGAAAAAAATCGAGCACATAAATATCGCCCGCATAAAGATGCTGGTTTAACAATTCGTAAATACAGTCCAGCGACAGCTGTTCGTCCACATTCGGATACAGCGGCAGCTCAAACTGCCAATGCTTGAAAAAAACAAGCATCCCCACAGCCAGCGTGACAAGAACAGCCGCCGCCATACCGGCTCTTTTCTGCCATTCCTTCTGCAATCGAAACATTCTTTCCTCCAACCTACATCCAATCCTTAATGTGATAACTCTTTGTACAGACGGCGTCAAATACAATGCCCTCCTCTTTGAGATAGGCTTTATATTCCGCAATCTTTTCCTCCTGTCCCTCAAGTTCAGGAGATACAAAGCAAAGCTTATAGCCAAGCGACTTTAATTCCCTAAAACTCTCCCGGTCAATGGGCACCTTGGTAAAGCAGTCCACCCAAACCCACTGCGCCTTCCCGGCCATATTGCGGATGGTGTCTAAGCCCTCCAGTTCACTGAAACGAAGCGCCACCTGTTTCACGCCCATATCGGTCAGCAGCTTGATCATCGGAAAGGAAGAGTCCAGAAAAAAATAATCCTTTATCTGATACTTTTCCATAAGCGCAAGCGCTCCATGCTCGATACGTTCGCTCTTGATATTTAAGATCATCGTGCCGTGATGATATACTTTACAGTACTCCTCAAAATCCTCCCCAGCCTCAAAGGGATTGTGGCAAATATAAATCCGGCCGTTCAGATCGTCCCGGAGGTCAAGCTCAACTCCATACTCTTCCGGAAGCGCTAAAAGCTCTTCCTTCGTGTTAATTCTGTGCGCAATATACTCCATACGGAATCTCCTTCCTCTTTCCAATCAGCTACCCCTGTAAACTTCCGCTTTTCTTTAACTTCACGCTAAACTCGATCGTCCTTTTTATAAACTTCCACTTAGACGCAAGCCCCGTATTCCATTTGGACTCCCCATGTATTCTCTCCGGAAACATAACCGGAAAGCGCACCACCTTAAGACCCTTCTTCCGCGCCATGTAAAGCGCATACAAGTCCAGTGAAAAATCATAGGGCGGCTCCTTCCACTCCTGATAAAAAACCTTCGGAAAAATATTGGGCTGGGCGTTGATATCGTAGAGTTTTTCATGCAAATAACAGGTTTCAAAGAAACTCATGCCCATGGTAAAAAACACGTCAAAAAGCGGCCTGCCCTTCCGGTTGCCCTTCACAAAGACAAGTCCCTTCTCCCTCTCCGTAATCTCAAGCGCCTTCACAATATCCGCAGGATCCGTCTGCATATCCGCATGGGTCCAGCCAATATACTCTCCCCGGCATTCCTTTAGCCCCTGCAAAATCCCGTAACCGTAGCCCTGATTCACCTCCACGGTCACTGTTCTGGCAAACGCATAGCGGGGCAGCAGCTCTTCAAGCACCCGCGCACTACCGTCCGTGGAACCGTTATCCACCAGAATAACTTCCATATCCTTCCCCTGCACCACCTCATCAAAACGCTCTAAAAGCAGGGGTATATTTTCCTCTTCATTATAACATGGTACTACGATGGAAAGTTTCACTTGTATTCCTCCCTAATCAAAGACCGCCCTGTACTCTCTCCGCAAGCAGTTCATACAGCTCCTCATAATTCGTCGCCTTCAGGCAATCGGCTTCTCCCTCAGGCGGCTCTTTCATCCCCTCCGGGCAAAACCAGACCGCACACATGCCTGCTGCCGTCGCGCCTTTGATATCCTTTTTATAATTATCGCCCACAAAACAAACCTCTTCGGGTTCGAGACGGAGTTTTTTCAGGCACATCGCAAAAATCTTCGGCGACGGTTTCTCCACCCCTGCCTCCTCACTTGTCACCAGACAGTCTACATCGTCCATCAAACCGAGAGCTATCATTTTTCTGTGTTGAATGTGTGCTAACAGATCCGTGCAGACTGCCACACGGATATATTTGTCATGCAGCGCATCCAAAAGTTTTCTCGCTCCCGGATAAAGCGTCATTTTGTCCAAAAAAAGCCCCCAGTAGGTTTCGTACATTTCAAGTGCCAAATAGAGCGGCCTGATATCCAGATACTCCAAAGTCTTCTGAAAATATAACATTCTGCTGTGGGAAGGCGCCGTCTCACCAAGCTTTTTCTTTGTGGATTTTCTGGCCCGCATGAAGGCCTCCTCATACTGCTCTTCGCTTACGCCGAGCCGCTCGCGCACGAGCTCTCCCACCCGCCCGAAAGCTTCCTTGTCCAGCGTATCGTAATCATACAGCGTTCCGTCCAAGTCAAATATGACTGCCTTTATCATTGGTATTCCCATCCCCCTTTTATCTAATTCGTCTTCATAATCTCACTGATCACCAGAAGAAGCATGAGCTGTACCAGACCGCTTACTCCATCTTCCCAGACTATATGCTCCCCTGTTAAATCTTCAATCTGCGGAATTACCGATACTGCCGTTTCCGCCCAAAGGCTCCTGTCGGCTTTCAGCATTTCTCCCCGGAAAGAAATCTTCTGATGTACCGGATCGTCACTGGACAATATCCCCAAGATACCGTGATCACTGAGCATGGAAAGCATCGGCTCCGCATTGATCCCCATGTCCATCACAAACTCCACGCCCAGATTCGACTCCTGTGCCTCTCCGCCCTGTTCCTGCCTATTGATCAGGGATTCATCAAAATAACGGATCACCAAATCGGCATACTGTCTCTGCGGATAAATATATTTTTCGGCGTCCGCCCGTCTGGCCTCCATCTGCTCCATCACTTCGGCCCTGTTATGCCCTCTGTCCCCCTGATCCCGGCACAGCTTCCAATGACACCGGAGCGCCTCGTCGGTATCCAGATACACTTTCATGTCAAGCACCTGTCTCACCTGAGGAAGATACAGGGAATGCAGGCCGCACAAAATCACATAGGGCTTTGGCGACACCCTCTTTTTACTGGTAAACGTACCTGTCTCATGATCATAATCCACTCGCTTTACCGCATTGTTTCCGCGAAGCGCCTTGAGATCCTCCGCCTGCTTGTATAGATAATTTGCCCGGGGGTTTAAATGCGTCATTTCCTTCCAATTTCGGTCGCCCCGCTCCCATCTGTGGTCACCGTCCCCCTCTAAGGCAAGCACCCGGTTCTTTGACAAAAGCTCCTCCAAAGACTTTAATAGTCTGGTTTTTCCCGCTCCGCTGTCCCCGGCTATCCCAATGGTAAACGGGCGGTTTCTCCTGCGGTAATAGGAATTGCTCCCCACACCGTAAAAATACATGCTGACCACCAAAATCAAAAATACGCCCACCATCAACGTAAATACGATATTTTTCAATCCCCCGTCCGACAGCTTCAAAAAGCTCAGACTTTTCCCCAGAAAATACAAATCCACAAACTGCGTCGTATGAAAGAAAACATAATAAAGGAGATACAAAAGATTAAATCCGCCGTAAACCAAAACCATCTTGCCGCGGTTCTCACTCTGCCCTGCCAGATACAGCATAAAAAACGGCACGACCCAGATAAACCAGGCGGGCATCGCCGGTACGAAAGCCAAAAACACAGAAAAAAGCAGTCCCGTCATACTCACCAAAAGATTCCAATTGATTTGATTGATCTGAAACGCCTGAAAGTAAAGAAAAAGCAAAATCAAAACGGACAAGAGCAAATGCGCGTTTCCGTAGTTGAGATAAACGACGTCAATTGCCTGCTGCTCTTTGTTAAACAGAACCATATTGGCAAAGCCGCTTCCCCAGAAAGGGAGAACCGCCGCGATGGTCAAAAGAATCGGCAGTCCCGTCATAAACACCGCCTTTTTCCATCCCTTTCTCTTAAAAATATAGAAAAAGAACAGCGGAATCGCCGCCGCGATATGAAACTTAGATGCAAGGGCCAGCGTCAAAAGCAGGATAAATTTCCATTCAAAAACTCGCTCCTTCTGCGCTATGGCGCTCATTTCACTCAGATAGTACATCGCTCCCACCAAAAAAACGGTGGGGATGATATCCAGCTGGCCGTGCATATAGGAAGCGTACAAAATAATCGGAGACAAAAAATACAGTACCAGAATATATTTTCTTTTATTTTTGGAAATGCGCAGTAAGAAATATAAGCCGCAAAGATCCATCAGAAGAATCGGCAGTTTAAAAACCAAATTTCTGAAAAAAACAGGCATACCGCCAAAAAAGGTAACAAAAATCCCCCCGACACACTCCATAAACAGCATAACGGGCGGATAGGGAAAGGAACGAAGCAGCGCATTGTCATAATAATACTGATAAGGATTCTCCCCGCCGAGAAAGCATTTTACAAAAGGAATGAACATCATATCCTGATAATCGGAGGAAAAAAGCCCCATCAAAAGCAACTTAAACAAAACCCCCACAACAATGGAAGCCCTCAGGTACTTTTGGTAATTTTTCTCCATATCGAGCGTATATAACATTTCACAGCCCATGTCTTTCTTTTGCGTAGGACCACCGGCCGGTTAAAATCCGGCATCCCCATTTATCTTCCGCTCAGATCAGACCTTCCCTCGCAAGAAATTCCCTGAAATAAACGTAGGTGCTCTGATACCCCTCATAATCCGCAGGTGTTCCCCAGCCCACGTATCTGTCGATATCAAAAATTTTTGCCTTATATCCTAAGTCTAACACATGTTTCGCCGTTTGGTCTACATAGAATTCTCCGTTAATCCGGTCATTCTCCCGAATCATCTTTTCCGTGGCCTCCAAAAAGACCTTCGCTTTCTTAAACCAAAAGGTAGCCACCACCGCCGGATCTTCCATCGGCGTATCGGAAATTGCCTTCTTGATAGATGTGCCGGTGATCCCTCCTTCCCCGTCAGTGATCATCCAGCCGTAGGCATTGGGGTTTTGCAAAACAGCCTCATTATGACGGTAGGTAAAGACAACACAGTCGCACTCTTTCTTTACTTTCTCGAAGGCCTCAAGGTCGATATCCATACCGTTGTCACAGCCCGCAATCAAAAGCGGTTCTTCCGGATCCAGATAGGGCTCCGCCAGCATACAGGTACAGGCCTGTCCCTCTGTCAGATGATCTATGGTGATAAATTGCGCCTTTTCATAGTACGCTTTTATCAAATCCTCCACGCCGTCCTCTTTGTGAAAACTGCGATCCACATAGATCACATTGCTCCCATCCCTGGCAACGCCGGGCAGATCCTTTGTGGCACATACCACCATAGGTTTCTGCGTGCCATCCTGCCGATCTATGGTCTGTATCGCCGGCTTATGCACCTTGTAGCCTGCATCCGCAAACCGCTGTCCCGCCCCTGCCATGGGAATTAAGATTTTGCCATCCGCCGGCTTTGACGCCTCTGCGCCGTCCTTCTGCTTCTGCATTTCCTTCGGAGCTGTTTCCGCCTTTTTGACCAAATCTGTCCAATAAACAAAGTCCTTCATATCCTCCGGCGTTCCCCATTGGCAGAAATAGCTTACATTCGTGGGAATCCATACTTTCAAGCCATCCCGCACCATGAAATTGTAGGGCAGACTTGCGTAATACTCCCCGTTAATGGCGCACTCCTCATGCTCCGTCAGTATTTGACAGTATTTTTCCATTATAGCGCCGTTTTTAAAATAGTAAACGCCCGGCGAGTGTTTTGCCTTGGTCTTATCCTTCTCAAAGGAATATTTTTCCCGAATTTCCACTAAATTATCATCCTCATCCGTCAGACAGGAAGCATAAAAATTCTTCTGCGGCAAAAGGTTTGGATGAAATCCCGTGTAACAGGGTACTGCGCCGTCACAGTCCCGCGCTTTCGCCTCCTCTGCAAAGGCATTAAAATCCCAGCTCATGTAAAAATCACAGTAATTGATGATACAGCCGTCTTCCTTGTCAAAATTCTTTTCCGCACCTTTTTCCACCCGCACACCGTTTGAAAGGTCTGCCGCCGCCCCACTCTCCTGCGCCGCGCACAAGGCCCGGTAAGCCCGCAGCACATCGTAGACCGGCCCCTTTTTGACCCAGTCCTCAACGGACACCAGATCAGCCTTCGGTGCAAGCGCAAGCAGACGATCTCTCATCGACGGATCCTTTTTCAAATGCTCTCCCCGACACACAAAAACGAAATGTACATCCTCCGGGTACATTCCCTTCACAATCCACTCAACGATTGGTTTTCCCATCACCAGGATAAAGGGCTTTAGTTCCTGATAGCCCGCCGCCACAAAACGGGAGCCATAGCCTGTCATTGGTATGATAATGTTCATCGTTTATTCTCCTTCAAGAATAGTCTTTTCACAAAATGACTTTATTTCATCAGCTCTGTCTGCGACATCCTCCTTACACGCAACAGAACATAATCCAAGGCTGCCGCATGATTCTATTTCAAGATGTCCGTAGAAATGCTCTATGCTGCCGATAATTCTCTGGCACTCCGGCATACCCGGGCCTGTCCTTAATGCAATCACATAACCGCATTTTCCTTTCGGTATCGTTGCATGAGGTTCATGCATATGCACCTTACCTGATTATTTTCTTTAGTATATGTACCTACAAGACTTACTATTTCAGCCGTCGCACCATTCTTAACCGGACTACAGTTTACAATCAATATATTCATATCTGCCTCAAAAATCAGCCCTTTCTTTTCCCTGAAATATTTTTTCTATGTGACAAAAAATATACTTTTGTTATCGGTGCGTTCATTGTCAATTCTATATCCTCCTGCTGTAAAAATGGGGCGGAATGTCCGCCCCACGCATTAACCTATAAACAGTATACTCAAATCTCCTTCAAATAGCAACTGTTTCTAAAAATATATGGGTTTCAGGAACTATGCCAAAATTCAGATAATAAATCAACCGTCACATAAATTTGCTTATTCTTCATATGATATATTTTGAAAGATATTAAATGATATTTCTTGCAATTTGCTTCTTTCAGAAGTACAATAGAAGCAGAAAGGATGTGATTAGATGACTACTATTAGCCTTCGTTTTGATGATGAAATGAAAAAACAACTGGATGAAATGTGCGATGAGATGGGAATGAACCTTACTACCTTTTTTATGATTTATGCAAAAAAGGCCTTACGGGATCGCCGTATTCCTTTCGAAATCGCTGCCCCTTTTGACCCCTTTTATTCCGATTCGAATATGGAACAACTACGGAAAGCGAACCAGCAAGTCCAAGATGGGCAAGTAATCGTAAAAACCATGGAAGAGTTGGAGGCTATGGAACGTGAGTAAAATTACTTTTGCCGAAGATGCATGGACAGAATATCTTTACTGGCAATCACAGGATAAAAAGACATTGAAAAAATAAATAACCTATTAAAGTCCATCCAACGGGAACCGTTTACCGGCGAAGGAAAACCAGAACCGTTAAAAGACAGCCCGAATGGAGAATGGAGTAGAAGGATTAACGAAAAAGACCGGCTTGTTTATATGATCCATGATGATAATATTGTCATAACGCAATGCAAAGGGCACTATAACGACAAATAAGCAAATTCCACACACTGTCAGATTCGCATTTTGAATAGAGAAACATTCCCCTTTCAGCTGTCGCACCGTTCTTAACCGGACTACAGTTTGCAATCAATATATTCACTTTATTCTCCTGGCAACAATCTTATTTGATGCGTGCATGTGTTTCGGAACATTCGGATGTTCATCTTCAAACACATAGGACTTAAACTGTAAGATATCCCAATCCGTATACAACTCTTTCATTTCCCCATCTTTTGCCAAACCAATCGCAAATGGTGCAATATCCTCTGATGCCGGTACAGCATCTGTAAATATTTGCATAATATGAATACCTCCTGTTATGAAGTGACT
>DKUO01000014.1 GCA_002490705.1 Lachnospiraceae bacterium UBA7202
AGGAATGGATATAAAAATGAAAAAGGATAGTAAGATCACGGGAACAGCGAGAAAGATCATTGCGATAAGCGCGATAGCGGCGGTTGGCATTGGCGCCACGGCCTGCGGGAACGCGGACGCGGCAGGCGGCGCGGCGATACAGGCGCAGGCAAAGAACGGGGCCGCAGGAAATGAAGCGGCACAGCAGACAGCGGAGGGCGTTGCCAAAATTACGGTGGCGTATGACCAGGCCTACAAGCCCTATGATTTTACCAACGAAAACGGAGAATCCGACGGTTACGAAGTGGCAGTGTTAAAGGCGGTTGACGAGCTGCTCCCCCAGTATGAGTTTGAGTATGTGGGAACAACGAACGATGACCTTTTGATCGGTATCGAGTCGGGCAAATATGACGTCGGAATAAAGGGCGTCTGGTGGACAAAGGAGCGGTCTGAAAAGTTCGTGTTTCCACAGCACTATATCGGAACAAGTATTATAGGAATCGTCATTCGCAGCGAGGATGCGGATAAAATCAAAGATCTGGATTCCTTTGCGGCATACAGCGGCAATCTGGTTCCCATCGGGGCGCAGAACGCACAGTATACGATTGTGGACAATTATAATAAAAGCCACCCGGAACAGCCCATTAACCTGATTGCGGGAGATCAGTTCGGGGCGGCGGACGGATACCAGTGGGTGCTGGAAGGCAGATACGACGCTCATATTGATATCAAAACATCTTTTGGGGCGAATGTATTGGCCGAAGACGGTGAGTACCACGATCTGGCGGATAAGCTGACCTACATCGACTACGAGGGGATTCCCACATGGCCATTGTTTAGCAACGATAATCAGGCGCTTGCGGACGCTTACGACGAGGCATGGGAGAAGCTTGAGGCGGACGGTACGCTTGAAAAATTACAGCAGGAATACTTTGGGTACAATCTGTTTGATTATGTGCCGGAAGGGTATCAGATCGGCGACGATTTATAAAAAACAGATCGCCGGATAGAGGAGATTACGTGTTATGCGCCCATTTCATCCACAATATATTTTAGAAGTGTTACCCCAATTGATCTGGTATTTGCCCGTGACTGTCGCCGTCGTCATTGGAACGGTTTTCTTCGGCAGCCTGCTCGGAATCCTCCTTGCAGCGGGCAAGGTCAGGAGGGGCAGGGCCGGCCTTGTGCTTGCCAATGTGTACATATATGTGATACGCTGTGTGCCTTCCATTGTTCTGCTGTTTTTGGTCTACTACGGACTGCCGGAACTGCTTTCGACGTTTGGCATTGATATCAACAGCGCAGGCAAAGGATTTTTTGTAATCACCACTTTCTCGCTCCTGTTTGGCGCTTCCATGGCGGAGGTGTTTCGCTCCGCCTACGAGGCGGTGGACAGGGGGCAGAGGGAGGCGGCGGTCAGCATCGGTCTGACGGAATTTCAGGCATTTTACCGGATTGTCCTGCCGCAGTGTGTGAGGGTGGCAATTCCGAACTTCACCAATGCACTGGTGAATCTGATGAAGGAAGGATCGCTTGCCTATACCATAGGGCTGATCGACATTATGGGCAAGGGGCAGTTGATCATCGGGCAGAATCACGGCTCCTACAGTCTGGAAATTTATCTGGCGCTGTTTTTTCTGTACTGGGTGTTGACGCTTTTGATTGAAAAGGGCGCAGGATTCTCAGAACGGCGGCTGACGCCGGAAAAAAAGCGGGGAGGAGGTGCGTCGAAATGCATTTAAATACACAGTTTATGTGGGAAACTTTTCTGGATGTTTTATACGGCATTCCGGTGACGTTAAAAATTGTGGCAGTGACGCTTTTGGTCTCCGCGCCGTTAGGGTTTTTGATGGCAGTTTCCAAGTCGGGGGAGGGCCGGGTCGGAAGAAGGATCATTGTGGCCTATGTATCCCTGATCCGCGGGACACCGGTGGTGTTACAGATACTATTCCTCTACAGCCTTCTGCCGACAGCGCTCAACTATCTGATCAAAGAAGTGCTGGGATTAACGTATAACATTTTTAATCTGGACCCGATTTTTTATGCTTACATCGTATTTATCCTAAACACAACGGCGGTGCTATCGGAGGTGTTTCGGTCGGCGCTCGCTACCGTAAACAGCGGGCAGAGAGAGGCGGCGCTTGCCATCGGTATGTCAAAAATTCAAGCCTATGTCAGGATTATCATTCCGCAGGCGCTTGTGGCGGCGCTTCCGAATATCTGTAATACGACAGTCAGTCTTTTAAAGAGTACCTCGCTGGCTTTTATGATGACGGTGAAGGATATTACGGCAATCGCTAAGATAGACGCCTCCTTCGGCTATAACTATCTGGAAGCGTATCTGGTTATTTTTATAGTTTATATTTTTCTGTGCAGTGCGGTGCAGGGAGTGTTTCACCTGACAGAGCGGAATGCGGCGGCCTATAAGAGGCCGGCTGCATCCTGAAAAGAAAAGGAGAGGGCTTATGTTACAGGTAAAAAATGTGAGGAAGGCTTTCGGGGACAATCAGGTGCTTCGGGGCGTTGATATAGAGGTGAAAAAAGGGGATATCGTGGTGATTTTAGGGCCAAGCGGTTCGGGAAAGACTACATTTCTGCGATGCCTGAATTTTCTGGAACGGGCGGATGGCGGTTTTATGGAATTTGACGATATCCATACGGAATTGAAGAGCGCATCCAAGACGGTTGTTTCCAAGGTGAGAAAAAAGACGGCTTTTGTCTTCCAGAATTATAATCTGTTCCAGAATAAGACGGCGTTACAGAATGTGATGGAGGGACTTACCGTGGCAAGAAAGGTGCCTAAGGCGGAGGCGCTTGCACGGGCGAAGGCAGCGCTTGATAAGGTGGGGCTCTCGGAGCGCTACGACTATTATCCCTCACAGCTGTCCGGCGGCCAGCAGCAACGGGTCGGCATCGCCAGAGCCATTGCGGTCAATCCTGACGTGCTGCTCTTTGACGAGCCCACCTCCGCGCTGGATCCGGAGCTGATCGGGGAGGTGCTTGCCGTAATGAAGAAGCTGGCAAAAGAGGGGGCGACTATGATCGTCGTCACCCATGAGATGTCGTTTGCGCAGGAGGTGGCAAACAAGGTAATCTTCATGGACGGGGGCGTGATTGTGGAGCAGGGCAGTGCAAAGCAAATATTTACAACACCGAAAGAGGAGCGGACGATACAGTTTCTGCGTCGTGTGCTTAAGGATTATGACTATGTAATTTAGGAAGAAATTTCCAGGCAAAAAGGCAAAACTTTTTCTGTACATTTCCGTGAGTCCATGATATAGTTGTTAAGAACGGTTACATAATATGACATTTTGTAACAAATTTGTAACAAAGATCCCTCGGGAACTGTCGTATGGATAACCGTTAAAACAGAGGAAAAAGGAACGGAAGGTACAAATGATAAAGCATAAAAAGGAATTGTTACATAAAATTAACAAAGGGGTCAAACAGATTACGGCGCTGTGCCTTGCCGGGGCGCTGGCATTTGTGCCGGGGCTTCGCGTGGAAGCGGTGGGAGCCGGCAGTTCCATTGCCAGAGGGATTGACGTTTCCAAGCACAATCTGGGCATTGACTGGAGTCAGGTGCCCTCCTCGGGGGTATCCTTTGTCTTCGTAAAAGCGGGCAGCACCAATTCGGGCATTGACCCTTATTTTGACGCGAATATGCGCGGCGCCAATGCGGCGGGTCTTCGAACCGGCGTATATCTTTATTCTTATGCGAACAGCGTGGAGGAGGCAAAGAATGAGGCAAACCAGCTGATACAGTGGATCGGCAATTATACGGTCAGCTATCCGGTGGTCTATGATGTGGAGGCGCCCAATCACAAAAATATGTCTCAGGCGCAGTTACAGGAAATGATCAACGCGTTTTGTTCTGTTATTGAAGCAAACGGCTATTATCCGGTGGTCTATTCCAGCAGGAACATGTTCCGGGATAAGATCGGAAACATCGGCTATGACAAGTGGGTGGCTCAGTACGCGGATTCTCTTGAGTATAACGGCGGCGCCGCTTTCTGGCAGAATACTTCCCACGGAAGTGTGCCGGGGATCCCGACCAGAGTGGATATGAACTACCAGTTTAAGGATTATTCTTCCATTATCGTGGCGGACGGTTTTGCATCGCGCGGGGATCAGACGGTGTTCTACGCAGGTTACCGGATGCAGAGGAACGGCTGGGTAAATTGGGCGGACAACAGATATCATCTGGATGAGAGCGGTTTTGTGCAGAAGGGCTGCTGGTTCGAAGATGAGACGGGACGGTATTTCCTGGCGACGCAGGACGGACATGCCCTGCGGGATGCGGTGACGATTGAGGGACAGGATTATTATTTTGATGCAAACGGCGTGATGCAGAGAGGTTTGCTTACCAGACCGGACGGGAATTTATACTATTATGATCCGGCGACCGGCGCATTACAGAGAAACGTGGCCGTGACTGTGGACGGCATAAACTATACGGTTGATGGAAACGGCGTGGCAGTAGAGGAAATACCTGTTTCGGATGCCTATGATAATGTGGCATTTAACGCCTCCTATTATGCAAGAAATAACCCGGATGTGTACGCATCCTGCGGCAGTGATGCCAAGGCGCTGTACGATCATTTTATGAACAGCGGCATAAAAGAGGGCAGACAGTCTTCCGAACAGTTCAGTATCAATGCTTATAAGGAAAACAATCCGGATTTGGCGGAGGCTTTTGGTGATGATTTAATGAAGTATTACGAGCATTACATTGACTGTGGGGCGAATGAGGGCCGTGTGTCAAAATAGGAACAGTTGTTAAAACATGACAGAAAATAATATATGACAGCAGACAGCGGAGCCGCTTCGGTAGGAAGCGGCTCTGTTTCCGTTAAAAAAATCTCTTTTAAATATACCTGTCATGGTATATAATAAAATCTGTATGGGCGCGTGAGAGCGTGGCCTGTCAGAAAGGCGTGGGCGGGTAATGAACTGTAAAGAGGCAGAGAAGAAAATACCGGCCTTCCTGAACGATGAATTGGATGGAAGGGGCCTAGCGGAGTTTGTGGAACATATTGAGGACTGTCCGGAATGCATGGAGGAATTATCCATCCAGTTTCTGGTGGCGGAGGGTATGGAACAGCTTGAGCAGGGTAATAATTTTAATCTACAGGAAGCGCTTACGTCGAAGCTTGAAAATGCGGATTACAGGATTCGCATTAACCGTGTTTTGAGGCATGTCCTTTTGATATTGGAGGCCGCTGTTGCGGCGGCGATTATCGCAGCGGTGATCATCGTGTCCATGTGACCGACGCACATCGGCGATTTGATGAAAGAAACAGGCAGAAAGGTTTAAGGCATATGGCTTTGAAGCTGGTATTGATAGACGGACACAGCATACTGAACAGAGCGTTTTACGGCGTGCCGGAGCTGACTAACGGGCAGGGACTGCACACCAACGCGGTATATGGTTTCCTGAATATTATGTTTAAGATTCTGGAGGAGGAGCAGGCGGATTATCTGGCGGTGGCCTTTGACGTTCATGCTCCCACGTTCCGCCATGAGATCTATAAGGAGTACAAGGGCACGAGAAAGCCTATGCCCACGGAATTGCGGGAACAGGTGCCTGTGATGAAGCAGATGCTTCAGGCCATGAAAATCTGTGTGGTAGAGCAGGCAGGATTGGAAGCGGACGATATTCTGGGAACCATTGCGAAGCGGGCTGAAAGGGAAGGAATGGAGGTCTCTCTGGTTTCGGGAGACAGGGATCTGCTACAGGTAGCCACGGATCACATTCGAATCAGGATTCCCAAGACAAAAGCCGGCAGAACACAGATTGAAGATTACTATGCAAAGGATGTGGAGGCCGCCTATCAGGTAAATCCCATTCAATTTATTGATTTGAAAGCGCTTATGGGGGATACGGCGGACAATATTCCCGGCGTGCCTAAGGTGGGCGAGAAGACGGCCACGGAACTGATGGTGACCTACGGCTCTCTGGACAATATCTACGCGCACGTGGAGGAGATTTCCAAAAAGTCGATCCGGGAATCCCTGATCGCGAACAGGGAACTTGCGGACCTGAGCAAGGTGCTTGCCACGATCAATGTGGACGCTGAGATCACCTTTGATTTTGCACAGGCGAAGATGGGGGACTTTTATACCGAGGAAGCCTATGTGCTCTGCAAACAGCTGGAATTTAAAAATATCCTTTCCCGGTTTGCAAAGGATGTGGCCGTGGCTAACGGGCAGGAGGAATACTTCCGCACTGTGACGGATTTTGCGCAGGCGGAGGCGCTCTTTGAGGCGTGCAGGGAGCGCGGCGCAAAGACGCCGGGCGGCTGTGAGATTGGTCTCGCCATCTTTGCTGACAGGACGGAGGACGGGCCTGTCTGTATGGGAATTGCCCTTGCGGCGGGGGAGAAGGATGTGGCTTTTATTCCCTGTCAGGGAAGTGTGAACGCCGATTATCTGTGGGATCGTCTTGTGGCTCTGAATAGGGATGAGTTATGTAAACTAAATGTATTCGATATCAAATCCGCCTATGGCATGATGGAAGAACGCGGCGAAGAGAGCATGTGGCGGGATGCGGCGGGAAAGCAGGATGTGCTTTGCCCTTATAGAGAAAAAAGGTACTTTGACATTCTGATCGCGGCCTATCTTTTAAATCCGCTGAAAAGCGACTATCAGACGGAGGATATTGCCGGGGAGTATCTGGGGCTTACCATTTCCGACCGGGCGCAGGTATGCGGTAAGGGTACTTACGCGGCGGCCTATGAGAAGACCCCGGAGGAGTTTGCACAGTATGCCTGCTATCAGGCTTATGTGTGCCTTGCGGCGGCGCGTGTGTTGGGAGAGAAGCTGACGGAGCAGGGGATGGACAAGTTGTTTTATGAAGTCGAAATGCCTCTTTCCAGAGTGCTTTATGATATGGAGCAGGCAGGCGTCCGGGTGCAGCCTGAGGAATTAAAGACCTACGGGGAGGCGCTTACCGGAAGGATTACAGAACTGGAACAGGCAGTTTACCGGCAGGCGGATTGTACCTTTAACATCAATTCCCCCAAACAGCTTGCGGAAGTTCTCTTTGAGAAGATGGGGATTAAAGGGGGCAAAAAGACGAAGACGGGATATTCCACGGCAGCGGATGTGCTGGAGAAGCTGGCGCCGGATTATCCGATCGTTTCCGATATATTGGAGTACAGGGGACTGATGAAGTTAAAGTCCACCTATGCGGAGGGGCTGGCGGCCTGTATTGCGAAGGATGGCAGGATTCACTCCACCTTCAATCAGACCATCACCGCCACGGGAAGGATCAGCTCCACAGAGCCGAATTTACAGAACATTCCCATGCGCATGGAGCTGGGGCGGCGGATCCGCAAGGTGTTTGTGCCGGAGGAGAACTGCGTTTTCATGGATGCGGATTATTCTCAGATTGAACTGCGGATTCTGGCGCATATGTCTGATGATAAGCAACTGATCGAGGCCTATCGCATGGATGAGGATATTCACAGGATTACCGCATCCAAGGTATTTCACACCCCCTTTGAAGAGGTGACAGACCTACAGAGGCGAAATGCCAAAGCCGTCAATTTCGGCATTGTTTACGGCATCAGTTCCTTCGGCCTGAGTCAGGATCTGAGTATTTCCAAGAAGGAGGCTGCCGAGTATATTGAGCAATACTTTGAAACCTATCCGGGGGTAAAACAATTTTTGGACCGGATGGTGGAAGAGGCCAAGGAGAAGGGCTATGTGACCACGATGTACGGACGCAGGCGGCCCATCCCGGAGCTATCCTCCAATAATTTCATGCAGCGGTCTTTCGGTGAGCGGGTGGCCATGAATTCGCCCATTCAGGGAACGGCGGCTGACATTATGAAAATCGCCATGATCCGTGTGTGGGAGAAGCTGCACAGGGAACAGCTGCAATCGCGCCTGATTTTGCAGGTTCACGACGAGCTGCTGATCGAGACCTGTGCCGGGGAGGAAGAGCAGGTGCGGCGGATTCTCACGGAGCAGATGCAGCAGGCGGCAGAGTTGTCGGTGGTTCTGGAAATCGATCTGCATACGGGGACAGACTGGTATGAGGCAAAGTGATAAACGTATGAAAGTAATCGGAGTCACGGGCGGCGTGGGAGCCGGGAAATCGGAAGTGCTCGCCTGGATTGCAGGGCGTTCGGACTGCCGGGTGATTATGGCGGATCAGGTAGCGCACCGGTTGGAGGAGCCCGGTGGAGTCTGTTATGAACCACTGTTAGCCCTTCTGGGGGATGACGTGTTGGATTCCGAAGGCAGGATTGATAAACGGAAGATGGCGGCAAAGATTTTTGCCGACGAGACGCTCCTCAAAGGGGTGAACGGGATTGTGCATCCGGCGGTGAAAGCCTATCTGACGGCACAGATCGACAAAGAACGGGCGGCAGAGAAACTAAAATTCCTGTTTATCGAAGCGGCTCTTCTGATTGAGGAAGGGTATGCCGGGATTGTGGATGAGCTGTGGTACATTCATGCCGGGGAAGAGGTCAGGCGGCAGAGGCTGAAAAGCAGCAGGGGATACACGGATGAGAAAATCGATTCCATTTTGAAAAGCCAGCTTTCGGAGGAGGAATTCCGAAAGCACTGCGCTGTGGTGATAGAAAACAACGGAACGCTTCAAGGCGTTTACACACAAATAGAGAAAGAATTGGGGGAAGATCAGTGGCAGAAGCAATGAAATTTCCGGGACAGTTGGTGTTTGGTCTGGATATCGGGACAAGGAGTATTGTCGGTACGGTAGGATACCGCACAGGCGGCAAGTTTCATGTGGTGACGCAGAGCGTCCGGGAACACCAGACGCGCGCTATGCTGGACGGACAAATCCACGATATTTACAAGGTAGGCGGCACCATAAAAGAGGTGAAGGCGGAACTGGAGGAGCGGATCGGCAGACCCTTAAAGGACGTCTGTATCGCGGCGGCAGGACGTGTCTTGCAGACGGTAACCCTGCGAGTGGATCAGGATCTGGAAAGCGAGAGAGAAGTCACCGGGGAGGATATCTATGGACTGGATTCTCTCGGCGTAGAGAGAGCTTACGCGGAATTTCTCGAAAACAACCATATGGACATGAAATTCTACTGCGTGGGATATTCCGTGGTGCGCTATTATATGAATGGCTATACGATAGGAAATTTGGAAGGACATAAAGCGAAAACCATCGGGGCGGATCTGATTGCTACCTTCCTGCCGGAAGACGTGGTGGACGGCCTCTATAAGGCGGTGGGCGTTGCCGGGCTTGATGTGGTGAACCTGACGCTGGAGCCTATTGCGGCGATTCAGGTGGCGATTCCCGAAATGTACCGGATGTTAAATATTGCGCTGGTGGATGTGGGCGCAGGCACCTCCGATATCTCTGTCACAAGGGATGGCAGTATCATTGCCTACGGCATGATTCCCATTGCGGGGGATTCTCTCACGGAAGTGGTGGCGAAACACTGTCTGGTAGATTTTGCGACGGCGGAGCAGATCAAGAGAGAAACCGGTGTGAAGGATGTGATCGAGTACAAGGATATCATGGGGCTGACACAGACCATCACCACCGAAGAGGTGGAGCGTGTGGCGGCGGACGTGATCGACAATATGACCAGTCAGGTGGCGGAGAAGATCAAGGAGCTAAACGGCAATAAATCGGTAAGCGCCGTATTTGTGGTGGGCGGAGGCGGAAAACTTCCGGGCTATACCGAGGCTCTGGCGAAGAAACTGGATATTCAGAGCGAGCGCGTGGCGGTCAGAGGCGGAGAGGTGATGCAGGATATTACCTTTTTGGAAGAGGACGCCAGAAGGGATTCTCTGATGGTGACGCCTATTGGCATCTGCCTGAGCTTTTATGAACAGAGCAATAATTTTATCTTTGTCTATTTCAATGAACAGCGTGTAAAAATATATGACAACAGCAAGGCGGCTGTGGTGGATGCGGCTATGCAGGCGGAATTTGCAAGCGACGGCCTTTTCCCGAAACGGGGGAGGGAGCTTAACTTTACGGTGAACGGAAAACCCCGCATTGTCAGAGGAGAGCCGGGAGAGGCGGCGCAGATTACCGTAAACGGAAACGAGGCGGATATCTATACCCTGATTCATCCAAACGACCAGATCCGTGTGATTGAGTCCACCGCAGGGGAACCGGCGCAGATGACTCTCGGGCAGCTGCCGGAATTCGGCTCTAAGATGTGGGTTGAAGTCAATGAGAAAAAGGTGGATCTGCCCAAATTCGCCAGCGTAAACGGAGAACTACAGTCCGAGTATTATGAGATTCAGGAAAATGACGAGGTCGAGATTCTGGGATATTACACTGTGCGGCAGATTTCGGAATTTATGGATGTGGTCATTGACTGGAATATGAATATCTATGTCAATAACAAGGTCGCGGATATGGATACCAAAGTGTATGAAAACTTTTCGGTGATCTGGACACTGGAGGAGCTGCAGCTCTCCGATGTGGAATTTTATGAACAGGCGGAAGCGGAGGAAAAGAAACCGGCGGAGAGTGACAGACCGGCAGGGACGGCAGGCTTTTCCATGGCGGCGAAGAGCGTTTCCGCGACAGAACAGACGGCGGAAGCGGACGCGCCTGAGGGAAGCGGTGCAGCGGTTGACGCGCAGAGCGGGAATGAAGGCCCTGCTGCGGGAGAAGCGAATGTGACAGAAAGCGGTGCCGAGCGTTCAGAGGCGGACACTGCGGCAGAGGCAGAGAATGCGCAGGCAGCAGGAGAGCAGAAGGCAAAGGGCGCAAGAATCGTGATGGGCCCCGGTGTGAAGCGCGCTGAGGAAGAGGCAAAAGCCAAGGCAAGGGCGAGGGAAGAAGAGGCTGCAAGAGCCAAGGCAGAAGAGGATAAGCGAAGAGAAGAAATTTTAAACAAACATGTGCCCATGTCCATTATCGTGACAGTAAACGGCGAACAGATCAAACTGACCGGTAAAAAGAACTACGTGTTTGTAGATGTGTTTGAGTATATTGATTTTGATCTGTCCAAACCGCAGGGGAGCGGTATCGTGACCAACTTAAACGGCAGGGAAGCACAGTATATGGAGAGCATCCGAAGCGGTGATGTGATTGAAATATATTGGAAGAAATAAGAGAAAGAGAAAGGCGGCTGTGGAAAGGATTCACGGCCGCAAAAAGGTTTACATAACTATGAGACTTTGCAGCATTGCCAGTGGCAGCAGCGGAAACTGCGTCTATGTGGGGAGCGATACCACCCATTTGCTGGTGGACGTGGGAATCAGCGGGAAGCGGACAGAAGAAGGCCTGCGGGAATTGGGTTTGTCCATGCGGGATATTGACGGGATCTGTATCACCCACGAACACGCAGACCACATCAACGGCCTGGGCGTTCTTTCAAGAAAATACGGAGTACCGATTTACGCAACGAAGGGAACAGTGGAGGCGATCAGACAGTCTTCCTCGGTGGGGGAGATTGATGAGTCCCTCTTTCAAATGATCAAACCGGATGAAAAGTGTACGATCAAGGATATCTCGCTCTATCCTCTGCGGACTTCCCACGATGCGGCGGACCCTGTGGCTTACCGGATTGATTACGACGGGCGGCGGATCGGCCTGATCACGGATCTGGGCTGTTACAACGATTATACGGTGGAGTGCCTGCGGAATTTAGATCTGCTTTATCTGGAGGCCAATCATGATATCCATATGCTTCAGGTAGGTCCCTATCCCTATTATTTGAAACAGCGGATTCTGGGGGAGAAAGGGCACTTGTCAAACGAGGCGGCCGGCAGACTGTTAAGCCGTCTTTTAAACGACAGGATGCAGGCCATTGTGCTGGGGCATTTGAGTAAGGAAAATAACATGCCGGAGCTGGCTTATGAGTCGGTGCGGCTGGAGGTCACCATGTCGGACACCAAGTACAACGGGAACGATTTTCCGCTGTATGTGGCGAAGCGGAGCGAGGTGTCGAGGGTGATTGAGGTAAGATAAAGGGAAAGCGTCTATAAGGAAAAACGAGGATAAAAATGAAAGACGTACAAAATGCCGGGCAGATATCAAAAGAAGAATTAAAAGAATGGCTGCTCAATATACACGAAAAATATTATATTGAGTTTAAAAAAGCGAATGAACTGCCCAATTCATTTTGGGAGAGTTATTCCTCCTTCTCTAATACATCTGGAGGGGTTATTATCCTCGGAGTAGTAGAAGGAGAGGTGCAGAATGAGATTATTGGCGTCGGGAATCCGGAGAAGACGCTTACGAGTTTATGGGACCAACTTTCTAATGTAAACAAAGTTAGCTACAGGAATGTAGATAATCAGGATGTGAATACATATGTTATTGACGGAAAAACTATCATTATAATATGGGTAAAGGAAGCGGCGGAGAATATGAAGCCGGTTTATATAGGCAATAAGCTGGAAAATTCGTGGATTAGAACCGGGGATGGAGATCGCAGGGCAACCAAAGAAGAACTGGCTGCTTTTATGAGAAACGCACAGCCGGGGCAGGATAATCTTGCTGCGGACAATTTTACAATAGATGATTTAGATTGGGATTCTGTTATAACATATAAGGAACGAGTGAGTAAACGATTTCCTAAAAAAAGATATATTGAAATGGACAATGAAAAATTTCTAAATGAAATAGGTGCGTGCTATAAAGATAGAAACACCGGAGAATTGAAAATAAAAAGAGGAACATTATTATTTTTAGGTAAATGTAATTCAATCAAGGAGATATTTCCACATTTTCATTTGGATTTCTTTAACAGAAGGGGAGATAATCCGAGATGGTCAGATCGTGTATCAGATGATGAGCCGAGTGACTATGAAATGAATCTGTATAATTTTTACAATATTGTATTTGATAAAATCAGAGTATTATTACAGGAATCATTCGTATTAGATAATGAACAGAAAAGGCTGCCTTTGTCGGATTTTGACGAAACGATTCGGGAATGTCTTGTTAATTGTTTAGCTCATGCTGATTATGTTCAAGGATACCCATCAGTTAAAGTTGATGTATACGATGGTTGGTTCTGTTTTATTAATCCGGGGAAAATGCTTATATCAACGCAACAGTTTTTTCTCGGAGGAGATTCTAGGCCGCGAAATGAAACTATCATGAAATTATTTCGTCTATTAGGCGTGTCTGAAAGACAGGGGTTTGGCGGACCGCTGATATATAAGACTGCTATGCAAAATGACTGTAGAAGACCGGAAATACAAACGGATATGGAAAGAACAGAACTTAAACTTTGGAATATTGATTTGGTAGATTCTTATCCGAATTTGGCAGGTGATGAAAAAAGCATTCTGAGATTTATCGTGAAGAGCAGTCAGGCACAATCTGTTAATGCCATAAAAAATACATTGAATATGACGGAATATCGTGTGAGAAACAGTATAAAAACACTTGAAGAAAATGGATTAATTAGAAAAATTGGTAACGGTCCTTCAACAAAGTATACGATAGAAATGGAAAGTGTGGAATTTTGGACGCAAATACAGATGGCAATGGATTTTCTGAAAAAACATATGTGTTAGATTATTTCGTGATTATCTCGTGAAAGATATGTGAACTAGTAAAAAACCTACAAATTTTAAGAGACGAATAAGTTTCTATATCTCGTGATTATCTCGTGAAAAGCGCGGAATTTGTGACAAGAGAAAGGAAGAACACCATGAAGAAAATATTAGTGGTAGTGGACATGCAGAAGGATTTTGTGGACGGTGCGCTGGGGACAAAGGAGGCTGTGGGAATCATAGACCGGGCGGTTGATAAAATTAAGGGTTTTGACGGCAGTATCTTTGTCACCATGGATACCCATGAGGACAATTACATGGAGACCGCGGAGGGAAAGAAACTGCCGGTGCCGCACTGTATCAGATTGACAGACGGGTGGCAGCTGAACGAAAAGATAAAGGCAGCGTTATCGGATAAAGAGTATACGACTCTCGAAAAGGGTACGTTCGGCTCAACGGATTTGGTAAATGAGATTCGTGAGATCAAGGGAAACGACGATATGGAAGTGGAATTCATAGGATTGTGCACCGATATCTGCGTCATATCCAATGTGCTGCTCGTAAAAGCCTATTTCCCGGAGGACAAGATCACGGTGGATGCGGGCTGCTGCGCGGGTGTGACGCCACAGTCTCACAAGGCGGCGCTAACGACAATGAAAATGTGCCAGATTGATATAGTTGGAGAATAGGGGAGCGACGCTATGAAATTAAATCCGATCATAACAAGCCTGCTGGAAACAGATATGTACAAATTTTCCATGGGACAGGTGATTTTTCACCAGTTTTCTGATTATAAAACGACTTGGACTTTTAAATGCCGAAATGAAGACGTATATTTTACCCCGGAAATGGTACAGGAGATCAAAGAGCAGATTAAGTATTTTTGCAGTCTCAGATTTACGGAAGAGGAACTACAGTATTTAGACAATATTTTATGGATCAAAGGCAGTTATATCGACTTCCTCCGGCTGTGGCATCCTCGATATGAAGATTTCCAGATTGAGACGGACGCAGCGTGCGGCCTTTCCATTGAAACCAAGGGAACCTGGCTCAATACATCCATGTATGAAATTCCCACCCTTGCCATTGTGAATGAAGTGTATTTCCGCATGGCATATGATTACAATCATTTGATTCGGGTCTTTCGGGAAAAGTTGGAAGAGAAGGTCAGGTGGCTGGAAGTGAGCGACGGCAGGTACAGCCTTTCTGATTTCAGTGAGTTCGGCTTGAGAAGGCGTTTGTCCGCCGAGGCGCAGGAGCTGGCGGTCAGAAGGCTTGCAGACGCGCAGTACAGCAATTCCAATTTTATCGGCACGTCAAACGTTTATCTGGCAAAAATGACGGGGAAAAAACCGGTTGGGACGCAGGCTCATGAGTATATCATGTGTGTGGGACAGGGAAACCATAAGCACAATCCGGCCTATTCCAATTGGTATGCCATGAATGAATGGGTAAAGGAATATGGCATTTTAAATGGAATTGCGTTGACGGATACGATTACGACACAGTGCTTTTTGAAAGACTTTAACCTGACGTTTGCCACGCTCCATTCCGGCGTGCGCCATGACAGCGGAGATCCCTTCGCGTGGGGAGAAAGCATTATTGCGCACTATCAGAAACTGGGAATTGATCCGGGGACAAAGACGTTACTCTTTTCCGATAGTTTGGATTTCAAGAGGGCAAATGATATCTATTGTCATTTTCACGGCAGAGTCAAGGTTGCCTTTGGCATCGGTACATACATTTCCAATGACACAGATGTGGAGGCGCTGAATATCGTTATGAAGGTGACAAAATGTAACGGGCAGGATGTGGCAAAGCTCTCGGATATAGACGGAAAGGGAATGTGCCAGAATCCGGAATATGTGGAGTATCTGCAACGGTGTATCGACTGGCGGATGCAGCACGAATAAGAATACGGGTATTAGATGAGGGAAAGGCCGTAACAGTAACTGTTATGGCCTTTTTTCGTCATTATCAAATTCGACTAATATTTGGTATGTACAGATGTCTTTCGGCAAACACTTCCTTTGCTGCAAATACCGCGTTTAATACCCTCGGAAAACCGACATAGGGAACACACTGTATGAATGTTTCCACAATTTTCTCAGGGGAAATGCCGACGTTGAGAGAACCGTTAATGTGTACTTTTAGTTGGGGCTCGCATCCGCTACAATATCTTCCAGTGAGCGGATCACGTTTTCACCGCCGTTTCCGTCAATCTGTTTCAGCAGTTCTGCACCCATGTCATATCTTGTCTGTTTCATTTGCTTATACCTCCCGTTTGCTTTATAATGAGAGCATATTACTTAAACCATAGTTTAAGTCAAGACTTTTTTGAGGTGAAAAATGACAATCGGAGAAATAGCAAAAAAAACAGATTTATCGGAAAGTACGCTTCGATACTATGAGAAAAAAGGACTTCTCAGGGTGGGGCGGGATCATAATGGCAGGCGTGACTATGAAGAAAGCGATATTGCATGGATCAAATTTATACGACGCTTAAAGGAGACGGGTATGCTGTTAAAGGAGATCAGACGGTATGCGCAGCTGCGTTACCGCGGAGAGACCACGATGCCGGAACGGTTGGATATGCTGCAAAAACACAGGAAATATATACTTAAGCAGTTGAAAAAATGGAATGAATATCTGCAAAATTTGGACGATAAGATTGCTTTTTACCAAGAATCCATAAGAGAAGCAGAATTAAGGAGGTAGGCCCTTGCAGGAACAAAATATTTTTTTAGAAAATGAAATAGAAGCAAACAGGTATGCCGCCAAGTGTCTGGTGATATGCAGTTTTGTATGCGGGGCGGCATGGATTTTGACTTTGCTGCGTATTTTTACTATGCCCGTGGTAATCATGAATACGGCGATGCCGGTGATTATTCTCTGCTTTTGGACGCCTTATCTGTTGTGCCGGCTGACAGGGGACAACAGGAAATGGATGAAATATGCGGTGCTGTTTTGTTCCATTCTGGGGGTATTTATCCTTTCCAGTGCTATGCCAAAGCATGGGGTGCTGGTGTGGACACTGCCGCTTATGCTGAGCTGTCATTACTATTCCAAAAAACTGACAATGATTACGCTGGTCACATCCCAGATTTTGTTTTCGGCCTCCATTTATATAGGGATGTATTTTGGAGAATGGGATCAGATCCTGTTGGATGCGGCATACTATTCGGGGCCAAGGGTGGTAACGAGGCAGAATCTATATGACGCGACGGTGTTTTTTGTGCTGACCCGTGCGGCGGCCCTGTTGGGAATGTCATTCATATGTACTACGATGGCGGGAAGGACCAGGCGGCTTTTGGAACGGCAGGCAAAGGATAGTGAGGAGCGCCAGCGCATCGAAACAGAATTGGACGTTGCCCAGCGGATTCAGGCGGATATGCTTCCCTGCATATTCCCGGCATTCCCGGAGCGCCCGGAGTTTGATATCTATGCTTCCATGGCGCCGGCAAGAGAAGTGGGAGGAGACTTTTATGACTTTTTTATGGTGGATGAGCGGCATCTTGCCATTGTGATAGCGGATGTGTCGGGAAAAGGAGTTCCCGCCGCCTTGTTTATGGTAATCGGCAAGACACTGATCAAAGACCGCACGAGGCCGGATACCGGGCTTGAGGAGGTATTTGCTCAGGTGAACGACCTGCTGTGCGATTCCAATCAGGAAGGGATGTTTATCACCGCTTTTGAAGGCGTTCTTGATCTTGTATCGGGAGAATTTTGTTTTGTGAACGCAGGGCATGAGATTCCTTTTGTTGCCAGGGATGGGGAACCTTTTGCACCCTATAAAGTAAAGCCGGGGTTTGTTCTTGCAGGCATGGAAAATATGAAGTATCAGTGCGGAAGTATTATGCTTTCACCGGGAGATAAAATATTCCAATACACAGACGGCGTGACGGAAGCCACGAACAGTGAAGAGGAGCTATACGGAATGGTACGGCTGGAGGAGGTGTTGAAAATGAACACGGGAAAAAGCCCGGAGGAGTTATTGCCTGTCGTGAGAAGGGATATAGATGCTTTTGTGGGAAGCGCGCCGCAGTTTGATGATATTACCATGCTGTGTGTGGAGTACAGGAAAAAGATGGCGGATATTCGGACGGGCACGGAATGAAAAATATTGTTGACGTACAGAAAAATGTACGTTATGATTTATGTACAGAAAAATGTACGCTGCGGTTGGGAGGTGCTTTATCATGCTGGCGGTAAATTATACTAATCTTCGCGATAATATGAAAATGTATATGGATAAAGTAACGGATGATTATGAGACAATGATTGTTACGAGAAAAGATAATAAGAATGTGGTTATGATCTCGGAAGAAACCTATAACAATCTTATGGAAAATGTTTATGTTATGGGAAATAAGGCAAATTATGATTGGTTGATGAAGGGGAAGGAACAGCTGGAGAAGGGGCAATTTTCCATTCACGAGCTGATTGAGGTAAAAGATGATGAATAAGGTATTTGCGGATACCGGTTGGGAAGATTATCTTTACTGGCAGACAGAAGATAAAAAAACCATAAAGAAGATCAATCAACTGATCAATGACATTGCCCGGAATGGAAATGAGGGATTGGGAAAGCCGGAGCCGTTAAGTGGTAATTTATCCGGATTTTGGAGCAGGCGCATCAATGATAAGGACAGATTGATTTATAGAATAGATGATAACAATATATATATTCTTGCATGCCGGTATCATTATGGGGATAAATAGAATATGTAGAGGGAGGAGCGACATTATGGCAACTACCAATATAACAATGAGGATAGATGAGGTTCATCAGATGAAACAGAATCCGTCTATCGGAAAATCATATACAGATGTAGATGAAATGAGAAAGGAGTTGCTGGCATGAAATGACTGGCTTCTTTCTAAAGAAGTAGATATTCCATTTTTTTCACAACAAAGTCATTTATTGCTAAATGGGATGGAGATATTAAAGCGGGTGTAGATATTAGTAAGGTTACAGCAGAAGTACATGAATTATCAAAAGAGATAGTGGTGCATATTCCAAAAGCACAAATTTTATCTCATGAAATCAATGATGAAAGTATTGAAACGCTTATTAATACGGATGTAGTGAGAGAGCAAGAGTACACTATTACATTCCAAGAAATTGAAGAATAATTAAAGGTATAGGTATAATTTTATATATGGATTACATAGGTATTGGACTTTGCATAGTAGCAATAATTGCAATTTGTATTGTGCTTTTTTTGAAATCCAGAGTAAATAAAAGTATTTATCTTACTACACCGGATAATTCTGGTGGAGAATTAGGCTTAGAATTGTCAGAGGCAGATAGTGCGCCAAATAAGTTGACAATTCAAATGGAAATGCTTCCGGTAGAAGCTATTACGAATGAAAATAAAATGATAGAGATAACGGATAGCAAAGTTTTGGCACATGTTAACAACCTGATTCCCGGTTTAGCGCAAGCAGGAAATGCGACCAATAACGCTATACAAGCTGTTCAAGGAAACGGAGAGGTGTTATATAGAGCAATAATTCCAAACGGTGCTAAGCTGACAGATTCTAAAGCAATGGAAGGGGCTGTCAGGGGCATTTATCATGGCGCTGATGGAATAAAGGGCCATGCGAATTTAGTAGCTGTTGAAGCGTCAAAAGATACAGCAATAGTAACCAATACGGTGGCTGCTGCTATGGGCGTTGCCTCTATGATTGTTGGACAGTATTACATGACGCAAATAAATGCTGAACTTGGTGTTATCAATGATGGAATATCGAAAATATCAGATTTTCAAGACAATGAATATCGAAGCCGAGTTTATTCTCTTGTTGCACATATTATGAAAATTGCAGATTATCAAACTGAAATTCTTGAAAATGATGAGCTTCGATTATCAAAAATATCTCAACTTGATAGTCTTGAAGAAGAGTGTACGAAGTTGCTTGGACAGGCTGATTTGACACTTGCAGATTTCGCTAATAGAAATGACCTTGATTATTCGGAATATGAACAAGTATTAGAGGATGCTCAAAACTGGTTTATGTATCAGAAATCGTTATTAGAAGTTCTTTATAAGATTGCAGACTTAAGGTATACTTTACATTTAGGCGCTGTTTCAAGAGGACAGTGTGGGGCGCTCCTGCTTACCTATACAAAACAGGTAGATGATACGCAGATAAGATTAACAAATTGGCATCAAGCAACAACAGAACGACTAAAAATAGATATGATTGGAATTCGTCGAAAACGTAGTGGTATTGATGGTGTATTTCATTTTTTGCCTGGTTTGCTAAATGATGATCAGAATTTCCGTGCCATTGAAAAGAGGACAGCAGAAATGATAGCGGCTCAGACGTCTGGACATACTGACATTCAAGGTCAGAATACGACAGATTTGTATGCTGAGGATGTTCAACTTATTGCCAAAGGCGGTAAGATATATTATCTTCCGAAAAGTAAGGAAAAAAAAGTTTAGTTTTTTTGTGTTATAATGTTTTAAAGATTTAGGCAGTCACTATATAATTGATTTTGTAAAGGAGCAGCCATGGCAGACGTATATGTAGCAAGTGACAAAAGAT
Organism: Lachnospiraceae bacterium UBA7202; assembly: GCA_002490705.1. Lineage (GTDB taxonomy): Bacteria > Bacillota > Clostridia > Lachnospirales > Lachnospiraceae > UBA3282. Next base: position 20,002 of record DKUO01000014.1, read on the forward strand.
ATGACCGCATGAAATACAACCGTGTCGGCAAAAGCGGGCTGAAATTCCCCGCAGTATCCCTCGGCTTCTGGCATAATTTCGGAAGCAAGGATAACTATGATACGATGAAGGCCATGTGCAGGACGGCCTTTGACGCGGGCATTACGCAGTTTGACCTGGCCAATAATTACGGCCCGGTTTACGGCAGTGCGGAGGAGAACGCAGGCCGGATATTAAAGGAGGATTTTCGGCCCTACAGGGACGAGCTGGTGATTGCGACAAAAGCCGGATACGATATGTGGCCCGGCCCTTACGGGAACTGGGGCAGTAAAAAATATCTGACTGCCAGCCTAGACCAGAGCCTGAAACGCTTGGGACTGGAATATGTGGATATTTTTTACCATCACCGAATGGACCCAGAAACGCCCTTAGAGGAATCCATGGAGGCGCTGGCGTCCATCGTGCGAAGCGGCAAGGCGTTATATGCAGGGATTTCCAATTACAATCAGGAATATACAGAAAAAGCGGTGGCTATCATGAAAGAACTGCATTGTCCGCTGATTGTCAATCAGAGACGCTATTCCATCTTTAACCGCGACATCGAGGAGGACGGTGTGAAGAAGTGCTGTAAGGCACAGGGGTTGGGGATTATCGCTTTCAGTCCGTTGGCGCAGGGGCTTTTGACGGACAAATATCTTCACGGTATCCCGGAGGACAGCCGGATTGCCAGAGACAACCGTTTCCTGAAAGCGGACGCGCTTACGCCGGGGAGGCTGGAACAGATAGGAAGGCTCAATGAAATAGCGACGGAACGCGGACAGACGCTTGCGCAGATGGCATTGTCGTGGATTTTGAAGGACGATGAGGTCTGTTCCGTATTGATCGGCGCTTCCAGACCGGAACAGATTCTGGAAAATATTTCGGTTGTGGAAAATACGGCGTTTACTGTTGAGGAGCTTCAAAAGATAGAAGAGATTGTCGGCAGCGCCGAAGCATAACGGCAGGTGAGGATGAAGAAAAACAGAATTTACCGGGTATTGCTATCGGCGGCACTGATGCTGGCTGTCATAGGGATTCTCGTGGTCAGTAAAAAAATAAAGATTACGCCGCTGTTTGCCGGGAAATACGAGGTGACCGGCGTTGACGTGTCCCACTATCAGGGGAACATCGACTGGCCCGCACTGGCCAGGCAGAATTTGGATTTCGCGTTTATCAAGGCGACGGAGGGAAGCGGACATATAGACGAATGCTTTCAGGAAAATTGGCAGGCGGCCGGTGAGACAGACCTTCTTATCGGCGCCTACCATTTTTTCAGTTTTGACAGTGAGGGAAAAACACAGGCACAGTTCTATATAGATACCGTGGGCAGTTTGGATGGAAAATTGGCCCCTGCGGTGGATGTGGAGTTCTACGGGGATAAAAGCGGCGATCCGCCTCCGAAAGAAGAGGTCGTAAAACAGCTGCGGGAGCTGCTTGCGGCGCTGGAGGAGCAGTATCAGGTGAAGCCTGTGATCTATACCACCTATCAGGCTTACCACCGCTATATAGAGAACGAATTGGAAGAATACCCGTTGTGGATCAGGAATGTCTATTATCAGCCGCTTTTGACGGCGAATGCATGGACATTCTGGCAGTATACCGACACCGCTGTTTTGGAGGGCTATGAAGGCCCGGAAATCTATATTGACAGGAACGTGTTTCGCGGCACGAAGGAAGAACTGCGGAAGCTGACGGTATCGTGTGGGGAAGAGGAAGAAGAGGAAAAGAAGGAGATCATGCCGTTAGAGTATTGCAATTTGCTGTATGAGACGGAGCAGGTAAGGGTCTACTCTTATCTGGAGATGACTCCCACACTTTTTGTCGTAACGCCGGAGGGGGAAACGGTTTATCCGGTGAAGAATTTTTGGATGGATCAGGAACAGGGAGTGCTCTGGGTGTTGGAAGAGGAAGAAAGTCCGAGAGTGCGGGAAATCAATCTCAATGCGGATCGCTTTCTGGAAGAGTCGGTGATCCTTGACAGGGACGGGCTGGAAGCTTTGCTTGCAGATACGTATGGGATTGTACGACAGGCGGATCAGGAGATTTTTGGCAATCTGCGCGTGAACTTATTTTGCCAGAAAGAAGAGGGGGAGCCTTTTTTAGGTGGAAGGGTTTCAGGCGTATTCGGAGAGCCGGGGCAGGAATATGAGATTGTGTATGAAATAGACAGGGAAAGCCGGGCGGTGAGCGCCAGAGGGTATCTTCAAGACCTTGCGATTGCACCGTTATTTCAGGAATTCCTGGTTCACAACCTGACCGTACTAAATCCCATGGGAAAGGACGTGGAAGGGGGAGCGCTTGGCAGACAGTTTGCAGTTGTGAATCGCGAAAGTGGAGAGCAGGAGTTACTTTTTCGTTCGAGACAGGAAGAGGGCGAGGAAGGGATTTATATTCTGGCGCAGGAACAGGGAAAACTTGTCTGCCGGGATATTTTCATGCCAAATTTTGCAGATGATCCTGCAAATAGAAAGGAGGCACAGGCTTATCACATCGAGGAAGCCACATGGCTTGACTGCGCCTCGTTTTTTGAGATCCCCACAGAAAACTGCAAAGAATACAGAAGCCGGGAGGAGGTTTTTGCGGCGGTTGAAGAGGGTGATTTTTCGGTGGTGGAGAGGAAGCCTTTCGATCCGGAAAGACTGGCGGAAGAGCTGGAAATGGCATATGGAGACGGCATCAGCAGCAGGACAATAAGGTGTGATATCGACGGGGACGGCTTTGAAGAACTTTTGCTTTTGAACCAATATAAGGGTGAGGAGTGGGAACGGATCGATATTATTTTAGATTACAGAAACGGCGGGGCAGTCTGCCTTTATTATGACTGGTGTGATGGAATGGAATGGCTGCTTTTGGGAAAAGACAACAGGCTGGTTCATTGTTCATGCAGTAACAGCAGCGATTGCACATATTACGGATTTCAGGAATGTACCTTAAATGCCAGAGGGATAAAGGAGATCGATTATATCGGAAACGGCGTGGAGGCCTGCAATGTGCATCAGCGTGGAGAAGGGGATCAGGGTTTTTGGTGGTGGAGCGGACAACAGCCCGAAATTACGGAGGAAGGCGTTTACTTCACCAGAACATATAAAGAAAACACGGCGGAGGGCAGCAAAACAAAAAAGGAATTGATTTCCCGGGAAGAGTTTGCGGATGCCTTTACGGAACTGACGGGCGAGGAACGGATTTGGGATAAGATTATGACGGACGGGGAATAATAATTTGTTTGTCCGTGGACAGATCCGCCGCCTTGATAAACGGATTGTGATACCGTTTTCGTTTTTCCGGCAGACGTAGCAGCTTGGGAACGATGCCGTTTAACTGCCTGTAGGCTTCTGGCTTTGTGAATTGAATCGCCTTTGTCGGACAGTAAGCGACACAGGCATTGCACCCATGACAGCGGTGGTTCCAGACAGGAATGTGTTTTTGTATGGTAATATTTTGGGTCGGGCATACTTTGGCACAGGTTTCACAGCCGATACACCTTTCGTCTGTGTAAAAGCCCTTGTCATATTCCTGCTCGATGGCCATATAGGGAGCCATCAGTTTGGGGTATAATTTTCCGGTGAGCCATCCCATGGCAGGACAGGTTCTGTTTTTCCTTTCGGACAGTTCCCGGCCGATTCGGTCGATGCTTTTTTCCATATAGGGTATCATCAGTTTTTCCGGTGGAAACGGCGGGTAGGCGATACACTGGCTTGCAACACAGCGTAAAGCCATGCCGTAATTCAGGCGCGCCTTTTTTTGCAGCAAAATTTTTTCCATGGTTTCAAATGCTTTTCCGTGGATGGCGACATAGGTGGCAATCATAAAAATATAGGCGTCTGGGTTTACCTTCAGCTTCCCGACAAATTCTTTCATGGTTCCGGGCATATCCCACTCGTAGACAGGGCAGATGAAGCCGATTACGTCTGCGTTTTCGGCAGACGCGTTTTCCGGATTACATCGGACGGAAATAATTTCTGCACCTCCGATTTTTTCTGCAATTCTGACTGCCGTTCTCATGCTGTTTCCGGTTCCGCTGAAATAGTAAATGATATGTTTCATGAAACTCTCCTTTTTTATGTCGGATACTTTCTAACAATGGAAAGATTGCAGAACAGTCAAAAGAAAAACTGGTCGAGGCGTTGTTATCTGTGATGGAACAATACGATTATAGGGAAATTACCATTACACAGATTGCGCAGGAGGCGGGGCTTTCGCGGAAGACTTTTTACAGGCTGTTTAAAGAGAAGGAAGAAATGCTGTATTTTTTCTTTGAAAAGCTTTTTAACGAATATCAGATGCAGGTGAAAGCAAGGCGGCCGGAACATTATTGGGATGTTGTGCAGTGTTATTTTGATTTTTGTGAAGAGCGGAAAGAATTGCTTTTTCTGTTAAGGCGGAACAATCTGCTCGGGGTTTTCTTTGAGGCTTCGTACCAGTATTCGTTTGCAGTTTTTTCCTATGTTCGTTCTGCGGAGACGGTGGATGTTTACGCCAGATTTCTTCCGTATTTACTGGCCTACAGCGTGGGTGGGATGTACAGTATGGTTTTAAAATGGGTGGAAAGCAACATGGATATTCCGTCGGCCGTGTTGATTGAAAAACTGAAAAACGGGTTTGCGTCGCCTGATTTCTAATTATTATGATTGTGCATTATTTTGTTCTGGGGTAAAATGTGTACAGATAAAATTTCCAATCAATGGGGCACACAGTATTTGTCAATAACTTGTTGACATGTGGGGCGGAAATCGCTACGATCTATTATGAGGCAAAAATAGAAAGTACGAATAGACAGATGAAAAATGGAGGAGAAGATGGAAAATGTATTTGTGATGGATCATCCATTGATTCAGCATAAGATTTCACAGATTAGGGATATCAACACGGGAACCAATGAGTTCAGAAAGTGCATTGAAGAAATCGCCATGTTGATGGGATATGAGGCGCTCAGAGATCTTCCGTTGGAGGATGTGGAGGTAGAGACGCCGATTGAGACCTGTATGTCGCCGAGAATTGCGGGTAAAAAGCTTGCGGTTGTCCCGATATTGCGGGCGGGACTGGGTATGGTGAGCGGCATACTTGCCCTGGTGCCCAGCGCCAAGGTGGGACACATCGGTCTTTACAGAGATCCGGAAACGCATGAGCCCCATGAGTATTACTGTAAACTTCCTGCACCGATTGATCAGAGGACGATCATTGTTCTGGACCCTATGCTTGCCACGGGCGGTTCGGGTTCTCAGGCGGTTAACTTTATCAAGGAGCATGGAGGTAAGCATATTAAGTTTATGTGTATTATTGCTGCGCCGGAAGGGATAGAGAGGATGCGCAGGGATCACCCGGACGTCCAGATTTATGTGGGGCATATTGACCGCTGTCTGAACGAGAATGCATACATCTGCCCCGGTGTGGGCGATGCCGGTGACAGAATATTTGGAACGAAGTAGAAAAGAGGGAACGATGAAAAAGACAATTATCACAGTAGTGGGAAAAGATACGGTAGGCATCATCGCGAAGGTGTGCACATACCTTGCGCAGAACCAGATCAATATTCTGGATATCTCCCAGACCATCGTACAGGGCTTTTTTAATATGATGATGATCGTGGACACGAATCTGACGGACAAGGATTTCGGCGTGATCGTGGATGAGCTTAATGCGCTTGGCGAGGAGATCGGCGTGGTTATCAAGTGCCAGAAGGAAGAAATTTTTGACCAGATGCATCGGATCTGAGGGAGAGAAAAACATGATCAATTTATTTGAAGTGGCGGAAACCAATGAAATGATCGCCAAGGAAAATCTGGATGTGCGCACCATCACATTGGGAATCAGCCTTTTGGACTGTATTGACGCCGATCTTGCAAAGGTGAATGACCGGGTCTATCAGAAGATTACGACGGTGGCAAAAGATCTGGTAAAGACGGGGGAGGCGATTGAGAAGGAGTTCGGCATTCCCATTGTCAATAAGAGGATTTCGGTGACGCCGATAGCTTTGGTGGGCGGGGCGGCCTGCAAGAGCAAGGAAGATTTTGTGACGCTGGCAAAGACCCTTGACCGGGCGGCGGCTGAAGTGGGCGTCAATTTGATCGGCGGCTACTCAGCGCTGGTATCGAAGGGAATGACGAAGGCGGACGAACTGCTGATCCGCTCTATCCCGGAGGCGTTACATGCCACGGAACGAGTATGCAGCTCGGTGAATCTGGGCTCTACCAAGACGGGCATCAATATGGACGGGGTGCGCCTGATGGGGGATATCATTAAGGAGACAGCTCAGATCAGCAAGGATCAGGACAGCGCCGACTGTATGAAGCTGGTGGTGTTCTGCAACGCGCCGGACGACAATCCCTTTATGGCGGGGGCGTTTCATGGCGTGACAGAGGCCGACGCCGTAATCAATGTGGGAGTCAGCGGCCCCGGTGTGGTAAAGACCGCTTTACAGAGGGTGCGCGGTGAGAATTTTGAGGTGCTCTGCGAGACCATCAAGAAGACGGCCTTCAAGGTGACCAGAGTGGGACAGCTGGTGGCGCAGGAGGCCTCCCGGATGCTGGGCATCCCTTTCGGTATTGTAGATTTATCCCTTGCACCCACACCGGCCATCGGCGACAGCGTGGCGGATATTTTATGTGAGATCGGATTGGAATATGCGGGCGCGCCGGGAACGACAGCGGCCCTTGCGCTTTTAAACGATCAGGTGAAAAAGGGGGGCGTGATGGCCTCTTCCTATGTAGGGGGATTAAGCGGTGCTTTTATTCCCGTCAGCGAGGATCAGGGGATGATTGACGCCGTCACGGCAGGGGCGCTCACGATAGAGAAGCTGGAGGCTATGACCTGCGTCTGCTCCGTGGGGCTTGACATGCTGGCGATTCCGGGCGATACGCCAAACACCACCATCGCGGGCATCATTGCAGATGAGATGGCAATCGGCATGGTGAACCAGAAAACCACTGCGGTGCGGATTATTCCGGCCATCGGCAAGGGCGTGGGGGATAAAGTGGAGTTTGGCGGCCTGTTCGGCTATGCGCCGGTGATGCCTGTCAACGGATTTTCCTGTGAGGCTTTTGTGAACCGGGGAGGGCGGATTCCCGCGCCGATTCACAGTTTTAAGAACTAGTTTGGACGGATTCGGTTCGGGCGAAACAGGCGTAACAGCAGTTGACAGTAGGCAGCCGTGCGGACTATAATAGAAATGGTTTTTGGTAACCGGAAACGTATCAATACATATGAGGGAGGTCTCTTTTATGAAAAAGTTATCCGTAAAGAGCGTCGTTGCCATCGGTATCGGCGCGGCATTGTTCTTTGTTCTGGGAAAGGTGGCGATCCCGTCGCCCGTGCCGAACACGAACATCAGCTTACAGTATGCGGTGGAAGCGGTTTTTGCGACCCTGTTCGGCCCGATTGTGGGCGCGTTTATCGGCTTTATCGGCCATACCTTGATTGACGCGACCAGCTATGGCCCCTGGTGGAGCTGGATCATTGCATCCGCTTTTGTCGGTCTGGTGATCGGTTTTGTGACCATGAAGCTGAATGTGGAGGAAGGCATTGACAGTAAAAAGCTGATCCACTTTAACGTGGCGCAGGTGATTGCGCATGTTCTGGCATGGGGTCTGGTAGCGCCGGTTCTGGACATTCTGATCTATGCGGAGCCTATCGAGAAACTGTTTGCGCAGGGGTTGATGGCGGCAGTGGCAAATATCATTACCACCGGTGTTGTGGGAACTTTGTTACTGCTCGGTTATGCTAAGACTGTAGTAAAGAAAGGTTCTTTGGAGAAAGAGGACTAAGAGGAGAAAAACAGACAGATTCGGGGGAAATTCTCTCGAATCTGTTTCTGTGTAAAGGAGAAACGACATGGCAGAACCCGTCATTTCTTTTAAGGATTACGGATTTCAATATACAGCGCAGGCAAGCCCTACCCTGTATCATATCAATCTGGACATTTATCAGGGGGAGAAGGTGCTCATTGCAGGCGCTTCCGGCAGCGGAAAGAGCACCATCGGAAGCTGTCTCAACGGGCTGATTCCCTATGCCTATGCGGGAGAGAGCACGGGAGAGCTCTTGGTGGGAGGCAAAGATCCCCGAAAGGAAAGTATTTTTACGCTGAGCCAGATTGTGGGGACAGTGCTACAGGACACGGACGGACAGTTTATCGGTTTGACAGTGGGAGAGGACATTGCCTTTGCACTGGAAAATGACTGTGTGCCGCAGGAGGAAATGAAGGAGACGGTGCAGGAGGTGGCGAAGTTAGTAGATATCGACCACCATCTGGAATATGCGCCCCATGAGCTCTCCGGCGGGCAAAAACAGCGGGTCAGTCTGGCGGGCGTCATGGTAGATCAGGTGAAAATCCTGTTGTTTGACGAGCCGCTTGCCAATTTGGACCCGGCGGCGGGACGGACGGCCATTGAGCTGATTGACAAGGTGCAGGAACGGACCGGCGCGGCGGTGATTATTATTGAACACCGTCTGGAGGATGTGCTGTGGAAAAGGGTAGACCGGATTGTTCTCATGGATGAGGGCAGGATTGTGGCGGATATGCCGACGAAGGACTTTTTGACCAGCGACATGCTGCTCGGGCACGGACTCCGGGAGCCTTTGTATCTGTCGGCCCTTCGCTATGCGGGGATTCCTATCACAAAGGAGTTGGAGCCCCAGCATGTGGAGAGCCTGAGACTTTCCGAGGAGCAAAAGGAACGGGTGCGGGGCTGGTATCGGGATCAGGAAGGACTTTTTGGTACGGAAGAGACGAAACGGGAAATTCTCAGCGTGGAAAATCTGAGTTTCGGCTATACGCCCGAGAAGCAGAATCTGAAAGATGTCAGTTTTTCCATCAAGGAAGGCGAAATGGTCAGTATTGTGGGGAGAAACGGTGCGGGAAAGAGCACGCTGGCAAAGCTGATCTGCGGTTTTGAAAAACCCACGGCGGGCAGGATTTGTCTGGAAGGCAGGGATCTCTCCGGAGATACCATCAAAGAGCGGGCGCAGAGGATCGGTTATGTGATGCAGAACCCCAATCAGATGATTTCCAAGCCCCTGATCTGGGATGAGGTGGAAATGGCGCTTCTGGCGGGAACGATGAGCGCGGAGGAGCGGCAGAACCGGGTAGAGGAAACCTTAAAGATCTGCGGGCTTTATCCCTTTCGCAAGTGGCCGGTATCCGCCCTTTCCTTCGGGCAGAAAAAGCGGGTGACGATTGCGGGCATTCTGGTACAGCGTCCCCAGATCATTATTTTGGATGAGCCGACGGCGGGACAGGATTACCATCATTATACGGAAATTATGGAATTTCTAAAGAGCCTGAACGAACGGGGCTTTACGATCATCATGATCACCCATGATATGCACCTGATGCTGGAATATACGCCGCGGGCGATTGTATTCAGCGAGGGAGAGCTTTTGGCGGATACGACGGCGGCCCATGTGCTGAACGATCCGGCGCTTGTGGAGAAGGCGAATTTGAAAGAGACGAGTCTCTATACCTTGAGCGTTGCCTGCGGTATCGACAACCCGCAGGCATTTACGGAGCGGTTTATTGCCAGTGAAAAGGTGCGCCGGGAAAGGCAGGAGGGATGAGATGGCACGGGTAGCGATCTTAAATTATATCAAACGGTCAAGTCCGGTACATGAACTGACGGGCACCACGAAGCTGATCTTCTTTATTGCTTGGAGCGTGACCTCCATGGTGACCTTTGACACGAGGGTATTACTTTGCATGCTGGTAATCGGCGCGGTGATTTTCCGCATCAGCCGTATTAGAATCAGCGATATCAGTGTGGTGCTGGGACTGGCGGCGGTTTTCCTTTTGCTCAACAATCTGTTTATTTACCTGTTTACCCCCGAGTACGGGGTGGAGCTCTATGAGAGCAGGACGCTGCTGTTTTCCATTGTGGGGCGCTATACGGTTACGGCACAGCAGTTGTTTTACCATTTGAATATCACCTTAAAGGTGATCTGCGTGGTGCCCATCGCGCTGCTGTTTATCGCCTGTACGGATCCCAGCGAGTTCGCGGCTTCTCTTTCCAGAATCGGCGTGAGTTACCGGACGGGGTATGCGGTGAGTCTGGCGCTTCGCTACACCCCGGACGTGCAGAGGGAATACCGGAACATCAGTCAGGCGCAGCAGGCAAGAGGCATTGATCTTTCCGGGAAAGATAAGTTGTTTACCAGATTGAAAAATTCAGTGGCGATTCTTTTGCCGCTAATTATGTCCAGCCTGAACCGGATCGAGACGGTGAGCAACGCCATGGAGCTTCGGGGCTTCGGCAAGGAAAAGAAGCGGACGTGGTACGCACAGCGCGGGATGAAACGGAGCGATTGGCTGACGATCGCATTCGCGGCAGCGATTCTGACGGTGGGATTGACGGTGACTTTTTGGGACGGAAGCCGGTATTATAATCCGTTCTTACAGTAAAAAAGCGGCACGGAGGAACAATGAAACTTCTGGTAATCGGCGGCAGTTATTTTTACGGCAGGGTGTTTGTCATGGAAGCGGCGCCGGAGCATGAGATTACGGTTTGGAACCGCGGCACCTATTCTATGCAGGAATTTGGCGTCAGAGAGGTTAAGGCAGACCGCCATGAACGGACGGCAGTCTGCGGGGAAGATTTTGACGCGGTGATCGACTTTTGCGCCTACGGGGCGGAAGATGTGCTTACCACTATCGGGCATTTGACGGGGAAGATTGGGCAGTATCTTTTGATCAGTACGGTGGATGTGTATGAAAGAAATCCTTCTGTGGTAAAAGATGAGGATACGCCTCTGGAGGAAAGAAGTATCGCCGGGGAAGCGGGCGCCTATATCGCAGGAAAGGTGGCGGCGGAACGGGCAGCGGAAAAGATCTGCAAAGAGCGGGGGATTCCCTGCACCGTGCTGCGCCCGGCCATTCTTTACGGCCCCTACAACTATGCGCCGAGAGAGTCGGTTTATATCCAAATGCTTCTGCAAAATCATGCGCTGCCCTGCTTTACGGATGCGGACGGGCGGTTTCAGTTTGTCTATGTGAAGGATGCGGCCCATGCTGTTTTAAATTGTCTGGGAAATGAGACGGCCTACGGACAGGCCTATAACTTGTGTCAGGATCAGGCGGTTACCTATGAAAGTTTTTTCGCGGCGCTAAAGGCGGCGGCGGGCCCGGAGGATTTGGAGGGGCTTGCGGAAGTGCCTCTGACGGTGGATCAGGCGGTTTCGCAGGGCGTTCCGGTTCCTTTTCCGGCGACGGCGGCGGAGACCCATCTGTGTGACAATACGAAGGGAAAGAGGTCGCTTGGCGTGGTCTATACGGAGTTTGAGGAGGGCATGAGGAGAACCTATAAGGCTTTTCGAAATGTCTATCGTTGACAGGGCTGAAACAAGAAAAGGACGAGAGGAAAACAAAAATGACATTGGACGAACTGGCAGTGGGAAAGGAAGCGAAAATCATAACAGTGGGAGGGGAAGGGCAGCTGCGTGTCAGGCTGCTTGATATGGGATTGATCCCGCAGACGATTGTCAGGATGCAGAAGGTGGCACCCATGGGCGATCCTTTGGAGATTCATCTGCGGGGATATGAGCTGACGATCCGTAAGGAAGATGCGGCTCGAATTGAAGTGACAGAGCAGTAGAAAGAGAGAGCGGAAGAAGGAAACGCAATATGATATATGCATTGGCAGGCAATCAGAACAGCGGAAAGACAACATTATTTAACCAGTTGACGGGTTCCAACCAGCATGTGGGTAATTTCCCCGGCGTAACGGTGGACTCCAAGATGGGGGAAATACGGGGCGAGAAGGGAAATACGGTGGTGGATCTGCCGGGCATTTACTCGATTCGGCCCTATACCAACGAGGAGATCGTGACCCGCAGTTTTATTTTGCAGGAGAAGCCGGACGGCATCATCAATATCGTGGACGCCACCAATATTGAGAGGAATCTGTATCTGACGCTCCAGCTTCTGGAGTTACATATTCCCATGGTGATTGCGCTCAACATGATGGATGAAGTGCGCGGAAACGGCGGCACCATTGACATAGCGGCCATGGAAGAAGCGCTCGGCGTTCCGGTGGTGCCTATCAGCGCGGCCAAGAATGAAGGGATTGAGGATTTGATTTCGTCGATCCGGGAGACGGCTTCCAGAAGGCTGTATCCTAAGGTGACGGATTTTTGCGAGAAAGGGCCGGTGCACCGTTGCATCCATGCGGTCAGCCATCAGGTGGAGGATCATGCGGAACGGATCGGTATGTCGCCCCGTTTTGCGGCTACCAAGATTGTGGAGGGGGATACGGAGATCATAGACCGGCTGGCTTTATCTGACAACGAGTTGGATTTGATGGAGCACAGCATCGTGGAGATGGAGCAGGACAGCGGTATGGACCGCAATGCTGCGCTGGCGGCTATGCGTTATGATTTTATTGAAAAAATCTGCGGGCAGGCGGTGATCAAGTGCAGGGAGAGCAGGGAACATATCAGGAGCATGAAAATTGACAGCGTGCTCACTAACAGGTATTTGGCAATTCCGGTGTTTTTTCTGATTATGGTGGTGGTGTTCTATCTGACATTCGGGCTGCTTGGAAGTTTTCTGAGCGATCTTTTGAGCCTTGGCATTGACAATTTGTCCGCTGTGGTGGATCGCGCCCTGATAAATTATGGGATTAATCCGGTGGTGGAGAGCCTGGTGATAGACGGTATTTTTACGGGCGTGGGAAGTGTGCTGAGTTTCCTTCCCATTATTGTGATTTTGTTTTTCTTTCTCTCTATTTTGGAGGATTCGGGGTACATGGCGCGGATTGCCTTTGTGATGGACAGGCCGCTTCGAAAGATCGGTCTTTCCGGGAAGAGCTTTGTGTCTATGCTGATCGGTTTCGGTTGTAGTGTGCCGGCGGTGATGTCCACCAGAACGCTTTCTTCGGAGCGGGATAAGAAGATGACGATTCTGTTAATTCCCTTTATCAGCTGCTCAGCGAAGATTCCGATCTATGCCCTGTTTGCGGCAGCCTTTTTTGCAAAACGAACCGCCCTTGTGATGATGGGGCTTTATGTCTTCGGCATTCTGGTTGGTCTGCTCTGTGCGATGGTGTTGAAGCGGACGGCTTTTCGCGGCAGTTCTATGCCTTTTATGATGGAACTGCCCAATTATCGTTTCCCTTCGGCGAAGAGCGTTATGCTTTTGATGTGGGATAAGGCGAAGGATTTTGTACAGCGCGCCTTTACCATTATCTTTGTGGCTACGCTTTTAATTTGGTTTTTGCAGACCTTTGACACGCGTTTCAATGTGGTGTCAGATTCCGGGGAGAGTATGCTTGCCATGATCGGAAAATGGATCGCGCCTCTGTTTGGGCCGCTTGGCTTTAACGACTGGCGGGCTACGACGGCGCTGATCAGCGGCTTTACAGCGAAGGAGGCAGTGGTGAGCACGCTGGGGGTTCTGACGGGCTCTACCATGGTGAATTTGAGCGAGACGCTGGGACAGATTTTCACCCCGGTCTCTGCGGTCAGTTTTCTGGTGTTTACGCTTCTCTATACGCCCTGTGTGGCGGCGGTTGCGACGATCAGGAGAGAGCTTGGCTCTGCGGTGAAGACGGTGGGCGTGGTTGTTATGCAGTGCGGGGTGGCATGGGCTGTGGCCTGCTTGGTGTATCAGCTTTTGTGTCTTTTCGGTTTCTGATATAGGGCTTTCGTGTAAAAGGGCTTGCTTTTTTTACGCGGAAGCATTATGATAGAGCAAACGGAAAACGTTTTCTCAAAAAGAGAAGGTATAGGGTGTATAGAAAGGAAGGGGCATATGGATTTTAATGCGGTGTATCACAGGGCGAATGACAATTACTGCTATCCGTTGGATGAGGAACAGCTTGTCATTAACATCAGGACGGGGTATGACGTCAAGTATGTGAATCTGATTTACGGAGATCCCTTTAGCGCCGGTATTCTGGGAGGCGGGGAGAGCTGGGAGGGGGAAGCGGTCAACATTCCCTTTAAAAAGCGTTTGAAAAACCAGCTTTGGTGGACCACCACAATCAAGCCGGCGTACAAACGCCTCAAATATTATTTTGAATTACAGGCGGAAAATGAACGGTGGTTTTATTTTGAAGACGGATTTGTGTCCGAGGAACAGATGGCGCTTGCGGGAAGAAGCAGGCAGTATTTTATCTTCCCGTGGATGAACCCGGCGGATCTTCCGGTAACGCCCGCCTGGGTGAACGACACGATCTGGTATCAGATTTTTCCGGAACGGTTTTGCAACGGCGATCCGTCCATCAATCCCGAGGGGACGCTGCCGTGGCGTGTGAAGGGCTCGGTGACCAACGAGGAATTTTTCGGCGGCGATTTGCAGGGGATTATCAATAAACTGGACTATATCAGGGATTTGGGCGTGTCAGGCATCTATCTGACGCCCATCAACGAGTCGCCCTCCTCCCACAAGTATGACACCACGGATTACACGAAGATTGACCCCCATTTTGGGTCGGAGGAGACGATGAAAACGCTGGTCAGGGAGGCGCACAATCGGGGGATACATGTGATGCTGGACGGGGTGTTCAATCATTCCGGCGAGAACTTTGCACCCTGGCTTGACGTGAAGGAGAAGGGACCGCAGTCGGAATACTGGGACTGGTTTATGGTGAACGAGTGGCCTTTCGGGGCGGAGGGAAATTGTGCCCGGGAGAAAAAGTATTACACCTTTGCCTTCTACGACAATATGCCGAAGCTAAATACCAACAATCCGAAGGTGCGTAAGTACCTGATTGACGTCTGCGAGAACTGGGTCAGCAACTACGATGTGGACGGAATCAGGCTGGATGTGGCGAACGAGGTTTCCCATACGTTCTGCAAGGAACTCCGAAGCCGCTTAAAAGCCATCAAACCGGATCTCTATATTCTCGGTGAGATATGGCACGACGCCATGCCGTGGCTTCGGGGAGACGAGTTTGACTCTGTCATGAATTATCCGCTGGGGGAGAGCATTAAGGATTTCTGGATTGACAAGAGCCTGACAAACGAGGACTTTGAGTATACGATTAACCGCTGTTATACAAGGTATATGCAGCAGACAAACGATGTGCTTTTCAATCTGCTGGATTCCCATGACACGAAGCGGCTTCGCAGTGACGTGAAAAATCTGGACGAGTATTTCCAACAGCTGGCGGTGCTCTTCACAATGCCCGGCTCTCCCTGCATTTATTACGGCACGGAGATTGCCATGGAGGGCGGGTATGATCCTGACTGCCGCCGGTGTATGCCGTGGGAAGAGATTGAGCAGGGCGTATACAGTGAACGGACGGAAATTATCAAAAGCCTGCTGCACCTGCGCAGGTCGGAACCGCTGCTGCGCAGCCGGGATTTCCATTTTCCGAATAAGATTAACCGTCCCCGTGTGATTGAATTTAACAAGATGGGATGGGTGGATAACTATGTGGAGGTTATCATCAACTGTGAGGAGGAAGACATTGAGATTCCCAGAGAGGGCGAGATTTTGTTTTCCCGGCACTATATTGACAACACGCTGCTGCGCAATGGTATCTTGATCAGAAGAGCGAAAGGCTGAATAAGAAACGGAGAGAGAAAAAGATGAATCAGTTTCATTTACCGGGCTGCCTGTTTATCGAGGAGGGAGCCTGCGAGCGTTTGAATGAAATCCTGGCGGATTGTATTCCGGGGATTGAGGGAAAACGGACGGTCATTGTGACGGAGGAGGCGTTACTTCCGATCATGGGCGTCTATCTGGATGAGATGAAGCGGGATCTGCCAAAGAGCGAACTCTACCTCATCGAGGAGAACAGCTTTGAGGAAGCGATGGAGCTGGCAAAATACATCTGCATGAAGGATGTGGAGGTCGTGATCGGCGTGGGCGGCGGCAAGGTTCTGGATGTGGCCAAGTACGCGGGCTTTGTCGGAAAAATTTCCTATATCTGTGTGCCGACCACTCTGAGCAACGACAGCCTCTCGTCGCCGGTGGCGGTGCTGGGGACAGAGGGCGATGCGAGAAAGACCTTTCAATGCGCCATACCCACGGGGATTGTGGTGGATGTGAATGTGGTGATGAACGCGCCTCTTTCCCATCTACAGTCGGGTATCGGCGACACCATCAGCAAGTATACGGCGCTGTATGACTGGAAGCTGGATGCGGCCCACCGGGGAGAGCGGGTGGACGGGTTTTCCTATTTGCTGTCGGACATGGCGTTTTCGTCCCTCTGTTACAATGAGGAGAAGTCGTTAAAGAGCAAGGAGTTTGTCAAGATTTTGACGCAGGCGCTGGTGCTTGGCGGACTGGCTATGGAGATCGCGGGGAATTCCAGGCCGAGCAGCGGGTCGGAGCATCTTTTCTGCCATTCTCTGGAGGAAAATTATAAAGAGATTAAGATTTCCCATGGTATGGCGGTGGCGCTGGGAAGCCTGGTGAGCTGCCGTTTGCAGGGACAGGATCTGGGAAAGCTGGAAACGGTCATAAGGGCCTATCACATGGATATGGATCCCATGAATTGGGGGATCACGAAGGAAATCTTTACGGACGCGTGGATGCGGGCGGCGGATACCAGAAAGGACCGGTATACGGTGTTAAATGAGGTGGCGCTGACCGAGGAGCGGCTTGACGGGATATATGAGGAGCTGCGCCGGGAGCAATGAGTGGGTATGCAAAATTCATGTTAAATTTACTAATTTAAACTGGATAAAAATGGAAATGAGATTATGGATAAGAGGGGATTATTAATTGTGCAGATGGTCTGCACAATTGGGAAGGAGACCATATGCTTACTACATCGAATGAGTATCTGCGGGCAGTACAGGAAATCAATGATTATGTGAATCAGGCTAAATATAGAGCATCTGTAAGTGTAAATAGTGAGATAATGAAAACAAATATATTCATCGGTAATGTGATTATTCGCAATTCTGAATGGGGAAACAAATTTGTTGATAATTTATCCAAGGATATGAAGATAGCGTTTCCAAATGCAAAAGGATATTCGGTTCGTAATTTGAAATATATGAAGAAATTTGCACAGATCTTTACAGAGGATGATGTAGACAAATACGGATTAGGAAGAATTACATGGAGTCATCATCAGGTGCTTATGGGCAAAGCATCAAGTCAAGAAGAATATGTATGGTATTTAGAAAAAGCTTTGAAGCATGGGTGGTCGGTAGATGATTTGGCATCCCAAGTGAAGGGCCAGTTGTATGAGAGACAAGTTGTAGCAAATAAGATTTCAAATTTTGAAAACAGATTGCCTATTGAACAAAAGGATATTGTCTTAGGCACTATGAAAGATCCATATATGTTTGATTTTATCAATTATACGGAGGATATGCTGGAAACAGATATAGAAAATGAGTTGGTAAGAAATGTTACTTCGCTATTGATGGAATTAGGAACCGGTTTTGCTTTTATGGGACAGCAGTATCATCTTGAAGTTGGCGGGAAAGATTTTTATATTGATCTTCTTTTCTATAATACAAAGCTCAGATGTTATGTGGCGATTGATTTAAAGACAGGTGAGTTTAAACCGGAGCAAGCAGGGAAAATGAATTTCTACTTATCAGCGCTAGATGATTTGGTTAAATCTTCAGACGATAATCCTTCTGTAGGGCTTATATTGTGCAGGGATGAGAATCGCACTATCGCAGAATATGCGTTAAGAGATATGTCAAAACCTATTGGTGTAAGTGAATATCATTTGTGTACAGACCTCCCACTGGATTTGAAAAGTGCTTTGCCTGATCCAGAGGAGATCAGAAGCAGGATTGATATGAAAAAATAAATTGTGCAGACCGTCTGCACAAATAAATTAAAAAATGAAAAAACGCCGGAAATGCTCTAAAAATCACTTAAAAATACACCGATTTCCCACGGTATGGCGGCGGATACCAGAAAGGACTGGTACACGGTGCTCAATGAGGCGGCGCTAACAGAGGAACTGTTGGGTGGGATATATGAGGAACTGCACCGGGAGCAATGAGTGGATATGGATCGCCCCAAATGCGTGACTGTAACACAATTCCTGCACGATGAAGGAGTAGAGCTGTAAAGAGCCCTGCTCCTTTTTAGTGTTTATGCCGATTCATTATGGCTGTTGTGATGGATTATTTTTATAATCGGAACGTCCTACTAAATAATCAATGGAACAGTTATAGAAATCTGCTAATTTAATTAAAATATCTATTGGAAAATCTCGAACACCTCGTTCGTACCGCGAATATACATCCCTATGCAAATTAAGAGTCGAAGATAATTCTTTTATCGTAATGTCATGGTCAATTCGCATATCCTGAATACGTTGAAATTTCAATGTGTACACCTGCCTTTTTGAATTTTTATAGACAAAGTATACAGAGAATGCTATAATTCTAATGCGTAATAAGACCATTTGGTCTTGCTAGTAAAATATATATGTAAATGACGAGGAGGATATGAATGATTACAGAAAATTTCGAACCGGAATGGATTCGAAAACTAAACGAGATTAGCAAGCAGTTGCAAAATGTTACTGTCAAAATTCCATCATTAGAGGAACAGAAGAAGGCAAAAGGTATCATTGAACAAATACTTCCCCCGGAAGAAGGGCAGGTAACTATGGAATATGTCCGACATGTACTAATAGCACTTGCATATGCAGAGACACATTTTCGATGTTCTATGCTTGATGATATTAAGGAGGACAAGAAAATCGATATTCAAAAATATAGGTAAACCTATTTATGGATCGAGACAGTCACGCATGGACAGTCATATAAAAAATTCAAAACATATCGTGAAACATATTGGAAAATATTAATTTTGAGGAGGAAACGGAAATGAAGAAGAACATATTTTTTGTATCTATGCTATTGGCGGCATCTACGTTATTATGCGCTTGCGGTGCAGATAAAGAGACGGAGAAAGGAAAGGATCAGGCAGAAGAAACTTTGGCAGAGCAGGAGGCAGACAAGGACGACGAAGATGCTCCTGCAAAGAGAAACAGCATTTCAGCGGGAATTGATGAAACCACCACCAGTAAATATGGTGAGTGCGGTCCCGATTTGATGTGGTATTTGCAGGAAATGGATGGAATACTGGTGATTCGGGGAACGGGTAATATGAGCTTCTCAACCTATGAAACGCCGTGGTATCAGTATGAAGATGATATCCATCAGCTGGTGATAGAGGAGGGCTGCACGACAATCGCAAAAGAAGCGTTTATCAATTGTCATCTGGAGAGTGCCGTCCTTCCCGATACGGTTACCGCTATTGGAGAGGCTGCGTTTTTTGGCTGTAATTTGGAGAGCATTACCATCCCCGACAGTGTTACGGAGATAGGGAGAGGAGCACTGGTAGGTAATGAATTTGAGGAGATTGAGATACCGAAAGGTATTACGGAGATTGCGGATAATATGCTTAGCGGAAATAAAAATCTGCGCAGCGTTACCATTCCGGATACAATTACATCCATAGGAGAAGGCGCTTTTTCAGGATGTGAAGGATTGGAGAGTATTATCATTTCGGAAAGTGTTACGACGATTGGAAAAAGCGCATTTCAGGAGTGTAAAAATCTGAAAAGCATTACAATTCCAAACGGTGTCACGACGATTGGAGAATTTACATTTTTGAGATGTGAAAATTTGGAGAGTATTACACTTTCGGAAAGTATCACGACGATTGGAGAACGCGCATTTGAGGAGTGTAAAAATTTGAAAAGTATTACAATTCCAAACAGTGTCACGACAATCGGAGAAGAAGCATTTGCGAATTGTGAAAATTTGGAAAGCGTTACACTTTCGGAAAAATTGACTTCTATAGGTTTCGTATTTCCGCTGTGTAAGAGTTTGAAAGAGATTACGATTCCGAAAAGTGTTACAGATATAGACAGATCTGCTTTTGTGGATTCGGGACTGGAAAAGATAATCATAGAAAATGCGGACATAGAATTGGATGGACTACAACTTGATGGAGCAAGGAAGACCGGCAGGCATGTGACAGTTATTATAGCAGGCGAAGAACAAGTATGGTAACTGGAAAGAGGGAAAATAGCAAGCGTTTGTATCTACGAATTTCCTGATTGCCCGGAGAAATCAAATGGTAGAAAAAAATATAAGTAATTCTGTCTGTTGATGAGGTGTATAGGGATGAAACAGAAAAAATGGATTCTTGTTTTGACAGCAATCACGCTGGTGAGCATAGGAATCATATGCCTTGGTATTGTGCTGGTTTCTGGCAGTAAAGATGATAAATACATAAAAACAGCCGTAGCGGGAGATATCTCCCGCTACGAGTGGATGGAAATGCTGTGCGAACAGAGCGGCTTGACAGAGTATAACAGTGCAGCTCCTTATTATGAGGATGTGAATGCGGACAGTCCGTATTTTCCATACATACAATCGGCCGTGGAATGGAATGTGCTTGCCGGTGATGCGGAGTTTGCAGGGGATGGCTATGCGTCAGGGCGGTTTGTGGCTTTAACAGCCATGAAATCGTTGGGAGAAAGAAAACTCATGACGTACCTTGAGACAGAGGATGCCTTGTCAGATGATCGTTATTTAAAGCTGGCGATGGAGCATGGCCTGATCGAAAAGGACAAGCTTGCGGAAGGCGTTTCAGAGGAGGAATGCGAACGTATTTTGGAAAATCTCCAAGGTCTATATTTTGGTGAATTTTGGAGGGACGATTATTCCCATATCGTTTATCAGGATGGGGTAATAGAACTGCTACCTGATCAGGTGATACGGAGTAATGTGGACGGAACGGAAATTGTAGTTTCGGATAGCGCGTCTGATACGCTGGAGACAGGAAACATTATTGTTTTTGAAGAGAAAAATACCAAACTGAAATATGCACGGAGAATCAATGGAAAAGCTCCGGACGGAACGTTGTCATTAAGCCCGGTAGAACTGGAACAGGCGGTGGAATCCTTTACAGTATCGGATATCATGGAAGTGACTTTTGAGGACATTGTAAAGAGTTATGCGTCAGAGGATGCCTATTCACTACACCATATAGATGATTGGCAGGATGGGGCAGGATTTATTGAAACGAAATTTTTGCCGGAGGATTTTTCGGGAAATGTGTCTCATAAAGGGTATAAAATAACGCTTTCTACAGAGGATAACGAGAATGACAAAGATAAGCATTTAGTAATAGAAATCACCGATCACGAGACAGGAAGATCTATGATGCTGCCCATAGGGGATCAAGTGAAATTGGAGGGTGATTACAGTGTGGAGCTTGACATTGATAAAATATTGATCGGCGCACAGGCGGATTACAATTTCTTGGGTGGCGTGCAATATGCGGACGTTGCCGTGGACATAGACAGTACATTTAAAGGGGAAATCAAAGCGGAGGAGGAAGTAAAACTGCCACTGTTTAAAACGCCGACGCCGATTCCTTTGGTGAGTGGAATTGCAGGGGTAGATATACAGCTATACTTGGTTTTTTCAACAGAGGGTATGATATCCATTGAGGCAGAACTGCCGGTAGGAGTATCCGTGGTGTATGAACAGGATAAGGGAATAAGGCGGCAAAAGCAGGAATTGCAGCCTGACCGTCCAGAAATTGAGGCAAATTGTGATGCTAGCGCAATGTTTCGTTTTGAGCCGGTGTTAGTTGCGTTTGGCGGGAATATCATCGATGTGGAAGCTGATATAGGAATGGCAGCGAGCGCCCAAATTGCTACTCGAAAAAATGCACAGGTTTGTGCAGAAACAGAAATATCCTTTCCTGTGTTTATGATTTCGGTACTCGGAGACGAAGATGCAGATGCTCTGATTGGTTTGTGGGTAGAAACGCAGGAATGGGAAATCATTACATCGGATAATGCGCCGGTGCATATCAATACGCATTTTGAGCTTTTGCCGGATGGAACTGGGCAGTTTGTGGAGGCGTGTACTTATCAGGAAAAAGAAAACGAGGCAGAAACGGGCGTAGAGGAAGAAGAGACTGCGGAAGCGGCAGGAGATATGGAGCGACAGCCGGAAGATGCTTCTCTCCACACTTATTACATGCAGAACAGTGACGCAAAATTTGCGTTTGATTATCCGGATGGATGGTCGCTTGATGCGGAGGAGAGCAGTTCTTTATCCAACGGCTTCAAGGAAGCGGTAGTATTCAAAAATGACAGAGGTGTTCTTTTGCAATACTGGGAGCAAATGGATAATTATGCATTAGGAGGCAGGGGACATGATTTGTGCGGTGTGGAGGTGACGAAGGCGGCGGATTCTTCGCTTGATGGGCTTATCGTTGGAAAAATAAAGAGTGTCTCCGTTGTGGAATATCCTTCCGGAGAGGAATGGCCGATAGAGGATGATGATGAGATGTATGCGGTGATACCGGAAGACCATGTGGGAACGCATTATTATGGGGGAGCATACTATGCGGATTATCTTTCGTTTGCGTACGGCGGATCGACCTATTATTTTTCTGCAAGCGCACCATATAATGAGAGTCTGACCGAGGAGGAGGAAAAAGAAGTCATTGCAATCCTGTCAAGTTTCAGGGAAGTGCAGTAGATTAAAATGGAAAAACCCTCTGTACAAATCTTCCAAAATGACATAAAATCATAAAAAAGGGGAGTGGAACAGTGTCATATGGAAGAGGAGGTGTGGAAATGAAGACGTATATGCTGGATTTAAATTCCATTGACAAGGTCAAAGGTTTTGTAAGTGCGATTGAGAAATTCGACGGATACTTTGACATGGCCACCGGCAGATATGTGGTCGATGCCAAGTCCATCATGGGAATTTTTTCCATGGATTTGTCAAAGAAAGTAGAGTTTCGGATTTTGGAGACCAACGCGCAGATCTCAGAGGTGGAGGCGGCGATCGCGCCTTATATCGCTTCCTAGGAAATTGCGATCACGTTTTTACATAACGGAGAGCGGCGGAAAAACTGTTGCAAAAAGGAAACGGCTGTCAGTGTATTTACACATTGACAGCCATTTTTTCGGAATCGCTGCTGTCGGGCTTAAAGCGGTTCATCGGCGGCATCCTCCAATGCAGCCTGCAAAGGGGTATCGGTATCGGTCAATTCCTCTACGCTGCGAAGCGTCCGGTTGATTGCCCGGGTGCGCGTGCCGACGATATCGGAGAGCGTCTTATCGGCAGTCTGAATCTGCTTTTGCGCCTTGTCAAGCATATCGCCGAACTTAATAAACTCCGACTTCACGGCGCGGAGCGTATCCCACACTTCCTGCGAACGCTGTTCGATGGCAAGCGTCTTAAAGCCCATTTGCAGGGAGGAGAGAAAGGCCGAGAGCGTAGTCGCGCCGACCGCCGTAATCTTGTATTTATCCCTAAGCTCCTCAAACAGAGCCGAATTTTGAACGACTTCCGCGTACAGGCCCTCCGTGGGCAAAAACATCAGCGCAAAATCGGTGGTCTTCGGAGGAACGATATATTTGTCGTGAATCTCCTTGGCAAAAGCGCGGATTTTCAGGGTAAGGGAACGGCGAGCCTCGTCGATTGCCTGTTTATCCTCCGCGTCGATCAGCCGGTTATAGTCCTCGATGGGGAACTTGCTGTCGATGGGCAAAAGTAAGGGGGTATCCCCGCTGCCGGGAAGCTTGACGGCAAACTCTACGCGCTTGCCGTCTGCGATCTCCACATTCGTTTCATACTGCGTCGGCGCAAGAATGTCGGAGAGCAGCATTTCAAGGCGGATTTCGCCGTAGATGCCGCGCTCCTTTACATTCGTGAGGGCATTTTTCAGCGACTTGGCATCGGCGGCGAGGGCTTTCATCTCACCAAGCCCCTGCCCCACACTCTCCAGCTGCTTGCTGACCAGTTCAAAGGACTGGGCAAGGCGGGTTTCCAGTGTCTTCTGTAATTTTTCATCCACCACGCCCTGTATCTGCTCCAGCCGCTTTTCATTGCTTTCCTGCAAGGATTTCATTTTGTTCTCAAGCGTTGTGTTGATCTTTTCAATATTTTCCGTATTGGCGCGCTGGATGGACGAAAGGCGGTTGTCGACCTGCTCGCCGAAGGTGTGGAGCTGCTGGTTGACCTCGCTGCGGTTTGACGACAGGGTATCCTGAATGCTCTTCTGTATCACACCGAAGCGTTCAAACTGTTCCGTCGTGCCGTTTGCAATCTGCTTTTGCACATCGCTTCGCTGCTCCTCGGCGTTTTGCTTCAACAGGGACGTTATCTCTGTAACGTCGGATTTCCTGCGGCCCGAGAGTTGAAGCAGAAGGATCACAAAAAGCATCATAACTGTTATAATACCTAAAATTTCCGCCAATCCCATTGTTATTTCTCCCCTTTCTGTCTAAAATGTTATTATACTATCATTGGTGCCATATTTCAATTCGCGGGAAATGGGACGAATTTCCTCCGCGGCGGGATTTGCCTTTCGGCGGTATTTGTGCTAAGATAACCTACTAAGGACCTTTTCGGATCGGGTGCCGGGGACGTCCTGTAGAGTTGGAGGTTTGTCATGCTTGAGCTTAGAAACGTCTCTTTTCAGGCGGAGAACGAGGACAACGGAAAAGAGATCGAAATATTAAGGAATATTAATCTGACGATAGAAGATCAGTTCGTGGCGGTCACAGGGCCGAACGGGAGCGGAAAGTCTACGCTGGCAAAGATCGTGGCGGGGATTCTGACGCCGACGGAAGGACAGATTTTTTTGGACGGCGTTGACATTACGGAAAAATCCATCACGGAGCGGGCAAGGCTGGGGATCGGATTCGCATTTCAGCAGCCGGTCCGTTTCAAGGGAATTACTGTGAAAGATCTGCTTTCCATTGCGGCGGGCAAAGATACGGACATGTCGGAGATCTGTTCCATGCTCTCCGAGGTGGGACTCTGCGCCAGAGATTATGTAAACCGAGAAATCAACGCGAGTCTCTCCGGCGGGGAATTGAAACGCATCGAGATTGCCATGATTATGGCGAGAAAAAGCCGGCTGGCTATCTTCGACGAGCCGGAGGCGGGTATTGATTTGTGGAGCTTTCAGAGCCTGATCCGTGTTTTTGAAAAAATGCATGAGGAGATAAGGGGAACGATTCTGATCATTTCCCATCAAGAGAGAATTTTAAATATTGCGGATCAGATCGTGCTTCTCTCAGACGGCAGGATCGAGAAGGTTGGCAGCAGAGAAGAGATTATGCCGGAGCTTTTGGGAGCGGGACGGCCCTGCCGGACGTTATCGGATAAATTATAGCAACGTGAGAATATGGAGAACATTATGGACGCAATACAACAGGAGCTGCTGTCGCAGGTGGCAGGTCTGCATGAGGTGCCGGAGGGCGCATACAATATCCGTGCCAACGGTGAGCTGGCCGGGAGAAGCACGACGGCCAATATTGATATTATCACTAAGGAGGACCGCTCGGGCATTGATATCCGGATTAAACCGGGTACAAAAAAGGAGAGTGTGCATATTCCCGTGGTGTTAAGCAAGAGCGGACTGAAAGAGAGTGTGTACAATGATTTTTTCGTGGGAGAGGACTGCGACGTCACCATTATAGCCGGCTGCGGCATTCACAACAGCGGCCCGGACGACTCGGCCCATTCCGGTATCCATCGTTTTTTTGTGGAGAAAAACGCAAAAGTGAGATATGTGGAAAAGCATTACGGTTCCGGGGACGGCAGCGGGGAGAGAATTATGAATCCCACCACGGAAATCCATCTTGCCCAGGGCGCAAGTCTGGAAATGGAGACGGTGCAGATCAAGGGCATTGACTCTACGGTGCGGACGACAAACGCTGAGGTGGCTCAGGGCGCAAGTCTGGTGATCAAAGAAAAAATCATGACCCATGGAAAGCAGCATGCGGAGACGGATTTTAAAGTGGACATGGCGGGGGCGGATTCCTCCGTGAATTTGATTTCCAGGTCGGTGGCCAAGGGACATTCCAGTCAGGTGTTTAGAAGCTGTATTGAGGGCAACGCGAGCTGCCACGGACACAGCGAATGCGACGCCATCATTATGGATGAAGCCAGCGTCAGCGCGATTCCAGAATTGACAGCCAACGACATTGACGCAAATTTGATTCACGAAGCGGCGATCGGCAAGATCGCAGGAGAGCAACTGATAAAACTCATGACGCTTGGCCTTACGGAAAAGGAAGCGGAAGAGCAGATTGTAAACGGGTTTTTAAAATGAGAAAGTTTTTGCAGTATGCATTAAATCGAGTGGTTATTACGGCGTTGATCGTGTTGATGCAGGTATGTTTTTTCCTGTTTATTCTGCTGCGGTGGGGAAGCGATTACCTGTGGTTCTCCATGGTGCTGCGTTTCATCACGATGTGGGCGGTGATCTATATTATATGGCGGCCGAACAATCCGGCTGTAAAGCTGGCTTGGATCGTGCCGATTTTGCTGTTTCCCCTGTTTGGCGGGGTGATGTACATGCTCTTCGGTCATGTGATTGTGCCGAAAAAACTGCGGGAGAGTATGGAACGGACGCAGGAACTGGTAAAGAAGAGTCTTGTGCAGGACGAAAGTGTTTTGGAGGCGTTGGAAAAGGAGAATTTTGCGGCAGCCAATCAGAGCCGCTACATTACCTCCTATGCGCTGACGCCCTTATGGAATCACACGGCAACTTCTTATTTCCCGAATGGAGAGGCGTGGTGGAAGAGTCTGCTTTCTGATCTGGAACGGGCGGAGCGTTTTATCTTCCTTGAATTTTTTATCATCAAGGAGGGGACGATGTGGAATGAGGTTCTTGCCATTTTAGAGCGAAAAGCCCAGGAAGGTCTGGACGTTAGGGTGATTTATGACGATGTGGGATGCGTGTTTCTCTTGCCCAAATATTATGACCGGGTGCTGGAGAAGAAGGGAATCAAGTGCGTGGCTTTTAACCGGCTGGTGCCCTTTATGTCTCTGGTGTTAAATAACAGGGATCACAGGAAGATCGTGGTGGTAGACGGCAAAACAGCTTATACCGGCGGCATTAACCTGTCGGATGAGTATATTAACTATGAGCATCCCTACGGGGACGATTGGAAGGACGTCGGAATCCGCATGGAAGGGCCTGCGGTCTGGAATTATACGGTGATGTTTTTGCAGATGTGGAATATGTCCCGCTATTCGGAGGAGGATTACCGCAGATATTTCCATACCTTCGAAAATCCGCCTGCGGCGGCGGGGTATGTGCAGCCCTATGTGGACACGCCTTTAGACGACGAGGTGCTGGGGGAAAACGTATATCTGAACATGATCGGCGGCGCGAAACGGTATATCTGGATCTATACCCCGTATTTTGTCACGGACAATGAAATGCTTACCGCCCTGAAACTCGCTGCAAAGCGGGGCGTTGATGTGCGCATTGTGACCCCTGGGGTGCCGGATAAGAAATTTGTCTATTGGCTGACCCAATCGAATTATCAGTATTTGATTCAGGCAGGCGTCGGCATTTATCAGTATACGCCCGGCTTTATTCATGCAAAATGTGTGCTTGTGGATGATGAGACAGCGGTGGTGGGGACGATCAATTTTGATTACCGGAGTTTTTATCACCATTTTGAATGCGGTGTTTTTCTTTATCGGACGCAGGCGGTGGAAGAATTGAAAAAGGATATGGAGGAAACCTTTGCGGTTTGCGAGCAGATTACCTTGGCATGGTGTAAGGAGAAGTTTGTGAAGACCATGGTGCTTGGGCCGCTGTTAAAACTGCTGTCACCGCTGTTATAGGGAAAAGAGCGGTTTTTCATGAACGGAGGAAATTATGATACGTTTTATCAAGGTAATTGTGTGGAATCTGCCGAGAATCTACATGGTTCCTAAAATGGCCTATAAGGCGAAGCACGCGCAGCGTTACGGAGAGGAAGCCTGTTATGCCTATGCGAGACTGGCCATCAGGCGGATGATGCGCGCCGGACATATCACGACCAAAAAATACGGTGTGGAGAATCTGCCGGGAGAGGGCGGCTATATTTTGACGCCGAATCATCAGGGAAAATACGATGCGCTGGGCATCATGATATCCCATGACGCTCCCTGCTCGGTAGTCATTGACGATGCAAAGTCCCACGGCTTTCTGGTGAAGCAGTTCATTGACCTGGTGCGGGGAAAGCGAATGAAAAAGGATGACACCAGACAGTCTATCGGTATCATAAAGGAATTGGCCGAGGATACCAGGAAGGGACGGCGGTTTATTATCTTCCCGGAGGGCGGATACTGTCATAACCACAATACGGTAGGAGAATTTAAGCCCGGGTGCTTTAAAAGCGCCGTGAAAGCCAGAGTGCCGATTGTGCCGGTGGCGCTGATTGACTCCTATAAGGTGTTTGAGGAGTGGACACTGAAAAAGGTGGAGACACAGGTTCACTTTTTAAAGGCAATTCCCTATGAGGAGTACAAGGGTATGACCACGACACAGATCGCGGAGATGGTGAGAGACAGGATTGTGAGCCGGATCAGCGAAGTGCTGAGTCCGGCTTGACATGACATTATAATTTTACAATTGGTTTTTTATATTCATTGATTTCCGACGAGGGATCATCGTTAGGAAATTTATAGCGCACAATGCCCTGATAGAGATGGCTTGCGTAGACGTCCTTTTCCAGCATGAGAAGGCCCGTCTGTGCAAGCTGTTTTTCTGCGTCCGCAAGTTTGGAGAGAAGGGGGATCTGCGAGTTCTTCTTAATGTTGGAAAGCAGTGCGGAAGCGCTCTCGCGAAAACCAAGCATACGGGCGTAAAAAACAAAGCCCTCCTCCTCGTAGCGGGCAAGGTCTTCCTGGCTGTCATTTAGCAAAATATGAATCAGGCTGCGGGAAATCCTTGTGTAGGTTCTGTTCTTGGATTTCAACTGCTCACAGAAAGAGCGGAAATTCTGGTAACGCGGTAAAAATTTGAGAATGCGGTCCGAGAGTTCCCTGTCGATATCCGGGTAGTCCGTAAAGCCGGAAGCCGCTTTGGAGAGCAGGCTGTAATGCAGCAGCAGGGAAAGATCGTCCGGAAAGACCGGATAAGATTTCAGGTAGGCCTCTTCCATCAATTTCAGAGAGGCTGTAGGTATTTGTTTTGCCAGCCCGTCTGAGGTGCCGGCTTGCCGCAGGGACTCGCGGATTGCCATGGCGGAGCAGAAGTTGCTTTCCAGACTGTCGTCATGGTAGGAGGCGCCGATCCGCTTTACAGTGCAGGGCACAATGTCACTGTCACAGGAGAGCAGTGCTTTGCAGTATTCGATCCCCAGGATGTTATTGGGACTGGTCAGCACACTGGTATGGGCTGTCAAATGGGGTGCGGCAGCTTCCAGAGCTGCGTTTCTCGCCTGCGGATAGGTGTGCCCGATACGAAGCTCTCTGTCAAGGGCTTTTTTAAAGACAGGAGTCTCGTGGAGAAGCTCTTTTGCGAAATCCATGAGAAGATTGATGTCGCCGCATTCACTGCCAAAGCAGAGAGCGTCGACGACGCCCAGCTTATCGAGGAGGGAGATAGCGCCCTTTGCGAAAGTTTCTGCGCTGCTTAAAGCATAACATACGGGCAGTTCCAGCACCAGATCCGCCCCGTTTTTCAGAGCGCACTCGGCCCGCAGATATTTGTCCATCAGGGCGGGAGCGCCGCGCTGCACAAAATCGCCGCTCATGACTACTACGCAATAGTCTGCGTGAGTGAGCTCCTTTGCCCGCCTGATCTGATAGGCGTGCCCGTTGTGAAACGGATTATACTCCGCGATAATACCGACCGTTTTCATGGCTGATTCCCCTCCCCGAGGTAATACAGATTATACCGTATTTAGTTTATCACAGAACGGAGGTTTTGTATTGTTTTTTATGAGGAACAGAGGAGAAAATCCCTTGTAATAAAAAAGGGAATTAGGTATGATTGTAATTGATATAGGTATTTGGGAGAAGGAGGGTATAGCTATGTCTTATATTGATTTGATGAAGGAGAAGGCCAGAAGCGATAAAAAGACGATTGTTCTGCCGGAGACAAACGACAAGAGAACATTGATCGCGGCGGCCAGTATCCTGAAAGAAGGAATTGCCGACATTATCATGGTGGGGAACGAAGAGAAGATTATGGACGGCGCCGGCTGGCTGGAGGTGGAATTGGACGGGGTGAAGATCATTGACCCGGAGAAGACCGAAAAGCTTGACGGGTACGTGGATCTGCTTTTTGAGACCCGGAAAAACAAGGGAATGACGCCGGAGAAGGCAAGAGAGATTTTGCTGTCTGATTACCTGACCTTTGGGGTGGTGATGGTAAAGGCAAATGATGCGGACGGTATGGTGGCGGGAGCCTGCCACGCTACGGCAGATACACTTCGTCCGGCGTTGCAGATTTTAAAGACGGCGCCCGGCGTGAAGCTGGTGTCCGGCTTTTTCATTCTGGATGTGCCGGACTGTGAGTATGGGGAAAACGGTACGTTCCTTTTCGCGGACTGCGGCCTGAATCAGGACCCTACGGCGGAGGAACTGGCAGCCATTGCGGACACTTCGGCCAAGAGCTTTAAGAGTCTGGTAGGGGCAAAGCCGATTATTGCCATGTTGTCCCATTCAACCAAGGGAAGCGCCAAGCATCCGCTGGTGGACAAGATGGTGGAGGCAACCAGGATTGCCCATGAACAGTATCCGGGGCTTACCATTGACGGAGAATTACAGTCCGATGCGGCCTTGGTGCCTCAGGTGGCGAAGTCCAAGGCGCCCGGCAGTGAGGTGGCGGGTAAGGCGAATGTGCTGATTTTCCCCAATCTGGACTGTGGTAATATCGGTTATAAGCTGGTACAGAGACTGGGGAAGGCGGAGGCTTACGGGCCTATGCTACAGGGCATCACGAAGCCCGTAAACGATCTCTCCCGCGGCTGCTCCTGGCAGGATATCGTGGGCGTGGTGGCTTTGACTGCCGTGCAGGCACAGTTAGGTTAAATGAAAAGAAAGAAGGTAAAGTCATGAATATATTGGTTATCAACTGCGGCAGTTCTTCTCTGAAATTCCAGCTCATTGATTCGGAGACGGAGAAGCAGATTGCCAAGGGCCTGTGTGAGAGAATCGGCATCGACGGAAGCCAGATTGTCTACCAGCCTGCGGGTGGGGAGAAGGAGGAGACGGTCACTCCCATGCCTGATCACACGAAGGCCATCGAACTGGTATTAAACGCTTTGATGAATGAGAAGACGGGCGTGGTGAAATCTCTGGATGAGATCGGCGCGGTGGGACACCGCATTGTGCATGGCGGTGAAAAATTCGCGGCCTCCACGGTTATTACAGACGAAGTGATTGAGGCCATCAAAGCCTGCAACGATCTGGCGCCCTTACATAATCCGGCGAACCTGATCGGCATCGACGCCTGCAAGAAACTGATGCCGAATACCCCTATGGTAGGCGTGTTCGATACGGCGTTCCATCAGACCATGCCAAAGGAAGCGTATCTGTACGGTCTGCCCTATGAATATTACGAAAAGTATCAGGTGAGAAGATACGGTTTCCACGGCACCAGCCATTCTTATGTATCCAAGAAAGCCGCAGAGCTTTTGGGTAAGAAATACGAAGATATGAAAATCATTGTCTGCCATCTGGGCAACGGCGCGAGTATTTCCGCGGTACAAAACGGCAAGTGTGTGGACACTTCCATGGGGCTTACGCCTCTTGAGGGATTGATTATGGGTACTCGCTCCGGCGACATTGATCCTGCGATTATCGAGTATATTGCCCACAAGGAGAATAAGACCATCGGCGAGATGATGACGGTTCTCAATAAGAAGTCCGGTGTGCTCGGCCTTTCCGACAATCTTTCCTCAGATTTCCGGGATTTGGAGAAATCCTACAACGCCGGGGAGGACAGGGGCGTGCGCACGATCCAGACATTTGCTTACCGTGTGGCGAAATATATCGGCGCGTACACGGCGGCCATGAACGGTGTGGATGCAATCTGCTTTACCGCAGGCGTGGGGGAGAACAGCCCTTTGGTCAGAAAGCTTGCCTGTGAGAGACTGGGGTATCTCGGTATTACCTTGGATGCAGAGAAGAACGGTAAGCGCGGAGAGGAACTGGAAATCAGCACATCGGATTCCAAGGTTAAGGTGCTGGTGGTTCCCACCAACGAGGAGCTTGCCATTGCGAGGGAGACGGCAGCGCTTGTGAAGTGACAGGATGCCGATATGAAAAGCTGAAATAGAAAAGTATATATAGTTTGAGAATATGAACATTTTAATAGATTCCTCAATTTAAGCAGATAAGAAACGGCATGAATTGAGGAATTTATTGTTTTATGGAAGAGCTCTGTGCATCTTACCCGCATAATTTGACCTCTTACCGCCTGACGCATTGTGGCATATTCTTCTGCGTGTTACCATGTGCCCATACGAAAAGGAGGGCGGATGGCTATGAATATTTTGGTGATAAACGGGAGTCCGAAGGGTGAAAAAAGTAATACGTATCAGTTGACGAGCGCTTTTTTGAGAGGGATAAAACAGAAAGCAGGCGATGCGCAGATCAGGGAATGTGCGGTCTGCCGGATGGATATCAAGCCCTGTCTTGGCTGTTTTTCATGTTGGAACCGCACGCCTGGCAAGTGTTGTATCGAGGATGATATGGCGCAGGTCATTCAGGATCTGCTTTGGGCGGACATCACGATCTGGAGTTTTCCTTTGTATTATTTTACAGTTCCGGGCGCATTAAAAAATCTGATCGACCGTCAGCTGCCCATGAATCTTCCCTTTATGGAGGAACAGGAGGGGCAGGTCGGGAATGGCGGCCATCCTTCCCGCTATGATATGAGCGGGAAAAGAACGGTGGTGATATCTACCTGTGGGTTTTATACCGCAGAGGGAAATTATGACGGCGTGCGCAGTCTCTTTGATCATCACTGCGGGCCGGGAAATTATACGACGATTTTCTGCGGGCAGGGAGAATTGTTCCGGGTGCCGGAGGTGTCTGCGGTGACAGGCGATTACCTTTCCTGCGTGGAGCAGGCGGGAGCAGAATACATAGACGGCGGCATCTCAGAAAAGAGCAGGGAGCGGCTCTCACAGTTATTGCTGCCGCGGGATATCTTTGAGGCCTGTGCGGACGCCAGCTGGGGAATTGCAAAGGAGGATACCGGAACGGGAGAAAACGGCGGCGCCGGGAAGGAGTCGGATACGCTGACTTTTACCAGACAGATGGCGGCGCTATACCGGAAGGCGAGCTGGCCCGGCAAGGATATTGTGCTGGAAATGTGTTATACGGATGTGGAAGAATGCTATCAGATTCTGTTGGGAAAGGATGGCAGCCATGTCTATACGGACGGCTCTCTGACTGCCGATACCAGAATTGAGACGCCGATCACCGTGTGGCGCTCGATTGCGGCGGGAGAGATTCGCGGGGATGAGGCCATGATGCAGGGGCTATATCGCGTGAAAGGCGACTTCAACCTGATGTTGCAATGGGACAATTATTTTGGCGGTTCTCATCCGAAGGCGGAGCGGACAGAAGAAAAGCCGGTTTGGAAAAATACCGATATGAATATTATGCTGATTCCCTGGATCGTCCTTTGGGTGGCCGCCTCCATCAGCAAGCAGCCCGGATGTCTGCTCACCGCTGCGGTCAGTGCGCTGGTTCCGCTTGTTTATTACCGGCATAAAAAGACGGTGTACGATGTGCTTAGCGGCGCACTGGTAACAGGGTTTTGCGTCGTTATGCTGGCCGGCGCATCCGATAAGCTTATGCTGCCGTTTTCCTATCTGGCATTCGGTGTGATGTGGCTGGTATCCTGCGCTGGCGGACTGACGCCGCTGACGGCTCACTATTCCATGAACAGCTATGGCGGTGAGGACGCCCTGAAAAATGCGTTATTTATAAAGACAAACCGTATCCTGACCATGCTTTGGGGAATGCTGTATTTGATCACAACAGGGATCAGCTGGTTTTTGATGCGGTCACCGATAAGCTATCTGGCGGGGCTGATCAACTCTGTGCTCCCTGCTTTGATGGGGATATTTACGGCATGGTTTCAAAAATGGTATCCGGCGAGAGTGGCCAGAGGAAAGTAAGAAAATAAATTGATGGCGGAATGGATGGAAGCATGAAGATAACAATACAGGATATTGCGCCCGGGGAAGAGGAAGAGATCATCGTAAGGTGCAGGGATTTGGATGAAGCGCTTCTGCGTATGATTCATGAGTTAAAGACAAGGCGCGGAAAATTTACGGTCACGGACAACGATAAAATCAGGCAGATTGATGCGGGCGATATCTTTTATTTCGAGGCCGTGGACAATAAGGTGTTTCTCTATCTGGAGCAGGACGTGTTCGAGGTCAAATACAAGCTGTATGAGATCGAGGAGGCGTACGCCAATACGGATTTTTTCCGGGCATCCAAATCGGTGATTATCAATTTGGCTAAGGTGAAACAGTTTGCGCCGGATTTCGGCGGACGGTTTGAGGCGCAGATGATGAACGGGGAGAGATTGTCTATTTCCAGACAGTATGTGCCGATCCTGAAAAAGCGGCTCGGCATGTGAGGAAGACCCGGCGGCAGAACAGAAAACAGGCGTGGAAAGCGGCGCGGAAACGAGGGATTATATGACGGAAAAAATAAAAAAGAGAATGGTGGAACTGTTGCTGACCTTCTGTATGATTACGACCGGCAGTGTCTTAGTCTGTGCGGTGTATAACAAAATATTCTGGCCTTATGATTCGTCTCTGGATGGGAATATTCTCTGGCAGCTTTTAGCGCTGGCGTTTCTGTGCAGTCTGGGCAACTTCCTGCATCCCTACAAAGAAATCAGCCGCAGGCGGGTGCTGACCGAAAAGATATTGCATTATTTGTATATCAATGCCGTGGTACTTTGTTGCGGTTATGGGTTCGGATGGATCGATAAGGATAATGTTTCCATGCTGCTTGTCATGCTTTTGGGAATATTGCTTGTGTTTGCTGTGGTTTCCTTTGTGGTCTGGAGACTGCATGCAAGAGAGTCGGAGAATCTGAACCGAAAGCTCAGGGAGTACCAGCAGGCAGAAAAGTACGAGATAAAAAAAGCTGGACATTTTGAGTAATTATATAAAATATTTTTACTTGATTTAAGGATGTTTATATGATATGGTAAATTTATAAATGGTATACTGAAATTGCATTGGTGGGAAGAAAGATGGCGGGCGGTGAAAAGAGTATGGGTCAACAGCGGAAGCGATATGCGATAGCGCAGACGATCAGCGGGCAGGATATTAAATGCCTGCGCAAAAGCCTCGGCCTGACACAGAAAGAATTTGCGCAGTTTGTCAATGTCTCCGTGAAGACGGTGGAGAGATGGGAGATACAGAAAACGCCGATCAGGGGAGAAATCGTTACGCTGTGCAGGCTGATGCGGGAGGATTCCGAGAGCGTCGCCCGGTATCGTGTGCCTGCGCAAAAAGAACCGCTCCGTCTCTGGTACGGGCAGGGGGAGGATATTTACACCATCATTGACGTTTCGCCGCCGCAGAGGCGTGTGACGGTTTATAATTATACCAAGGATTTGATGCGTCGGGCGTTTGGCAAAATAGAAAGCCCGACTTATGAGCAATATGAAGCGTTTTTGGAATCCCGCTGTTTTCCGAAAAGCAGGGACAAGATGAAACTGATGTTGGAGGAACTGGATCTGCCGTTCTATGATCCGCTGATGATTGTGGAGAAGACGGAGGGCAGGATGGCGGATGATGATTTTTGGCTTAGGGTAGAGAGGAATTGACATGGTAGATTTGTTTGAGCAGGAAGCCCTCGGACAGCGCAGACAATCCTCCAAGGGCAATCAGTTGAAATGGTACAGCGGAAAGAAATGGTATAAGGCGGATTATATGGGCTATGAAGGGCTGGCGGAGTATGCGATTTCCCGGCTGCTACAGTTGTCTACCATGGGCCGGGACGCGTTTATCTTGTATGACACCGTAAAGATTCACTATGATAAGACTATCTTTTTAGGCTGCCAGAGCGATCATTTTCTGCCCGATCGCTGGCAGCTGATTACACTGGAGAGACTGTTCTGGCAGCATTACGGGGAAAGCCTATACCAATGTATTTTTCATATCAGGGATCCGGAAAACAGAGCGGCATTTTTGGTGGAGCAGACAGAAACGCTGACCGGTCTTAGGGAGTTTGGAAAATATCTGAGCATTCTTCTGACAATAGATGCTTTTTTCTTAAATGAAGACAGGCATACACACAATATAGCCGTACTCCGGGATGAGCTTGGGCAATATCATTATTGCCCGGCTTTTGACCATGGGGCGTCGCTGATGGCGGACACAAAAATGGATTACCCGCTGGACGTATCGTTGGACATACTGTATGGAAAGCCAAAGGCGAAGACCTTCTGCCTTGACTTTGACGAGCAGCTGGACACGGTGGAGGGGCTGTACGGACAGCATTTAAAATTTA
Organism: Lachnospiraceae bacterium UBA7202; assembly: GCA_002490705.1. GTDB lineage: Bacteria > Bacillota > Clostridia > Lachnospirales > Lachnospiraceae > UBA3282. Next base: position 56,218 of record DKUO01000014.1, read on the forward strand.
ACTTTACCAATGCGGATGTGGATAGGATTTTGGAGGAGGACAGGGAGTACCCGTCCAAGGAAAAGGAACGGGTCAAAGAACTGCTTCGGCGGCAGCGTCGCAAGTACCAGTATTTGTTTGCATAATGACCTTACCTGTCCGTTTTAGACCGGCCGAGAATAAACAGCATCAATAGCAGAACAAGCGGGAACACGAGACCGACGCCCATGCCGGTACGGATATTGTCGCCGGCCATCTGCGTGACGCGGCCAACAATGCCGGGGCCAAGGCTGCCGCCCAGATCACCCGCCATGGCAAGCAGCGCGAACATGGCGGTTCCGCCTGCGGGAAATGTTTCCGAGGAAATACTGATGGTTCCCGGCCACATAATACCGACAGAGAAACCGCACAGAATACAGCCGGTAAGCCCGATCAGCGGATTGGGGGAGAGGGAGGTGAGGAGGTAACATACCACACACAGGATCCCGGAACCGGTCATAAATTTCATCAGGTCCATTTTGCCGCCGTATTTTCCGAAAATGATGCGGCTGATTCCCATGGTGACGGCAAACATACAGGGACCAGCCAGATCGCCGACTGCTTTTGTCAACCCGAGCGCCGCTTCCGCGTAGGCCGACGCCCATTGTGCCATGGCAAGCTCCGATGCGCCGGAGCAGATCATCAGGCAGACCGCCAGCCAGAACAGCGGCTTGCGGAACAGAGCCCTGATTCCCATGCCGCTGCCTTCCTCCACCAGATGCTCGATGGGGCAGGTGGCGAAGTTATAAATGTTGACTGCCGGAATCAGAGCCCACAATACTGCCAGCCATTTCCAGCTTTCCATGCCAAACAGCAGGAAAAACAGGGTGGAAATCAATATGGTGCCCACCGCGCCCCAGCAGTAAAAGGAATGGAGCAGGCTCATAGTTGCCTCCTTATTTTCAAAGGGACATGCCTCCACAATGGGGCTGCAGAGCACTTCGATCAGCCCGCTTCCGATGGCGTACAGGATTACGCTGCACAGGATTCCGGCAAAAGGATTCGGCAGTGTATCCGGCAGAAACGCTAGTCCGACCAGTCCGGCGGCGGCACACACTTCGGAGGTCACGATACAGACACGATAGCCGATTTTGTCCACAAATTTGGCGCAAAACAAATCCACCAGAAGCTGTGTAAAGAAAAAGCAGGTGGAGATCAAGGCAATCCTGCCGAGAGAGATCTGGTAATCGTGATGAAATTTTAAAAACAGCAGCGGCGCAAAATTGGCCGCGATTGCCTGCGTAATAAATCCTAAGTAGCAGGCTGTTTTGGTCTTTCGATAGTTTGGCATGATATTTCAGAGTCCTTTCTTTTTTATTTAGTGTCAACCGGTTATGACGGTTGCTCGATTGGTTTTACTTTGTTGAATTATATAATATGAAAAATCAGTTTTCATTGATTTATATGGGATATTTATTGTATAATATCGCAAAAGCCTGCTTGCGGAGAGGATATAATGATGAGTGCCGGTACATCTTATAACAGAATCGTTACAGATGAAAATCTGATGGAAACCATACAACATGGCAGCAACAGCTATCCGTTTCGATTTTATTATGAGAATTTAGCCATGTTTGACTTTCACTGTATTGAGTGGCACTGGCACACGGAACTGGAATTTGTATATATGGAATTCGGAACGATGGATTGCTGGATCGGGGAAAGGCAGCTCACGTTATCGGAAGGAAACGGCGTATTCATTAATTCCAAAATCCTGCACCGTTTTTATTCTTCCGGGGAAGCGGTTATTCCAAATTTTTTATGTATGCCTTCTTTTATCGCTCCGCAGGACAGCTTTCTATATGGCAAATATATTTTGCCGGTTATTTCTTCGACCCTGTCTTTTCAGGTTTTTTGTGAGGAAGTGCCATGGCAGGCGGCGGTTTTAGAAATGATGAGGCAGATTATCGCTGCGCAGGAGGGCGTTTCATCAGGCGAACTTTTGACGGCTTCACTTATGCAGAAACTATGGCGGGAAATTTATGAAAATACGGATAGGGAATGCAGGAAGGATTATCTGATTGAATCGGCTTCATCACAAGCAAGGCTGCAATTAATGATGCAGTACATCCATCAGAATTATCCGTATGACATTTCTTTGGATGATGTTGCCGCTCATGCAGGGGTAAGTAAAAGCACCGTGTTAAATCTTTTTCGCAAATATCTGCACGTTACACCCATCAATTACCTGATAAACTACCGTCTGAATGAAGCAGCGTTGCTGCTGTCAAAAACGGAGAAAAAAATCAACACGATTTCTGTGGAAACAGGATTTAATAATGTGGATTATTTTTGCCGGCTTTTTAAAAGACATTACCATGTTACGCCGGGAGAATACCGGAAAAGGAAACTTACGGCATACGAATGACAAGGTCGGAAAATTCGAAAGAAACAGGGGCGCTGTATTAGCGCCCCTGTCCGATCTTTTTATCGCTATGTAAAATATGATTCACCAGCCATTCTGTCAGAAATTCCATCAAGTCTTCCAGTGTTTCCTGCTGGTTATCGTCTATATGCTCCAAATCCATCTCCTCCAGTCTTGACACAAACGCCTCGTGAGCTCGTTGCTGTGCCTCAAGTCCTTCATATTGGATGGATTCCATGTAGAATTCTTCATCCTGAAAATGAAATTTGGTGTACTCCCGCAATTCTTCCAGAAGCCTTACAATCTCATCGTATTTATCGAGAGCCATATCGTCTGTCATAACGCGGTATACATCCCCGATGATACGGAACAGTTCCTTGTGCTCCTTATCGACAATCGCGATTCCGGTCAGGTATTTGTCCGTAAACTCAGGTGCAGTCCGCTCTTCGGAGGGCTTTAATTTGCCGATCATCAAATCGGAGCTGATGATGTGGCGGTACAGCCATGTGATGAGATAGTGAAGCAGGTCTTCCAGCATAGCCTGCTGCTCATGGTCAGAGGAAAGGGAATGCGTGATGCCGTTAATCTTGTCGCGGAAAAAAAGGTGCTGCCGCTTCTGCAGATTTAATTCGGGATGGCGGATGCTTTCCATATATTCTTCCTCGTGCTCAAAATGCTCTTCCGCATATTGCTCCAAGCGTTCTACCATAGCCAGAATACGGTCGTATTTATCACTTATGATTTGGTTGTCCAGTAAATCCTGTGTCTCGTTTATGATTCTGAAAAGTTCCCGGTGCTCATTGTCGATTTGTTCCACACCGATCAGACAGTCGTCCGTAAAGCGATACATACTGAGATACCTCCTTATATGCAATTCTATTTCTTTTTATTATATATCATGTCAGCAGGAAATCAAGCGTAAGCTGTCCAATCCCTACTTGAATGAGGGTTTGGACAGGTGTATAATGGTAGCGGAATTGCTATGCAAAGAAAGTACCGTAAAAAGAGGGAAGGAAGTGTTGAATTTGAAGGAGCAGCAGGGAAGGGTAAAAAGTCTGAAAACCACATTGATTTTGGTGTGTGCATCGCTTGGCATTGTCATCGGCGTGGTGGTTGGACTGATCGGCGTTATGACGATCAGGAATATTTCCAACGATGCTTATGACGAGTATGCGGAGGCGATGGACGACGGCTATCGGACGGAAATTAAATCGCAGGTGCAGAGTGTGCTGACGATTTTACAGGCTGAGTACGATAAAGTAGGAGCGGGAGAGCTGACAGAGGAGGAAGCCAAGCATGAGGCGGCGGAGATCGTCCGCGCGATGCGTTACCGGGATGACCAGAGCGGTTATTTTTGGATTGATGATAAAGACTACATATTAGTGATGCACCCGATTCTTCCGGAGCAGGAGGGAAGTAACCGGTATGGTCTGGAAGACCAGAACGGTATCATGATCATTCAGGAAATCATGAAGGTCTGCCAGTCCGGGGAGAAGGGCGGATATAATGAGTTTTATTTCACCAAGGCGGATGGGGTGACCGTGGCGCCGAAGGTTGCCTATTCGGGGTATTTCGAGCCTTGGGGATGGGCGGTTTCCACAGGCAACTATGTGGATGATATGGAAAAGGAAATGCAGGGCATCAAAGATTCGATTGTCAAAGAGTTTCGAAATTCCTGCATTCTCATGGCGGGCTGTTGTGTGATCTTGCTGCTGCTGACCGTGGCCGTATCCTTTGCCGTCGGTGAATTTTTGGTAGTGCCGCTTCGCCGGGTGAAGGATTTCGCAGTCAGTATTTCCGAGGGAGATTTGACGGCAGATGTGGAGGTAAAACAGAGAAATGAGATGGGCGTGGCGGCGGACAGCCTGAATATCGCAAGACAGAAGATCAATGCCCTGATCACGGCGATAGCCGATACATCCCGCAACATAGAGAACATGACAGTGGAGTTTGAAGACAGCTTCCATCAGATGGAAAAATCTATCGGTGAGGTGGATATTGCCGTAGAGGAAATTGCAAAGAATATTACCACGCAGGCGGCGTCTACCTCCGATGCAACCGGGGAAGTGGGCAAGATTGCAGATGGCATTGACAGAACCACCAAAGAGGTAGAGGAGCTGCGTGACAACTCCGATTCCATGAAGAAGCTCAGCAGCCAGTGCTCTGATAAACTGAAAGAATTGGTAGAGGCAAACATGCGGACAAAAGAAGATGTGGTCAGCATGCAGGAGCAGGCTGAGGCGACCAATGAGGCAGCCGATGCGATCAAACAGGCGGCCGGACTGATTGACGCCATTGCGGATCAGACGAATCTTCTTGCGTTAAATGCGTCTATTGAAGCGGCGCGCGCAGGAGAGAGCGGTAAGGGCTTTGCGGTAGTGGCTACAGAGATCGGGGCTTTGGCGAACCAGTCGGCTCAGGCAGTAAGCGAAATTTCCAACATTATCAATGATCTGGTAAATAAGTCGGTACAATCTTTGCAGATCATGGAGAAGGTAAACGGCACAGTGGAGCATCAGGTGAATGTGCTGAATGATACGCAGAGCATTTTCGGGGATCTGTATACCAATCTGGAGCAGTGTATGGCTTCTATCGTGAATATTGAATCCATGACGGAGGAGATAGAAGTGCAGCGGCAGGGCATCACGGCGGTACTCGACACCTTAAACAGTCTGGCACAGGACAATGCGGCCTCTTCACAGGAGACCTCCGCCATGACGGAAGAACTGGGTCAGATCGTGGCAAGATCCAAGGAAATGGTGGAAGATTTGAAGGGCGATGTGGATCATCTGGTAGGCGGCGTCGAGCAGTTTTCGGTTTAGAAATACGGCCCGCATTTCCGGATAAATTATCGGTTGACAAACAGGGACGCCCTATGTATAATTGTTTGAGTATGGATGGGAGTCTGCTATGTTCATAAACCTGACAGAGGTGTTGACAAACGAGGACAGGGTGATATCAATGCAGACGGAAGCGCAGATCACAGAGGCTTCTGTCGGCGGAGAAACCTATGCGGTATGCGATGCTTCACCGGTTGCTTTCGTTTTTACAAACATTGGCAGGGGCAGGGCTAAGATCGAGGGAGAAGCGGAGTTTACCTTTGACGCGGGCTGTGACAGATGTTTAAAGCCTGTGAGACAGAAGGTGGCGCTTTCTTTTGCCAGAGAGGTGTGGGCGCCGGATACGGCTGCCGATCCTTCGGACTACGAAGAACAACCTTTTATGGATGGCTTTCAGTTGAACGTGGAAGACTTACTGATCAGTGAGATAGTGACAAGCTGGCCTATGAAGATTCTGTGTAAGCCGGATTGTAAGGGGATCTGTCCCACATGCGGCAGGGATCTGAATACGGGGACATGCGATTGCGATACCTTTGTGCCCGATCCCAGGATGGCGGCGATCAAAGATATTTTTGAAGCGGATAAGGAGGTGTGACGATGTCTATTTGTCCTAAGAACAAATCTTCTAAGGGTAGAAGAGATAAGAGAAGAGCAAATTGGAAAATGACTGCTCCTACATTAGTGAAATGTAGCAAATGCGGCGCTTTGATGGTGCCCCACAGAGTATGTAAAAAATGCGGAACGTACAACAAAAAAGAAATCATCGCAGTAGACTAAACGATGTGCACGGGCTTTTCGGGAACCTCTCGAAGAGCCTTGATTTTTATAGGCGGATTTAGTATGATAATTGAGTAACAATTCAGAGCCGGCCTTGAGAACTTTGCGTGTTTTTTCGGTGTCCGGTATTGAAGGAGATCATATGAGCGAATGGATTAAAGTGGCTGTAGATGCTATGGGAGGAGACAACGCTCCCGTGGAGACGGTAAAGGGAGCCGTGGAGGCGGTAAACGAGAGCGGAAAGATAAAAGTCTATCTTGTGGGACAGCAGGATGTGCTGGAAAAAGAGCTGGCAAACTATACATATCAGAAAGAACAGATTCAGGTGGTACATGCCTCCGAGATCATCGAGACGGCGGAGCCGCCGGTGATGGCGATCCGCAAGAAGAAGGATTCCTCCTTAGTGAAAGCGTTAAATCTGGTGAAGGATGGCGAATGCGACGCGTTTGTGTCTGCGGGCAGTACCGGAGCCACTCTGGTGGGCGGACAGGTAATTGTGGGTCGGATCAAAGGTGTGGAGCGGCCGCCGCTTGCGCCGCTGATTCCCACAGCCACAGGCTGTTCCTTATTGATTGACTGCGGTGCGAATGTGGATGCGAGGCCCTCTCATCTGGTACAGTTTGCGAAGATGGGTTCCATTTATATGGAGTATGTGATGGGAGTGAAGAATCCCAAGGTTGGAATTGTGAATATCGGCGCTGAGGAGGAGAAGGGAAACGCGTTGGTGAAGGAGACGTTTCCGCTCTTGAAAAATTGTCCCGATATTAATTTTATCGGCAGCGTGGAGGCCAGAGACATTCCGGCGGGCGCAGCGGACGTGGTGGTCTGCGAGGCTTTTGTGGGAAATGTAATTCTAAAAACCTATGAGGGCGTGGGCCTGACCCTGATCAGTAAGGTGAAGGAAGGGATGATGACATCCCTGCGCAGTAAGATCGGCGCGCTTTTAGTCAAACCGGCGCTTAAGACGACATTAAAGGCTTTTGATTTAGAACAGTACGGCGGCGCGCCGCTTTTGGGATTGAAGGGATTGGTAGTGAAAACCCACGGAAGCTCCAAAGCGAATGAGATCAAAAATTCCATTTTACAGTGCATTACTTTTACGGAGCAAAAGATCAGTGAAAAGATCAGAGAGAAGGTCGCGACGCAGGAGTCGTGCGAGTAGAACTTCAAAATTTACGAGAGAGGTCGTATGAGCGATGGAACTGGAAAAATTACGTGAAGTGATAGCAGAGGTCTTGAGTGTAGATACAAAGGAGATCACGTTGGAGACTACCTTTCTGGAAGATCTGGGAGCGGATTCTCTGGATGTGTACCAGATCATCATGGGAATCGAGGAGGCCTTTCACATTGAGATACCGGCTGAGAAAGCGGAGCGCATTACCACGGTGGGAGAGGCGGTAGAATTGATCAAGAACAGCAGGGAGTAAGCAAAGGCCCTTTCTGACAAGGAAGGGCTTTTCCATGCGGAGGTTTTATGGAAAAAGAAGCGATTGGCAGATTGGAAGAAAAAATCGCATACCGGTTTCAGGATGACAGGCTGCTTCGCCAGGCATTGACCCACAGCTCCTATGCCAATGAGCTGAAGATCAATAAATACGGAGACTATGAACGGCTGGAATTTTTGGGTGACGCCGTGTTGGAGTTTGTGAGCAGCGATTTTCTTTACAGGCAGCGAGAGGAGACGGCGGAGGGAGACCTGACGAAGCTTCGGGCCTCCATGGTCTGTGAACCGGCCCTCGCTTACTGTGCGAGGGAGTTTGCTTTGGAGCAGTATATTTTGCTTGGCAAGGGCGAAGAGGCTACAGGCGGCAGGAAAAGGGATTCGATTGTGTCGGATGTGATGGAGGCGCTGATCGGCGCGATTTATCTGGACGGGGGAATTGAGGAGGCTTCTGCGTTTATTCACCGTTTTATCCTTTCTGATTTGGAGAATAAGCAGCTTTTTTATGATGCGAAGACGATCCTGCAGGAACTTGTACAGCAGGGAAATGAAGGCGCGCTTCACTATGAGCTGGTGAGGGAAGAAGGGCCTGCCCACGACAAGATTTTTGAAGTGGAGGCTTATGTGGGAGAGCAAAAGGTGGGACAGGGTGTCGGACACTCCAAGAAGGCGGCGCAGCAGCAGGCGGCGTATCAGGCGCTCCTTGCCAGAAGAGAGGGATAACAGGAATTCAGATACAGGCGAGAGGTAACTATGTATTTAAAAAGTATAGAAGTACACGGATTTAAATCCTTTGCAAATAAAATTACATTTAAGTTTCACAACGGGATCACGGGCATTGTGGGTCCCAATGGCTCCGGAAAGAGCAACGTGGCGGATGCGGTAAGGTGGGTTTTGGGCGAACAGCGGATCAAACAGCTCCGCGGCGTTTCCATGCAGGATGTTATCTTTTCGGGAACGGAAATGAGAAAGCCTCTCGGCTATGCCTATGTGGCGATTACCTTAGATAATTCCGATCATCAGCTGCCCGTCGACTACGACGAGGTGACGGTTTCCAGACGCCTTTACCGCTCCGGAGAGAGCGAGTATATGCTGAACGGGACGCCCTGCCGCTTGAAGGACGTCAATGAGCTTTTTTACGATACCGGTATCGGTAAGGAGGGATACTCCATTATCGGGCAGGGACAGATTGACAAGATATTGAGCGGCAAGCCGGAGGAGCGCCGGGAGCTTTTTGACGAGGCGGCGGGCATTGTAAAATTTAAGAGGCGCAAGTATGCGGCCCAGAAAAAGCTGGAAACCGAGAAGCAGAATCTGCTGCGCGTCAACGATATCCTGGCAGAGCTGGAAAAGCAGACGGGGCCCTTGGAGAAGCAGGCCGACAAGGCCAGAATCTATCTGCGTAAAAAGGAAGAGTTAAAGACGCTCGATGTGAACGTTTTCCTGCTTGAAAATGTGAGGATCACCGAACAGTTAAAAGAGGTAGATCAAAAACTGCACATCGCAGGCTCCGATTTACAGGAGACCACGGATCAGTACGAATCTACAAAGGAGGAGTATGAGCGGATACAGAGCCGCATTGAACAGCTGGATGCGGAGATTGAGGCTGCAAGAGCCACCCTTACGGACACTGGCGTGATGCGTTCCAAGCTGGAGGGTGAGATCAATGTCCTAAAGGAACAGATACACTCCGCAGAGGGCAATGAGGAGCATTTGCAGAACCGTATTGCCAGCATAAGCGAACAGCTGTCTGAGAGGGATAAAGAACGGGAGGCGATCCTTGCTGAGAAACAGGAGATCGACGAAAAGCTTGCTTCTCTGGAAGAGGAGAGGACACGGGCCAGAGAGCTTCTGGAAAATACCCAGAGTGAGATCGAAACCTTAAATAACCATATCGAAACGGGAAAGAATACCATTATAGAGGCGTTAAATAATCGTGCCACCATCAAGTCCAAGCTGGGCCGTTTTGACACCATGCTGGAACAGGTCAATATCCGCAAGGCGGAATTGAATTCCCGTCTTTTGCGCGCCAAGTCCGATGAGGCGGAGCAGACGGAGACCATCAAGAAACTGGAAGAGGAATTTGAGAATATCACCAACTCGATCAAGCAGCTGACGGATGAGCAGGAGCTTATGGAAGAAAAGCTCTCCGGCGTGCGGGACGAGCTGGCCGGGAAGGATCAGAAACTCAGGGATACGCAGGTTCTCTATCATCAACAGAAATCCAAACTGGAGGCGCTCTCCAACCTGACGGAACGCTACGAGGGATATGGCGGCAGCGTAAAGGCGGTTATGGAGAAGAAGGATACGGAGAAGGGAATTATCGGCGTGGTGGCCGATATCATTCAGGCGGACTCCAAGTATGAGACGGCCATCGAGACGGCGCTGGGCGGCAATATCCAGAATATCGTCACGGAGGACGAGGAGACGGCCAAGCGTATGATCGGTTTTTTGAAGAAGGCGAGGGCGGGCCGTGCCACCTTTTTGCCTCTCACAAGCATCACCCACCCACAGGAATTTAAGAACCCGGAATCTTTGAAGGAGCCGGGGGTAGTGGGCATGGCGGATGAGCTGGTCAGAATTGAGAAAAAATATAAGAATGTGGCCAAGGCCATGCTGGGCCGCATTCTGGTGGTAGATAATGTGGACAATGCGGTGAAGATTGCCAGAAAGTTTGACTATGGCATCCGGATGGTTACGCTGGAGGGAGAGCTTTTGGTTCCTGGCGGTGCGATCAGCGGCGGCGCATTTAAAAACAACTCCAATCTTTTGGGCAGACGCAGGGAGATGGAGGAGTTAGAGAAAAAAGTCAAGCAGTATGTGAAAGAGATTGACCAGATCTTAAACGAGATCGAGGAGACCAAACGCGGACGCAATAAGCTGCGGCTGGAAATCGAGGACATCAAGGGACAAATTCAGCGCAAGTTTATCGAGCAGAATACCGCCAGAATGAATGTGATGCAGGCGGAGGAGAAAAAGAGCGAGACCACGGAAGGCTTCGGCGAGTTAAAAACCGAGGAACAGGATATCGAGACCCAGATTGGCGAAATTAAAACTGGCAAGGAGGAGGCGGCGAAAGAACTGGCGGACTCCGAGGCTTTGGAAAAAAGCGTGGAATCCCAGATCAGCGACTTTCAGACACAGCTGGAGGAGAAGCGGGCGCTGGAATCGGAACAGGCAGCGCAGGTTTCCGAGTGGGATGTGGAAGTGGAGAAAATGCGCCAAAGCGCTGACTTTAAACGCCAGAATCTGGAGCGTGTGGATGGAGAGAGAGACCGCTACCGGGCTGAAATGAACGAGGTGAAGGAAGGTCTGCACCTGGGCAAGGAAGAGGTGGAGCGCAAGAAGGAAAGCATTCTCGAAATTGAGAGAACCATCGAGGCTTCCCACACGGCCCAGACCGATGCGGAGAAAAAGCTGAAAGAGGACGTGGAGACAAAGGAGGAGCTGACCGGAAAGCAGAAGAACTTTTTCAATTCCAGAGAGGAACTTTCCCAGCGCATGTCGGCATTGGATAAAGAGGTGTACCGCCTGAATGCGCAGAAAGAAAAGATGGAGGAATCCATTGAGTCCCAGATTAATTACATGTGGGATGAGTATGAGATTACGCTCTCCGATGCGGAAGGGCTGAAAAATGAGGAAATGAACGATCTGCCTGCTATGAAGCGGGATATCAGCGGCCTGAAGGATGAGATCAGGAAGCTGGGAGACGTGAATGTGAACGCCATCGAGGACTACCGTAACCTGATGGAACGCTACACTTTCTTAAAAACCCAGCATGACGATCTGGTGGAGGCGGAGAAGACCCTGCTTAACATCATTGACGAACTGGATACCTCCATGCGCAAGCAGTTCAATGAAAAGTTTGCCCAGATCAACCGGGAGTTTGACAAGGTGTTTAAGGAGCTGTTCGGAGGAGGAAAGGGCTCTCTGGAGCTGATTGACGGGGAGGATGTGCTGGAGGCAGGCATTCTGGTGATTGCCCAGCCGCCCGGCAAAAAACTGGTAAATATGATGCAGATGTCCGGTGGAGAGAAATCTCTGACGGCAATCTGTCTGCTTTTTGCGATACAGAATTTGAAACCTTCGCCCTTCTGTCTTCTGGATGAGATTGAGGCGGCTCTTGACGAGAACAACGTGACCCGTTTTGCAAAGTATCTGCATAAGCTGACAAAGAGCACCCAGTTTATTGTGATCACGCACAGGCGCGGCACTATGGAGAAGGCGGACCGCCTCTACGGGATTACGATGCAGGAGAAGGGCGTTTCCACCCTTGTGAGCGTGAATCTGATAGACAAAGAATTAGATGATTAGATAGGAACGAGGCGTATGAGTGAAGAAAAGAAAGGCTTCTTCGGCAGACTGCGGGAGGGGCTGACCAAAACCAGAAATAATATCGTACACGGGATTGATTCGGTGTTCGGCGGATTTTCCAATATTGATGAAGACTTCTACGAGGAACTGGAAGAAATCCTGATTATGGGCGATATCGGGGTGAAGGCCACGGAGGAGATTCTAGACAAGTTGCGGGAACAGGTGAGGGAAAACCATATCAAAGAGCCAGCTCTTTGCAAGGACTTTTTGATCAGCAATATCAAAGAACAGATGCAGGTCGGCGAGACCGCATACGAGTTTGAGGAAGAGCAATCGGTGGTTTTGGTGATCGGCGTCAACGGGGTGGGAAAAACCACCACGGTGGGAAAACTTGCCGGACAGCTGAAAAGTCAGGGAAGAAAAGTGCTGATCGCGGCGGCGGATACCTTTCGCGCGGCGGCAGGCGAACAGCTTTCAGAGTGGGCTGACCGGGCCGGCGTTGACATGATCGGCGGGAATGAGGGCTCCGATCCGGCCAGTGTGATTTATGACGCCGTGAACGCGGCCAAGGCGCGGAATGTGGACGTGCTCCTGTGCGATACGGCGGGCAGGCTTCACAACAAGAAAAATCTGATGGAGGAGCTGAAAAAGATCAACCGTATCATAGACAGGGAATTTCCGAACGCGCATAGGGAGAATTTGGTCGTGCTGGACGGCACCACCGGACAAAATGCCTTACAGCAGGCGAAGGAGTTTGGTGAGGCGGCGGACCTGACGGGGATTATTCTGACCAAGATGGACGGGACGGCGAAGGGCGGTATTGCGGTTGCCATCCAGTCGGAACTACAGATTCCGGTAAAATATATCGGTGTGGGCGAGCAAATAGAAGATTTGCAGAAATTTGACGCGGATCAGTTTGTTGACGCACTGTTTGACGTACCACAGGAAGAGAAAGAGGGGGAGTAGACAATGAAGGAACTTTCGTTGGATAAGTTTGAGGAAGCCTATGAGATTGTGAAGGAAGTGGCTTCGGAAACAAAGCTGGTGTACAGCGACTATTTCAGTGCCCAGACGGGGAATAAGGTCTATTTGAAGCCGGAGAATATGCAGCTTACGGGAGCCTATAAGCTCAGGGGCGCCTACTATAAGATCAGTACGTTGTCTGAGGAAGAGCGCGCGAAGGGACTGATCACGGCTTCCGCCGGAAACCATGCGCAGGGTGTGGCCTATGCGGCCAAATGCTATGGTGTAAAAGCGGTGATCGTGATGCCCACTACCACGCCGTTAATCAAAGTCAACCGCACCAAGGGCTACGGCGCGGAGGTGATTCTGCACGGGGATGTGTACGACGAGGCATGTGCCCATGCCGAGGAGCTGGCGGCAAAGAACGGCTACACCTTTGTGCATCCGTTTGATGATCTGGATGTGGCTACGGGACAGGGAACGATCGCCATGGAGATCATAAAGGAGCTGCCTCTTGTGGATTATATTCTTGTCCCCATCGGCGGCGGCGGGCTTGCCACAGGCGTGTCTACCCTGGCAAAGCTTTTGAATCCGAAGATTAAGGTGATCGGCGTGGAGCCCGCGGGCGCGGCCTGCATGCAGGCTTCCATCAAGGCGGGGAAGGTGCAGACTATGGATCACGTCAACACCATAGCCGACGGCACGGCGGTGAAGAGACCGGGGGAAAAGATTTTCCCTTATGTGAGCAAAAATTTGGATGATATTATTACCGTGGAGGACGAGGAGCTGGTGGTGGCTTTTCTCGACATGGTGGAAAATCACAAGATGATTGTGGAGAACTCCGGTCTTCTTACGGTGGCGGCTTTAAAGCACCTGAACGTGAAAGGCAAGAAGATTGTCTCTATTTTAAGCGGCGGAAATATGGACGTGATTACCATGTCCTCTGTGGTGCAGCAGGGTCTGGTGCTGCGGGACCGCATCTTTTCGGTTTCCGTGCTCTTGCCGGATAAGCCGGGAGAATTATCGAGAGTGGCGGACGTGATTGCCAAAGAGGACGGCAACGTGATCAAGCTGGAGCATAACCAGTTTGTGTCAATTAACCGCAATGCGGCTGTAGAGCTTCGCATTACGCTGGAAGCCTACGGGACGGAGCACAAGAATCAGATCATCAAAGCGCTCAAGGATCACGGCTACCAGCCGAAACTGGTGCGTGCAAGCGTGTAGATATTGCAAAAATGGATATGATAACTGTACAAAGGAAAAAGGTGGGGCTCATATTCATGAAAAAATATGCTATTATAACAGCAGCGGCATTTGTCTATGCCGTGGGCGTCAGTCTCTTTACAGATCCCAATGATATGGCGCCGGGCGGCGTGACGGGTATTTCCATTATTTTGAGCAGGATTCTGCCGGTGAGTACGGGAACGCTGATCATGCTTCTCAATGTGCCGATTTTGCTGTTTGCTGTGTGGAAATTCGGGATAGGGCTGACGGTTTCGACGATTTATGCCACGGCGCTGATCTCTGTCTTTACCAATGTGCTTTCCCGCTATGGGGCGGCCACGGATGATATTCTGCTGGCGGCGCTGGTGGGCGGTACGTTGACGGCTGTCTCTATCGGTGTGATTTTGCGCGCCGGGGCGACTACAGGCGGGATGGATATTATTGTAAAGGCCCTCAGGCTGCGCTTTCCGCATTTGAAGACGGGAAAGATTTTCTTTCTTGCGGATGCGATGATTGTGACGCTTTCAGGCTTTCTCTTCCGGGATCTGCGGGCGGCGCTGTATGCGGCGATATCCGTTATCTGCACTTCCTTCGTGATGGACATTGTGCTCTACGGAAGAGACGAGGCGAAGATGTTATATATCATCAGCGGAAAGGCGGAGCAGATTGCCAAGCGGCTCTTGTCGGATGTGGGGATCGGCGTGACATATATAAACGGGCAGGGCGCATATAGTGGAGATAACAAGAAAGTGATACTTTGTGTGGTGAAAAAGCCGGTATCTCCCCGCGTGGAAGAGATCGTGAAGGAGGAGGATGCCGATTCCTTTATGATTATAACAAGCGCGACAGAGGTATTCGGGGAAGGGTACAAAAGTTACTTTAGCGAGCGCGTGTAACGGGCGCATAAAAAAGGAGAGTTTATGCAGGAGAATCATTTGCAGGGAAAACGCGGCAGGAAGAAACGAAGGAGAAGCGAAAACAGTATCCTTGCGGGTTCCATTCTCCTCTGTATTGTCACGCTGACAGCGGTTACGATCTGTCTGGTGATGGTGTTTCAGTACCGGGCAGTCCAGCAGAGAAACACGGCGGTTATGAACGAACTGGAAGCAATCCGTCTGGATGAGGAGGCGACTTACAGTCAGGCGGAAGTGGACGCGCTGATTGATAATGCGGTGGAGGAAGCGAGAGAGAAGACGGCGGAGGAAACAGGGGAAGCCTTTCTGGAGCAGTTGAAGGAGCGCATGACTTCCGGGGATGGAACGACGGATATGCTTCGGTATTTTTTCCCTGATGAGATTGTGGTAGCGGATGCCGGGCAGTATTACTTCTTCCCGATATTGGAGGAATTGGCCAAGAATACATACGATCCGGAAGCCTTTATGGCGGACGGGGACGGCGTGATGCACTATTACGAGGATGGGGAGCGGGTTTCCCACAAGGGGATCGACGTGTCCAAATATCAGGATAAAATTGACTGGGAAAAGGTAGCTTCCGACGAGGTGGAATACGCCTTTATCCGCTTGGGAATACGGGGATATACAGAAGGGGATATCATAGAGGACGAGACCTTCGAGGACAATATCAAAGGGGCGCTCAAAAATGATATTGATGTGGGCGTTTATTTCTTTACGCAGGCCCTGAGCGAGGAGGAGGCTGAGGAGGAGGCTGCGTATGTGATCGAGTCTATTGCGCCTTATCAGGTGAAATACCCGATCGTGCTGGATGTGGAGTCGGTGACGAGCACAAAGGCCAGGGGCAACGATCTGACCAGAGAAGAGCGCACGCAATACTGCATTACCTTTTGCGAGAAGATTAAAGAGGCGGGATATACGCCTATGATTTACGGTAACTTAAAGACCTTTACGCTTCTTTTGAATATAGAGGAGCTGGAGGACTATGACAAGTGGTTTGCCTATTATGATGAATCCTATTATTTTCCCTATGATTTTAAGATCTGGCAGTATACCAATAAAGGAAAGGTCGCCGGTATCAAGGGGGATGTGGATTTAAACATCAGCTTTGAGTAGACGCAGACCGGAAACAAACAAATACGAAAAGAAAGGCGGGGTTACAAAATGAAGTATGAATTTGAAGGCACTGTGGAGTTTCGGGAGAACGAGAATACCATTGCCGTTCCCTTCAACGTGTGGGAGGTGTGCGAGAAGGTGGGAGATGCGCCGGTGAGGGTCTGCTTTGACGACGTATGTTTTATCTGCGATCTTCTTCCCAAGGGGCAGGGCTACTATGACATTCCGGTCAGTCAGGAAATTCTCACAAAGGTGGAGCTTGGCAAAAAATACCTGATCTCTATTGAGATTGTGGGAAATGTAATGTCGATGGGCGGCGACAGCCATTACAGCGTGGAGAATCCGATCCGTAAAATCGACGGCGTGGAGCTGGTGACGCAGCCATGGGACGGCCTGTGCGGACAATCCTGTATTGCCATGATTGCGGGGACGACGCTGGATGAAGCCTGCGATATCATGAAGTGCAGGGAGTGGCAGGCGAATATGAGCAAGATGATCGCTACCTTGGAGTATCTGGGAATCCGCCATGCGGATAAGATTGTGTATACGCTGGGCAAGAGCGTGGAGCTTCCCAAGTGTGCGATCATTATGGAGCGTATGGGCAGATACAGCCACTATCTGGTAGAATATGACGGAAAGTTTTACGACCCCAATCTGGGTGTGTTAAAGGAGTTTGATATGGCAAAGATGGTTGGGTATCTGGAAATTGTTGTATAGAAAACAAAAAAAGCTGTCTCCGTTTTCACGGAAGGCAGCTTTTTTGTTTTATGTAGGAATACGAATCAGCTCTCGTTCATTTTCCCGATGGCTTCGGAGATATTGTTGGCATCCTCTGTGATCTTTTTGTAGATCTCGGTGGACTGTTTGGAGAACACGCCCATCTGCTTGGCAATCACGCCGAAACCTGCGCCTGCCGCGCCGACGCGGGCGGTTTCGATGGAAGCGTTTAATGCCATGATCGTCTGCTTGGAGGCAAGCGCCTCAAGCGCTTTGGTGTTTTCTTTGATTCTGGATACAGCGTCGTTGGCATTTACAATCTCATCTTCCCAGACATG
Source organism: Lachnospiraceae bacterium UBA7202 (assembly GCA_002490705.1). Lineage (GTDB taxonomy): Bacteria > Bacillota > Clostridia > Lachnospirales > Lachnospiraceae > UBA3282. Next base: position 73,242 of record DKUO01000014.1, read on the forward strand.
GATCTTTTTGTACTCGGTCGCATTCATGTATTCCTGTAAAACCATGCGGTTTACCACATCGTTCAAAAGATCTGCGGCGGAGCGGATGGCCTTTTCCGAACGTACAGGCACCTTGCGGACTGCGCGGATATAAGCGCCCGGATCAATTCCGAGTTCTTCCGCGATTGCGGTAAACTTTTCCTCATTTGGCTCGTTGGGGAGAACCTGTCCGCCGATAACGGCGCCTAATTTCTCACCGTTTAAAACGATATCAATGGAAAAATCCATAAGACCTGCATGACACTCATAGACGCCCTTTCCCTCGGCATCACATTTCTGGCATCGCTTAGCGCCTTCCGCACAGCCGCGGGTATGCTTCATACAAAAATCGGTAAATCCGCTTCCCTTGGTGATATTGTTGCCGTTCGTGTCAATGGCAACTGCGGCCAGCCCGGTGGCTTCCGAAAAGGCGTCCTGCACTTTCTGTAAATGTGTGATGTCCATAAAATCTGAGAGTTTCATACAAGTATCCCCCTTATTATATTGTACCGTCTTTATCTGATGATACGCACGGCTCATAGTGTCTTTGTATATTATAGCACTTCTTTTGGGGATTGCCTAGCATGTTTTGTGGGTTTTCACGGTTCCTGTTTTATGGTAAATAATTCACAGTGAGAATAGAAATACCCAGAATCGTAAGTACAACGCCTGTGGCGCGGTTTAATGTAACAGCCGAGGCTTTGTTTGCAAACTTTGCGGCAATTCTGGCCCAGAGAAGGGTGGATGCCACACAGAAAACCAAACAGGGAATGTCCGGCATGCCGCCGATGGCAAAATGGCTGACGGCTCCGGTGAGCGCGGTAAATGTCATGATGAATACGCTTGTGCCAACGGCTGTTTTTAACTCGTATCCCAAAAGGCTTGTCAGGAGCAGAAGCATCATCATGCCGCCGCCTGCGCCCACAAAACCACAGATGAAACCGACAATGATTCCGCTTAAGACAGATTGGAAGATACGTTTTCCGACACTGACTGTCGACATAGATTCCTTTGTCGTCATGACCGGTTTTATGATAAACTTGATACCGAGAAGCAGGGTCATAAATACGGAAAAACTGCCCATAGTAGTGTTGGGAACCAGACTGGCCACAAAACTGCCTGCCAGTGTGAACAGCAGGACGGTGACCATCATGACGATGCCGTTTTTAATATCGAGATTTTTGTTTTTCCCGTAGGTGTATGCGCTGACGGCGCTCGCTAAAACATCGCTTGCCAAGGCGATTCCGACAGCCTCATAGGCCGGAAGGCCGAGGAAGGTGATTAACATCGGGCTGATGACTGCGGCAGCGCTCATGCCGGCAAAACCCGTTCCCAAGCCGGCGCCGATTCCGGCGATAAAGCAAATCAAAAATTGAAACATAGCGTTGACCTCCTGTTCCATTTATTGTTCTATCCATTCTATGACATGGGTAAATTTTGTCAAGATGCAAAGACGAGGGCGAAAAGCATGGGAAAACGCCATAAATGCAGTATTCTTGCGTGCTGCCAAAATATAAAGTATAATATATTAAAAATTCCGAAAAAATATATAAAATTTGGCAGAAATACAGACAGAATCGTGAGGAGAGAACGGCATGAAGGAAACCGCAAAACTATTTTTAAAAGAAATTCTGATCGTTGTGATCGGCGTTGTGGCGGGGGTGGCAGCCCTTGCTGCGACCTATTTTATTCCGCAGGAGAAAATGAAGGAAAATGCATGGGAGTCTGCCATTTTGATGCACAGGGAGGGACTTGGCTCTTTCATGTGGCCTACGGTGAAAATGACTCAGCTTGACGGGTATACGGACGGTGTGATGTTGAATACGGCCTATACGGAGACGGATGACGGAATTAGGGATATTCTGTTGGATACAAGAGTGCAGGTGAGAGAGATCAATCCGATGGAATCCTTTTATGAAGTGATTGCGTTGGAAAACAAAGAGTATCGGGTGGAGACTTACGGAAGATACTGGCACGGGTATCAGATTCTTTGGCGGCCGCTTCTCTGTTTTTTTAATTATGGGGAGATCAGGCAGATCAATATGGCTGTGCAGCTCGCCCTGGTTTTTGCGTTCCTGTATCTGCTGTTTCTGGCGGGGGAGAAAGCGCTTGTGATTCCCTTTTTCGGCATGTATTTGTTCCTGACGCCGCTTGCCCTTTTCAGTTCCATGCAGTTTTCGCCCTGCTTTTATCTGATGCTGCTGGCATCCATGGCTTTGGTGGGGCTGCGGGCCTATTTGAATGATACAAGACGCAGCTATCTCTTTTTGATTGTCGGTATCCTGACTGCTTTTTTTGATCTGCTGACCTATCCGTTTGTGACGCTGGGCATTCCGTTAATCACCTATCTGGCGGTAGACAAAGAGTGCAGGGAAAATTGGAAAAAAAGCATAAAAGACATCGTTTTCTATTCGGTCTCATGGGGGATCGGCTATGTGGGAATGTGGGGCGCAAAGTGGGTAGCAGCATCCGTTCTCACAGATGAAAATGTGATTATGGATGCGGTGAATCAGGTGAAATTCAGAAGCGGGCATTATGAACAGGGAAGGTCCTTTTGGACTACCTTGAAGCTTAATTTTGACGCCTGCAATATGAAGTCAATTTGGGTTGTCCTGATTGCGCTAGCGCTATTTCTCTTGGCGTGCGTGATCCTGAATTTCCGCAGGAACGGGATAAAACTGCTTCCTGTCACGGCGGTGATTCTGGTGGTATCGCTCTATCCGTTTCTCTGGTATTACCTGACGATGCATCATTCCAGCGACAATTCTTACTTTACGTGGAGGGAGTATTCGATCTGCGTGTATGGGGTGCTTACGGCGTTGGCGGTGAATATGGGACTGTCAAGAAAAAATACTTGAAAACACCGCCCCCTTTGTATTTTGTTAATTATCGGGGCGGTGTTCTGATCTGGTAAAGAATATTCTGTTCTGAAATGCAGCCTGCTATAGAGATTGTACTTTGGTTAATAAAGCATCTTGCAATACTTTTGAAAAGTTGATGCTTTTTTCCTCACAGAGAGTATTCAACCACATGGGAATGCTTAAAGTTTTTTTCACTGCCTTGTCGCTGTGCTGTTTTGCGTATTCGGTCATATCCACCAGTATCATATTGACGAAAGCGCTGTCTATAGCAGATTCCATTTCCAAATCTTTCAAGATGGCGGCAGGATTGATTTCGCTTAATGCACTGGGAGCCGGAAGGGGATCGCCGTCACGCAGGGCGGTAAAGAGGTATAGACCGCAGGCATCCTGAGCCATGTGCATAGCATCTGCCATATTATCCCCAAAGGTTGCGAGACCTCCAAGGTCAGGGAAAATAACTGATATTTTATCTTCTTCCTCATAAAAAACAGCCGGGTACACATAATTCATAAAACAATGCTCCTTTCCGTGATATATTTTAAGGGGCAGAGATTATTTTATCCCCGCCTGATTAAGTATGGATTTCACAATACTTTTCGGAATGTCGCCGGGATGATTAGGAACGCTTACTTTTCCGGGCTTTTTCGGGTGTTTGTACTGGTAATGTGAGCCGCTTATGTCTGACACGTACCACCCATCATCCTTTAGCAGCCGATCAGCTTCTCTGAATCTCATCTATGTTCCTCCTGTACTATATTATATGATAGCACGTATTTTACGTATCGACAAGGGCGAAATAAGGTTATTTATATACATTTTTCAGATGGATATTATATACGAATACAGCGAGAGTATGTAAATTTCAGATTTATATATTAGTGTCAAGAAAAAATACTTGACATGCATTTCTCTTTATTGTAAAATGCAACAGTCGGCTGTTGTTTTCGAGAAAACAGCCGGCAGGGGAAAAACATGGAAAAGATCGTAGAACAGGGTTTATTGTATGACTTCTATGGAGAGCTGCTGACAGGACACCAGCAGGAAATCTATGAGAGCGTTGTGTATGAAAACCTTTCCCTCGGAGAGATTGCCGAGGCGGAGGGCATCAGCAGGCAGGCGGTTCACGATATTGTGAAGCGCTGCGATAAGACGCTTTTGGGATATGAAGAGAAACTCAGGCTGGTTGCCAAATTCGCAAGCATCAAAGAGAAGATTTCACAGATCAATGAGCTTTCCGTCAGGTTTGAGAGCGGACAGCTGCAAGACCAGAAAGTTTACGGATCGCAGATCAGGGATCTGTCAGATCAGATTATGCAGGAGTTGTAGTTCCTGAAACCGGCAGTTTGGGCTGCGGGAGAAAGGCGTAAGACAGATGGCGTTTGAGAGTCTGACGGATAAACTGCAAAATGTGTTTAAAAATCTGAGGGGTAAAGGACGCCTGACAGAGGAGGACGTCAAGGCCGCTTTGAAAGAAGTGAAGATGGCCCTTTTGGAAGCTGACGTCAACTTCAAGGTGGTGAAGCAGTTCGTCAAGGCGGTGGAGGAGCGCGCTGTCGGGGCCGATGTGATGAATGGTCTGAATCCCGGTCAGATGGTGATTAAGATTGTCAACGAGGAAATGGTCTCGCTGATGGGCTCTGAAACGACGGAGATCGAGATGCAGCCGGGCAAGTCCGTCACGGTGATTATGATGTGCGGCCTACAGGGTGCAGGTAAGACCACCACCACGGCGAAGATTGCCGGGAAGCTTAAGCTGAAAGGCAAGAAACCGCTGCTTGTGGCGTGCGATGTATACCGTCCGGCGGCGATCAAACAGCTACAGATCAACGGGGAAAAGCAGCAGGTCGATGTGTTTTCCATGGGGGAGAACCACAGGCCCGCAGACATTGCGGCGGCGGCTTTGGAACATGCCAGGAAGAACGGCCACAACGTAGTCATTTTGGATACGGCGGGCCGCTTGCATATAGACGAAGAGATGATGGCGGAACTGATCGGCATCAAGAACGATATGGAAGTGCACCAGACGCTTTTGGTGGTGGACGCCATGACAGGTCAGGACGCCGTCAATGTGGCGAAGGAATTTGATGAAAAGGTCGGGATAGACGGCGTGGTGCTGTCCAAGATGGACGGAGACTCCAGAGGCGGCGCGGCCCTTTCGATTAAGGCGGTGACAGGAAAGCCGATTCTCTATATCGGTATGGGAGAAAAACTCTCCGATCTGGAGCAGTTTTATCCGGACCGTATGGCCAACCGGATTCTCGGCATGGGCGATGTGCTCACGCTGATTGAGAAGGCACAGCAGAATCTTGACATAGACGAAGAGAAAGAAAAAGAGATGGCTGCCCGCATGAAAAAGGGCAAGTTCGATTTCGAGGATTACCTCGAGAGCATGAAGCAGATGCGGAACATGGGCGGCCTTTCAGGGATTTTAAGTATGATGCCCGGTATGGGCAGACAGATGGAGGATATTGAAGCTGCGGTGGATGAAAAACAGCTGGCCCGTATGGAGGCGATTGTTCTCAGCATGACGCCGCAGGAGCGGCAGAACCCGAAGCTGTTAAATCCCAGCCGGAAAGGGCGGATCGCCAAGGGAGCCGGCGTGGATATCGCGGTCGTCAACCGGTTTATCAAGCAGTTTGAACAGTCGCAGAAAATGATGAAGCAGCTTCCCGGTATGATGGGCGGCAAGAAGGGACGCGGCTTGTTCGGCGGCATGGGTGGTATGAAATTCCCATTTTAGGGTTTCAAAAATAAATTATTTTACAATGGAGGCAAAGAAAAATGGCAGTTAAGATCAGATTAAGAAGAATGGGACAGAAGAAGCATCCTTTTTACAGGATTGTTGTGGCGGATTCCAGATCTCCCAGAGACGGCAGATGTATTGCGGAGATCGGCACATACGACCCCAATACGGATCCCAGTACCTACAAGGTAAACGAGGAGGAGGCAAAGAAGTGGCTCGCCAACGGCGCACAGCCCACAGAGATTGTAAGCCGTATCTTCAAGACAGTAGGCGTGACAAAATAAGAGGGTTTCAGATCGCTTTTGGAGGTGGACTATGAAAGAATTGGTTGAAGTGATCGCAAAAGCTCTTGTGGAGAACCCTGACGAAGTGGTGGTGACACAGAAGGAGGACGGTAAGAATATTACCGTGGAGCTTCATGTGGCTCCCTCTGACATGGGTAAGGTTATTGGAAAACAGGGACGTATTGCGAAAGCGATCCGCTCTGTTGTCAAAGCTGCGTCATCCAAGGACAATAAGAGAGTGGATGTAGAGATCATCTGACGGATCAGCCTCACGGATTCTCCTGTGAGGCTTTTCTTTTGTTGACGGGAGAGTGTTATGAACGACGAACTACAGGTGGGTGTGATTACCCAGACGCACGGGATCCGGGGGGAGGTTAAGGTGTTTCCCACCACGGACGACGCGAACCGTTTTAAAAAACTGAAGGAAGTGACGTTAGATACCGGAAGGGAGCGTATTCCCATGGAGATCGAGAACGTTAAGTTTTTTAAACAGTTTGTGATTTTAAAGTTTAAGGGATATGACTCCATCAATGATGTGGAAAAATATAAGCAGGGAAAGCTCTTGGTTACGCGGGACAAGGCGGTTAAATTACAGAAGGACGAGTATTTTGTGGCCGATCTGATCGGGTCATTGGTGGTGACGGATGAGGGAGAACCGTTTGGTACGCTGAAAGACGTGCTGGCTACAGGCGCAAACGACGTCTATGTGGTGGACAGGCAGGACGGCACGGAGGCGCTGCTTCCGGCAATCAAAGATTGCGTGAAGACAGTGGACATGGAAGAGAAAAAAATTACCGTGCATATTATGGACGGGTTATTATAGTTTGGCAAACAGGCGTGATCAGAACGGAATCATGCTGTGAGGAAAGAATACCATGGTTGCATTTCATATTTTGACGCTCTTTCCTGAGATGGTGATGCAGGGACTGAGCGCCAGCATTCTCGGAAGGGCAGCGAAAAGCGGCTGCATTTCGATAGAGACAGTCAATATCAGGGATTATACCCTGGACAAACACGGAAAAGTGGATGATTACACTTATGGCGGCGGTGCGGGAATGCTGATGCAGGCACAGCCGGTTTATGATGCCTATCAGTCTGTTGCCGGGCGTATCGGGCAGGAAAGGGCGCACCGTGTCGTTTATCTCACGCCCCAGGGGAAGACCTTCTGTCAGGAGATGGCGCAGGAGATGGCGCAGGAGAGTGATTTGATTTTTCTCTGCGGGCATTATGAGGGGATTGATGAGAGGGTGCTGGAGGAGATTGTGACGGATGAGGTTTCCATCGGCGATTATGTGCTGACGGGCGGCGAGCTTCCTGCTATGGTGATGATCGATGCCATTGCAAGGCTGGTGCCCGGCGTTCTTCACAATGGGGAGTCGGCGCAGACAGAATCCTTTGGCGACGGGCTCTTGGAGTATCCGCAGTATTCCCGGCCGGAGGTTTGGCACGAAAAGAGAGTGCCGGAGATTCTGCTTTCCGGCGATCATGCGAAGGTGGATGCATGGCGGCTTGAGCAGTCCCTCCAGCGGACGAAGGAGAGAAGGCCGGATCTGTATGCAAAGTATCAGGAGGCACATGCGGTGGAGAAGAAATAAATTTTTATGAGAAGAGGGAAAGTGTAACGTTCTGAAAATCTCCATAAAATGGTAAAACCACAAGATATTGGAATTTCCGAGTGAGAGGTATCAACATATTGTAGCTTATAAATAATCTAAAAAACGTTTGAAATCGGACAAGGTATGTTATATAATAAACCACGTAAGGCATCAGTTCATGAACGCCGGAGCGGATGATGGCGGTCATGGCAGATGCAAAATGGCAAAATAAAAGGGATAACGGCATGAGAGTAAACGGCATGAAAATCCCTGTAAGGAGGAGAAGGAAAATGAAGACAGTGAGAAAAGTGCTGGCGTTTATGCTGGCGGCAGGCTTGATGGTATCGGCGATGTCGGTGTTTGCGAGTGGTAGTTATCATTATACAACCGCACCGACGGGAATGGGTGTTTTAAATGATGGCGTGAACTATGACAAGGGCGGCCTTTTTAAGCCTTATATTGATCCTGGTAATGATGGGTCTCATGGGAGGTATGCTGGAAATTATGCGCCGACCGATGCGAAAGATGGAGATGAGTGGTATGATACGACTAACGGAACTAGTGTCGGCACATGGTATTGGTTTGATGACGGCAAGTGGTGGACTGAAAAGCTTGATGAGAACGGCAATTACATGTATGATGAGAACGGTAATATCCTGTATGATGAGTACACCGGCAGATTTGCATCTCAGGCCAGCTTCGGCAGCTCCGACAGTAAATCCGACGACGGCCCGCGTCCTCTGAGTGATCAGGATATCGCTGCAATCAACCAGCGCGCGGAGGCGGAGGCAGTACAGCGTGCAGCCAATGACGAAGGCTTTGCGGATTTAGGAGATATGTATCAGGCGGCAGAGAAGAACTTGTCCGCAGGCGAGTTTTACAATAATGCGGTAACGAGCACGCCCGGCATTGAGAATGCGGTGACCGTAGGACAGGGCGGCAACCTGATCGTAGACGGACAGGTGACCAACATGTCCGCAACCATCAGCAAAGTGACCAACCGCGCTTACGTGGATTCCGTCCGCATCGAGCAGGAGGGAAGAGTTCTGAACGTGGTTGACGTCAGCTATCCTGCTGTGAATGCCACCATTAACTTCTATATGCCCGGCATCACCGGTGCGGAAAACATCGTGGCATTGCAGTACAGTGCGGGTACATGGGTTAATGTAGAAGTTGTTGAGGTAAGAGCAGACCACGTGACCCTGAACATGAAGGGCAACGGCGTTGTGGCATTTATCGCGAAGTAAGAAATTCCCGATACCGTAAGGTATAAAAAATACATAGGCGTATGGTTCGACCACTGCCGTGCAGGGTGTAATGACTGCGGCAGTGGTTCTTTTTATCATGGCTTGAATTTAGCTTAAAATCTGTTATAATTTAGAATACTATAGATAGAAGAGTTGGTGTAAAATGATAACGATTGAACAGTTAAAAACGTTAAACAGGGCAGAAAATATAGCAATAACAGAACATGCCAGAATTCGATTGTATGAACGGAATATTACTATTGATGATATTGTACATGGAATTGATACCGGTGAGATTATAAAACAATATCCGGACGATAAACCATTAGCAATCTGTTTGATATTGGGGCTTTCTGTTAAAGCGGAAAATATTCATATAGTGGTAAGTTGCGATGCGGATTTTATATATTTAATAACCGGATATTTTCCCAATCCAGATATATGGGAGAGGGATTTGAAAACAAGAAAGGAGCACTAAGTATGGTATGCATGAAATGTGGAGCTAAAGCCGAAAAGGGGTATACAACAAATGTTACAGATTTGGGAAATTGTTTGTTGATTATACGGAATGTCCCTTGTTATAAATGTACGGAATGTAATGAAATTATTTACACAAGGGATGTAGTCAAGAGACTGGAGCAGATCATGGAACAGGCGAAACAATTTACACAGGAAATTTCTATTGTAAATTATAGCAGTGCTGCTTGAATATGTTGCCCTCAGTGCAGAGTAAGTTGTTAAAAATCTAAAATAGATGGCCATTGTCAACCGTTATGTGGTTGGTGTCAGCTATCCTGTAAAAAACTGCTTGCATTTATCAGCACAATATGGTAAGTTATTACTGTTGTGAAGAAGGATGGTCCTCTGCTACAGACGTACTAAGAACATCCGGAGCATATCAGGAGGAGAACGATGAACGATATTATCAGAGAGATTGAAGCGGAACAGTTAAAAGAAAATGTGGATGATTTTAACGTAGGTGATACCGTTAAGGTGTACGGTAAGATCAAAGAGGGAAACCGCGAGAGAATTCAGGTGTTTGAAGGCACCGTTTTGAAGATTCAGGGCGGCGGCAACAGAACGACCTTTACCGTTCGTAAGATTTCAAACGGCGTAGGCGTTGAAAAGACATGGCCCATGCATTCTCCTAATGTGGAGAGAGTCGAGGTTGTAAGACGCGGTAAGGTGAGACGTGCGAAACTGAATTACCTGAGAGACCGTGTCGGCAAGAAGGCAAAGGTAAAAGAGTTAGTAAAATAAGGAAGAAACATAAGGCAGATACCTCAAAATACAGGGGTATCTGTTTTTTTGTATCAGAAATTTGCTTTTGCCGGTCGATATTGGTATAATGTAATGGCTGCAAAGGAAAAGGAAGCGGCGGCGAAGCCGACATTTACTTTTCCTGTGGCATTAACGAGCAAACGTCCGATGGAATCGGACAGGGAGCGCGAAAGCGCGTGTTTGCGAGTGCAGATGGACATTGCGCAAAAGAGGAAGAAACCATGGCCAGGAGAAAAGGACTTACTTTCTATCAGAAAAAGAAAAGGCTTAATCCGAGGATGCTGAAGGACATTATGGAGCTGCTTGTGGGTGGCGCCGTCGCTGTCTTTCTGGCGTTTGTCCTTGTGTTTTCGGTGGGGATGCGGACCAGTGTGATCGGGGACTCCATGGAACCGGCGCTGCACAACGGACAGGAGATTTTGATGAACCGCATTCTCTACAGGATATCTACACCCAGACGCGGGGACGTTGTTGTCTTTTTGCCAAACGGCAACCAGAATACGCATTTTTATGTGAAGCGGGTGGTGGGACTGCCCGGTGAGACGGTACAGATTCGGGAAGGCAGCGTGTACATAGATGGGGTGCTTCTGGAGGAGAATGAGCTTTTTGACAAGATTGCGGACCCGGGTATTGCGCAGAACGAACTGCTTCTGGAGGGAGACGAGTTTTTTGTTTTGGGAGATAACAGAAACAGCAGCGAAGACAGCCGGTCGGGCAATATCGGCGCGGTGAAGAAGGACGATATTGTCGGCAAAGCATGGTTTCATATGGCGGCTCAGGGCGATTCTATGGGCATGATTGAATAAAGAGGAAAAAGAATGAATTATCAGTGGTATCCGGGGCATATGACGAAGGCGAAGCGCATGATGCAGGAGAACATCAGCCTCATAGATCTGGTGATTGAGCTGGTGGACGCCAGAGTGCCGCTTTCCAGCAAAAATCCGGATATAGATGAATTGGGAAAGAACAAATCCCGGCTGATTCTCCTGAATAAATCGGATCTGGCTGATCCCGAGGAAAACAAACGCTGGATAGCGTACTTTAAGGAGCGCGGTTTTCACGTTTTGGAAATCAATGCAAAGACCGGGCAGGGACTGCGGGCCATTCAGCCAAAGGTGCAGGAGGCCTGTAAAGAAAAGATAGAGAGGGACAGGAAGCGGGGAATCAAGAACCGGCCTGTCAGGGCGATTGTTGTGGGGATTCCCAATGTGGGAAAGTCTACTTTCATCAATTCTTTTGCGGGAAAGGCCTGCGCGAAGACAGGAAATAAGCCGGGTGTGACCAAGGGAAAGCAGTGGATCAGACTGAACCGGGAACTGGAGCTTTTGGATACGCCGGGGATTTTGTGGCCCAAGTTTGAGAGCGAGGAAGTGGGGAAAAAGCTCGCCATGATCGGATCCATGAACGATGAAATTTTACAGATGACGGAGCTTGCGTCGGAATTGTCAGCTTATCTGATGGCATATTACAGGAAACCATTATTTGCCAGATATCAGATCAGCAAAGAAGAGAAGCTTACGCCGATGCAGATACTCGATTTGATCTGCGAAAACCGCAAGTGCTATAAAAAGGGACAGGAGCCGGATTATGAGAAAGCGGCGGCCCTTCTTGTGGATGATTTCAGAAACGGCAGAATAGGCAGAATTACATTGGAGACGTGTGAACAACAGCAGGAGGAAGAACAGAAGTGAAGAAAGTATTGCGTGAGATTTTGAATACCAGCCTGTATCTGCTGGGCGTTTTGTGTCTGGTATATCTGGTGATTCATTTTGTGGGACAGCGGACGCAGGTGCAGGGGAGTTCCATGGAGCCTACGCTCAGCACGGAAGACAACCTGATTGTGGATAAAATCAGTTACCGTTTCCATGACCCTGAGCGGTATGATATTATTGTTTTCCCTTTTCTGGGAGAGGAGGAAACCTTTTATATCAAAAGGATCATAGGCCTGCCGGGAGAGACGGTACAGATTGACGAGGAAGGCAAAATTTATGTGGATGGAGAAGTGATTGACGATTTTTACGGCAAAGAGGTCATTCAGGATCCCGGAAGGGCATACGAGCCGATCAAGCTGGGAAAAGATGAATATTTTGTTCTGGGGGACAACAGAAACAATAGTACCGACAGCAGAGAACCCTCTGTGGGAAATATTAAGAGGGGAAACATTATAGGGAAAGCGTGGCTTCGGATATGGCCTTTGGATAAATTCGGGTTTATCAAGCACCGCTGATCAGAGGCAGGCGGGTGACGGCTCGCGCTCGCGGATAGAAAAACGGGGAAAATAGAATGGCGGAAAAAATCGGAGCAATCAGGGAAAAATTACAGGCGGCAGCTATGGAAGAGCTGCCTGCTTTGTTTTCGGAGTACGAAACCGACGAGAGGGCGGGTGTGCAGACGGAAATTGACAGGGCAAAAAAACGGATTGCGGCCTATGAAAAGGAAGTAAAACGGACATGGGAGTTACAGCGGTATGAGAGAGAGTATGCCGCCTATGCGCATATCTGCGGCATTGACGAGGTGGGAAGAGGACCGCTTGCCGGTCCTGTGGTGGCAGGCGCGGTTATTTTACCGAAAGATTGTAATATATTATATATCAATGATTCCAAGAAACTCTCCGAAAAAAAGAGAGAGGAACTCTATGAGATTATCATGGAGAAAGCGGTGGCGGTGGGGCTGGGCTACAGCACGCCGGAGCGGATTGATGAGATTAATATCCTGCAGGCAACCTATGAGGCTATGCGTGAGGCCATCGGGAAGCTTTCGGTCAGACCGGATATTTTGCTCAATGATGCGGTGACGATACCGAAGGTGGAGATTCGGCAGGTTCCCATTATCAAGGGAGACGCGAAGAGTATTTCCATTGGGGCGGCAAGCATTGTGGCAAAGGTGACGAGGGACCGGTTGATGGTACAGTACGATGAAGTGTATCCGATGTACGGCTTTGCCTCTAACAAGGGATACGGCGCGAGGGCGCATATCGAGGCGCTGGAACAGTACGGGCCCTGTCCGATTCACAGGAAATCTTTTATCACACATTTTTGCGAGGTGCAGACTTGAATCTGGGAAGCATATTTAAAAAAGAGAATCAGAGTGTAAGGACGGGCGATGCGGTAAAGGTGCCGGACTCCGGCAATAAGGGAGAACGGCTCATGCGCCTGCAGAATGAGATTCGAAATCTAAAGCCGGGCCAGACAATACAGGGAACGGTGGTGAGCAGGAGCGGCAATTCGGTACAGATCGAATTGGCGCAGGATTTTGCCATCAGCGCCAAGATTGACAAGAGCGTGAGTCTGGCGCTGGGACAGATGATGAGTTTTGAGGTGAAGTCCAACAGCAGTTCGTTTATGTCGCTGGCGCCTCTCTATACCAATACAGCGAACACGGCTACTATTCTGCGTGCATTGGCGGCGGCCGGACTGCCGGAGACAAGCGCGAATATGGAAATGGTTGCAAAAATGATGGAGGAGGGTATGCCCATTGACAAGGATTCCATCCTGAATATGAGCAGAATGCTTCTGGATTTTCCGGGGCAAAATCCCACTTCTATCATACAGATGACGCGGCTGGAGCTGCCTGTGACATTGGAGAACATCGAACAGTTTGAGCATTATCAGAATGCGAGCCACCAGATTCTCGGAAGCGCGGAGACTATTATGGAGGAATTGCCGCAGACCTTTACGGCTCTTGTCAGAGAAGGGCAGGGCGAGCGGGCGCTGGCTTTTTACAGTGCAGTGATAGAGATCTTTACGGACAGTGGTGTAGAGGATGGAACTGTCACCTTACAGCCGGGCAAAGAAGGCGCATCGCAGACGGGTGAGTCTGCGCAGACAGCGGCACAGCCGGATTCCCTATCGCAGACGGCGGGAAACGCTGAAAACGCGGCAGCCGGAGAGGCGGCACAGCTTGCGGACGCACTGCTCGGTGATCTGCCGGAAGGAAAAGCCGCAGAGGGGCCGCTTGCGGGCACAGCCGCAGAGACGGGAGCTTTGGAAAAGGAGCCACAGGGAACAGAGCGTGAACTTGTTCTCTCGCAGGGACAGTGGGAACGGCTCGGAGACGCCCTCAAAGACCTTGGCGTGGACGAACAGACGGCGGCTCAGGTGAAGAGCGGAGAGCTGCCCGCAAAAGAGGTATTACAGCTGATCCGGCATCTCCTGAGCGGAGCCCAGAGAAAGGAAGCGGCCGATCCGGCTTTACAGAGGCTTCTTGGCGGAAATGAGTTTAAGGAGCTGTTAAAGGAGCAGATCAGCCGGCAGTGGATGATCGAGCCGAGGGATGTGGCGGACAAGAAGCAGGTGGAACAGCTCTACGAGAGAATCCGGGAGCAGACGGCGAGGCTGACTCAGGCGCTTGAGAACGCGGGAAAGGGCGATGCGCCGGTGGCAAGAAGCGTGCAGAATTTACAGAGTAACGTGGATTTTATGAATCAGATGAACCATTTGTATACCTATGTGCAGCTGCCCTTAAAGATGCTCGGCAACAATGCCCATGGCGATCTCTATGTCTACACGAATAAAAAAAATCTGGCGGCGAAGGACGGCCAGGTGAGCGCGCTTTTACATCTGGATATGGAGCATCTGGGGCCGCTTGATGTCTATGTGACGATGAAGGACAAACAGGTCTCCACAAACTTTACGGTGATGGACGACAGCGTTTTGGATTTGATCGGGGAAAATATAGAAATATTGAATAAGCGGCTGGAGAGCAGAGGGTATTCGCTGAAGGCGCAGATGCATGTGAAGGAGGACGCCGGAGAGGAAGAGGAGTCTACGATCATGCAGACGCTTCTGCACCAGCAGAAAAATATTTCGGTACTCAGCAGGACTTCCTTCGATATGCGGGCCTAGCGTGGAGGGAATGTGAATGGAGAAGAAACAGGAAAAGGAAAAAGTAAAACAGGCGATCGCGCTGGAGTATGATCCCGAAGACGAGGCGCCCCGTGTCATTGCCTCGGGCAGAGGTGCATTGGCGGAGCGCATCATTGAGAGGGCGAAGGAGGCGGATGTGCCGATCCACCGGGATGATAAGCTGGCGGATACTTTATCCCGGCTGGAGATCGGGGATATGATTCCGCCTGAGTTATATGAGGTGGTGGCGGAGATCCTGATCTTTGTAGACTCCATGGATAAGGTAAAAGCCAAGATGGCGAAGGGTACGTGAGGATGAATACGAGAGCAACAGGGGCACAGAAGGAAGAACAGGTCTGTGCCTATTTACTTTCTAAGGGCGTGAAAATTACAGAGCGCAATTTCAGAAACAGACAGGGAGAGATTGATATTGTGGGCTATGACGGGCCTTATCTTGTTTTTTTCGAGGTGAAGTACCGTTCCGGTAAAAGCAGGGGCAGTGCGGCGGAGGCTGTGGGAATCGCCAAGCAGAAGAAAATCTGCCGGGTGGCGGATTACTATCGGTATCTTCATCACTGTGCGGAGGATACGCCGGTCCGTTTCGATGTGGTGGCGGTGGATGGAGACGCCCTGCGGTGGATGAAAAATGCGTTCGCATATGTGCGATAGCAATGAGCAGGCAAAGGTTTTTCGAGTGGCACTGTGAATAAAGCAAGAAAGGAATCATGATATGGATTGGTACAGACATGAGAGCGGCAGACAGATGCGTGTGAATCAGAAAGGGGAGATGGTTTACCTTACGTTTCCTCTGCTGGAAGAAACAGGGATGGTCAACCACCTGTTTACCACCAGAATGGGCGGTGTGAGCGAGGGGATTTACCGTTCCATGAATTTAAGCTACACCAGAGGGGACAGTAAGGAAGCAGTGGATGAAAACTTCCGGCGCGTTGCGGCGGCGCTTCGCTGCAGCGTGGAGGATATCATCTGCTCTGACCAGACACACACCACCAATCTGCGTGTGACAGGCCGGGCGGACGGCGGCAAGGGTATTATCAGGGAGAAGGATTACAGCGACGTGGACGGTCTTTTGACAGATGAGCCGGGCGTGTATCTGGTAACTTTTTTCGCGGACTGTGTGCCCTTGTATTTTGTAGATACAAAGAGAAAGGCGATCGCATTGGCCCATTCCGGCTGGCGGGGAACGGTGGCCCGGATGGGGCGCTGCGTGGTGGAGAAGATGAGGGAGGTTTACGGCACAAATCCGGCTGATCTCGTGGCGGCAGTGGGACCTTCCATCTGTCAGGAATGCTATGAAGTCAGCGAGGATGTGGCGGATGCCTTTGCTGCTGAATTTCGAAAGCAGGGACAGGAACAGAAAATTCTGCGCGCAAAAGGCGGCGGAAAGTACCAGCTTGACCTTTGGCGGGCAAACGAGATTGTGCTCATGGAGGCGGGGGTTCCCGGGGAACGGATTCAGGTGACGGATATTTGTACCTGCCATAACGATGCCTATCTTTTTTCCCACCGTGCAAGCAAAGGGCGGCGCGGTAATCTGGGCGCTTTTCTGGGACTTAAGGGAAATTAAGAGAAACTTAAAGAAATTCCCATCTATTCCTTTATCATTTGGTGTTTTACTATTTATAGTAAAACACGGTTTAACTAGGTAACATGAAATACCGAATCGGTTTACGAAGGGGAGGAAGCCATGGCTAATATACTGGTGTGCGACGACGACAGAGAGATTGTGGATGCGATCGAAATCTATCTTTTACAGGAGGGCTATACGATCTTTAAGGCCTATGACGGACAGGAGGCGATCCGCATTCTGAAAGAACAGCAGATTCATCTGCTTCTCATCGACATTATGATGCCGAAGATGGACGGGATTCGTGCCACGTTAAAGATTCGGGAATATTCCAGTGTTCCCATCATTTTCCTCTCCGCCAAGTCGGAGGACAACGACAAGATTCTCGGGCTGAATATCGGTGCGGACGATTATATCACCAAACCCTTCAATCCACAGGAGCTTGTGGCGCGGGTGAAATCCAACCTTCGCAGATACACGATGCTCGGAAATCTCAACACGGAAAATAATGCGCTTTTCCAGGTGGGCGGCCTTTGCATCAACGACGACACCAAGGAGGTGACAGTGGACGGGGAGAGCGTGAAGCTGACGCCCATCGAGTACAATATTTTGCTGCTGCTTGTCAAAAACTGCGGCCGTGTGTTCTCCATTAACCAGATCTACGAAAGCATCTGGAACGAGGAAGCCATCGGCGCAGACAATACGGTGGCGGTACATATCCGGCATATCAGGGAAAAAATCGAGATTAACCCCAAGGAGCCGAGATACTTAAAGGTGGTGTGGGGCATCGGCTATAAGGTGGAAAAGGACGTTTAAAACGAACACGCAAAGGGAAGGAATAAGGGATGGAAAATACAGAACGCGAAGAAAAGGTAGAAATGAGAAGGAAAAGGGACAGAAAACCCAAAAACAGGCGCGGCCTTCGGGCGGCACTGCGCATAGTACAGCACATTGTGCTGGCGGTTATGGTGTTTTCCATGATCGTTGTGATGGTGGGCACGACCATGCAGATTCAGTCTGTGAATCATTCCTGGGGAGGTACGGTCAGCTATGTCAGCTATACCCCCGATCCGGGAACGCCCTTTGAGGAGTCCAGAGTCTTTAACCAGATTTTCGGCCATGCGGCTGCGGACATTATCCGCTTCGGTGTGGTCAGCAGCCAGCTGGAGACGGAGGGCGTCTTTGACGGTGGCAAGATCGTGGATGTGACGGCTTATAATTACCGAAACAGCGGACTGCCTGAAAAGTATGTGACGGCCAACTATCGGCTGGAGGATCTGCTCAAATGGCAGAAATACGGATTTGAGTGGACTACCGAGGCAATGACGGAGAGGGAAGCGTCGGACTTTTTGGCAAAAAAAACGCAGGTGACAACCATTGATCCGGACAGCGGTTACCGAAACACTTCGGACGCCGGTTATCTGAAATCGGATGTGGTAAGCTATACCACGGTCGAGGATGTGAGCACAGATACTGCCGTAAATGCAGGGGTTTCGTATACCGTTGATGATTCCGGGTTTGTGGAGGATTACCAGCCGGCGGGGGCGCTTGGCGATCACGCACAGGTCAAGGTAGAGACCGTGAACGGTGCGGAGGTGACGGTTGAGTATGCCGCTGAGGAAGAGACGGATGAGCGAGGCGGGGATGACGATACGGTTGTAGCCGACTACGATGTTTTGGTGAACCGCTATAAAACTGTGGACGGGAAAAAGCTGGAGGACTGTGTGTCCGACTGGGAGCTTTACTATGACCTTTGCCACAGCGTAGAGAAGGCGGCGGAGAGCCTTTCCTACAACTATGAGGAGTATCTCACATATGCTGATTATTACAGCATGGAACATTCCAATGTGCGATATCTGATCGAAAAGAAGGTGGGGGAGGAGACCCAGTATTACAGCAATATGCCGGCGGGAAGCAGCGATAGAGAAACGGTGCAAAAAATGATGCGGGACTATGACACGCAGGAGAAGACAGCGGAGCCGCCTGCGGGGAAATTTATTTATTACAGTCCTGCGGATATGAGATATGTGACCAATACCTCCATTGAGGAGAACACGATCAGTAAAATTCTGCAAAGCTACGACTATGCTTACCCGGAGTCGGTTAAAATCTGGATCGGTGTAGACACCTCCTATCCGGCGGCGGACGCCTTCAGACAGGGAAGGGACTATCTGCCGAATCTCTGGATGTGGATGGCGGCGGCCATTGTCTGCGGTTTTCTATACCTGATTCTTTTTGTCTATCAGACGGTGACGGCGGGAAGAGAATATGATGATGAGGGGGTTAAGAGGATCAGGCTGAATGCGTTTGATCAGATTCCCACGGAGGCGGCTCTGCTCATTTCCTTTGTCGTGGCGTTATTCGCCATTTGGATTGTGGTTGTAATGACGGAGCTTGCGGGATGCGATCCCACCGATGTCGAATATTTCCGGGAAGCGATTCATCAGGATTGGTTTGCTGTGGCTCTGTTTGGAATTGTGTTTGCGGCGGATGCGGTGTTTACCTTTTTCTTCTACAGTCTGGTCAGGAGGATCAAAGCGAGGGAATTGTTTAAAAACTCATATCTATACCGTCTGCTGCTTCGGTTAAAGCAGTTTGCGTGGCAGGTATATGATAACGGAGGAATCGTCCAGCGAACTTGGGTGCCCTACGGCGCGTTCCTGCTGTTTCATCTGTTTGCCTTAAATGCCAGCAAGTATGGGGACTTAGACTTACTTTTGACTTTGTTGATCGGTATCGTGGATGTGCTTGTGGGCGTTCTGCTCTATAAGGACGCCAAAGAGCGGCAGGGCATTGTGCAGGGCATAGAAACCATAGCCGGGGGACAGGTGGAGTACCAGATTGACGCGGAGGAGCTGCACGGGGACAACAAGGTGCTTGCCAATTCTGTCAACAGCATCGGCAAGGGCATCAAGGAGGCCGTGGAGATCAGCATGAAGGACGAGCGCATGAAGGCCGATCTGATTACCAACGTGTCCCATGATATCAAGACGCCCCTTACTTCCATTATCAACTATGTGGATTTATTGAAACGGGAGCGGGTGGATAACGAAAAGGTACAGAACTATATCCGTGTGCTGGATGAAAAGTCCCAGCGGTTAAAACAGCTTACGGACGATCTGGTGGAAGCAAGCAAGATTACTTCGGGAAATATCAGCTATCATTTTGAGCGGATTAACCTCACGGAGCTGCTGAACCAGACCATCGGGGAATTTTCCGAGAAGTTTGAAACAAAAAACCTGATGACGGTTATGAACGTGAATACCCGGAATGTGGTGATTGAGGCGGACAGCCGCAGGATCTGGCGTGTGATGGAGAATTTGTTTAACAATGTCTACAAATACGCCATGCCGGGCACGCGGGTGTATGTGACCATGGATAAGCGGGAGAGCGGGAATCAGGACGGGGCGGAACAGATCGAGATATCCATCAAGAATATTTCCGAAAATCCCCTGAACTGCAAACCGGAGGAATTGACGGAGCGCTTTATCAGAGGAGACGAATCAAGGACTACGGAGGGAAGCGGTTTGGGGTTGTCCATAGCTAAGAATTTAACGATAGCCCAGAAGGGGAATTTTGAGATCCAGCTGGACGGCGACCTGTTCAAGGTATTTCTGACTTTCCCGGCAGTGGGAGAAACAGTGTAAAGTAAAAAAGAGGGCTTATGCCCTCTTTTTTGTACCTCAGATGTCCAGCCTGCTCATTTCGCGGTTATTGTATCTTTCCAGAATCTGATGAATCTTGTCCGTAGGCGTGTAGATGTTGGCCATGGAGGCGTCGTGATTCATAAAGTCAATGATGGATGCGATGAATTTACTCATGTCCGCCTCTATGTAGTAGGGCTTTTCCTTTAACTCCGGCGGCTGATAACAGAGATTGGTCGTCACAATCCGGTCAATGTAGCAGTTCTCGTAAGCCGCGTCGAAGGCGGAGAGCCCGTCTGTGAACAGCCCGAAGGTACAGCAGACAAAGACGCGCTTCGCGTTCATCTTTTTTAATTGTCTGGCGGTGTCGATCATGCTGCCGCCGGAGGAGATAATGTCGTCGATGACGATGACGTCCTTGCCGTCTATGTTGTCTCCCAGAAATTCGTGGGCGACGATGGGATTTTTGCCGTCTACAATCGTGGAGTAGTCCCGGCGCTTATAGAACATGCCCGTGTCCACGCCGAGAACGTCGGCTAAGTATACGGCCCTGTCTAACGCTCCCTCGTCGGGACTGATCACGATGGTATGCTCCTTGTCAATGATCAAATTTTTCTCCATGCGAAGCAACGTCCGAATGAACTGGTAGGGGGGCATGAAGTTGTCGAATCCCCTGATGGGAACGGAGTTCTGCACGCGGGGGTCATGGGCGTCAAAGGTGATGAAATTGGATACGCCCATATCCATCAGCTCTTTGATGGCGTAGGCGCAGTCAAGGGATTCTCTGCCGTTTCTCTTGTGCTGGCGTCCCTCATAGAGAAAGGGCATGATCACGTTGATGCGGTGCGCCTTGCCGTTTATGGCGGAAATGATCCGTTTTAAATCCTGATAATGGTCGTCCGGCGACATATAATTTGTGAAACCGTTCATGGTGTAGGTAATGCTGTGATTACATACGTCCGTGAGCAGAAAAATATCCTTGCCGCGGACGGAATCGCTCAGAACGGCCTTTCCCTCTCCGGTTCCGAAACGGGGGCAGTCCACCTCCATCAGGTAGTTGTCTTCCATATAACCGTGAAACGCCGGATCGTTTTTTACATTGTTTTTCAGATTGCGGCGGTATTCCACTAAATGGAAGTTGATTTTTTCTGCCAGAGGAAGGGCAGCCCTGGGGGCAAGAAGCTTCATGGCAGCCACCGGCATAGAATGTTCGAGTTGTTCTGTGTTGGCCATTTTTTCTCCAATGAAACGTGCTCCTGGCACGATTTTTATGTAGTATGAATTTTTAGGAAGATGCTCAAGATGTTTAACTACAAAAATTATATATCATTACAGGGGGAACCTGTCAAGGGCTTATATTTCCCAAAATAAAAATGCGTTTTGCTTTACAAGAGGGGCAAGATGTTGTAAAATCAAGCGGTATATGACTTGTTTGCAGTAGAATGGAGATCGTGACATGGGCAAAAAAAATACCAAGCCGATCGTGGCGGTGGTGGGAAGGCCGAATGTGGGAAAGTCCACCCTGTTTAACGCTTTGGCTGGCGAGAATATAGCGATCGTGAAAGATACGCCCGGCATTACCAGAGACCGGATTTACACGGATGTCTCCTGGACCGACCGGAATTTTACATTGATAGATACCGGCGGTATTGAGCCGGACAGTAAGGATATCATTCTCTCCCAGATGCGGGAACAGGCGCAGATTGCCATAGATACGGCGGATGTGATTATTTTTCTGGTGGACGTCAAACAGGGACTACAGGATGCGGACTCGAAAGTGGCCGATATGCTCAGAAGGTCGAAAAAGCCGGTCGTGTTAGCGGTCAATAAAGTGGACGATTTTAAAAAATATATGGCGGACGTCTATGAGTTTTACAATTTGGGCATCGGGGAACCTTTTCCCATATCTGCCGCCAACCGCCTCGGTTTCGGGGAGTTTTTGGATGAAGTGATTTCTCATTTCAGCCAGGATGCGGGAGGAGAGGAGGAAGACGAGCGCATTAAGGTGGCGATTATCGGAAAGCCCAATGTGGGGAAGTCTTCCGTGATCAACCGGCTCATCGGTGAAAACCGCCTGATTGTCTCGGATATTGCGGGTACCACAAGGGACGCTGTGGATACACCGATCACGCATAACGGCAAGGAATATGTGTTTATCGACACGGCGGGGCTTAGAAGAAAGAATAAGATCAAGGAAGAGCTGGAGCGCTATATGATCATCCGCACGGTGTCGGCGGTGGAGCGGGCGGATATCGCCGTGCTTTTGATAGACGCCGTGGAGGGCGTGACGGAGCAGGACGCCAAGATCGCCGGAATTGCCCATGACAGAGGAAAGGCTGTCATTATTGCGGTAAATAAGTGGGACGCCATCGAGAAGGACAACCAGACGGTGAAGGAGTACACGCAAAAGATAAAACAGGTGTTATCTTTTATGCCCTATGCGGAGATCATGTTTATCTCGGCGGTGAGCGGACAGCGGTTGATGAAGCTCTATGATGTGATTGACGCGGTGAATGAGAATCATTCCATGCGCGTGGCGACAGGCGTGTTAAACGAGATTGTGACGGAGGCGGTGGCGCTGCAACAGCCTCCATCCGATAAGGGAAAGAGGCTTCGCATCTATTACACCACGCAGGTTGCGGTGAAGCCGCCCACCTTTGTGATTTTTGTAAACGACAAGGAACTGATGCATTTTTCCTATCTGCGGTATTTGGAGAACCAGATTCGTGACACCTTTGGGTTTGTGGGAACGCCCTTAAAATTTTTTGTCAGAGAGAGAAAGGAAAATAGATAAAAGTGGTACGCATTATTTGTTTGTTGATCGGATATGTGTTTGGGCTGTTTCAGACGGCGTATATTTACGGAAGGCTGCACGGTATTGATATCAGGAACTACGGGAGCGGCAATGCGGGAACGACGAATACGCTCCGGGTGTTCGGGACGAAGGCCGGGCTTTTGGTACTTGTGGGCGATATCATGAAATGCATTCTGGCAGTTGTGGTTACGGGTGTTATTTTTGGCAGCTCACACACGGATATGATTTATCTGTTGAAAATGTACACGGCGGCAGGCGCTATTATCGGTCATAATTTTCCCTTTTATCTGAAATTCAAAGGGGGAAAAGGAATTGCGGCTACGGCGGGATTGATTTTGTCCTTTCATCCGTATCTGATTCCCATGGGCCTGATCCTGTTTTTCGGGGCATTTTTTATCACCCACTATGTATCGCTGGGATCGCTTTTGGTATATGCTGGCTTTATGATTGAGACGGTTATTTTAGGGCAGATGGGCGTTTTCGGCATGACGCAGCCGCGGTTGAACGAAATGTATGTGATTCTCGCGCTGCTGACGGCGATGGCGTTCTGGAAGCATCGGGAGAATATTAAGAGATTACTTAGCGGTACGGAGCGGAAGACCTATCTGACACATAAAAATGAAGCAGAGAATAGAGATGTGGAAAATAAGGAAGCATAAGAAGCGAAAGGGAGGCAGGACATGGCTGATATCAGTATCATAGGTGCGGGAAGCTGGGGCACGGCGTTAGCGGTGCTTCTTCACAACAACGGGCATAAGGTTACGGTCTGGTCGATTGTAGAGTCGGAGATCCAGATGCTTGAGAAAGAGCACGAGCACAAGGATAAACTGCCCGGTGTTAAACTTCCGGAAGATATGATATTTACCACGGATCTGGCGTCTGCGGCGGCGGACAGGGACGTGCTTGTGCTGGCAGTGCCTTCTCCTTATACCAGAAGTACCGCGCATTCAATGAAGCCCTTTGTAAAAGCGGGACAGATCATCGTCAATGTGGCAAAGGGAATCGAAGAAAAGAGCCTGATGACGCTCTCACAGATCATAGAAGAGGAGATTCCGCAGGCGGAAGTGGCGGTGCTTTCCGGGCCCTCCCATGCGGAGGAGGTGGGCCGGGGCATTCCGACCACGATTGTGGTCGGCGCGGCTAAGAAGGCCACGGCGGAGTATTTGCAGAATATTTTTATGAACGAGGTGTTCCGGGTCTATATCAGCCCGGATGTGCTGGGGATAGAGCTTGGAGCGGCCCTTAAGAACGTGGTGGCGCTGGCGGCCGGTATTGCCGACGGACTTGGCTACGGGGACAACACGAAGGCGGCGCTCATTACCAGAGGCATTGCGGAGATTGCAAGGCTTGGCCTTGCAATGGGCGGCAGAATTGAGACGTTCAGCGGGTTGACCGGCATCGGGGATCTGATTGTGACCTGTGCTTCCATGCATTCGAGAAACCGCAGGGCCGGGATCCTGATCGGGAAAGGCTACACCATGGAGCAGGCCATGGACGAGGTGAAGATGGTGGTGGAAGGCGTATATTCCGCTAAGGCCGCCATGGGGCTTGCAGAAAAATACCACGTGCAGCTGCCCATCATCGAGCAGGTGAACGCGGTATTGTTTGAGGGGATGCCGGTGGACGAAGCTGTGAAAAATCTGATGCTTCGCGATAAGAAGATTGAAAATCCTTTGATTCCGTGGGAGGAGTCCTGAGGGAAGCTGTCAGTCCGTCCAGTTGGCCGGGTTGGTGTCGTCAGGGATCCGGCCCTCCAGAATTTCTTTATAGTGTTTTAGCTTCTGATCCATATAGTCGGCGGTGGCCTGAGCCTCCGCCACTTTTTTATGCGCCGCTTCCCGCTGTTTTGCGATAATCTGATATCTGGCAAGAAGATTCTCTTCGGATTCTTCAAGCTGGCATAAGTCGAAGTATTTCTTGATATCCTTGACGGGCATGCCGCATTTTTTCAGATAAGAGATTCCCCGCATCCAATTGACGGCGGTTTCATCGAAGATGCGGTGGTTTCCGCCGTCTCTTTTACAGGGCAGTAAATCGATATCCGTATAGTAGCGTATGGTGTGTTCCGTGGTTTGGAACATTTTGGCAAATTCTTTGACAGTGTAGGTCATATGTGCTCTCCTTATTCAGCAGTTCCTCTTAGGTATCGTCAGCTGGTCCAACCCTTTAGCATAAGGAAAATCAGCAGTATGGGCAGGATGAAGGTGACATAGATGCGAATTCCCCGCGGCATTTTCAATCCTTCGCCGGTATTGGTTTCCTTCAGATATTTCTCAAATCCCCAGCCGGACCGTGTCACGCAGAACAGCAGATAGATGAGCGAACCGATGGGAAGGAGAATGTTGCTGACCAGAAAATCCTCCAGATCCAGAACGGTGCTTCCATCTCCTAAGGGCTGGAACGATGACCAGATATTGAATCCCAACGCGCAGGGCAGCGAGAGGATAAAGAGCACAAGCAAATTGATCAGGCAGGATTTCTTTCTGCTTAAACCAAACAAGTCCATCCCGCAGGAGATGATATTTTCAAACACTGCAAGAATTGTGGAGAATGCCGCAAACGTCATAAAGACAAAGAACAGTGTCCCCCATACCCGTCCGCCGATCATATGATTAAAAATATTCGGCAGGGTGATAAAGATCAGACTGGGGCCCATATCCGGGCGGATATCAAAAGCAAAGCAGGTCGGAAAAATGATCAAACCCGACACAAGAGCGACAAAGGTGTCTAAGACGGCGATATTGACGGACTCTCCCAACAGCGTATGACTTTTATCAATATAGCTTCCGAATATGGCCATTGCGCCGATTCCCAGACTCAGTGTAAAAAACGCCTGATTCATAGCGGCTGTTATTGTTTCCGTAATACCCACATCCCGCATTCTCTGTACATCAGGCAGGAGATAGAATTTCAGACCTTCTGTGCCTCCGGGAAGTGTTACGCCGCGTATGGCCAGTACCACAATAATCAAAAGCAGCAGAGTCATCATAACCTTTGTAATCCGCTCAACCCCTTTTTGGAGACCAAGGGAGCAGATCAGGATGCCGGCTGCGACGACGATCGCCATGACGGTGGTTAAAACGGCAGGGCTTTCCAGCATCTCCTGAAACAGACCGGCCACCTCCTCCTGATTCTTTCCCGTAAATCTTCCGGTCAGCATCAGATAAAAATAGTACAGCATCCATCCCGCCACGGTGGTGTAGAACATCATCAGCAGATAATTGCCCGCCATTCCCAGATAGCCGTGCAGATGCCACTTTTGTCCGGGATGCTCCAGCTTCGTAAAGCTTTTGATGATGCTTTTCCGGCTGGCACGCCCTACGGCAAATTCCATGGTCATCACAGGTATGCCCATAGAGACCAGAAAGAACAGATAAAACAGGACGAACATGCCGCCGCCGTACATACCGGCAATATAGGGAAATCTCCATACATTGCCGATCCCGATAGCACACCCCGCCGATAACAAAATAAAGCCCATCCGTGAGCCGAAAGTTTCTCTTTCCACTTCCTTTTGCCTCCGTATGTTTCTGTATAAAACAGCGGGCAGGAGAAGATGGCTTCCCTGCCCGTTTTCCGTATCAGGAGATCGCTGCGCAGATCTCCGTTGTGGTTTTAAGCTTGTTCATGGAGTAAATGTGGATTCCGTTTACTCCATTTTTTTGTAAATCTAAAATCTGCCGCACCGCGTAGTCAATTCCGGCCTTCCGCATATCCTCCTTGTTTTCTCCGTAGGTGGCGATCAGATCCGCCAGTTTCTTTGGGACAGAAGAGCCGGAGAGAGATACCGTGGTGCCCAGCTGTTTGGCCGTGGTGATTGGCATGATTCCGGCGTGGACCGGAACCGTAATTCCCATTCCGAGCACCTTTTCCATAAAACGATAAAAACAGGCGTTATCAAAAAACATTTGGGTGACCAGAGAGGTGACGCCTGCGTCTACCTTTTCTTTTAAGTGCCTTAAATCCTCCTCAAAGCTGGGGGCTTCAAAATGTTTCTCAGGATAACATGCGCCGGAGATCTGTAAGTTCGTGTGTGCCTTCAAGTGGCGCACCAGATCGGTGGCATAGAAAAATTCCCGGCTGTTAAACTGCTCGTCGGTCATGTGCTGGGGCCTGTCTCCCCGCAAGGCCAACACATGGTTTACGCCTGCGGCTGCAAGGGCTTCACAGTTTTTCTCAAGGTCGGCTTTGGTGAAACCAACGCAGGTAATGTGGGCAATGGCATTGATGCCAAGCTCCTTTTGGATAAAGGAAGCAATCTCAATGGTTTTTCCCGCACGGGAACCGCCGGCACCGTAAGTACAGCTGATAAAATCGGGGTGAAGCTTTGCGGCTTCCCGAAGAAAATCGAATATGTTGTTAAACTCCTCCTCTTTTTTGGGAGGAAACACCTCAAAGGAGAGGCTTGTATGTTGCGACATAATATTTGTTTCCTTTCTACTACTTGCTTTTATATCTGAGATATCGTAACATAAATTTATAATGCATGCAATAACCGAAATCTCAAAGGGAGGACAGGCGGTGTGGTCCAAAGAGGAGAGAGCGGATCTGAGAAAGGAAACGGATATGGCGAATACAAAATTCAACAGTACGGCCGATTATGTGGCCTCTGAACAGCTTTTAGCCAGTGTAAATGTGGCGATTGCCCTGCAAAAACCCCTTTTGGTAAAGGGAGAGCCCGGTACGGGAAAGACCATGCTGGCGCAGGCGGTGGCGGCTTCTCTCGGAAAGAAGCTGATTATCTGGAATATTAAATCTACCACAAAAGCACAGGATGGTCTTTATATGTACGATACGATTCAGAGACTGTACGATGGCCAGTTTGGCGAGGAGGGCGTGGACGATATCGCCCACTATATCAAATTGGGCAAACTGGGAGAAGCCTTTGAAGCGGAGGAGCAGGTGATCCTTCTGATCGACGAAATCGACAAGGCGGATCTGGAGTTTCCAAACGACCTGCTCTGGGAGCTTGACCAGATGGAGTTTTATATCCATGAGACGAAACGGACGGTTAAGGCCAAGCACCGGCCTATTGTGATTATCACCTCCAATGCGGAAAAGGAGCTGCCGGACGCTTTCCTGCGCAGATGTATTTTTCACTATATCGACTTCCCGGATCAGGCGCTGATGGAGGAGATTGTGAGAACCCATTATCCCGATGTGGAGGATAAGCTGTTGAAGGACGCCATGGAGGTGTTCTATTGGATCCGTTCCATGAAGGATATCCGCAAGAAGCCCAGCACCTCGGAATTGATCGACTGGATCAACGCGCTGCAGATCGGCGGCATTCCCACGGACAAACTGCGGGAGGAACTTCCCTTTATCGGGGTGGTGGTCAAGAAGGACGAAGATTTGGAGACGGTAAAGAACAGGACAGATTGATGAGGGAATCGTATGTTCAGTAAATTTTTCTATACACTGAAAGATAAGGGGCTTGAGGTGTCCTTAAGCGAGTGGCTGACCTTGCAGGACGCCTTACAGCAGGGACTCTGCCACAGCAGCCTGACGGAATTTTATTATCTGGCGCGGATGATTCTGGTGAAATCGGAGACCGAATTCGATAAGTTTGACATGGCCTTTGACGAGGTGTTTAAAGGGATTCAGTCGGAGAACGAGGTGAGCAAGAATATGCTCCGCTGGCTGGATAAGCCGGAGATGCAGGATGTGTTCGAGGAGATGCGCCATGAGATGAACCAGGAAGTGGTCACCATGGACAAGGACGATATCGAAAATAAGTTCAAGGACAGGCTGCGGGATCAGGACGAGGAGCACAACGGCGGCAGCTTCTGGATCGGCACCATGGGGAAGACCTCCTTCGGCAATATGGGCGGTAACATGGGCGGCATCCGCGTGGGCGGCAGTACCGGCTATCAGTCCGCTTTTCAGGTGGTGGGAGCCAGAAAATACCGGGATTTCAGAAACGATAAGGTGCTGGATAACAGGCAGTTCCAGATGGCGCTCAGAAAGCTGCGGCAGTTTTCCACGAAGTTAGATATCCCGGAGACAGAACTGGATATCAACGGGACGATAGACGCCACCTGCAACAACGGCGGCTGCCTACAGATCGTGATGGAAAAGCCCCGCAAAAACGCGGTAAAGCTCCTCCTTTTGATGGATTCTGGCGGCACCATGATTCCCTATACCACGCTGCTTAGCGAGCTGTTTCAGTCCGTCCACAAGTCGAACCATTACAAGGATGTGAAGACTTACTTTTTCCATAACTGTATTTACTCCCATCTTTACAAGACGCCGGAGTGCGAAAACGGCGAGTGGATTGAGACGGAGTGGATGTTCCGCAATCTGGACAGCGATTACAAGGTAATCATCGTGGGCGACGCGGCCATGGCGCCGGAGGAGCTCTACTCTACCACAGGCAATTACAGGGGGCCAAACGGCGGCCTTTCCGGGATGGACTGGCTGCTTTTGATGAAACGGCATTATAAGAAAATCGTGTGGCTCAATCCGAAGATGGCGCCCGGTCATGCGCCATGGCGGGAGGCGGAGACGGCGGTCAAGGGCCTTTTCCCGATGTATAAGCTGACGGTGGACGGGCTGAATCAGGCAATGATGAAACTGATGGTAAACCGATAGAAGAAAAAGCGGTAACAGCTATGGAAGCAGTCTGTTACCGCTTTTTTCATCAGCTTGACTTTAGCGAGTAAAAGTGCTAAAGTGTTGAGTATAGTTTTTCATAGAACGGAAAGGGGTCGGTTATGTCAAAGTTAGAAGAAATTCGGAATCGGTTCAAAAACGATCGTTTTGCTACGGAGGCTGTAGGAATTGTGATTGACAGCGCTGAGCCGGGAAAGGCAGTCTGTTCCCTGACATTGGAGCCGCATCATATGAATGCCAACCATGTCCCCATGGGCGGCGCTGTGTTTACACTGGCTGATTTTACCTGTGCGGTAGCGGCCAATGGCTTTGAGGAGAGGAATACGGTCAGCCAGAATGCGTCCATCACTTTTCTGGCGCCGGCCAAGGGGAAACGGCTGATAGCGGAGGCATCCTGTTTGAGGAGCGGCCGCACCACAGCGCTTTTAGAGGTGGATATCCGGGACGAACTGGATACCTATGTGGCGCATGCCACGGTAAATGCTTACGTGATCAATTAAGGGATTTGGGGAAATATAAAATAATAGCTGTTACGAAATAAGAATACAAGAGAAGGAGGAAAAAGAATGGTAATCACAGAGTTTTTGGAGCGCAACGCCCGGCTTTACGGGTCGGACACCGCGCTTGTGGAACTAAACCCCTCCCAGGAGCGCGACAGCGCAGTGACATGGCGGGAGGCGAGTCTGATTGAGAGCGCGGGAAACGGGGCGCCTTATCGCAGAGAGTTGAGCTGGGCTGATTTTGACAGACGGGCCAATCGTTTTGCCAATCTGCTCTTAAGCCGTGGGATGGAGCGGGAGACGAAGGTGGGCATTTTAATGATGAACTGTCTGGAATGGCTGCCGATCTACTTCGGCATCCTGAAGGCGGGCGGCGTGGCTGTACCCATGAATTTCCGCTATTCGGCTGATGAGATTAAGTATTGTCTGGAACTGGCGGATGTGGAAGTGCTGGTTTTCGGCCCGGAATTTATTGAGCGGATGGACAGTATCGCGGATGACCTGCCGGGAGTGGGGATGATGTTTTTCCCAGGAGAAGGAGGCCCCGATTATACGGAGGACTGCCTGAAACTGATGGGGTTTTGCTCTTCCAGTGCGCCACCGGTGGCGCTTGGCGAAGAGGATTATGCCGCCATTTACTTTTCTTCGGGCACGACGGGATTCCCGAAGGCGATCCTGCATAACCACCGGGCCTTGCGCTCCTCCTGCGAGACGGAGCAGAACCATCACGGACAGACAAAGGAGGATGTATTTCTGTGCATCCCGCCGCTCTATCACACGGGAGCGAAAATGCACTGGTTCGGTTCCCTGATCACGGGTGGCAAAGCCGTGCTTTTAAGAGGCGTGAAGCCGGAGTGGATTTTGCGGGCGGTTACGGAGGAAAAATGTACGATTGTGTGGCTTCTGGTGCCGTGGGCACAGGACCTTTTGGACGCCATTGATTCCGGGAAAGTGGATATGGAACACTATCTTTTGGAGCAGTGGCGGCTGATGCACATCGGAGCACAGCCGGTTCCGCCGAGTCTGATCCAGCGGTGGAAAAAGCATTTTCCCCATCATCAATATGACACGAACTATGGCCTGAGCGAATCCATAGGCCCTGGCTGCGTGCATCTTGGAGTGGAGAACATACATAAGGTGGGCGCGATTGGGAAACCGGGATATCACTGGGAGGCGAAGATCGTAGACGAACAGGGCACGGAGGTGGCGCAGGGAGAAGTGGGAGAGCTGATTGTCCACGGCCCGGGCGTCATGCTCTGCTATTATAAGAATCCTGAGGCCACGGCCGAGGTTTTAAAGGACGGCTGGCTTTACACGGGGGATATGGCGAAGATGGATGAAGACGGCTTCATTTATCTGGTGGACCGTAAGAAGGATGTGATCATCTCCGGCGGGGAAAATCTTTACCCGGTACAGATCGAAGATTTCCTGCGGAGCAACGATAAGATTAAGGATGTGGCGGTGATCGGCCTGCCGGATAACAGGCTTGGCGAGATTGCGGCGGCCATCATAGAGATCAAAGAGGGCGAAAGCTGTACGGAGGAGGAGATCATGGCGTTTTGTAAAGATCTGCCGCGTTACAAGAGGCCCAGAAAGATTATTTTTGAGAAAGTGCCCAGGAATCCTACAGGTAAGATAGAAAAGCCGGTGCTCAGAGAGAGGTATTGTCACGGCAGTTTGGTGGAAGCACAGATCAGAAATTAATTGAAAATCGGATAGAAAGTTGAGGAAGAGAACAAAATGGATCTATTTATCAAAATAATTATGCTTGTTATTTTTTTCGGCGTCATGATCGGAATCGGGCTTTACTGCCGTAAACATGCAACGGATGTGAACGGGTTCGTATTGGGCGGCAGGAACGTGGGCCCATGGCTTACCGCTTTCGCTTACGGAACCAGCTATTTTTCGGCGGTGGTTTTCGTGGGATATGCGGGGCAGTTCGGATGGAAATATGGCATTGCGGCTACCTGGGCAGGATTGGGGAATGCCTTTATCGGTTCGCTTCTTGCATGGGCGGTGCTGGGACGCCGTACCCGTATTATGACACAGCACTTGAACAGTGCGACCATGCCGGAGTTCTTCGGCGAGCGGTTTGAGAGCAAGCCATTGAAACTGGCGGCTTCTGCGATTATCTTTATTTTCCTGATTCCTTACACGGCCAGTCTGTACAACGGATTGAGCCGTCTGTTTGGTATGGCTTTTGATATTGACTACAGCGTGTGCGTGATTGTCATGGCTGTGCTGACGGGAATTTATGTCATAGCAGGCGGCTATATGGCGACGGCCATCAATGATTTTATTCAGGGCATTATCATGCTTTTTGGAATATCGGCTGTTATTTTTGCGGTATTACACAGTCAGGGGGGATTCCTTGCGGCGCTTGACAAGCTGTCTGCGGTGAGTGACGAGACAGTTTCCTCTGCGCCCGGTGTGTTCAACTCCTTCTTCGGGCCGGACCCGGCGGGACTGTTGGGCGTGGTGATCCTTACCAGTCTCGGCACCTGGGGACTGCCCCAGATGGTGCAGAAATTTTACGCGATTAAGAGTGAGAGCGCCATCAATAAAGGGATGATTATTTCTACCTTCTTTGCGCTTGTCGTTGCGGGCGGCTGCTATTTCTTGGGCGGTTTCGGTCGTCTGTTCAGTGACCGGATTGATATTGCGGCGAATGGCTACGATTCGGTGGTGCCCACGATGCTCTCCGGCCTTCCCACGATTTTGATTGCGGTGGTGGTGATTTTGGTGCTTTCCGCTTCCATGTCAACCCTGTCCTCCCTTGTATTGGCATCAAGCTCAACCTTGACGTTGGACTTTATTAAAGGTAATATTATAAAAGAGATGGATGAGAAAAAACAGGTGAAATGGATGCGGGGCCTTCTGGTAGTGTTTATCATGATTTCCGTGGTGCTTGCACTGATTCAGTACCGCTCCAACGTTACCTTTATTGCACAGCTCATGGGTGTGAGCTGGGGCGCGCTTGCCGGTGCCTTTCTGGCACCGTTCCTCTATGGCTTATATTGGAAGCGGACGACGAAGGCGGCCTGCTGGGTGAGCTTTCTGTTCTCTACAATCGTGATGCTTTTGAATATTTTCTTTCGTCCGTCATTCCCCGCGTATTTGCAGTCTCCGATCAATGCCGGCGCGTTCTGTATGCTGGCAGGTCTGGTGATTGTGCCGGTGGTGAGCATAGTGACGAAAGCGCCCGGAGAGAAGAAGCTTAAGGAAGTGTTCTCCTGCTATGACAGGAAGGTAACGGTTTCCGTAAAAGATTCCATCGGCGAACCGAGTGAAAAGAACTAGCAGAAGAAGGGTGGTTTATTGTATGAAAACTTTAATGCTTGGCAACGAGGCGGTTGCCAGGGGACTTTATGAGGCGGGATGCAGTTTTGTGTCCAGTTATCCGGGAACGCCCAGCACGGAGATTACCGAGTGTGTGGCGAAGTATGACGAGGTTTATGCGGAGTGGGCGCCCAATGAGAAGGTGGCGCTTGAGTCGGCGTTTGGCGCGTCCGTGCGCGGAAAGCGGAGCTTTTGCGCCATGAAGCATGTGGGCTTAAATGTGGCGGCCGACCCGCTTTTTACCATTTCCTATACCGGTGTGAACGCCGGATTACTCATCGGTGTGGCCGACGACGCGGGTATGCACAGCTCCCAGAATGAGCAGGATTCCCGCCACTATGCTCGGGCGGCCAAGGTTCCCATGTTAGAGCCTTCGGATTCTGCGGAAGCGCTTGCCTTTGCAAAACTCGCCTATGAGCTGTCCGAAGAGTACGATACGCCGGTTTTCATTAAGATGTGTACCCGTGTCAGTCATTCCCAGAGCGTGGTGGAGACAGGGGAGAGGGTGCTTCCTGCGCAGAAGCCTTATGAGAAGAACCCCGGCAAGTACATTATGATGCCTGCCAATGCGAAGAAACGCCATCCGGCCGTGGAGGAGCGCACGAAGGCCCTTACCGCATGGGCGGAGAAGACAGAAATCAACCGGATTGAGCCGGGACAGGATCAGTCGGTGGGCATTATCACTTCTTCCACCTGCTATCAGTATGTGAAAGAAGCCTTCGGGGATACCTATCCTGTTTTAAAGCTGGGCATGATCTGGCCCATGCCGGTGCAGAAGATAAAGGATTTTGCCTCCACGGTAGAGAAATTGGTGGTGGTGGAGGAGCTGGACGCTTTTATTGAGACGCACTGTAAGAATCTGGGTCTGGCCGTGACAGGAAAAGAACTGTTTACCGAGATCGGGGAGCTTGGCCAGAATCTGGTGAAGGAGAAGCTCGGAGGGACGGTAAGGACGGGGGAGGCCCTTTCGGAGGAGATTCCTGCAAGACCGCCTGTGATGTGTGCGGGCTGCCCCCACAGAAGTCTTTTCTATGTGCTTAAGAAATTAAATCTGACGGTGCTCGGAGATATCGGGTGTTATACATTGGGGGCGGTTGCGCCTCTGAATGCGATAGACACCACAATCTGTATGGGTGCGTCTGTTTCGGGACTGCATGGTTTTGTGAAGGCGGGGGACGAGGAGAATGCCGCAAGGACGGTGGCTGTGATCGGTGATTCCACCTTTATCCACTCCGGCGTTACGGGATTGATTAATATTGCCTATAATGAATCCAATTCCACTGTGATTATATTGGATAATTCCATCACAGGTATGACAGGCCACCAGCAGAATCCCACCACGGGCTATAACCTGAAAGGAGATCCCTGCACCAAGATTGATCTGGAGAGCCTGTGCCGGGCTGTCGGAATTCAGAGAGTGAGAGTCGTAGATCCTTATGATATGGACGCTTGTCAGACGGCGATTCAGGAGGAACTGGCGGTGGCGGAGCCTTCCGTTATTATTTCCCGCCGGCCCTGCGCACTGTTAAAATATGTGAAACATCCCGGCCCCATCTGCTCTGATCCGGAGAAATGTAAGGGATGTAAGGCTTGTATGAAGATAGGATGTCCCGCAATCAGTATGGTGGACGGCAAGGTGAAGATCGACACGACCCTCTGTGTGGGCTGTGGCGTCTGTGAACAGCTCTGCAAGTTTGGAGCACTTGGCTAGCGTGAGAAGAACTGTGACAATGACGATATTTTGCAAGACGTAGATAAAAATGAAAGGTAAAGTGGAGATGGAAACAAAAAATATCATGATCGTAGGCGTGGGCGGACAGGGGACGCTGCTTGCCAGTAAACTTTTGGGCCGTCTGCTTCTCACAAAGGGCTTTGATGTGAAGGTGAGCGAGGTGCACGGCATGAGCCAGCGCGGCGGAAGTGTCGTCACCTATGTGCGCTGGGGAGATAAGGTTTGCTCTCCCATCATAGACAAGGGGCAGGCGGACTGTATCCTTTCTTTTGAACTTTTGGAGGCGGCCCGCTATACGGAATATTTGAAGCCGGACGGCAGGATCATTGTGAACAGCCAGCAGATCAATCCTATGCCCGTGATCGCAGGGGCGGCGGTTTATCCGGAGAAACTGGAGGAAAAGCTTTCAGCCCTTGCCGGTAACGTGGATGTGCTGGATGCGCTTTCTCTGGCGGAGAAAGCGGGAAGCAGCAAGGCGGTCAATCTGGTGCTGATGGGGAGGCTGGCCAAACATTTTGATTTCACGGATGAGGAGTGGATGGATGCCATTGAACACAGCGTGCCGCCGAAATTTTTGGAACTCAATAAGAAGGCCTTTGAACTTGGCCGGTGTGAGAATACATAAAGGGGCAGAATAGAGGAGGAAGGTATGGAACGGTATTACCAGAAGGAAATTGAGACTGCGGACAGGGAACAGATTCTCGCGTGGCAGAATGAGCGCCTGGTAAAGCAGGTGCGCCATGTGTGGGACAATGTGCCCTACTACCGCAAGAAGATGGAGGAGAAGGGGGTTACACCTGAGGATATTCAGAGTGTGGACGATCTGCACAAGCTGCCCTTTCTGACAAAGGACGATCTGCGGGAGGCCTATCCTTACGGCCTTTTGGCAAAGCCATTGAAGGACTGTGTCCGTATCCAGTCTACTTCCGGGACAACGGGCCGCAGGGTGGTTGCTTTTTATACCCAGCATGACGTTGATTTGTGGGAGGACTGCTGTGCACGCGCCATTACGGCGGCGGGCGGAACAAATGAGGATGTCTGTCATGTCTGTTACGGCTATGGACTTTTTACGGGAGGCCCGGGGTTAAACGGCGGAAGCCATAAGGTTGGCTGTCTG
Organism: Lachnospiraceae bacterium UBA7202; assembly: GCA_002490705.1. Taxonomy (GTDB): domain Bacteria; phylum Bacillota; class Clostridia; order Lachnospirales; family Lachnospiraceae; genus UBA3282. The sequence goes on from DKUO01000014.1 coordinate 109,459, forward strand.
ACGCTGCCCATGTCTTCCGGCAACACGGACAGACAGTTACAGTTCATGGTGGATTTAGAGGCGACGATTCTCTGCTGTACGCCTTCCTACGCCGCTTTTTTGGCGGAGAGCATCCATGAGCGCGGGCTGCGGGATAAGATTAAGCTGAAAGCGGGTATCTTTGGCGCGGAGGCATGGAGTGAGGAGATGCGTCAGGATATTCAGAATAAACTGGGCATCAAGGCGTACGATATTTACGGGCTCACGGAGACCAGCGGTCCCGGCGTTGCTTTTGAGTGCAGTGAGCAGACCGGCATGCATATCAATGAGGATCACTTTATCGCAGAGATCATTGACCCGGATACGGGGGAAGTGCTTCCCGAGGGCAGTAAGGGAGAGCTGGTGTTTACCTCCATCACCAAGGAGGCGTTCCCGCTTCTGCGTTACCGCACCAGAGATATCTGCGTGCTGACCAGAAAGAAGTGTTCCTGCGGCCGCACCCATGTAAAGATGAGCAAGCCCATGGGCAGAAGCGACGACATGCTGATTGTGAAGGGCGTCAACGTATTCCCGTCCCAGATTGAGACCGTGCTTTTGGAGCAGGGATATCAGGCGAACTATCAGATTATTGTGGATCGTGTCAACAATTCCGATACGATTGAAGTGAAGGTGGAAATGACGCCGGAAAACTTTTCCGATAATCTGGGTAAGATCACGGAAATGGAGAAGGGACTGGTGTCTGCCCTCAAGGCGATGCTCGGCATCTACGCAAAGGTTCGTCTGGTGGCGCCTAAATCTATCACAAGAAGCGAAGGCAAGGCAGTGCGCGTGATTGATAATCGGAAAATATAAGGGAGGGAAAAGCAATGACAATACATCAGATCTCTGTATTTTTGGAAAATAAGGCGGGGCAGCTGGCGGAAATCACCGGGATTCTCTCAGAAAATCAGGTGAACATGCGGGCGATCAATATTGCGGAGACAGCCGATTACGGCGTTTTGCGTCTGATTGTGGATGACGCGTTTAAAGCCTCTACCATTCTTTTGAACGAGGGTTTTATTCTGACGATGTCGCCGGTTGTGGGCGTGGCGGTTCCCGATACGCCGGGCGGCTTAAGCAAGGTGCTCAGTGTGATTTCTTCTGCGGAAATTGATGTGGAGTATATGTATTCTGTTTTTAGCCAGAAGGATGAGCAGGCGTGCATGATTTTCCGTGTGGCGGATACGGACGGTCTTGCGTCGGTACTTGACAGGAACGGGATTGCAATGCTTTCAGGTGAAGACTTGGGACTGCATTAAAAGGAAAAAGATGTGGATTGTAAATTGTCATGAAAAATAGTTGACAAACAAAATATTTTCGTTTACATTAAAAGGCAGTAAAGCTTTACAGATTATAAGATCAGGCGTTGAAGAGAACAAGTAGTGGATCAGGGAACGGACAGAAAGCAGCCGGCAGATGAGAGGCGCGCGGAAACTTTTCCATGAATACATCTCGGAGCTTCACGGCAGAATAGGACGGAAGGTTTCTTAGTAGGCCGTGACGGAGGAATGCACGTTATAGCAGGAGAGTATCGTCATACAGGAGGATAACGACGCATAGCGCTTGTTATTAAATGACTGTACCCGGTGAGACAGCCGGTGTGAGCCGTCTGTGAAATTAGGTGGTAACACGAGTTTAACCCTCGTCCTGATAGCAGGACGGGGGTTTTATGTTGTGGAAAGGAATGGTGGAAACGATGGGAATTTATGAAGAATTACAGGCGAGAGGGCTTCTCGCCCAGCTGACGGATGAGGCACAGATCCGCGATTTGATCAACAACGGAAAGGCAACTTTTTATATCGGGTTTGACCCTACGGCGGACAGTCTGCATGTGGGACATTTCATGGCGCTTTGCCTGATGAAGCGATTGCAGGAGGCGGGTAATAAGCCGATCGCCCTGATCGGCGGTGGAACTGCCATGATCGGAGATCCCTCCGGCCGCACGGACATGCGCTCCATGATGACGAAGGAGACGATTGCGCACAACTGTGAATGCTTTAAGAAACAGATGAGCCGGTTCATTGATTTTTCCGAGGGAAAGGCTCTTATGGTCAACAATGCGGACTGGCTGCTTGACTTAAATTATGTGGAGTTTATCAGAGAGGTGGGAGCGTGCTTCTCCGTCAATAACATGCTGCGGGCGGAGTGCTATAAGCAGAGAATGGAAAAAGGCTTAAGCTTCCTTGAGTTTAACTACATGATTATGCAGAGCTACGATTTCCTGGAGCTGTACAAAAGATATGGCTGTAACATGCAGTTTGGCGGGGATGATCAGTGGAGCAATATGCTGGGCGGTACCGATTTGATCCGCAGGAAGCTAGGAAAGGATGCTTATGCCATGACAATTACCCTTCTGATGAACTCGGAAGGAAAGAAGATGGGGAAAACCCAGAAGGGCGCGGTGTGGCTGGATCCCGATAAGACATCTCCCTTCGAGTTTTATCAATACTGGCGGAATGTGGACGACGCGGATGTGCTGAAATTTCTCCGAATGCTCACCTTCCTTCCTTTGGAGCAGATCGAGGAGATGGATCACTGGGAGGGCAGCCAGTTAAACGAGGCGAAAGAGATTCTGGCTTATGAGCTGACCAACCTCGTGCACGGAGAGGAGGAAGCGGGCAAGGCAAAAGAGGCTTCCCGAGCGCTCTTTGCGGGCGGTACAAGCTCGGAGAACATGCCGTCTGTGACGTTAAAGGACGAAGATTTTAAGGATGGTAAAATTGATATTCTCGGCATTCTGGTTTCCGGCGGACTGGCGGCTTCCCGCTCTGAGGCGCGCAGGGCTGTGGAACAGGGCGGCGTCTGCGTGAAAGGGGAGAAGGTAAGCGATATCAAAACCTCCTACACGAGAGAGGAGATTGCGGCGGAAGAGTTTATTGTAAAAAAAGGAAAGAAGAGCTTCAAAAAAATTATGGTTTAATAGAGAGGAAGACAGAGAGGGATTTAAGATGGAAAAAAGAGCAAAAGGAAGAACATTAATGTCATACGCGCCGGATATTAAGGTCGTAGACTGCACGCTGCGTGACGGCGGTCTGGTGAATGACTTTTACTTTACGGACGAATTTGTGAAAGCGCTGTACCAGGCCAACATCAAGGCAGGCGTTGACTATATGGAGTTCGGATACAAGGCGTCCAAAGAAATGTTTGACGCAAACAAGTTCGGCAAGTGGAAATTTTGTGATGACAAAGATATCCGCGCTGTTGTGGGCGATAACAAGACGGATATGAAAATCGGCGTTATGGCGGATGTGGGCCGGTGCGATTACAAAAAGGATATTCTCAATAAGAAGGACAGCCCGGTCGACCTGGTGCGGATAGCGACCTACATCAACACCATTCCGGCGGCAATCGCGATGATCGAGGACTGTACGAAGAAAGGCTATGAGACTACGGTCAACATCATGGCCATTTCCAAGGCAAATGAAACGGATCTGGACGCGGCGCTGGATCTGCTCGGACAAAGCAGCGTCGGCACCATATATCTGGTGGACAGTTACGGCTCCCTCTATCCGGAACAGGCGAGAAGACTTGCAGATAAATATCTGGAAGTGGCTGACAAGTACAACAAAAAGGTAGGGATTCACGCCCACAATAACCAACAGCTTGCCTTCGCGAACACCACCGAGGTTGTCATTATGGGTGTGAGTTATTTGGATGCTACGGTGAGCGGTATGGGGCGCGGCTGCGGTAATTGTCCCAGCGAACTGCTTTTGGGCTTCTTAAAGAACCCCAAATATAACATCAATCCAATTCTGCACTTTATCGAGGAGCAGATTGTGCCGCTTCGGGAATCCGGTGTGACATGGGGATATGATGTGCCCTATCTGCTGACAGGCATTCTCAACCAGCATCCCAAGTCTGCCATCCAGTTTATGAAGGAGAACAGAAAGGATTATTATGAATTTTATCTGGAACTTTTGGAAAACTTCTAGCTTAATTAGAGTGGCTCTGGCAGTGATCGGTATTGTGGCGGTGATAGTCGTTGTGGCGGCGGTACTTCTTTTTCGCGGAGCTAAGGAAGAAAAAACGCCTGTTATGGAAGAAACTCTCGAGATACAGGAAATTTCCGACACGGAGGAACAGGATACAGAGGAAACTTTGGGAGAAGAGGAAACCGAGCAGCCGAAAGAGGCGGCGGAAGAATCCCCGACAGATTTGGCACAGAAGCAGGACAGCGAAGAGGAGGCCGATGCGGCGCAGACCGACCCGGAGACGGAAACCATGAGTACGGAACAAGGTACAGAGGTGGATGTGAGCAAGCTTCTCTCCTCCGGCGCGGTGGCTGAGACGGAGGAGATCACTTTCGGTATTGATGTGGCCAGATATCAGGGCACGATTGACTGGGCGCAGGTGGCCGCTTCAGGCGTCGAGTTTGCCATGGTGCGCGTAGGATACCGCATGGACGGCAGCCGGGAGATCGTTGCGGACAGCAACGCCAGATATAATATGCAGGAAGCTCAGAAAAACGGTATCAAAGTCGGGGCGTACTTCTTTTCCACCGCCGCAAGCGAAGCGGAGGCTGTGGAGGAGGCGGATTGGACCGCTGACTACATATCCCAATACCAGATTACCTATCCGGTGGCCTTTGACTGTGAGGGATTTGAACGGGCGGACAGTGCCTTATACGGACTTTCTGCTGCGAAACGGACGGATATCGCCATCGCTTTTTTGAACAGAATCTATGAGAGAGGCTATACGCCCATGTTTTACTCGTCCATGAATGAGATGGCGGGCGATGCAAAATGGGAAACTTCACGGATTGAGAAGACCTATCGGATCTGGGTGTCACAATACCCTTCGGCGCCTTATCCTCAGACGGAAAAATCATCCTATCAGGGGACACATGCCATGTGGCAGTATACCAACCGGGGTACGGTTGCCGGCATCAGCCAGCCGGTGGATGTGAACATCGCTTATTTCGGCTACGAGGGTACGGCGGGCGCGTTGAGTGAAGAGACCCCGGAGGAGGCCAAAGCGGACGTGGAGGCGTTGATGCCCTTTACCCAGGTAGACGAGGAAGTGACGGCAAAGGACGCCACCAATCTGCGCAATATCCCCAGTCAGGGGAATGACAGCACGGTGGTGTACACCCTGAAAAACGGGGAGACCTTAAAGAGAACGGGCGTGAGCGACAGCGGCTGGTCAAGGCTTCTCTATAACGACCAGACGGTTTACGCTGTCAGCAGTTTCCTGACCACTGATTTGAACTTTCAAGCGCCGAAACAGGAGGTTCAGGAGGGCGCCGGAAGCGGTGACGGATTAAGGACCCGCTTTGCGGAGAGAAATGAGCAGATGACGGCGAAGATTGAGGTGAATCTGCGTAAGCTTCCCAGTGTGACCAACCCGGACGCTGTGGTGGTGGCTACCCTGCACAACGGGGAATATGTGACCAGAACGGGGATCAATGAGGACTATGGATGGTCGAGAGTAGAATATAACGGAGAGACGCTGTACTGTATCAGCAGTTACTTGTGTGAATGAAATGAGGAGTGGATGCCGATTCTTTCGAGTGAGCAGAAAACAGATAGGAGGATCTCATGGGAACAACGATTGCGAAGAGCCAATTTGATGAAGAACGGGCGTTATATCATTTGCAGGATGCAGATGTGGTGGAGTGCGTTTTTGCCGGACCGGCAGACGGGGAGTCGGCGCTGAAAGAGTCAAGGAATGTGCGCTTAAAGGATTGCCGTTTTTCCCTGCGCTATCCGTTGTGGCATGTAAAAAAGTTTACGATGGAAAGCTCGTCCATGGATGAGCTGACGCGGGCAGCCATCTGGTACGCTTCTGACGGCGTGATACGAAATTCATCTCTGGGCGGTATCAAGGCGGTCAGAGAGTGCGAGGATATCATGCTGGAGAACTGTCGTATTGTGTCGCAGGAATTCGGTTGGAAGTCGAAGGGGATCACGCTGACGGATTCGGAGATCGAATCGGAATACCTCTTTTTTGACAGCAGGGATGTGAAACTGAAGCGGGTGAAGATGAAGGGAAAATATTCCTTCCAGTATATGAAAAATCTGGAAATTACAGACTGCGTGCTGGACACGAAGGATGCGTTTTGGCACAGCGAGAACGTGACGGTGAGAAATTCTGTGGTGAAGGGAGAATATCTGGCGTGGTTTTCCGATGGATTGACTTTGATTGACTGTAAAATCATCGGGACCCAGCCGCTTTGTTACTGTAAAAACCTGAAGCTTATCAACTGTACCATGGAGGATACGGACCTCTCATTCGAGTATTCGGAGGTGGAGGCGGATGTAAAAGGACATGTGTTATCTATAAAAAATCCCAAATCGGGAACGATTACAGTGGACAGTGTAGGTGAAATTATAAAGGAAGCTCCCGTTATGGAATGTACGGCGGAAATTTTCGTAAGAGGCAATAACGGGTGATAACATGAAAATGATAAACGTTATTGTATGATATTGCGACAGAGAGAGACTCTCCGAATTGGTTAACTTAATTCGGAGAGTCCTTTGTTTGAAAATGGATAAAATATTAAAAAATGGAAAAAATTAATTCGTGTTTTAAAATATGTATCGTTTTTCTCTGAGATTTAATTTTTGTAGATCGCTTTCAGATGCTCCATTTTTGCCCCTGCATTTACCAGAAGCGCATCCAAAACCGTAATCGCTGCCATAGATTCCACGACTACCACCGCTCTCGGGACGATGACAGGGTCGTGCCGGCCCTTGATGGAGATACTGATTTCTTCTCCGTCCCTGTTTACGGTATTTTGCGGAGAAAAGATGGAGGGCGTGGGCTTTACATAGGCGCGCAGAAGGATGGGGGATCCGTCGCTGATGCCGCCGAGAATACCGCCTGCATGGTTGGTTGCCTTGATAATCTGCCCGTTTTCCATGCGGAAAGCGTCGTTGTTTTCGGAGCCCCGGCGGGTCGATACTTCGGTGCCATCCCCGATTTCTACCGCCTTGACAGCGCCGATGGACATAATTGCCTTAGCTAGATTGGCGTCCAGCTTCTCAAAGACCGGATCACCCAGGCCGGCAGGAACGCCGTCAATCACGCATTCGATTACGCCGCCGGAGGAATCGTAGTTTCGCATACAGTCTTCCAGATACTTTTCCGCCCGGGCCGAGGCTTCCCGGTCCGGCATGGAGGTGGGGGTTTCCAGAATCGCTTCCCTGTCGAATGCGTTCGGATTGATACTCACAGGGCCGATGGACTTGGTGTAAGCGGTGAGGCGTATGCCAAACTCAGACAGAGCCTTTGCGGCTATGGCGCCTGCCGCCACGCGTCCGATGGTTTCACGCCCGGAGGAGCGCCCTCCGCCCCGATAATCGCGGAATCCGTACTTTTGGTCAAAGGTATAATCGGCGTGGCCGGGACGGTAACAGGCCGCTATTTCGCTGTAATCCCCGGAGCGCTGTGAGGTGTTCCGGACGAGCAGGGAAATAGGGGCGCCGGTGGTTTTTCCCTCAAATACACCGGATAAAATTTCTACGGCGTCGGCCTCCTTGCGGGGGGTAGCCATGCGGCTTTGCCCGGGTTTTCGCCTGTCCAAATATGTCTGAATATCGTTTGTGCTGAGGGGGAGTCCTGCGGGACAACCGTCCACGACGACCCCCAATCCGGGGCCGTGTGATTCACCCCAAGTGGTAATTCGATAGATAATTCCCAGTGTTGAACCTGCCATTTTCTGATCCTTTCCTGAACTGTGTGAAGTTTTCTGAAAAAAACATGCAGGATATCCTGCAAAAATTAAATTGCATCTGCAATATAAAATGTACAATTAAATACAGCAGAGCAGAGGGAACGATGTAAAAATGGACGTAATATCATCAATGATCTAAAAAGTACAGGAATACATGCGATTTTCCCTGTACACAGCATATCATATTCTGTTTAAAATGCAAGAGCCGCGAAGGGAAAAAGGTTGTCGGGAAAAGGAAGAAAAAGAGGTAAAAAAGAAGATGGGGAAATTTAAAAAATCAAATCAAAAGGGGAAAAAATAAAAAATATGCGAAAAATTGACAGATTTACATAAAAAAAGGGTGTACAAATAAATTTTATATGTTATGATATAAAGCAGAAATCATAATTGTTTCTAAATCTGGGGTTGGGATGGATAAGACATTTCGGAAAAGCATAATTTCATATTACATGGGGACTGCCAAAAGACATAAATGGATGAAGTATCCTTGTTTGGCGGCAATGGCAGTGTCTCTTCTCTTTTATTATATCGGGAGACATTTTGCAACCAACGGGAAACGCTATGCCAGTATGGTGTTTGTATTGGTTTTCTCTGTGAGCAGCTGTAGTTTTTCCTTCGCCGTGTTTGCAGAACGTACCGGATTTGCGGGCGCACAGGAGACTTACAGTGCGGTTGTTGAGACTTCGGACGTTTCTCTGGCAGAGGTCGATCCGGTTACGATGTCTGATGCGGTGATTTTGGAGGAAGATGCGAGTGCGGCGGAACAGGAGGGAGAAGGAGTAGAGACCTACACCTTGGATGATCTCTTAGAGAGCCACGATCATCAGGGAATCGGGGAACATGCGGACTACGCGAATAAGGAGCCGGTGGTGAGTGTGGATGAGTTGACGTTTGATTCTTCCGATTGGAGACTTACGCTGATCAATAAACAGCATCCGATTCCGGATGAGTATGACTTTAAGCTGGGAACCTTTACTCCGGGAATGCGATGCGATGAACGCGTGATCGAAGATCTGCTTCTTATGATGCAGGCAGCCAAGGCGGACGGAGTAAATCTTGTAGTCAGGTCTCCCTACCGGACTTCCGATCATCAGGAAGATAATTTCAATGACAGAATCAAATCCTATATGAAGCAGGGGTTGTCTTATATGGAAGCGTACAAGGCCACCTCCAGAGTGATTACGGTTCCGGGATGCAGCGAACATGAAGTGGGCCTTGCGCTGGATATTACATCGGATTCCTATTGTAAGCTGGAGCAGGGATTTGCCGATACGGAGGGGGGCAAGTGGCTGGCTGAGCACAGCAGTGAATTTGGCTTTGTCCTGCGTTACCCGGAGGGGAAGGAGTACATTACGAGCATTGAGTACGAGCCTTGGCATTTTCGTTATGTGGGCAGGGAAGCGGCGGCTGTCATGAAAGAAGAGAATCTCTGTCTGGAAGAGTTTTGGGATAAATATCTGTAGTTATCGTATTTGGAAAGAGGACATTATGTATCAGGTTTTGAAAAGAGAAGGCAGGGCTAAGCGCGCCGTGTTTACCACCGTACACGGCACGATACAGACCCCTGTCTTTATGAATGTAGGGACGGTGGCGGCCATCAAAGGTGCTGTATCTACGGAAGATCTGGAAGGAATCGGAACGCAGGTGGAATTGTCCAATACCTATCATCTGCATGTGCGGCCGGGCGATCAGGTGGTAAAGCAGCTGGGCGGTTTACACAAATTTATGTCATGGGACAAGCCGATTCTGACAGACTCCGGCGGATTTCAGGTGTTTTCGCTGGCAGGGCTTCGCAGGATCAAGGAGGAGGGGGTGTATTTTCACTCCCATATAGACGGGCGGAAAATATTTATGGGGCCGGAAGAAAGTATGCAGATTCAGTCCAATTTAGCTTCCACCATCGCCATGGCCTTTGACGAATGCCCGCCGAGCACTGCGGAGAGAGCGTATGTGGAGGCCTCTGTGGCCCGCACAAGCAGATGGCTTGTCCGCTGTAAACAGGAAATGGCGCGGCTGAACGGGTTGGAAGAGACCATAAATAAAGAGCAACTGTTATTCGGGATCAATCAGGGGGCGGTTTTTGACGATATCCGTATTGACCACGCAAAGCGGATTTCAGAGCTTTCCTGTGACGGATATGCGCTGGGGGGCCTTGCGGTGGGAGAGAGCCATGAACAGATGTATCATGTGATTGAGGAGACGATTCCGTATCTGCCGGTTGATAAACCTACTTATTTGATGGGAGTAGGGACACCGGCGAATATTTTGGAGGCAGTGGAGCGGGGCGTTGATTTTTTTGACTGCGTGTATCCGTCCAGAAACGGGCGGCACGGCCATCTTTATACCAACCACGGAAAAATCAACCTTTTTAACGCAAAGTATGAGCTGGATGGGCGGCCCATTGAGGAAGGGTGTCAGTGTCCCGCGTGCAGGAGGTATTCCCGCGCCTATATCAGACATCTGTTGAAAGCAAAGGAGATGCTGGGAATGCGTCTGTGCGTCTTGCATAACCTTTACTTCTATAATAAGATGATGGAGGAGATCAGGGACGCGCTGGATGAAGAACGGTTTGCTTCCTATAAGAAACAGAAGCTTGATGGAATGCAAAATGGGATGAACGACTGAAAATTTTGGGAAGGGGCTTGTTTTTCCTGCCTTTTTTGTGTATGATAGGCATTAGTGTTCTATTGAATTAAGGATAATGGAGGAAATAAAATGGGATTATTGTTAACGGCTGATGCGGCGGCTGCTACGGGCGGCGGATTGATTATGGTTATTTATATTGTCATTATTGTGGCGTTCATGTATTTTATTATGATTCGGCCCCAGAAGAAAGAGCAGAAGCGGATGGCGGCGATGCTGGCAGAGATGGCTGTCGGTGACTGTGTATTGACCAGCAGCGGCTTCTACGGAATTGTGATTGATATCACTGACGACACGGTTATTGTTGAGTTTGGCAGCAACAAAAACTGCCGTATCCCTATGCAGAAGTCGGCGATTGCCCAGATTGAGAAGGCGGAAACAGAATAAAGAAACCTTCTATAGATAATATGAAGTGACCCCA